>DAOLDL010000072.1:0-15138 GCA_035327305.1 Kiritimatiellia bacterium | reverse complement strand
CAGCAATATAAGACTGTTTTAGCCGAGACCGCCACTCGCTCATGCAATATCCGGGTTAAACCGCTCGGCTCGAAACGCGCCGGCGCCGCGTGGCCGGAATTTCTCTTTGCTTTTGCCATTATCCTGATTCTCGTTTCCATTGTGATCCCGATTATCATTGAGGTCAAAACCCGGGCCAAAAGCGTTCAGGCATATTCGGAGATTCGATTACTTGTCGAAGCCGCAGTGGCCTATAACCGCGAGTATCGCGAATGGCCTGTTTACAATCCGCCGGAACGCGGTGACGCCCGTTATGGTGAGCGTGTTCCAAATCGTGGCGTATACAATATTCTCGCGGGAATTGATGGCCCCGGCAACGTGGCTCATATCCGGAATCCGAACCGCATTAACTTTATTCGCCTTGCCGGACTGGAACACGTGCAACTAAGGCAAAATGAAGCAGGGGAGGTTGTTGATCCCTGGGGTAGTCCATACCAGATGGCTTTCGATTCAAACTACGACAACATCGTGACCATTGCCAACAGCACCTATGGATCAGTGGTCGGGGAGGGGATACTCGTTTGGTCGCTTGGTCCCGACCGGAAAAATGAATCCATGCATGACTTGTTATCGTGGCGACGATGAAATGCCCGGTTATTTTTTCAACCAAAAGTGAAGGGCAATCAAAACTCCGGCGATTCCAGCTTCCAGCAAGGCTAGAATGTTGATATTCCAGCGGGGCAGAACCACCTTGATTTTGCGCTCAAACAAAAGCGCAAAGCCGGAATCAAGCAATAATAGGATGGCAATCCACAACATCATGAATTTTTAACTCGCAACCGCGACCGAAGATATCGATGATTTTCCCATGAGTTTACAGAAAAAAATCCAGTCTTTTGATCCCAATCAACTCGGCAGGGAAAATTCGGGCATTTTTGGCCTGCCATTTACCCCGGAAGAGGCTCGTGTAGTGGTGGTTCCTGTTCCGTGGGAGGTTACGGTTTCTTATGGGGGCGGTACGCTTCGCGGTCCGCACGGCATTCTGGAAGCGTCGAGGCAGGTCGATTTATATGATCCAGATTTACCGGACGCATGGAAACTGGGCGTGGCCATGGATCCCATTCCCGCATCGTTAATCAGGGATAGTCAAAAACTTCGCAAATTGGCCGTTAATTGCATTGAAAAACTTGCCCAGGGTCGTGATCCGCAAAATGACAAGGCGATGATGAAAGCCTATAAGGATGTGAATGCTGGTTGTACTCGCATGATCAAGCACGTCCGCGATACAACGTCTCGTCATTTGGCTAATAATAAAATGGTGGCCTTGGTGGGTGGCGATCACTCGACGCCTCTGGGATTCATCGAAGCTTTGGCGGATAAATACAAGTCGTTCGGCATTCTGCAAATGGATGCTCATGCTGATTTACGCGAGGCCTACGAAGGTTTCCGCTATTCCCATGCTTCCATCATGTACAATGCTCTGAAGGTCAGGCAGGTCACACGTTTGGTTCAGGCAGGTATCCGCGATTACTGCGATGAGGAAGTAAATGTAATCCGCCAATCCAAAGGAAGGGTCGTAACGTTTTTTGACCGCGATATCAAACGCAAGCTGTATGCCGGCCAGGCGATGAACTCGGTTCACAAAGAAATTGTAAAAAAACTGCCAAAGCTTGTTTATGTTTCTTTTGATATTGACGGACTAGATCCGAAGCTGTGCCCCCGGACCGGCACACCCGTACCCGGCGGGTTTGAGTTTGAGGAAGCTCTGCAACTTGTTAAAGCTGTTGTGGACAGTGGAAGAATGATTATCGGGCTGGATGTAAATGAAGTCAGTCCTGGACCGGATGAATGGGATGCCAATGTCGGGGCACGTTTGCTTTTTCGATTAATTAATCTGATGGCCGCGTCACATTCAGCGATTCCCCGATAACATTAAATGTTTGAATAACATTTAGATAACGTTAAGATCAATCCATGGTTCAGTCCGCGCCAAGATTAGATCTGAAAAATCGCAGGTCTTTAATCCTTGCCATCGCCATTGGCATATTCGTGGGCGTCGGGGGGTATACTTTCAGATATGCGGAGGGTTTGTCGTATTTGAGTACCGACCCTTTAGCCTGCACCAACTGTCACATCATGCAACCCCAGTACGATGCCTGGCTGAAATCCAGCCATAAAAATGTCGCATCGTGTGTTGATTGTCATTTACCCCAGGCGTTTATTGCCAAGTACATTGCCAAGGCGGAAAACGGCTATCATCACTCCAAGGGGTTTACTTTTCAGGACTTTCACGAACCCATCATGATCAAGTCCGCCAACAGTCAGATACTTCAGGATAATTGCCTGCGGTGCCATGAGGATCTGGTTCACGAACTTGTAACCGGCGCCACGACAGCCCCCGACTCCATTCGTTGCGTTCAATGCCATGCAACCGTGGGGCATGGCGACCGGGTTGGTCTGGGTGGTCCGATGAAGCTGAAGGAGATCAAGGAGGCGTTATGAATGAGATGAGTAAAAAAGCAGGAATGACTCGCGTAGTTTTTGGCGTGATTATTCTGATCACCGCGGTTGCAACCTCCCTCGTTACCGCATTGCTGGTAAATATATTTGAGCGTAAAAGCGAGGCGCGGTCGCCCTTCATCCGGGTTCAGGAAATTGACGAAGATACAACCGATGCCTCGTTGTGGGGTTTGAATTGGCCCCGCCACTACGATGCTTACCTGCGCACCGCTTTGCCGACCCGCACACGATTTGGCGGACACGGAGGCAGTGAATCATTGCCGGAGCAAAAAATTGAGCGGGATCCCTGGTTGAAGCGCATTTTCCTCGGTTACGCCTTTTCGCTGGATTACCGTGACCGTCGCGGCCATGCCTACATGCTGGTTGACCAGGAGGAAACAGTACGCATCACCAGGCCGCAATCCGGTTCCTGCCTGCATTGCCACTCTTCGGTCATGCCGTTGTATCGCGCATTGGGGGATGGCGACGCCATGAAGGGCTTTCATGAAAGTTATAAGTATTCCTATCAGGAAATGAACAAGATGTTGCACGAATCCGGTCACGCACATCCGGTTTCCTGCGTGGATTGTCACGACCCGGATACCATGCAGTTGCGGGTGACCCGCCCCGGGTTTATTCTCGGTATTCAGGCGCTTGCCCAGTCGGACGCACCGACCCCGTTTATTCCATCAATCGAACAGTGGCGGGAAGGTTCCCGTGAAGTTTTGTATGATCCAAACAAAGATGGAACGCGCAACGAGATGCGGTCATTTGTTTGCGGGCAATGTCATGTGGAATACTACTGTGCCACGCAAATGCCCCTTGAGTTCCCCTGGAGCAAAGGCTTGACCGTCGAACAAACCGAGCAACATTGGAACGAACGCACTTTCGCGGATGGCAAACGGTTTTTTGATTATATTCATGCCGAAACGGGGGCGGAAATCCTCAAGGCGCAACATCCGGAATTTGAATTGTGGAGCCAGGGAGTACATGCCCGAAGCGGCGTGTCCTGCGCCGATTGCCACATGCCCTACATGCGGGAAGGCGCGACTAAAATTTCCGACCACTGGGTGCGAAGCCCCTTGTTGAACGTCAACCGGGCCTGTCAGACCTGTCACCATATTCCTGAAAAAGAAATTCTCGCGCGCGTTGATGTCATCCAGGAAAGAAATCACAACTTGTTACAGCGGGCCGGCGCCGCCATGGTTGAACATATCGACGCCATCATCGCGGCCAGGAACGACGGGGCCACCGACGAGGAATTGCATGAAACACGTGAACTTCAACGCAAGGCGCAATGGCGGTTGGATTTCATCGCCGCGGAAAACTCAATGGGATTCCATGCGCCTCAAGAAGCGGCACGAATCCTCGGCGAGGCGATCGATTATGCCCGCCAGGGACAAGTCGCCGCAATGAACTACAAACAAAAACGCGAAAATTAAACGATATAGTTCAGGCAATATCCGGGTTGGTGTGATGGTGCTGGATCACCTGGCATGACGGGTTGTCATGGTGAGGTTATGTCATCGGTTGTGAATAATATACGATCCGGTCCGGCGGAACGTATATCAATGGCATCCGATGAGCGGGGATGAAAATGATAGGGGGATCCCCAGGGATCGACCAACAACCCCTTTTCGTTTAGAAGGGAATCATCAGGGTTCATCCATACATCTCCATATCGATTATGCCCCAAAAGCGCCCGCGAGATATCGTGATTGTCACCCATCGGGGGGCGGTAAGGCTCTTTCATCGCCACCAACATTCCGGAAATCAATGTTTGCACCCGCTCGATGGATGCATCGACAACGTCGATCGATAAGGTTTCAAAAAGTTCCGGATGATTCGAGTCGTTTTGTTCTTCCGGTTGCTTTCCGTGTTTCCAGGCAAATACCAGAAGAACCAAAAGAAGGATGATCGAAACAAAATATTTCACGCAAGAAATCCCACCGGCCAGTCGTTTCCATCCACATTGTAAAATCGTCCGATGTTCGGCAGAACCAGCGGCAGGTTGCCGCGACTGACTCCGAGCCATAAGGCCATTTCGGCGAAAAATTCATCTGCGGACAATGTTGGAATCAACCGTCCACGACCGACATCGAGCGGATTGTTTTCATAAAGAGACGGATAGGTTCCGAATATGCGGCGCCCATTTACCGCGCCGCCGACAACAAATTGATTTCCACCCCAGGCGTGATCGGAGCCGCGACCGTTGGAGGTCAACGTTCGACCGAAGTCTGAAGCGCTGAACAGTGTCACCTGGTCTTCCACCCCGAGAAGCTCAAGGGCATTGAAAAACGCACCCACCGCCTGACTGACCACGGGTAACATTGCGGCTTGATTGTTGATAACCTCGTCATGATGGTCCCATCCGCCAAAATTCACAAAAAAAGTTTGGCGCGTCATGCCAAGCGCATTGCGTCCGGCGATCGTGCGCGCAATCATTCGCAGTGACTGGCCGAGATTGGAGGATGGGAATGTCGCCCCGATGGGAAGTTCCGGCGCGGTCGCCGCCGCGAATACTTCATAGGCATCAAATGCATCCCGCTTGGATTTTGCGAATGTCTGTGCGAACAGGTTCTGGTAGTGAAGTCCCAGTTGGCTGTCAATAGCGGCGCTTCTGGATTGGATTACATCCTGCCATTGTTGCCAGTCGGCATTATACCCCTGCAAGCCCACGGCGCCGTTTGGCGTGATGGCGTATTCAAAAACGGATTGACCTGATTGCCAGACATTGCTTCCGGATAATGAAACATTCATCGAAACTTTTTCATTTGAATTAAAGGATTTGAGCAGGTCGGCCATCCGTCCCGCCCAGCCCACCGCCGAACGCGTGTCGGGCAATGATGTCTGCCATTGCTCGATCTGGTCCGAATGTGAAAATAATCCAAGCGGCAGTGGAACTGTGCCGTTTACATATTGAGCTTTGGTGACCGGCTCCACCAGTGTCCCGACATTGGTTACGAACGCGGCATTTCCATTTTCGAACAATTGCTGAAGCGCCGGCATACCGGGGTGTATGCCCAGTTGCGGTCCGTTGTAATCGAGCGGATTTATCGACAACAAATCGTTTTGGGGAAGGGCCAAATCCTGCCGGATATTCGCGTAATCGGAATATTCCGAGTTCCCGCGAGGCGCCAGCATGTTGAAGGAATCATTGCCGCCGTTTAGAAACACACACACAAGCGCCCGGTATTCCGCCGGACCTGGCTCGGCCGCGGCGACACTTCCCGCCAGTTTCAAGTTCAGGATCGTATTGAAGACAGGAATTGCGGATACCGCCGCGCAACTTGCCTGTCCCAGGAACTGACGGCGTGAAACCAGTCGTTTATGCAGGGCGCGTAATTCTTCATGTGATGAATTGATCATGATTGCCTTCCTTACCTTGCCACCGCGCATTCCGGAGAAGTGATCATTAAATATATCGCGAGGTACACGCGTTCTTCCTGCCATTGCCACAAGCCGGTATGAATGCGTGATACCGCTTCGCGAATGATCTGAAATTCACGCGGGGATAATGTTCCATACATCAGCGCGAGGTCGAGGCGGCGTATCAAGGCATCGATGTCATTTGCCATGGTGAGTTCCTGGTCGAGGTTGAGGCGCACGGAACGCTCCGGAAATGACGTACCCCACCGATGGAGGCCGTTGCGGACGGCATTCAGGTAATAATTAGGCGCGGTGATTGCGCTTCCCGCATTAAGAATCTGAAACTCCGGTCCCACTAGACCGGATTGCGCCAGTGGTCCGGGCGGCAGATAGCCGGGAAGATAGAAGTTGAACACGCTGGGCGAATTCATGGGTTGTTGATAGTGATCGAGATCGAATGCATCGAGCGCATAGTATCCTGCGGTCGCGGCGGCGTTAAATGCGCGCGCAAGATTGACCACGCGCAAAAACGGCTCCCGCATTTTACCAAAAGCCGGATCACTCATGAAAGCGGGATTCCGCGCCTCATCGTCGAGCAGGATGGCTTTTACCACCGCCTGCATATCTCCACGAACGCCCGACCCATTATCATTGAAGGCGGCCGATACGCGTGAAATGTAACCGGTGGATGGATTGGAAGTGACGAGCCGCTGGATTAATTGTTTCCCGATAAACGGTGCGACGTTGGTGTGCCAAAACAGGTTGTCAATCGCGGCATCCAGATCAGCCAACCCTGCCGCTCCGGGTGTCGGATGATTTGGAGTTCGGGCGGGTAGCGTTATTTCGTTAAGTAAGGTTTTGGGGTCGCAATCGTGGTATTCGTCCCACATTTTCATGGGAACAGTGAAATTGGCCAGTCCGGTGAGAAAGGCTGGTGCATTGGCTGGTCCGTAACTCAATCCGGTAAAAACGCGGGCGAATTCCGTGATATGTGTGTTGTCGTAAGTTGGAATTGGAAGGCCGTTGGTGTCGTAGCGTCGCGTTCCGTCCTGATTCAGTTCCCACAGGCCTATGGTGAATAACTGTTTGACTTCGCGGGCGTAGTTTTCATCCGGATAGATCTTGTTGATCGGGTCGGGTTTCCTGTTCTGCAGATGGCTCAAATAGAATCCCATGCACGGGTGCAGGGTGACGGCAAGGAGCAGGTCACGGTAATTGCCGAAGGCATGAGTAAGCAATGTGTCGTAATAATTTGCCATGCCGACGGGTTGCACGGCGAGCGTTTCCGGTCGGTCGCCGACGACAAGTATCTGGCTTAGCGCAAAACCGACACGTTGGCGGAGTGGGTCTGGCAACTGCGGCGCATTGGTTGGCGTCAACGAAGGTACGCCCATCACGCGGTTCCACCATGCGGCTTGTTTGGGATCGGTATAAAATTGAGGAATGTTTGCAATGGCATATTCCGTAAACGGTTGAAGATAACCGATGGGGCGTGTGAATTGATCGTCAATCCATGCCTCGAATCCCATAGCCATGACGGTTTCCACGTTTTCCGGAATCTGATCGGCATCGTCAGCCGAGTCCTGATCCGGGCCGAAGGCCGCCTGTACGAGAAAACGCGCGGCCGCTTTGGGCGAAGGTGGCGATGTCGTGGATTCATTGGCCAATAGAATCGTACCCTGATTTATGGCGCCTACGACATAACCGACACCACCGGTCACGGTGAGGATGATGGTTTCTTCCGTTTCATCGTCGTCGTGGTCGGCGACCGGCATTATTTCCACCCAGACTTCACGTATTCCCGGCGGGATGACAATTTGATTGCCCGGTTGCGTTGAGTAATCGTCGCCACGTGTGGCTGTTCCGCTCAATGTGAAGTTTACCACAAGAGGTTTGAGTCCGCCGGTTCGTCGGATGGCAAAAACGCCGGGATCAGGCCAGCGCTCACTGATCTGACCATCTAAAACTGCCACACTTACCGTGCTCATTGCGTTCAGCATGGCGGCAACCCGGGTGGCATCGGTTTGCTCATGGCGGTCCGTGCGGTTTCGAGTCGGATCAAATCCAATTGCCAGTTCATCTGCATCCGAAATCCCGTCGCCGTCGGTATCGATATCTTCGACGACAAACCGGATATTGTAAACATCCCCGGTTTGCTCGTAGCCCACATGGTGGGTTGAGCCGGCGCCAATGATATTGGTCCATGGCGCCCAGGTTCCGAACTCACTTGCGCCTTGCCAGATGTAGCGTTTGCCCGCTACGGCGAAAAAGTGATTGGTGAAACGGTCTCCGTGCGTTCGATAATCATCAATGCCCGGAAATGATGTGGCGTCAAAAGGATCGGTTCCGGCAATGCTTTCTTCGCGGTTGGTAAAGCCATCCTCGTCTGGGTCGTCGTCCGGTGCAAGACCGGCGGCAGTAAAAATCATCTCCCATATATCACTTTGCTGGTTGTTGTTATGATCCAACGCGAATGATGCATGGGTAGCCACCAATATTCCGAATAGACCGGATAGAACTAAACTCCTCATTAACTGCGACCTCATTCCTTAAATCCGATACCCTTTGAAGCGACCTCTGTAGAGTGCCGTGTGAAAATAAATTTACAGGCGTTCATCTCCTGCGTTTTTATGGCAATCGAGCCTCTACCCGGTAAATACGTTGTGTATGGCCTGTGGTATCGGGTAGGGCTAGTAATCCGCCCGTTCCCGTCACATTGGTTAGAACATTTGTCCATGATTGTGTGCTTGACATGGAAGCGGCGGAGAAGTTGTAGCGACGCAGTCCCGACGAGGGTATATAGGCGATGAAGCCGGAGTCGGCGGCAGTGTCGATAAATTGCAGGTAAGAATTGCTGTCGGATGGATTTGTGTCGGCAATCCATTCGTGGAGATCACTGATGCCGTCGCCATCCGCATCGCTGTTTGGCGCATTGGAGACGCTTGGATTCAACCCGTAGGCGATCTCCCACCAGTCGGGCATCAGGTCGCCATCGGTATCCACCGGCACCGCAACCATAACGCCTTCGCTGAATTCTGATGTGCCTTCCTCCGATGTCGCCGTGGAATAGATCAGCGAGCCGGATGGAATGCCGGCGGGTGGAAGCGCAAAGCTGAAGGGGGTGACGCCGTCAGGCGGAACGTAAAGATTCGTCGCGCCGATAAATATCCCGTCACCGGCAGGGGTGCGCGCCATAAACTCGATACGTAATGTTCCGCTTCGTCCTGACATCATGCCGGATATGTTGGTTGCCCCCATCGAGGCAAAGAATAATTGCGGTTTGTTCTGTAATCCGTTCGGTCCGGTATCGGCATCGGGGGGCGGATCGTTAAGTGTAATTCCGTCACCGCCCAGATCAATGTCCGGAATGGCGTTGGAATAGATAAGATTAGCCAAAATCATGTTGCGAATCGTATTGGTGAAATATCCAAGCACCACGCCGGAACCTGCATTGAATGCGATTCGGTTGCCGTCGGCGGGAGCATAGCCGCCAACCAGCGTATCGTGAGCGTCAATGAGATGTACACCAATGCCGTTGTTTGGCAATGCGGCAATGGATCCAAAACCGATCCGGTTGGCGCGAAGGGTGTTCCATGCAGAACCATCGTTAATTTCAAAGCCGGCGCCCGAATTGCCGGCCACGATGTTGTTTTCGAAAAGGTTGGAGACACTTCTGTCATACACGACAATGCCGATACTGTTCGCACGTGCTGAAATCGCGGACGGATCCGTGCCAATGTAATTGTAGGATATGTTGCCATTCATTGATCTGGTTAATCTCAATCCGTTCTGGTTGCCCCCAATGACATTGCGCCATAATGTTGACGGACCACCAATCTGGATGTTGCGGGAATTAACGATCGACACGCCAAAACGCCCTTGCCAACCTGGCAACGTCGCGCCGGATGAGGATAATCCGATATAGTTCCCGGCAATCACAACCGGCGCATTACTGCCCGAGTGGATCACCATGACTCCGTCTGATCCGTAACCTGCAATGGTATTACGTTCGGACGCCGAATTACCTCCAATACGTACTCCATCCGATCCGAAGATTGTAATGCCGGAGCCACCATTTGACACGATGGTTGATGCGGAGGCAGACAGTCCAATAATATTTCCGGCAACCAGCAAGGCGCTGTTCACAAATTGAAGTTCTATACCGTTTGAAATATTGCCTGAAATAATATTATTGCTGACCACCACACCCGGTCCGGAAATATTCTGCATGGAGATGCCATTCATGTTGGGAATTGCCTTGGCGCCATTCGTTCCGACACCGATATAGTTGCCATGTACAACGCTATTACTGCATTCGGATCCAATCATGGAAATGCCATAACTGCCATTGCCTGAAATATAATTCCGGCCATTACTGCCTATGCGGTGACCGCCACTTCCGCTGATGAGAATTCCCATGGCAGTATTTCCAAGTGAATTGGTTCCCGGTGCATCCAGACCAATGAGGTTGAAGTGAATAGCCGATGAGTCTGATTGTGAACCAATAATAAAAACACCATTATCCCCGTTTGCGGAAATGACATTCCCTGCGTTGGTCGTTCCGATAATGGTTTGCCTGGCATGATCCAGGACAATGCCATTTCCGGAATTTCCACGCGGCAGAGTGCCGGTGATGTCCGTGCCAATCCGGTTGTTTACCAAGACGTTGCCTTCAGCGCCAGGTCCGATAATGCGAATGCCACTTTGGCCATTTCCTGAAATGATATTGGGAAATAAAGCGGATCCGATGGTATTGGATGATGCCTCGGTGATGGCAACCCCGGATATTGAGTTGGGAAAAAGTTGAGTTCCGGAGGGATCGAGGCCGATGATATTTCCGGCCAGTACGTTGCCGCGGTTTCCGGGCATGATGCCCACGCCATTTCCTATGTTACCGGAAACTACATTGAATAGTATGGAGTTACTGCCGGCGTTCAACAGTATGCCGCCGTTCGGGATTGCCACACCATTGGGGATTGCATTGGTTAAAGGTCCAATACCGATAGAGTTGTTAATTATGTTGTTATGAAATGCCCTGTCACCGGTGATTTCAATGCCGGATTTTCGACTATTGCCAATGAAGTTGCGACTTTCTATTCCAACGCCTCCAATGGTATTGCCGATGGACTGTTCGATCCGTATGCCGATTTCGTTGACGGTCATTCCATTGCCTGTAGCATTAATACCGATATAATTTCCCTGCACAATGTTTGCCGTCGCATTGGTCCCGGTTATCGTGACTCCATAATTGCTGAATCCTGATATGACGTTCCGTTCACCGGCGGTGGTTCCGCCAATGCGGTTCGATGGAGAAGAAATGGTGATGCCGAATAACTGTCCGGTCATACTTGCCACACCACTTGCATCCAGGCCGATATAGTTACCCTGAACTGTGTTATTACCTTCATGACCGACCAGTTGGATGGCGGCAGTTTGGTTTGCGGAAATAATATTCCGATTGGTTGCACCGACGCCGCCGATCAGGGCATAACGACCGAGTGAATTAACAACCACGCCGGCTATATTTGTCATTATCCAGCAACCGGTTAATCGATTGGATGCTCCATTTAGCGAAATGGCGCTGTTGTTTGTAATTCCAGTTATTCGCAGGGCATGCGCTCCTCCTCCGGGACTAAGGAAATTCAACCCCGGCTCGGTTGTGCCATAGTTACCACGAAGTTGAACCAACGGCATGCCGGTATAGCCCGGTTGAGTCGCGCCATTGATGAATATGGAATTGGTAATGCTGGGTAATGCGTTGGTAAGAATTATCTGATGAGGCGGAGCCAGGTTGAATGCAATGGTGTGCGTTCCTGCCCCGGCGGCATTGGCATTCGTGATTGCAGATCGTAATGTGCCCGACCCGCTGTTGGCGGAGTTGGTCACAGTGAATGTCGCCGCGTTTACACACGGCAACGCTATGGTAAAAGCAAGAGATCCAAGGACAAGTTTAATTTTGATTTTCATTTAACACCTCCGTGCACATCCATATCGATAGAGCATTTGCACTCCGCCGGGTATAGGACGAACGACCTAGCCGGTGTGCGCCGGGAAAAACAGCCCTCAATCACAAAAAATTCAATGATTGCGGCAAACTAGGACTTTTGTCCTATATCCGCGGATGAAGTATGATGGCAGTATATATGCCGACTTGAATGGCGGTTTCCGTTGTGAAAAACTTTGCTATACTATAACGAATGAATGTCACTCAACGCATTCTTTTGCATGTGCTCGGCGGTGCGATCGCGGTTACCGCCATTGTCGCAACGGTTACCTACCGCCAGGTATTCAAAATGGCCGAACGGCAGATTCTTGATCATGTGGATACATATGCAACCGAGCGGTTGCGACGCGAGGAGGCGCAACTTCGCACCGCGTATATGCGACTCGATACAGTGCGTGGAATGTTCCTTTACCGCGATGCAATGGCAATTCCCGGCGACATCGAGTCGCGATGGAATCGCCAGGTCCGTCGCTTCCCTGATGGCGGCTGGCGAAGCGAGCAGGAAATGGGGGATCCGTCCCTGTGGGGACATCGCGATCTTCATCCATCACCCCGGCAAATGCATCGCTTGCTGAATGCTTTGGACATCTGCCGTGAATTGATGCCGGCATGGGTGGACGAGTTTCATAGTGTTTATTTTTCGTTTCCCGGTTCAGCGTGCGTCGGATACAACCCCAGTCAATTGGACTGGGTTTGGGAAACGCCTTCCGATTATCCTCTGGAAGAGCAGGACTGGTATTACGGCGCCCGTCCGGAACACAATCCTTCGCTTGATTTCGTGTGGACCAGTATATATCCCGATCCAATATCCGGAATTCCTTTTGCCACGTTGATGACCCCGATAATGCACGACGGGGAATTCGTATGCACGTTGGCCCACGACATGCAATTGGAGCGATTGTTTAGCGAGGTTATACACAGTGATTATGAGGGCGCAGTGCATATGATCGTCCGTGAAGACGGCGTCATCATCGCGCATCCACAGCTTCGCGATGAAATTCTGGCCAGTGAAGGTCAATTAACCGCGCAGGGTTCGGGACTGCCTTCGCTTTCCCGGTTATTTGACATGATCGCGGCGCAGAAAGGCGTTCGTGCCGGTGGTTTTGAGCCGACAAGCCAGTCGTATTTCTTTGCCAATCGTGTCGATCTTCCCGGTTGTAACTGGTACTTCATTACCACGATTCCGCAATCAGAGATCAAGGCGAATGCGGTACAGTTGACCCGGTGGGTGTGGGTGTCCGGTCTGTTGTCTCTCGCCATGCTTTTGGGAGCTTTCAGTCTCGTTTTGCGTCGGCAATTGTCGCGTCCGCTAAATGATCTGACCCGTGCCGCATCTGCCGTGCGGGACGGGGCGACGACGGTTCCCGATATTCCCGCACGAGCCGATGAGTTGGGAAGCCTTGCCTCAACGTTTCGGGAAATGAATGAAAAAGTATTGGCGCGGGAACGGGAATTGCGCCAGCTCAATGCCGACCTTGAGAAGCGGGTGGCTGATCGCACCGTTGAATTAAAGCGAATCAACCGGCGTCTGGAGGATGCCTTGCGGACGGAAAAAGAGCTTGGCGAATTGCGCGCCAATTTTGTTTCTCTGGTTTCCCACGAGTTTCGTACGCCGCTTGAAGTAATTCTCACCAGTTCAGATATTTTGAGCCGCTATCTTGCGCGATTATCCGAAGATAAGCGTCAGCATCACCTCGATACGATTCAAGAATCGGTCAAGCGCATGCGGGGCATGATGGAAGATGTTTTGTTATTGGGTCGTGTGGAGGCGGGCAAATTGCAATTCAAGCCCGAAACGATGGACGTTTCGAAGTTTTGCCATCGCGTCATTGATGAATGGATGTCGATTAACACCCATCGTTGTCCGATTGAGTTGCAGTTGGAAGGTGACGTGAGCGACGCCAAAGCTGATGAATCCCTGTTGCGGCATATCTGCGGCAACCTACTTTCCAATGCGATTAAATTTTCACCCGACGGCTCTCTGGTGATTTTTCGGTTTTCCCGGGAGGGCAATGAGGGTGTTCTGACCGTGACCGATCATGGACGTGGCATACCGAATACGGACCTGAAACGGCTTTTTCAGTCATTTCAACGCGGTAGCAATGTCAGCGACACGCCGGGAACCGGGCTTGGCCTGATGATTGTCAAGAAGTGCGTGGATATCCATGGCGGCTCAATAACCGTGGAGAGCGAGGAGGGCCGTGGCGCTACATTTACTGTCAAACTTCCTTTGTTTGGAGATAAAAAATTATGATGACGATACTGGTGATTGAAGATGAGAAACATTCGCGGGAAAACCTGGCCACCATACTGGAAATGGAGGGTTACCGCCCTGTAACGGCCCCCGACGGTGAACAAGGGGTTGCCGCCGCACTTCGCGAAACCCCGGATTTGATTTTATGCGATGTCACCATGCCAAAGCTGGACGGATACGGCGTGTTGAGCAAACTCCGCAATGATACCCGAACCGCCAGGGTTCCGTTTATCTTTTTGACCGCACGAGGAGACCGGCCTGATGTGCGGGCGGGCATGAACCTCGGAGCAGATGACTATTTGACCAAACCGGCATCGGCGGAAGAAGTGCTGGCGGCCATCGAAACGCGCTTGATTCGTCAACAGGTGCATGCCGACGCTTCATCACGACCCGACTTCCACAGCGCCACGCCGCTGGAAAAACTGGGGCTTACCCCGCGTGAAGCTGAAGTCGCCCTTTGGGTTGCTCAAGGAAAAACCAATGCTGATATCGGCATCATTCTCGGCATGAGTGAAAAAACCGTCAAGATCCACCTCGGACACATTTTTGAAAAACTTGGCGTCGAAACCCGCACCGCGGCGGCATTGGTTGCCATCGAAACATTATCACGCAGGTTGTGAAATATCCCTCGTTTCAAGCGTTATTTGTTTGAAATGGGCGACAGGAACGGCTAGGATTAAAAAACCTTGAAATAGTTTCAGGGGGCGACTGGTTTCGACGGATAAGTTGAAGCTTAAGTGGCGTGCCGAGGACTCCGGTTGGCCTCGTAAATCACCCGGAAAAACAAATAAACGCTAACCAAGAATTAGCTCTCGCGGCCTAATAGCGCCACGACGTTTTGCCGCTGATATCTGCTAGGTGGACAAAACGACGACAGCAGGTCTGGACGCAAGGTGAGCAACCGACCCGGCGGACAGTATCAATGTGGATGCTGGCGGTGATCATGGCCTGTCGGTCGGCAGTGATCATGGCGAGACTTAAAGACCAAACACGCACGTAGAAGCTTAAGTGACTCTTATGCGGACGGGGGTTC
>DAOLDL010000071.1:0-15601 GCA_035327305.1 Kiritimatiellia bacterium | reverse complement strand
AACTGGACAGAGCATCTGGCTTCGGACCAGAGGGTTGGGAGTTCGAACCTCTCCGAGTGCGCCACCCTGTTCACATTTACACCCAGCCTTGCGGCTTCAGTACATAGAGATACAACAGCCAATTCACCCCCAAGGCATAAATGGATGAGATCACGTCATCAATGGTGACGCCCAGTCCGCCCGGCAGGCGTTGCAATCCGCGAGCCGGCGGCGGTTTCATTATATCAAGGATGCGGTGCGTCAGGAAGGCAACACCCATCATGACCGGATTCAGCGGCAGGCCAATCAAGGTGATCGGCACGGTGAGATATTCGTCAGCGACGATGCGTCCATCATCTTTTTTTCCGCCCAACGCTTTTTCCGCCTTATCGCAAATGGGTATGGATATCAGCGACAGCATGGCGGCCAAAACAATTTGCGCGATGACGCCGGTCTGCCAACTGAACAGAAAATAGGTCAGTGGTATTCCCAACAAGGCGCCGAACGTACCCGAGGCGACCGGACTCAACCCAAGTCCGAATCCCGTGGCCAAAAGAACCCAGATGTTGAATTTCATATCATTCTATTCCCGTCATGGCTTTATGGTTTTAACCTCAAAGGAATACATTTCGTCTTCATGCGATATCCGCATGTGAATACTTCCAAAACGCGCCAACATGTCCAGCCAGGCTTTTGCCTCGCTCAACTTCTGGCGAGTTTCACGTGAACCTTGCGCATCTTCAAACAACAATTTTAACGAGTACGCGGATATCGCCAGGCGTAGTGTATCATTGCCCCGCGCCATATCCATGCCGAAATATCCGACTCCACGCCCCGCCTGATCCTGCATGACGTCGGCGAACCCTTGATCAGCCGCATTGCGCGCCATCGCGCGTGACGCCAACAAAGATTCCAACCCTTTGTAATTACTGGAAATGTATACCCATCCATCATCCACCGTGAACGCGATTTGTTCGGTCGGATCAATGGCGGCATAGGCGGTGTCCGCGGTACTTTCAATACGCCAGACGATGCGACCGTTAACTCTGTTTTCCGCCAGCACCAGCCCCCATCGATACCGCGCATTCCAGCGGTCGAGCAAGCGTAACAAATCCTGTTTTACATCTGTTTGAGTCCCGGCGAAATAACCCGCCATGATGGTGGGAACCCTGATGCCCCTGAAGCGACCGCTCGTTTCCCCCCCAAACAACCCCAAAGCGACCGCCGGGGCATTGGCTTGCGCTAAAAGTTCCTGAAACATGGCGGATGGCGCATTTCCCTCCGGATGGGGAAGAATATTACGTACCAGGCTCGACTCCAGCGCGCCGAATGTTATGGCATCAGCGCCCCAGAACGAGGCCGGCCCCGCGACATCCAGGCCTTCTTTGAAATCCACGCCACCCCGACTGCGGGTGGAAACCCGGGCCTGTAGTTTTTCGGAGTCGGACAGATCAATTTCAGTCAGCCAATAGCGTGATTCCGGCCATGAGGTCTGCTTGAACAAAAAGCGGTCCTGCCTCGGTGAATCCATCAATGACTGTGTCCAGAACAACAAATCATGACGGGAGTCCATGGACGGGAAAGCGCCGTTGCAGGCATCGATTAATAATTCAATTGCGCGCGGATCGCGAGCCATTACCCCGATAATCATTCCTTCCACCAGCGCCATGGTCAATCGTTGTGGCTGACCATCGACGCTCCACACATATGTCCAGACCGGCCAGCCGCCGACATTATCCAGCCGCCGCAAATCCTTGATGGTCAAAAACGGCGCGGTTATACGCAATCGCTGACTTTTCCCGCCAATCCAACCGGCAAAAACCCAGGATCCCTGCGCGTCGGATGAAAGGAAGGGTACGTAGGCCATCACCAGATCGCGTTCGCCAACCAGGTTTTTTATGTAACGAAAGCCTTCATCTTGAAGTAGTTCTTTCACATCGCCCGGACTTCCACCGGACACGGCAATCAACAACGATGCAAAGGGGTGTTCCACAACTTCATCCAGACGACCGGCCAGTTGATCGTGCATGGAAACCACCACCGCATGCCCGGGGATTGCACGCAGTAATTTACGGGGTTGATAAGGTACATGAAGGGTCCACCAGATGGAGCCGGCGATAAACAAAACAAGCAGAACCCAAAATGCCGCGCGCTTCAAAAGCATGTTCATGGCGAAAATGTGCCGACGATTTCGCGCATCGACGCATACTTCTGCGCGACAAGATAGGATCGCAAGTCTTCAATGATCGTTTCCGCCGCGGCAGGATCGGTAAAGTTGGCAGTGCCAATCGCGATCGCTTGCGCGCCAACCATGAAAAATTCCAAGCCATCGTTCAAACAGGTAATTCCCCCCATGCCGATGACGGGAATTTTGACCGACTTGGCCGCCTGCCAGACCAGGCGAACCGCAATGGGTCGAATGGCCGGTCCGGTAAGCCCCCCGGTGATGTTCGCCAATTTCGGTTTTCGGGTTTTGATATCCACGGCCATCGCGGGAAATGAATTGATCAGGGAAATGGCGTCAGCGCCGCAAGCTTCGGCCGCTTTGGCAAAAGCCGTTATGTCCGCGACATTGGGTGCAAGCTTGGGAATCACCGGCAACCGGGTGGATGAACGGATGGCCTCGATCACGCGGCGGAACATGTCAAGATCAGTGCCAAACAGCGCGCTTCCCTCTTTGATATTCGGGCACGACACGTTTACTTCAAGCCCGGCAACCCCGGGGACTTGATCGAACTTTCTCGCCACAGCCGCATATTCATCGATTGTTTTGCCCCAGATATTGACGATTACCGGCACATCATACTGACGGAGAAACGGCATGTACGTGGAAACAAAACCGTCGACGCCGGGACCGGGAAGTCCAATGGCATTCAGTAGTCCACTTTCAACTTCGGCGGTGCGGGGCGTGGGATTGCCCCGGGTGGCCTGCAGGCAAATGCCTTTCACCACGATGGCACCAAGCTTGTTCAAGTCCACCAGGTCGGCATATTCCGGCCCATAACCGAATGTGCCGGAGGCAACCATCACCGGATTTTTCAGCTTGATGCCGCCGATGGTAACCGACAGATCAACCGGTGATTGGTCATTCGTGGTTGCGTTCATCAATCGATAGACTCCCAAATGATGTCACTCGCATCAAAAACGGGGCCTTCCCGACAAGCCCGCGCCCATGCCCAATCGCCTTTTTCGTCGTCGTGAACTTTTAACACACAAGTCAGGCATGCACCAACGCCACAGCCCATGTTGTTATCGACCGAAACCCAGGCCTTCCAACTTCGGGCGAGCGCCCGGGATGCGATTGCCTTCAACATGCCGGAAGGACCGCACACAAAAAACTCCGGCTTCAACACCGCGCCTTCCCGCGCCATCCACGGATCAAGCGCATCTGTAACCTTGCCCTTCTGACCCATAGAGCCGTCTTCCGTCGTCACCAGCACGGTCCACCCCAACGATTCAAATTCCTTTACGCACAAAATATCCCGTGCCGCACGACCGCCGAAAAACGCGACGCCTTTGACCGGCATGGATCGCGCGCACAAATACAATGCGGCCATTCCATAACCACCAGCGACCAGAATAGGAAAACTGCCCTCGGACATCTCCGGATAACCATGGCCAAGCGGGCCGACCAAATTGAGCGATTCGCCATATTTTAGATGGGTCAACGTGCTGGTCCCCTTGCCCACGTCCTTATATAGAATGGCCAGTGTGTCGCCATCCGCCTTGAACACACTGAAAGGGCGTCGCAAAACCGCCTCGTTTAAATGGGGAACTTTAACATGTACAAACTGACCGGGTTTTACGTGCGGCGCGATTTCAGGAGCACGCAATTGCAATAACTGATATCCACCCTGAATCGGCTGGTGTTCGAGTACAATGGCATTTTCCTGATACATGGTCATAAAGTTGCGGGAGCATGCCGGATGCATCCGCAAGATTCAATATTCAAATCACCATGGATTCTGGAAGAAGCGAGCTGAATTATGCCGGAGCTGGCGCCGATGCGACGGGGACATGGTCAGCGCGCACGCATAATGCCAGGCACACGAAACCGGACGATCCCCCCGCGCATAATATCCGCATAGCCGATGATGGGATGCCAGGCGGCGAAAGAGAAATGCCGCCTGATCCCGGTTAAGCGGAAATCGCCGCGGCATACCGCGGGCGAATTTAAGATGTAAATACGCCTCGATATATGCGTCAAACCGGCGCTTGGAATCTGTCGTGCGGTACCGGTCCCCGGAAACTGCCGTCCTCCCGGTTATATCATAATCACCCAACACTTCGTTGATGAAAACATACGAACCGCGTTGTAGGATTTTTAACCACAAATCCATATCCTCGGTGCGGGGAAGCTTTTCATTGAACCCGCCCGCCGCGTCCACGGCCGCCTTCCTCACGACAACCGACGAAGTATGCGGCCACAGATAGCCGCCGATCGT
Source organism: Kiritimatiellia bacterium (assembly GCA_035327305.1). Lineage (GTDB taxonomy): Bacteria > Verrucomicrobiota > Kiritimatiellia > CAIVKH01 > CAIVKH01 > CALMUP01. Next base: position 11,177 of record DAOLDL010000071.1, on the reverse strand, counting down.
CATACCGATGATGGTTTGTTTATCCTCCAATAGAAAACCGTCCTTCAACAACGTATCGCAATCGATAATACGGCGGGCATACTGATCATTTTGCCACCATGGCAACATCACCTCCCGGACAAATTCCAGCATGGTCTGATGTTGTCCGGTATCCTTGTCGATCATCCGGTAGTCACTGCCGATCAGCAAGGCATCACCGCCGGTTGCGGCCATGAACTTTTCCAACTTACCGGGCGCCCAGGCGTCATCGCTATCAAGAAACGCAATCCATTCGCCCCGCGCCGCGTGAATGCCGGTATTTCTTGCCGCCGCGGCGCCGTGCCGGCCGGTGTTGTCGACTACGCGAACCCGCGGATCGTATCCTTGAAGCTTTTTCAGCGCCTGCGCGGTATTATCCGTGCTACCGTCATCCACCACAACAACTTCAAAGTCCGCAAAGGTTTGATTCAGAACGGAAGCCAACGCCGCTTCAATATACGGGCCGCGATTATGCGTCGGAATAACCACGCTGACCGGTGGATTTCTCATTTCACAAACACCAGATTTCGGGGTCGGGTAGGAATTCCACCCGAAATCGAATCACAGTTTGCGCCCAATGCTTTAATTACTTCCGGAAGGCGGCGTTCGCGGGAATAGTTTTCCTGAATAAATTCGGATGCCCGCCGTCCCATCGCATCCCGGGCGGAATTGTCCAAACCAACCAGGTACTCCATCGCCTTGACCAGTCCATGTGGCTCTTCCAGATTTGCCAGATATCCGTTTTTCTTATGCTCGATCAATTGCATGGTGCTCCACATGGTGTGTGCGATGCATGGAATACCCGTCGCCATCGTCTCCATCAAACCAAGCGGAAACCCTTCGGCAAGACTCGGCAACACGGAAACATCAAACGCCTTGATCACGGATGACGGATCAGGATGCCAACCCGTAAATAACACCCGATCACGCAACCCAAGCGTGTCGACTTGCTTTTCCAATTCCTTGCGTTTCCAACCTTCCCCGGCAATCACCAAACGGATAGATTCGCAATTTCGTGGCGTCAATGCGCCAAATGCGCCGATCAGCATATCGACTCTTTTTTCCGGCGCCAGCCGGCCATGATAACCCACAACCAGGCAATCCGGCGAAATTCCGACCTGCGTCTTTGCCCGCATGCGTTCCTCGGGTGTTCGCGATGAGAAGACAGGATCCACCCAATTAAGACAACAGAATATACGATCGGACTGCAGATGCAGTTCATTGATGGCGCTGGCTTTGATTTCTTCAGACACCACGACACTTCGCTTGACGGTCCACCTCATGATGCGTCCGTGGTAGCGTAAATAGTCCGGCGTCAGCTTTGGATTGTCAACCGAGCGGTGCTCCATTGTAATAAGGCGCCGGCAAAACAGCCGAATCGCGACCAAATCAGCGACAGCCCCTTCAGCCAACTTGCCTCGCACCAACACGACATGGGCCTTCCGGTGATTCCGCAAGTGTTTATACCAGTAGCGTATGGCGGAATCCGAAGGCTTGCGTTCCGGAATTACTTCAACGCAAACACGCCTGTCATGTATCATTGCGGAGAAGTGATCGATGCTATTGCACATAATGGTGACCTGGTGGCCGGACGTTGCGAGCGCCTCCGCAACATCCACCGTATGAACATGCAATCCGCCAGGTTCTGAAGTGCCACCGATAAAAACAAAAGCCGGCCTCATGATTTCACTCCACGCTGAATGAGGTCATTCAATTGCACGGAGATCTGCCGCTGGATTTTTTCGGGATGATAAAGCTCCATCGCCTTTTGTTCCGCCGCCGCCCCCATTTGCATGCGCCTTTCTTCATCGGTTAATAATTCAACCACGGCGTTGGCGAATTCGTCCCAGTCGTCGGTGATGACAATTTCTTCGCCGGGAACAAACTCCAACCCTTCGGCGCCAATGCTGGTCGACACAACCGGGCGATTGCGAAAAGCCGACTCGATGATTTTCACCCGTGTGCCACTGCCCTTCATGATCGGACAAACGGCTATCGCGGACTCCCGGTAACAGTCATCCACATTTTCCACGAAGCCCCACACCTTGATTCCGCATGCATCATCGCTGGCCGCGACAAGCGCGGAACCCTGTCCGGCAATATGCAACTGTGCTTTTGGAAGTTTTGCACGCACCCGCGGCCATATTTCATTAACGAGTAAAAGAATTGCCTCCCGGTTTGGTGGATAGTGAGCAATTCCGATAAACAATGCGGACGGACTTGAAACGGTTGGTATAGCGTCCGGCAATCGCGCCACATTCGGAACCACGCGAAGATTTGTACCGGCCGTCACCTGTTGAATTGCCTGACGATCAGATTCAGAGCAAACGAAAACGCAATTTGCCAGTCGACAAGCGCGACGTTCGGCCTGACGCGCAATATACTCGCACATCAGGAGATACAACCTGTCTTTTATTTTCCTGGCGCCGGCATGCATACGTCGGAGTTTGACATGCTCGACATCGTCCAGATCCATGACCACAGGCGGCAACGTCAACCCTGCCTGACTCAAGGCGCCATACGCGCCAAGGCGGTGTACAAAGACCAGATCCGGTTGATATTTCAACAACACATCCCGGAACTTGTTTGTCTGGCGCGTTCCGCAACTTGCCAGAGTCGGCCGGTTGTGCATAAAGGTTGCGATGCCTTTCAACAGACACCAAAGCGAATGAATAGGTCGGCGACGACTTTCCGCGCCGGCGCCCGCCGAAGTCGCGATAAACAAAAGCTCGCCATTCATTGGCCAGCCATGAGCCACCATGTTTTCGCGATACTCCGCGATCTTTTCTTCCGGCACCTGATAGTTATTCCCCCAGAAAAACAAGACATCGACGTGTCCGGCATTCTGACAGGCCTCCAACATCATTTTCATACGCTGGTAAACACCAAAAACACTTCGCATCGGGTCTGCCGGATAAAACTCGCTTAAAAACAGAATGCGCTTTTGCCGGGGAGCGATTGGATCAACTTCACGCACCGGGGCGAGACCGGGAATGGGGCGGGGATATTTGCGTCGTTTTCGCGCAATCAGATATCTGAAGTCGCCGATATGAGCCAACGAGGCAAGGAGTTTAATGCGATTTGAAAAACCTGACACTTTTCGCCAGGCGTCCACCCACTCGTTCCACGCCAGACAGGTACGATAAAATTCTCCACTATACCTGACCCGGTCGCGCACCAAAGGCGAAACCGCAGTCAAACCTTTTTCAAGACAGGCACGACGTTCGCGCCATCGACACTTTAAATCATAAAGTTGATATGTGGCGCTGGCCGGGTGAACCCGGTACTCCGCCATCGGACGCGGGTCATACCAGATTGGGTATTCGACAGCAATTCTCTGCCACATTTCCTGATCCGCATTGTAACTGAAAGAAGTGTCAAAACCGCCCAACCGATCGTACACCTCGCGCCGCACCACCATGCCGGGACACTGTGCAACGAGATTGACCGTGATGTTTTCTATCCAGGCGTTCATCACGCCGGCCTCCTGCTGGGTCATGTGACCCTTGCGAATAAATGCACCCGCATCGTCAATAAACGATATTTGTGAAAATGCCGCACCGATGGCCGGCACAGCGGCGATGCCCGCCTCCATGGCACGATAAAAGTCCGGCAGTATGCGATCATCCTGATGCAACAGATGCACCCACTGGCCACGCGCATGGGCGAGGCATTGATTCCAATTGCCCATGATGCCGACGCGCTCGCGGTTACGATAAATCTCCACACCACGAGACGCCACTTCCTCGTAGAAAGTATCCAGCGATACCGTGGAACCGTCATCGACCATGGCTATTTGACATCGGTCTGGCCCGGAAGTGGCGGTAAAAACACTCTCGATGGTTTCACGGAGCAAATTTATATCCGGATTATAAACCGGAATCATGATCGACCAGAACGGGCGGATGCCGGATGATGGTGTTGATGTGGCGACCCGACCCTTCATTTGCGCGATCCATATTCCGGATAGCGGTAGCCCAATACGCTTAAAGCCCGACCGAGTTGCTCTCCGGCATCAATGGTTCTTTCCACAAAATGATGGGCATCTTTATTTGACGCGCGGAACGCCTGCCACGAGTACAGCGCTGTTTTGTACATGGCTCCGGCGGACATTCGGATCTTCTGCAAAGGCGAGAATCCCTTCCATTGCATATCGGCAAGATTTCCGCCGTTTCGAATACTGCGTCGCAAAATCCACCGGTAATTGGCACGATCATGCTCGCGGAATTCATGGACCATGGCGCCTTCTCCCGCCGAAATCAATCGACCACCCGCATCGTGAATTTTTCTGAAGCAATCCACGTCCTCTCCGCCGGTACGACCAAACTTCACTTCAAATGGCTGATCCGGATCAGGCATAATACTTCGCCGGACATAAGCGTTGCCCGTGTAAGCCCAGAACCAGGGAAGCGATTCACCTTCGTTGGGAAAGCGGGTCCGTTTAAATATTCGACTGCCCCGCACCGCCAGGGGAACTTTATCCTCGAATGTTATTTTCACCGGACCGCACACCACGGCGGCTTCATGCTCAACAAGGACCCGATGCATGGTGGTTAGCCAGGTCGGCGACACCGTTTCGTCATCATCCACAAACGCCAGAAACTCCCCTTTTGCCTCCCGCACCGAACGGTTGCGCGCGCCGGCAAGACACACAAACGGATCGCAAACATAAACCAGGTTTAAATCTTCGCGAAACGCGCGCGTTACGGGTTCGGCTTGCCCATCGGGATCGTTGTCAACAACAACAACTTCATACGGCGGCGCATTATGTTGGGCGGCCAAACTCGCCAAAAGCTTTCGCAATCCCTGCGGACGCCTGAACGTACAGATGCAAACACTGGTTATTATGTTTTGTTCCGTCACCGTTAAATCATCTTGAGCCATGTACCAACCTTGATTAGTCTCTCATCGGAGGACCATGCCAGAATAACCGGTAATATTCAATGCCACGCCTTCCCGCAGTCAGTATTTTGTTGCCCACCCACAATCGTTCGGCATTGATTTGCCGGGCGGTGGAAAGCGTACTCGCCCAATCTTTTTCCGACCTGGAGCTGATCGTAATAGACGACGCATCCACCGACAACACCCGTGACGTGTTGCAGACCATCAAGGATGATCGCCTGAAAATCCACTCGTTTCCCCGCAACCGGGGACAATCAGCGGCCCGCAATACCGGCGTAAATCTGGCGCAAGCAAACTTGATTGCCTTTCAGGATTCCGATGATGAGTGGTTGCCGGGCAAGCTGGAGCGCCAGATGGGTTTGATGAAAAGCGACGAAAGCATCGCCGGATGCTACCACGACTTATTGCGAATGCCAAAAAAGGGAGAACCCTTTGTCATCTCTGCGCCGGAATTAAAAACCGGCGCTTTTTTTGATCGACGTACATCCGGTTATGCCGCCTATGGAATCGGGATTCAGACATGCCTGTTTAGAAAACCCGTGTTGATTCAGGCCGGCGGGATGGATGAAACCATGCATTGCTTCGAGGACCTCGATCTGTTTCTCCGAATCAACAGAAAACATCGTTTACAAAGAATCCCCGAACCACTGGTTCATTATCATGAAACGGATGGCGTCAGCAAAAGAAACGAGCACGAATACAAGGCCCGCAAGAAAATGCTGTTACGTTATGCTTTTCGCGCCCTGATCGAGCGCCCGGAATGGATTCCCCGCGAGCTATCGAATATCAGGCGGCGACAAAGACTGGACAAATAAATAGCGTGGTGTTGCCCGTTGGGGACGAAGCCAACCCGGATCACCGCATGTGATCAAATCCCGCCGCCGGGAGCGGTTCCCAACGCCGCCCGTCGTGACTGATTTCAATCACATCAGCGGGACCGCAAAGCAAGCCGATGCGACAAATTTTCGCAAAGTCGGCAGGCCAATTCCGCTCCAACTCTACGACCCGCTCGCGCGGCACGACAAACAGCAATTCGTAATCTTCACCATCACACAATGCATGATGTACGGCATTCCGACAATCGGGCAACGATGCGATTTCATCGCTCAAGGGAAGCGCTGAAGCGTCAATTCGCGCGCCGACACCACCGGCTCGACAAAGACGCCTTAAATCCCGGGAAAGACCATCGCTGATGTCCATCATTGCATGCGCCCATGCCCCCTCTCGCAACCAAAGGCCTTCGCGCACCCGGGGGATAAAATCCAAATGCCTGCCGTTTATACTGCCCCCAAGCGTTCCGGTGACAAACAACACATCACCGGCCTGTCCGCCCGACCGCAAAACCGCATCACCGCGAGGAACCAACCCCACCGCAAACCCATGCAGGGCAAGCGGGATCGCCGCCACCGTGTCACCACCGACAATCGCGGCGCCAAAAGATGCCGCCAACTCATTGGCGCCATCATACAGTTCATGCAAATAGTCCGCATCCGTTCCGGCGGGAACAACAAGGTTGATTAAAATGTGTCCGGGTTTGGCGCCCATGGCGGCAAGGTCGCTCAACAGGCGTCCCACAAGTTTTCGTCCGATTTTCCGGGGTGAAGTCCCCGGTTGAAAATGGATCGACTCTATCACCGCGTCGGTGGTGTAAACGTAGTCGTCGGAATCGGTGCCGCGGACAACCGCCGCGTCATCGCCGATACCGACCACAACATCATCACGCGAAGTCAGCCTGCCCGCCAACGATGCCGTCCAGTCATCCTCCGACTCAAATAAACGCTTGGTGTTCACAGGCGAAGTATAACCGCAATGGTCAGACTGTTAAATAACGCATGCATGGCAATTGATGTCACGATGGACTGCCGGTAAATGTACGCGAGACAAAACGCAACGGAGAGAATAAAGAAAATGATGGATTGCGGCAGGTATGTGCCGTGAACCGCGGCAAATAATATCGAAACGGCTACAATGGCAAATTTGACTCCGGCCAGGCGGCTTATCGCCGGCAATAAAACACCGCGAAACAGAAGCTCCTCCACCACCGGAGCAACCACGACGGCAAGCAGGACCAAATACGCTTTGACACCCCAACCCGATGCGGCGGATATGATACGGGTCACGTCCTGAATTTCCGGCGCATATTGAATCCAATCCATTACCATGCGCGCAACAAAGTTATATCCGATTATCAAGGGCATGACACCCAGAATGATCACTATGCCCGCAAAGATTTCGCGCGGAATCCCGGATAGTTGTATGCCGAACGCCTGGCTCCACCCGACGCGTTTTTGTTTCATGATCCCGAAAATTAGCGCAAAACAAATCCAGTGAAACAGCAGGCTCTGCAGAACCAGCAAGGCAACCTCCACGCGACCATCCCCCTGATCCATGGCGCCGCCCCACCATCGCAGGACCAGCATGAACACAAGTTGAACTCCGATCAGAGGAAGAATAATGAATCCAGAGGCCGACATGTCCCAGGGCCTGCGGGAAAGCGTGTCCAGCGGAACCGCCCATGACAGCGGGCGATTTTGAATGCGCATGGTAAACACGATCAACAGGCACAAACCAATGAGAAACGCCCCGCCGTATACGATTCCAATAAAAGCGGCCTGCTCCTGCAGTTGTTGCTCGAAAGCCAGAGCATCGAAACCGCCCAGCTCGGCCAAAGGCAACGTACGGAAGAAGGCCATGCGATTACGACGCGGAAGTGGACATGAACTTTTCGCGAACCATGTAGATGGGCTTTTTCTGCGATTCGTGATACGTGCGAATCTGCATCTCCGCCAACAACCCCATGCTGATGAATTGAAGTCCGAAAAGTATCAGCATGAACGAGGTCATAATCCAGAACGGACGTTTGATCAGGCCGGATGCGAATTGTGTGCCGAACAGCTCGTAGGAAATATTACCCAGCACCATGACGGTGAGCATCAGGATCCCCGGTAGCGCGAACACTCCGGCCAGTTTTCCAAAAATATGAATGGGGCGTGTGCTGTAATGCAAAAGGAACTTTACGGTCAACAGATCGAGAACGACCCTGAAAGTGCGGGATATTCCGTACTTGGATTTTCCGAATTGCCGGGCATGATGACGCACCACCACCTCATCTATCGAGCCGCCGACCCAACTGGCCAGCGCCGGAATAAAGCGATGCATCTCGCCGTAAAGATTCACGTTTTTGATGACATCATGGCGATAGGCCTTCAGCGTGCATCCGTAATCATGCAACGCCACACCGGTGATGCGACTGATCAGGGCATTGGCCAATATGGATGGCAGGCGGCGATTGATGAAAGCGTCTTTGCGATCCTTGCGCCAACCGCTCACCACATCATACCCTTGGTCAATACGCTCGAGCAAAAGCGGAATATCCGCCGGATCGTTTTGGAGGTCGGCATCCAGCGTTACAATGACTTCGCCCCTCGACGCATCGAAGCCGGCGCTCATTGCCGCGGTTTGACCGTAGTTGCGACGGAAACGAATCAGAACCAACCCCGGAATTTCCCGGGCCATACGGGTGATGATTTCCCAGGTTTTATCGGTACTGCCGTCGTCAATCAGGATGATTTCATATGTCCTGCCGATGGAGGACAGTGATTCATGGAGGCGGCGGCACAACAATTCCGCACTTTCCTCTTCGTTATAAACCGGAATAACGACCGATACATTTATGGGATGGGTGGCTGACATATTTAAATCCAACTCGCGGCATGATGCGCGGAACCCGCCTAATTGGCAATTATTATTCAATGCCCGGGCGGATCGTCCCGCCCCCTGTGCATGGTTTGTTGTTTACGCTGGCATGCGGCGTGATTACTATTAAAAACGAATAATCGAAACATGAAAGACCATGCATCCATAGACCGACGGGGTCTCGACCTTGCCAAGGCTATCATCGAAAAGCTGGAGGCGGGCGATTTGGAAGCCGGCCTTGCCAGGGCGCGTGAGGTCAACCAAAGGTGGTACAAACTTAACCCCGCTCCACTGCACAAGGAATGGGCAGAAATACTCCATTCCGACTGGTCGCGCATCAAAGCCGTTCTTCTGGATGAGTCCGAGCACGGACGGAACCTGCGTCAAAACAATCCATTTTGCGGAATCCTGACCCCGCGAGAACGTTGGGCTGTTTTCCGGGAGCACAGACAGCATGCGGCGTGATCAAATGGAACATATTCTGCGAGCGGCGGCGGCCGTTACGAACGAGCGTGAATTTGTCGTAATTGGCAGTCAGGCGATTCTAGCCTACCATCCCGATCCCCCTCCACCCTTAAGTAATTCCATGGAACTGGACTTGTATCCGTTGACCAATCCAAAAGCGGCCGATTTAATCGACGGAACCATTGGCGAACTGTCACCTTTTGATGAAACCTTTGGTTATTACGGTCACGGCGTGGCCCCGGAAACCGCAGTATTGCCTCCGGATTGGCGCGATCGATCCATTATCGTTGAAAACGCCAACACGGGCGGCGCCAGGGGTATTTGCATCGGACCAGCTGACTTGGCTATTTCAAAACTGGCCGCAGGACGTGAAAAGGATATTTCATTCGTCCGTGCCATGATCCAGCATGGCATCGTGACGGCTGATTCGTTACATCAACTTGCCGCAATGCTGGATGACCGCAACCGAAGCTTGGTTGGCGAACGATTGGAGCGCATTTAGCCCGGGTTCCATTTTCCGGCGCTCACTCATGCAATATCCGGGTTAGCTTCAGAGTTATCCCGCCCCCTGTGCATGGTTTGCAGTTAAGGCTGACCGGTTATACCACGAGCGGCGGAGGCCGTTAAGGCCCGACCGCGATTCGTTGTCGGCATGATGCCGAACCCAGCCAGGTGTGTGGATTGCGGTCCCAACACCAACCGAGCTTGGGGCGCTTTTCCCCATCGATCCAAATAGCCGGAACCTTTTGCCCGGGCTGACGCGAAGCGAGCAGGGAAAAACAATTGTTCTTCTGCAGGAAATCCGGAAACTGGGTGATCACGGCAAGCCCCTCATCAATCGTCAAAGGCGAACGACGACGTCGCTTGATCATCTTGAAGGCTGTTTCCGGAGTTACATTAAGCGTGTCGGCCCCGCGATCAACATCAACCAGAAGATACATCTCCGCATTGGGTATTTTTATCCCATCCAAAACTTTGAATTCCTCCGGACGGGTCGGCTTCATAGCAACGTGCCCTTTTTTACCGAGACGGGAAACGCGCGACATTTTCCATTTGGCGTTAAGCTTCGAATTTACCGTTACCAGGACAAACGGAATGCGTCCTTTTTCGATATCAACGGACTTGGATTTCAACTTCTCAACAAGTTTGCGCAACCTGGTGGTTGTCTCGTCAAATACAGCGCGGGACACTCCGGCTTTTCGCGGATACCCCTTGTCGTTCAGCACGTCTACCTGGCGGTCGAACTCGTCGGTCATTAGTGAGGCCATGCAACTCCTTTGGTGTGATTTATATTGCAGACAGAAAAACCTTCGCCGCGCAATAGTACTCCACCGGATGGATTTTGTTTAGCTTGGGAGTTCAGGAAATGCTAAAATGTAGTAGCGTGTTACCATGAATAAAATCCTTTCCCATACAACGTGTTTCCCGACAATCACGGCTATCGTGTTATCCACGATACTCACAGGTTGCGTCAGTTTAAGTCCGGACGGCGCAGTCACATCAACATCCCGTGATATTCCGGCAGGAATCAAGGATGCCTTGATTCAAGGGATCGACCGGGGCGCGGCATCGGCCTCCGCCGTGGATGGATTTTACAAAAACGATCGCATTAAAATCCCTCTTCCGCCGGATGTCCAACGCGTTGAGCGAACCTTACGGCAAATGGGCTTGGGCAGTCAGGTGGACAACGCCGTGCTGACCCTGAACCGCGCCGCCGAACAAGCCGCCGCGGAAGCAAAACCAATATTCGTTAAAGCGATCCGCCAAATGACCTTCCAGGACGCCGTCTCCATTTTGAACGGGGATCAGCATGCCGCCACCCGGTATTTACAAAACACCACCGGCGACGAATTGACCGCGCGATTTTTGCCTATTGTGGATAACGCATTGTCGAAGACCGGCGCAACTCGTGTATATGGTGATCTTGCCCGAGCCTTCAACGCCATTCCTCTCACAGGCCGGTCGATTGATACAGATCTGAACGGCTATGTGACCGGCAAGACCCTGGACGGTTTATTTTACCTCGTGGCGGAAGAAGAGGCGCGCATCCGTGCCGACCCATTGGCCCGCACCACCGCTTTGATGCGCCGGGTTTT
>DAOLDL010000070.1:0-15903 GCA_035327305.1 Kiritimatiellia bacterium | reverse complement strand
GCATCCACCTTCAACTCCGGTTTTCGGGTTTAATATCCGCACTTTGCCGGCAAAATGGCATAGGGAAAAGCCTGAACACCGGCATTTTCGCTCAATCTGCCAGTCTTCCGCTTGATTCGTTGGCAAAGTCGTCGTAAAGTCCCGCTTTCCATTTTTGGCCGTTTTTACGCTAAAGGACATAATTCATGAAAAAAGTTTTGATACCGACCAAGTTGAACAAAGTAGTGAAGGATACACTGGAAGCCACTGGTAATTACCAGGTAATCCTGGAGGAAACCAAGGATCTCAAGGCGTTTGTGACCCAGCACTCCGACGCTTACGCCCTGATTGTGCGAAGTGAAAAAGTCACACCGGAAATCATTGATTTATTGCCCTCCTTGAAAGTCATTATCCGCGCCGGTTCCGGTTACGACAACATTCAGACCAAGTATGCCCGCAAGAAGGGCATCGATGTCATGACTACGCCTGGCGCCAATGCCAATGCGGTGGCCGAAGAAGTCATTGCCTTGATTCTTGCCGACGCCCGCCATTTGATCGCCGCAGATATTTCCACCCGCGCCGGCAAGTGGGAAAAAAACCTTTTCATGGGCCGTGAACTAAGCGGCAAAACCGTTGGCATCATCGGGCTGGGCGCAATCGGGCAATTGGTGGCCCGCCGTCTATCCGGGTTTGACGTGAAATTACTTGGTTACGATCCGGTCATTTCCCAGGAACGCGCGAAGGCCGTGGATGTCGAATTGGTGGATTTGAACACGTTGTTTGAACGGTGCGACATAATCACGTTGCATATACCTGAAAACAACGATACGCGCGGCCTGATAAACGAAACACTTCTATCAAGCATGAAAGAAGGGGCGACCATTGTTAATTGCGCTCGCGCCGGTATTATCAATGAAGATGACTTCCGGAAGCTTAAAGCGGCAAAGAAGTTACGTTTGCTTAACGATGTGTATCCAAAGGATGTCGAAGGCCCCAAGACGGTTGCCGACATAGCGGATATTATGGTGCCGCATCTCGGAGCCAGCACTAAAGAAGCCAACTTCAAGGCCGCATTGCATGCCGCCGAAGAGCTTGTTGAGTTCGATGAAAAGGGCATCAGCAGTTACATTGTCAACCGTGATATCCCCGCCGGCCTCGACGAAGCATTTGGCGAACTTGCCTTTCTGCTGGCCAAATTGTGCCGCCAGTTGGTTGGGCGTGATTCCAAGCTCAAACTGATCGAAAGCAGTTTCTACGGAACCCTTAAGCCCTATGCCAACTGGTTGGTCGTTCCGGTCGTTTCCGCATTGAGCGAGGATTTTGATCGCTCTTCCGATTACAAGGCCGCGGTCAAGTACCTTAATGATCGCGGTATCGATTACGAAAATCGCGAGCCGGATGATCGCAAGGGTTATGAAAACTCCATTACCCTTGATCTCACCGCAACCGTCGGCAACGACTTGTTGCGGCGGGCAAGTGTGCGTGGAACGGTCACGGAAGGTGTATTGATGATTTCACGCATCAACGATTTCCACAGTCTGTATTTTGAACCGCGTGGCCATACCGTCGTATTCATCTACGATGATCGACCGGGCGTGCTGGGACGCATCGGCGCCGCATTGGCCGATGCCGGGGTCAATATCGACGACGTGCGCAATCCGCATGATTCGAAATGTGAAAAGTCAATTGCCATCATCAAGGTCAACCAAAAGGTTGCCCAGGACGTGTTGGACCGCATAGCCTCCGAAATCCATGCCAATACGTGGTTCAGCATCGACTTTCAAGCGGGCGACCATCGCGGATGAACGTGACGGCTGGTAATGGACACCTTGATTTAGGGGTTTCGTCACACGTCCGTATTTTATTCGTGCTTGATCGTCAAAGAGATGCACGATATTAATTACCTTCCAGCACGATTAAGTGATTACCACAACTGCATTCAGGAGGATTATGAAAAAGTATATAGCCATAGTATCCGGTTTAATGATTGCGGCGACTTTCACGGGTTGCCAGACCATGGGGCAATTCACAGGAAATACCCCGGTTGAACGCACGGGCGGCGATATGGGGCTGGGTGAATACAAGGGACTCAAACATGCGGTGGGGGTAATTGATTTCGATAACCAGGCTGGCTGGCGTGGACAGTGGGAACTCGGTAATAATTTAAGCACGATGCTTGAGTCAGCCTTGTTCGACACCGGACGCTTTGTATTGGTTGACCGTCAGAACTTGCAACGCACCATTCAGGAGCAGGACTTGGCGGCTAGCGGACGTACGGCCGGCGCCCGCCAGGTGGCGCAAACCGGTGTGATTCGTCCCGCCCGTTATATTGCCACGGGTACGATCACAACCGTGGATGATGCTACTTCAGGCGGTGGCGGTGGTATCGGCTACGGCGGTGTTCGTATCGGCGGTAGCATGAAGAAATCGACCATCACCATTATTGCCAAGCTGGTTGATACCAGCACAGGTGAAATCGTTGCGCAAGAGCGCATCACGGGTAGTCCCGGAGGTATCGGTTTGTCCCTGGGTTTGAATCGCGCCGGTTTTTCAGGCGCTTTGGGCGGATTTACAAAGACTCCTCTGGGGGAGGCCGCACAGGATTGCATTAATCAGGCCGCTAAATTTTTCGCCAAACAGATGGAGTCTTTTCCGTTTGAAGGAAGCGTCATTCGGGTCACGGATCGTGGGCAGGCGATTATCAATCGCGGTTCGGAGTTTGGTGTTTCCGTCGGGCAAGAACTTGTCTTGCTTGAAGAAGGCGAAGTCTTGATCGATCCCGATACCGGCGCCCTGCTTGGCAAGGAAGAAGGCGATGAAATCGCCCGTGTTCGCATCGCCCGGGTCCAGGAAAAAGTCAGCTATGCGGACATTATTTCCGGTGATAAAAATCCCCCCGTCGGCACGCAAGTTCGTTTGAAATAACCAGTTCAGCTTCAACCCCGGTGGTCCCACGCCGGGGTTGAACTTTCTACAGCGCACACGCATTTTTTATCTGTCGCCTCACGCGCGGCAGATTATATCGTTATCGTCATAATTTTATACGTTTTATGCTTTATTATTGAACATTTTCCACCATGCATTGTCTTTTAGCGCATTGAGTTCCCGAAAAAGGAGAGTTTATGATTCGAGTGGATAACCTGGTAAAAGAGTTCGGGTCAAGGCGTGCGGTCGATGGCATTTCCTTTTCCGTAGAACCAGGTACGGTTTTAGGTTTTTTGGGGCCAAACGGAGCCGGCAAAACAACCACAATCCGTATGATCGCTGGTTTTCTCAAGCCTTCTTCCGGCTCCATAATGGTCAATGGTTTCAATATGCTGGATGACCATATTCTGGCTCAACGCAACATTGGTTACATGCCGGAACGTACGCCGTTGTACGATGAGATGACGGTTGAGGGATTCCTGAAATTCGTAGCTCGACTTCGCGGCTACCAGCGTTCCCAAGTCACGGAGCGCGTCAATCACGTTTTGCATTCCTGTTTTCTCGAGCCGGTCCGCAAACAAGTCATTGAAACCCTTTCCAAAGGTTATCGGCAACGAACATGCCTGGCGCAAGCCATCATTCACGATCCGTCCGTCCTTTTGCTCGATGAACCAACCGAGGGGCTTGATCCCAATCAGAAAAAAGTTGTTCGCGATATGATCAACGAAATGGGACGGAAAAAAGTCATCATGATTTCAACCCATGTGTTGGAAGAAGTGGAAGCCATCTGTTCCCGCGTAATCATTATCAGTCGGGGAAGAGTGGTGGCGGACAATCCTCCCGCTGAACTTACCCGCGACGGCGCACGACTGGATGAAGTGTTCCGTCGCATCACCACAACCGAGGATGCATCGGAAGGAGTTGCGTCATGAACAGGGATTATCGTCCCATCCGGACTATTCTGGCGCGCGAATGGTCGGCGTATTTTAATTCTCCGATTGCATATGTGTTTCTTGTCATATTTTTGATCTTATCGGGATTTTTCACATTTGCGGTTTCCCGGTTTTATGAAAATGGACAGGCGGATTTGCGGCCGTTCTTTTTCTGGCATCCATGGCTTTACCTGATTCTTGTTCCGGCAGTCACTATGCGCTTGTGGGCGGAGGAGCAACGTTCGGGTACCATGGAACTTCTGCTTACGCTTTCGGTAAAACCCTTCCATGCGATTGTCGCCAAGTTTCTGGCGGCCTGGCTGTTTCTTGCCCTTGCCATCGTATTGACGTTCCCGATGATCATCACGGCGTTTTATCTCGGCAATCCTGACCCCGGTATCATTATCAGCGGGTATCTTGGCAGTATCCTGCTGGCCGGCGCATATGTGTCGGTTGGCCAATTTGCTTCCGCAATGACCAGAAATCAGGTTGTGAGTTTTATTATCGGTGTGGTCATCGGTCTCTTTCTTCTGCTTGCCGGATTTCCGCCGGTTACGGAAATGCTGGGTCGCTGGGCGCCTGAATGGCTGGTCAACGGCGTGGCCGGATTCAGTTTCATGCATCATTATGACATGATGCAACGCGGGTTGATCAGTCTTGGCGATATCACCTATTTCGCAAGCGTTATTCTCTTCATGATCGCCCTTACCCATGCCGCGCTGACGCACCGGTTGGCGCGCGTATAACGGAGAAATATTCATGAACCATACATCCTCCAAAGAAAAAAAAGTTAATCCCTGGGTCGGGGTACTGGTTATTTTCGCGGTACTGGTGGCTTTGAATGTTGTGGCCAAGTCGATTCGTCTGCGCGTGGACATGACCAGCGAACAATTATTCACCTTGTCAACCGGCGCGGAAAATTTCCTGCGTGAGGTCAATGCTCCGGTAACCCTGAAGTTATATGCATCCCGTGGAAATCACGTGCCAGGCATGTTGAAGCAGTACATTCAACGAACAGTTGACCTGTTGAAGGAAATGGAGCGGGCTTCCCGGGGAATGATCGTCCTGGAGGTTTACGACCCCAAACCCGATTCCGATGAAGAGGAGTGGGCGCAAAGGTATGGAGTCGCAGGTCAACCCATCAACCCTTATGGAGGCGATTTTGTTTATCTCGGCCTCGTTGCGATTTCCGGACAACGGGAAGCCTCGATTCCATTTCTCGCTCCGAACGCCGAGGCGCAGATGGAATACAACATCACGCGGATTATTCATGAAGTAACACGCTCTTCCAAACCGAGAATCGGCGTTTTAAGCAATCTTCCGGTGATGGGCATGCCGAGGCCGCCCTCCATGCGCGGACGTCAACCGCCAGATTCCAGCTGGATGCTGATCCGTGAATTGCGTCGACATTATGATGTTGTACCGGTTCGGGCGGAAACGGAAGCCGTTCCCGATGATCTCACCACGTTGCTGGTTATTCATCCAAAACGTATTTCGGACATTACGTTGTATGCGATTGATCAGTTCGTAATGCGGGGCGGGCGATTGATCGTCCTTCAAGACCCCTACAGTATCACCGAACGTGAGTTTAACCAGGACAGCTCCACCATGGGCATGATGATGGGTTTTGGATCCGACTTGAACCGGCTTACCGCATCCTGGGGCGCGGAGATGATCACCGGTGATGTTGTGGCGGATATAAATGCCGCCAGTCCGATCACGTTCGGATCGGGCCAAACCGAACGACTGCCGACCTGGCTCTCGTTGCGGAATGAAAATGTCAACCGGGATGATGCGCTGACGGCGGGCATTCGATCCATTATGCTTCCATTTGCCGGTGGATTTAACTTGATCGACGTGCAGGGAGTAACATCCACCCCCCTGCTGTTCACTTCCGGGGAAGCTTCATTGATCAATTCATTTCAAGCCGTGATGCCTGGTCCGGAAAAAATGCGTGGCGCAAGACCTGCCCAGGGATCTCTGCCATTGGCGGTGCGCCTGACGGGCAAATTCCCATCAGCTTTTGGTGATGGTCCTCCGGCCAATGAAGAGGGCGTTCCGGTGGCGACGGCTGAACAGCATAAGTCGGAAGGTGACGTGGAGACCATGGTCATTTTAATCGGCGATGTGGATTTCGCCTACGACCAACACGCATTCCGGGCGATGAATATCATGGGACAGACCATGGTGGAGTTTGTAAATGACAACTTCAGTTTTGTCCTCTCCGCGGTGGAGCAGGGGGCGGGTAGCGCATCATTAATCGGATTGCGAAGCCGGGGACTTGAAGATCGCGCGTTTTCCCGCGTTCTGGCTTTGGAGACGGCCGCTCAACAACGCTGGCAGACGGAGGAACTCAATTTAATGGAAAAACTTCAGGAAACCCAGCGCCGCTTGAGCGAATTACAAATGGCCCGCGACGAAAACCAGCAATTGATTGTCAGTCCGGAGCAACAGGCGGAACTGGAAAACTTCCGGCGTATTCGTTTTGAAACACAACGGGAATTAAAGGATGTCCGGCGAAACCTTCGCAGTGAAATCGAAAGACTCGGCCATCAAGTCAAGGTCGTCAACATGGCGGTCGTTCCGCTATTTGTGACAATCTTCGGCATTTATCATAGCTGGTCACGCCGTCGCGGATGAAACTCCCTGGAGATAGAGTATGACATTAAAAGCCCTCATTCGACTTTTGATTGTCGCGGTATTGCTTGCCGGACTTGCCTATTGGCTTAATCGTGAACCGGATCATACATCAATTGATGGATTTGCATCCGGAGAGAAGGCCTTTCCCTCCCTTGATGTGAATTCCATTACCGGTATCACGGTCGCGACATTATTTACCACTTCATCGGTGTCGCGCACGGATACCAGTTGGGTTTCTGACTCGTTGTTCGGATACCCTGTGGAGTTCAGCAAGGTGGCGAATATGCTCCGTACATTTCACGACTTGAAAGTTTCGCAGGTAATTCGCGGCGGAGAAAGCATGCTGGATGAGTTCGGTTTATCGCGAACCGTGCAGGGATTTGATTTTATGGAAATTTCGTTGTCGGGATCGAATATGCGCAGACCGCTGGTAATTCAGGCCGGGGCGCTCAAGCATGTCCGTGGCGCCGCGGAATTCGGTATGGGAATGCCGCAGGGTCGCTATATTCGCGTGGGAGACGGCCCCGTATTGCTGGTGGATGACATGCTCACATCCGTTATTCCACGAGCCGAGGATTGGATGAATCAGGAAATCATCAGGATTCCCGCATCGGATATTGTTTCGGTTGATGTCCGCAATGCCGGACATAATTTCAGCGTTATCCGCGTAGATGAAAACACGTTTACGCTTGGCGACCTTGAGGCGAACGAAGTGATCAGTCAATCGGCCGCAACCACGTTGTTTCAAGGCTTGCAATGGTTGCGGGTGGAAGGCGTGATCGATCCGGCCAAATCCGATGAGGAGCTTGGTTTGGATAATCCTTCGGTTGCGGTTTTCACCACAAGTGATAATGCGGCATACACATTGCGTTTTGGCAAAGATGATTCCATGGTCCGGGTGGTTTCCATTACGCTTGAAATAGATTCGGATGCTGGTGTTGTGAATCCTGAATTAATGGCATCACGGGAATTGTTTGCCGAATGGCGTTACCTTTTAGGATCACGTCGCGCCGATCAACTATTGCCTGAACGATCCCAGTTGCTCGAAACACCAGCCTCTGAATTTGAAGAGGTTGAGTAATCCGGGCTAGTTGCCGATATGCTGGCGCAGGAATTCCAATAGTTCCGTCCAGGAATATGCATCAGCTTCTTTATTGTATGCCGCTCCCCGCGTGGGGTCGTCACCAGCATTCCAATCGGTAAAGGAATGCACTGCTCCTGCATATTCGGTTACAGTGAAGTCAATCTGTGCTTCCGTCATCTCCGCCCTTAAGGCCGCCAGATCAACTGCGGGCACAAAAGGATCATCTGCGCCATGTTGTACGAGGACAACACCTCGAATATTTTTGGTGTCTTCGGGGTTGGGGTTATTCAAACTGCCATGAATGCTGACAAAGCCGACGAGGGGAGCGCCGTCACGCGCAAGTTCAAGCACGATCATTCCCCCAAAACAGTAACCGATGGCGACAATTCGATCCGGATCAAATTGAGGTAATGATTGCATGGCCTCCAAGGCTCCCTGCGCCCGGCGACGCGCCAGTTGGCGATCCGAATAATAAATACCTGCAGTAGCCCTTTTATCCGCCACCTCAACCGGTCGAACCTCTTGAGAATAGATATCTCCAATAAATACGGCATAACCAACTTCAGCAAGCATCCTTGCGCGGGTTTTTTCATAATCACTTACACCACTCCACTGGTGAAAAATAAGCACACCCGGAGCGGGTACGTCCATGGAGTTTGAATATATGGCATAACCTTCACAGGCCACCCCGTCGACTTCATAAATGACCTGTTCGGTTATAATTTCAGCGTCGGCGGGCGCGATGAACGAGGCGATGGCGATAAACAATATGAACGGTCTCATTATGAACCTCCGTTACTAATGGCTTATGGTTTCTACAAACTGTATTCCCGGAGTTTCTCCGACCGCACGGTACATTTCGACCAGTGCCACATGATAATCATGCAGAGCGGTCAGATGTTCCAGCTTGGCCCGTGTATAATCCAGTTGTGATGCCAGTACATCCAGTTGTGTCAACGTTCCCGCATTATACCTGTTTTCCGCCAGCCGCAAAGCTTCTTCGGCCTGATCGATGATCAGTTCCGATGCCGTTAATATCTCCCTGGCTTCTTCGGCTTGATTCCATGCATTGCGAACTTCCAGCTCGATGGATAAATGACGGGCATGTTGCTGAAGTAAAACTTGATCGAGCTGGGACTGCGCTTGCGCCACTTCTCCGCGAATCCGTCCGCCATCCCAAATGTTCAGCCGGGCTTCAACACCGGCTTGCCAACCCTCCAACCGTTCATTTCCCGGTGAAAAACGGTCGTTTTCGATCCCGTAATTTGCGAACAAGTTGATCCGTGGAGCCCGTTGGCGCTTCATGCGTTCAACCCACGCCCGCGAAGCTTCGCTGTTCATGGCCAGAGCGGTGAGTTCAGGCCGGTTGCGCGTGGCTGACTCCAACGCATCCGTGAGGCTGTCGGGCATTGTCAGCACGGTCCAGTCACCGGACAATGTGACATTGGTCGGTCCCATGCCTTCCGGATAAACGCCCCCGATCGTGGTTCGCAAATCATCCACGGCCAGATTGTATTGATTGTGGGCGCGTATCAGTGGCGGCCGGGCGTTGGCCAGTCGTACTTCAGCCTGCAATACGTCAAACCGCGATACTGCGCCGGCTTCGAACCGGTTGCGGGCGAGTGATAGTTGTCGTTCCAGAAGTGAAACGGATTCTTCCTGCACTCGTATTACTTCGCGGGTCAGCATGGCGTAATAAAATTTGCGAAAGACATCTGTGAAGACATCATTTCGCGTGGCAATCACCTGGGCATCCAGCGCCAGCGATTGATACGTTCGCGTGCGAACTGCGGCGCTAAGGATACCACCGGCATACAACGGTTGTGTCAGCTCCACCCCGGCTCGCCAATAATCTTCGTCAGGTGGGTTCGGTCCACCGAATGACCCACTGCGGCTTTCCTCTTCCCATTGATACAAACCGACCGCATTGATGTCGGGAAGGCGTGAACTTTTGGAAACGGTCAAGACACCGGCTTGCTCGTTGATACGCTCCCTGGCTTCAAGGATGACGGGACTTTGCTCATTGGCCATGCGAATGGCCGCCGGCAAATCGAGGTTCAGCGGCAGGATATTTTCTGCGATCGCATTAAAGTCAAGCGGCGTTGTTACGGCAAGCGCCGCTCCCGACAAAAGTATCTTTCTGAAATCAAACATACCCGGCCTCCTCGGGTTTAATGACGCTTTCCTGTTCAAGCACGCCGCCTTTGTGGATGCCGGCCGGGCGACCGGTCAATTTGAGGGATAAGTCGGAAAACAATGTGTAGATCACGGGGATTACGAACAGTGTCAGCAAGGTGCTGGTTATCATGCCCCCGACCGCGACGATTCCCAGCGGACGTCGGCTTTCGGCGGCGTCGCCGAACCCGATGGCGATGGGGAGGATGCCGGCAATCGTGGCCAGGCTGGTCATGAGAATCGGACGCAGACGAATGGCGCCCGCCCGCATCATCGCCGCCCGGCTGTCCATTCCTTTCGCCATTTGCTGATTGGCGAATTCCACCAGCAAAATGGAATTCTTTGTTACCAGTCCAATCAGGAGGATCAGTCCGACCTGACTGAAGATATTCAAATTCATGGAGGAAATGCGCGGTATGATGGATGAGAGAATGTGAGCGATGGCCGGGGGATCCGGGGCAAAATTGGCCCATCCATACATTGAAGTTCCAAAATAATTCACCCAGCTAAGCCCGTAGAGCAACCCGAATGCGCCGAGAAATGCGAGGGGCAGGGCAAGCAATACCGTAAATGGGTGAATCAAGCTTTCGAATTGAGCCGCCAGCACCATGTATACGACGAGAATGGCCAGAATCATGAAACCGTAGATATCGCTTGACGATTCGCGCAGGTTACGGACGTCGCCTTTCCAGTCATAATAGAAATCGGGAGGCAGGTTTTCCGCAAGAATACTTTGCGCGCGTTCCATGGCGGTGCCGAGAGGAATGCCCACAGGCGTCCCTTCTATGGTCGCGGACCGCTGACGTTGGAAGCGTTCAATGGTGTTGGGTCCGGCGCCTTCCTCCAACCGTACGATGTTGGCAAGCTGAACCATTTCCCCGTTAATTCCGCGAACGTATATTTCCTCAAGATCGCCGGGAGTCAGACGGTTTCCGCGCTCCAGTTGAACAATTACATCGTATTGCTTGCCCTCGACCTTCATGTCGCTGATCTTTTGTCCGCCAAACAATAATTGAAGCGTCCGGGCGACTTCCTGAATGGAGACATTTAACGAGCCGGCGCGTTCTCGGTCGATCATGACCCGAACTTCAGGTTTTTCCATATCAAACGTGGACCGGACATTGGCGAGAAATCCCGCCTGCCAGAAATTGCCGATCAGCATCTGCACTTGATCATTCAGGCGGTTCAGGTCGGGGTTGGATACAACCAATTGAAACGGTTGTGAAAAGCCCAAATCCACGGCCTTGGGCATGATGGGGATGGAAATGGCGCCTTCGACTTCGGATATAAAGCGGAAACCCAGGCCGGCGGGGCCTTGCACCATATCGCGGATGTGCGGACGATTTCCGGGCAACAGGCGGACAAACATAAAACCCAGCGTCGGATCGCCGGGGCCATTGAAGGGGAGGGCCACGGCAGAAAAATAGGTGTCGACGCCAGGCGTTTCGGCCACGATTTTCTCCATTTGCCGCATCATCCGGTCGCTGTATTCAGGTGTACTGCCAACCGGGTTGATGGAAATGGCAAGCAGGCGGGCTTTATCCTCTTCAGGCAGGAATTCCCGTTCAAGATTATCAAAAAAGTAGAAGGACACGCCCACGGATACCAACGCAATTATTATCATGGCAACGCGATGGCGGAGCGACCAGCCGAGCATGCGCTCATAGTGATGGTTGATCGCTTTTAATTTGCGTTCGAAAAAATTGAAAATTCGGCCATGCTCGACTTCGTGAATAGGTTTCAATATGCGCGCTCCCGCCATGGGAGCCAGCGTAAGCGCAACGATACTGGAAACCAGCACCGATCCGGACAATGCGAAAGCAAATTCCAGCAAGAGCCTTCCGGTTACACCGCCAATGAAGGCGAGGGGTAAAAATACGGAAATCAGGGACAAGGTTGTTGTGATAACTGCAAATGCGATTTCCTTCATGGATTTGATCGCCGCCTGCATGGGGTGCATGCCTTCTTCAATGTGCCGGTAAATATTTTCCAGCACCACGATGGTGTCGTCAACCACGATGCCTATTGCCAGCACCAGCGCGAGAAGAGTGAAAATGTTGACCGAGAAACCCATGATGTACAGCAACCCGAAGGTCGAGAGGATGGAAACAGGAATCGAGATCGCGGGGATCAGGGTGGAACGCACATTGCGCAAGAATACAAATATTGTCAGCACCACCAGCGTGAATGCAATACCCAGGGTTTGCCATACTTCCGTCACGGCGCGTTGGACAAAGACCGATTCATCGTAGGGAAACCGGTAAATAATGCCTTCGGGAAGTGACGGGGCGATTTCATCCATGCGTTTTTTGATGTCGCCGGCGACGGTGAGGGTATTGGCTTTGGATTGGCGTACGATACCGAGGCCGATGGAAGGTTTCGAATTAAACCGCGCAACACTTCGTTCGTCCTCAACGCCATCCTTTGCGTAGCCGATATCAATCAAGCGAACTATATCCGTTCCGTCTTGCCGAATAATCAGATTGTTGAATTCTTCGGCGGTTCTTAATTGTCCGCGGGTTTGAATGGTGAATTCGCGTTCAAAGCTTTCCACACGACCGCTTGGCAATTCGACGTTTTGCCGGATCAATTCCTGCTCGACGTCGAGGACCGAAACTTTGCGGGCGGCCATTTTCCGGGGATCCAGCCAAATCCGCATGGCAAACTTTTTTTCGCCGCCAATGATGACCGAACTGACGCCATCAACGGTCTGAAGCCGGTCCTTGACCATGGTGTCGGCAATGCGGGTCAACTCACGGGTGTCATATCGGTCGCTGAAAAAGGCGATCCACATAATGGGGCGCGCATTGGCATCCTGTTTGCTTATGACTGGTTCGTCGATATCATCCGGCAGAAGTCCACGGACCCGGGCCACGCGGTCGCGTACATCCTGGGCCGCAATATCGACATCGCGATTCTGGTTGAATTCGACGGATATACTGCTGACCTGTTCGCGGCTTTCGCTGGTCAGCAACTTGATGCCCTCGACACTGCTGATTGCTTCTTCTAGGCGTTCGGTCACTTCAGTTTCCACGACTTCGGCGGAAGCGCCGGGATAAACCGTCAGCACGGTAACCACCGGCGGGTCGATGTCAGGTAATTCCCGCACCGGAAGGCGGGTTAATCCAAGTATCCCGAATACCAGCATGGCAACGCTAAGCATGCTGGTCGCCACCGGGCGACGTATAAATTGTTCAAATAAAGTCATAGGTGTGTTGCTTTCAGAGGCAGGAGATGAGTCAGGACTCCTCGGAGGAAGGTGTGATGCCGTATTTAGCCGAAGCCGGACTGATCACGATGCCGGTACCGGGACCCATTTTCTGGTAACCTTCGACCACCACACGTTCACCATCCGAAAGCCCTTCGACAATTTCAATACGGCCGGGCAGGCGCTGACCCACGACGACATTCCGAAATTCCGCCCGATCATTTGCGTCCATGATGACAACCGATGCCTGGTCGCCGGCGTACCGGACCGCGCTTTCCGGTATGACAATGGCATTTGGGCGCTCTTCGAGGATCACATCCAGCGAACCGAACAGGCCGGGTCGAAAACGGTGATTTTCGTTTTGAATCAAAGCCTTGGTCAATACGGTTCGGGTATCTGGATTTACGATAGGATCAATAAAGCTGATTACTCCCGAGAGGGTTTCTGCTGAAAAAGCGGGGCTTTTCATTACGACAGGCTGGCCGAGGGCAATGCGCGAAAGATGACGTTCCGGAACGCGGAACTCCACTTCGAGCGGATCCATGCGCACGAGGTGTGTAACGGGCTGGCCGACGTTTAGAAACTGGCCAATGCTTACCAGCCGTTCGCCAACGACGCCGTCAAACGGAGCTTTGATTACCGTATCGGAAAGTTCGCGTTCCAGGAGCCGGAAAGCGGCTTCAGCGACTTGGAACTCCGATTCCGCCTGATCAAACTCCTGACGAGAAATTGTTTGCGATGAATACAAATTCCGGTTTCGCTCAAAGTTTGTGCGCGCCAGTTGAAAGCGCGCGCGCGCTTCATTAAGCCGCGCCGTGATTTTGGCGTCGTCGAGCCGTGCGATGATCTGATCTTTTTTTACCTCCTGCCCGTCTTCAAACAGGATTTCGGATACCGAGGCGCTGATTTCACTGACCACATTAATCGCATCCCGGGCTTTCAAACTGCCAACCAATTGAATGGTGGACTGGATGGTCTCGGCAGTTGCCGGCGCAATAACCGCGGTAACAACGAATTCGCCCGGGGGACCACCGTTCGATGGCGGACGACCGCATCCGGATAGCAGTGCAATGGCAAGAAGCAGGGATGGTGTGGTTATACGAGAAGATTTCATAGTGGCTTCCATATTATTTCATTTCGTTTGCAATCGACCGGCAAGCTTTTCGAGCAGTTCAAGATACAATTCCCGCTCGTGGGGATCCAGGTGCCGGAACGTTTTTTCAAGCGCCTTGCGTTTCTGGTTATGAACCTCCGCCACGAGGTTGACCGCGCGTGTGGTTGCCTTGACCAGCACCTTGCGCCGGTCAAGCTTGTCGCGCTTCCGAACAATCAATTTGATTCTTTCCAGCCGGCCCGCCAGCATGGTGGCGGTACTGGCCTTCAAGCTCATGGCGTCGGCCAGTTCATGCATGGTGGTTTCACCGCGTTCGAGAAGCAGGGATAGCGTCCAGAATTCGGGAAGTGACAGCTGGCCGGTCGTTAGCGCGTTCTGTTCATACTGCATCATGGATTTACACATGATCGGCATCACCGCGGCAAGTCGCCGGGAAAATTCGTTTAAAGAGATATTGGACATTAGTTCAACTGTTGAAATATTCAGCCAGTGAAATATAAAGACGGAGCGGAGATTGTCCAGTCTTCCGTCGCATTAATTTCCGGTTAAGCGCATGAATATGGCGTTTGGCGCAAATTTTATTTCATTATCATGGCGATTTAGGGGTTTGCATGGTTTATGCAACTCTTATTGATATTCCGCCATGTTGATGCTACCGTTTCTGGCTTTTCACAATTTTGGAGATTAAAATGGCACGTATTTATAATTTCAGCGCAGGTCCGGCGGTTCTGCCGGAAGAAGTGTTGGTCGAAGCCCAGGCCCAGTTGGTCGATTACCGGGGTTCCGGCATGTCGATCATGGAAATGAGCCATCGCGGCAAGGAATACATGGCGGTTCAGGCGGAGGCGGAAGCCAACATACGCAAACTGATTGGGATTCCTGATGAATATGCGGTGCTGTTTCTGACCGGTGGAGCAAGCGGACAATTCGCGATGATTCCAATGAACCTTCTGGGTGCTGACCAGGTGGCGGACTACACCCATTCCGGGTCCTGGGCCGGCAAGGCTATCAAGGAGGCCAAGCTTTTTGGTAAAGTCAATCTCGCCGCCGATGTCAGCAAGGACAAGCCTTCCCGTATGCCGGTTGCTTCGGAGTTGAAGTGGACGGAAGGGGCGGTCTATGCTCACATCACTTCCAACGAAACGATCGAAGGCACGCAGTGGAAAAACTTTCCGACCGCCACGGCGCCTCTGGTTGCCGATATGTCTTCCGATATCTTGTCCCGTCCGCTTGATGTCAAACAGTTCGGCCTCATTTATGCGGGTGCCCAGAAGAATATGGGTCCCGCGGGCGTGACGCTGGTAATCATCCGCAAAGATCTCGCGGAAAAGGTTTCCGATAAGATTCCGGTTATTCATCGCTACAAAACCCATATCGAAAACGAATCGATGTACAACACTCCGCCATGTTTCCCGATTTATGTGGTTATGTTGGTGACGCGCTGGTTGTTGAAACTGGGTGGTCTCACCGCGATGCAGAAGATCAATGAGCAAAAGGCCGCGGTCCTGTATTCTGCGATCGATGGTGGCGGCTTTTACAAAGGCACTTCTGCCGCGGCTTTCAGGTCGCTCATGAACGTGACATTCCGCCTGCCCTCTGAAGAACTCGAGGAAAAATTCATCAAGGAAGCATCCGCGCTTGGATTAAAAGGCTTGAAGGGACATCGCTCGGTGGGTGGTATTCGCGCCTCCATTTACAATGCGTTTCCGGCCGCCGGAGTTGACGCACTTGTGTCTTTTATGAAAGAGTTTGAGAAGAAGAACGGATAACTCCAGTCTTTATCTTCATGCACCCGTAGCTCAATTGGATAGAGTGTCGGCCTCCGAAGCCGAAGGTTGTGGGTTCG
>DAOLDL010000069.1:0-15926 GCA_035327305.1 Kiritimatiellia bacterium | reverse complement strand
AATCAACATTGAAAAATCAACCAACGGGCAGGATGCGGACAACGCGCCCGGTCCGACATTAAATGTCAGCGCTTCCGTTATATGGACGTATACGGTGACCAATACCGGTAACGTTGCTCTCACCAACGTGGTTGTGATGGACGATCAAATCGGCTTGGTCGCCGGTCCGTCCAGCGGCGACTTTAATAATAACAACCTTTTGGATGTAAACGAAGTTTGGGTATACGCCGCAACTGGTACAGTTACGGTTGGTCAATATGTCAACACGGGTGTGGTCACTGCTGTATCACTAATTGGTCAGTCTGTTTCGGACAATGACCCATCCCATTACTTTGGCGGGCAGGGGGGCATCTCCATTGAAAAAACTACAAATGACGAAGATGCGGATAATGCGCCGGGCGTAATCGTATTGGTCGGCTCCACCGTCACATGGACCTATGTAGTAAGCAACATCGGAAATGTTGCCATATCCAATATCGTCGTGGAAGATGATCAAATTGGTTTGATAACGAATCTGGTCAGTGGAGACCTGAACCATGATTCGATTCTGGATACCAATGAAGTCTGGATATTCACTGCGACAGGTTTAGCGGAACCAGACCAGTATGCCAATATCGGATCGGTATCCGGCGTGAAGGTGAATACCGATACAGTCGTAAGCGACACGGATCCTTCGCATTATTTCGGTAGTAATCCCGGCATCAAAATCGAAAAGGCAACCAACGGGCAGGATGCGGACGTCGCACCGGGTCCGATTCTGCCTGTCGGTTCATCGGTTGTCTGGTCTTATGTGGTAACCAACACTGGCAATGTCGCCCTTACGAATGTGGTGGTGACGGACGATCAAATCGGATTGATTGTCGGCCCGTCCAGCGGCGACTTGAACGGCAACGGTTTGCTCGATGTATACGAAGTATGGATTTATTCCGCGACGGGCACGGTCGCCGCGGGTCAGTATGTAAACACCGGATTGGTGACCGCGGTGACGATATTCAATCAACCGTTATCCGATTCAGATCCCTCGCATTACTTCGGTGCGATGGCTGACTTTGTCGTGAGCAAAACAAGAATCACGCAAACTGATAACGATGCTTTTCCTGGCGATCTGGTCACATTTGTCATCGAAATCGAAAATGTCGGAAATGCGGATATAACCTCCCTGCCGGTTCAAGATGTTTACGAAACCAATTATCTGCAATTTGTTTCGGCAATACCTCCTCCGGATGATGCCATTAACGATGGTGTACTGGACTGGACGAATATTGGACCGTTGCCGGTCGGTTCTTCAACCTCGGTCGTGGTGAATTTCAGCGCTGTTGTCGCAACCTGGGGATATAAAACCAATCGTGTAACGTCCACGCCTGAACTACCGCCGGGTTTCCCTGAACTATTTACAAAAACCAATGAAGCTCCATATGAAGTGTTGGCATTCGCTGGAGTGGGGGATTTTGTCTGGCTGGATTTTAATGAAGATGGAATTCAGGATCCTTTTGAACCTGGCATGCCTTTTGTGCGTTTGATCTTGTATAATTCAAGTAATGTTATCGTGGGCATAACAACATCCGCGGTGTTCGGTGTATATGCATTTACGAATTTGTTGCCGGGTGATTATTATATCAAGGTACATTTGACTCCGGGCGCTTACATCAGTCCGCAGTTTCAAGGTTTGGATCCGGCAAAGGACAGCAATGTGGATCCATTAAATCTCATGACTCCAATATTTACGCTGTCTGCCGGTGAGTTTAACGACACCATCGATTTCGGAATATTTAGAGTCGTTAATAATGCCGACAATCTTTCGGTATCGGGTCGAACCGAAAATGGCATTCCCTGTATTCGTTGGGAAACCGAAGGTGAATACGGAGTTGCCGGTTGGTATATAGAACGGATGGATGAAAATGGGCAATGGGTTCGTGTTAGCGAAATGCTGGCCATTGCTGGTCACATCTATGACGGCGGTGTTTATACGTGGACGGACATGTCTGCGATACCCGGTGAGGCTTACCAATATCGCTTTATTCAGATCGATGTACGGGGCAGGGAAAAAATCGTTGGCGCTTATGAAATTCAGTACCCGAAACAAAGTCGGAACCTGCATGGCGCTGAAACGATTGGATACTCTTCCTCGCCTCGTTCAGAAGCGCCGGCTCCGTTGTCCGCGGCAACAAAAAACGCCATCCTGTCCGGATATGGCATCGAGCCGGAGGCATTGAAGATCAGTGTCCGTACCGCAGGGCTTTACCGGATTACGCTGAATGATCTGGCGCTGGCGTTTGGCGTTGAACCGTCTGCGGTTTCCAACATGCCGTTGCGTTTGACACATCTTGGACGAGATGTCGCGTACCACCGCAACCATGGCGATGTCGTATTTTATGGCAAATCGTATGAAAGCATTTACACAGATGTTAATATTTACCGGTTGTCAAAGGCCGAGGGGCTTTTGATATCTCATCAACACGTTGCTCCTGCCGTCGGCGCTCCACAGCCTTGGTATATTGCGACGAAAATACTTGAACAGCAAAACAACCCACGACCCGATTTGTTTGAAAATGCTGATGGAGATTTTTGGTTATGGCGGTTAATTGTTTCCGGAGGCATCCCCCAGGCCCAGCAATTTACAACAACCCTGAATCTGCCCGATCTGGCGGCCGGTACTGGCGGTGAGATATCGGTAAAGATCAAAGGATCATCACAACCATTGGAAAGCGCTGGTTTTCATGGTGCGCGAATTGAATTGAATGGAACACCGCTTGGCAGTACCACGTTTTTCGGGTTAAACCATCACACATTCACGGTTCAGGCGCCGCCTGGACTTTGGCAGGAAAGCGGCAATCAATTGCGAATTGTTTCCGAGCCATTGCCGGGAGTGATTTCAGATCAGTTTTACCTCGATGGATATGAAATACTCTACAAACGGAA
Organism: Kiritimatiellia bacterium; assembly: GCA_035327305.1. Taxonomy (GTDB): domain Bacteria; phylum Verrucomicrobiota; class Kiritimatiellia; order CAIVKH01; family CAIVKH01; genus CALMUP01. Next base: position 13,007 of record DAOLDL010000069.1, on the reverse strand, counting down.
ATTCAAGGCTGATTCCGGGCAACTGTTATTCAGCGCGGAAGCGGGATCGGTTGCCGTTGATGGATTCAATAATTCAAATGCGGAAATCTGGAATATCAGTGATCCCTGGAGTCCGATTCGAATGACCGGTTTCGGTAGCAACTACACTGGCAGTTCCTGGTCGTACAATTTCGAGGCCGTTACATCCGCCAACTATGTGGTCGCTGATACCATGTTGTTCCCTTTGTCTGTTGAGCCGTGGGATGACAACAATCTTAAACTTGTTTCACATCAGGTGGACTACCTGGTGATTTATGGGCCGGGACTGCAGTCCGGCGCACAAGCGCTTGCCGATTACCGGAGCAACCAGGGCTTAATAACCAAGGTCGTTCCGGTCGACCATATATTTAATGCTTTTAACCACGGAATCCGCGATGGACGCGCCTTGCCGGCCTTCCTTTCCTATGCCTTTTATCAGTGGGCGCGAAGTCCGCGTTATGTCGTGTTGGCGGGGGATGGATCGTTGGATTACCGGAATTACGGTGGATTGAACGACTCGCTTGTTCCGACGCCACCGCAAGGCTCACCTCGCGGCGTTTTTGCCTCGGACCATTTCCTGGGTGATGTAACTGGAGACGGTTCGCTTGAAATGGCCATAGGTAGAATTCCTGTTCATACGCCGGTGCAGTTTTCAAACTTCATCAATAAATTAGTTGCATTTGAACAAGGTGGCGCGTGGCGTGGAAATGTCATGATTTCGTCGGATAATTCAGATCAGGGTGGCGCATTTATTCAGGATGCAAACCTGTTGGCCGCGATCATTACAAACCGGACCATTCATCGCGCCGATATCGAAATACTTGGCGTAAGCAATACCGCTCATGTACTGCAAAACGCATTTAACAACGGCAAGGAAATGATTGTCTATATCGGGCATGGAACTTTCTACCGTATGGCGGAGGAAGGCATATTAAAAACCAACGATATACAATATCTTGATAATAAGGACCGGGCGGGAATTGTGGGCGCTATGGGATGCTTTATGGGCGCATTCGGAAACATTGGTTCCTCTACGATTGGCGAGAAAATAATCACCAGCGACAGCGGGGGCACGGTGATGTTTGGTTCTGCCGGTTTGGTCACGAACGACGATAGTAACAAATTTGCCAGGGAATTGGCGGTCCAGATTTATCAGAACCGACTGGATCGCATAGGTGACGCATGGGTCAAAGCCAAGAATATGACAATTCCTACTACGCCTCACTGGGGTATCAGCACGTATCAATTGCTTGGTGATCCCGCCACCGCGGTGGGAAGCGTGACGGCCCCACGTGGCGGTCCCGTGGTATCTCCCGCCCGCCCGGCATACGATACCTGGATTCAATGGGTTTTTGGCAACGTCTGGCTTGATTTTGATTTAAGCACGGATTCGGGAAGTGATTTGGATGGTGACAATTATTCCAACTGGGAAGAGTACATCGCTGGAACTGACCCGCTGGATGGCGACTCCCGGCTCGTCATTGTGAATACGCGTCGCTTTGTAAATGGAGCCGTGGAGGTTTCATGGCCCTCCGCGCCGGGCCGTACCTATCGTGTTGAACGTTCTTATGCCGTTGTTGGCGGTTACGAGACGTTGCAGGATAATGTTCCCGCTACTGCGCCGATAAATACGCTGATTGATGCCAACCCATTGCCGTCCGGTGCTGTTTACCGGGTCTTCGTGAAATGATTCAGTTCATTATCGCCGTGGCTTTTCGGCCTCTGGATCAATATCAAACTTCAAACCGGCTGAAGTTCAGAAGTTTCTCGCGTTCTTTGTTGATGGCGCAGTAATAGTCCAGGTTTTTTCCGGGAACGCCGGATTCCAATGCCGATACCGCCGCGCAATTACCGCAGGCAAAGCGGTTTTGACAAGAGCGACAACCCGTGGTCTCGGGCGATTGTGCCTCACGCAGGTTGTCCACGTGCTTTTTCCAACCTTCAATACTGCCTTCCAGAAGGCTGTATGGTGTTGATCTCCACATCATGCAGGGATGCATGTTGCCGCGGGGGTCGACATGAAATGTTTTAATTCCCGCGCCGCATTTAAATAACCGGCTGTCTTTGGGCGGGGCTTTTTCCGCCTCCTGGCGCAAGCGCTCAAAATCCTCGATGGCCTCGGGTGAAGAATACTGCAACTGCACGATCTGCTCCGGAGTAATGCGCTCTTCCAAAACATCCTGGTCGCCATTCAAGCGGGGATTGATAATCGTGTCATAACGAAAAGGACGCTTCAGTTCGTTTTCCACCCAGTTTTTGATCTCTTGAAACTCATGGAAATTACTTTTCATGACCATGGTTTTAAAATTCACCGGCAAGTTGCGCTCCAACAACAGGCGGACGCCTTCGCGGAAACGATCAAATGCAAAGGGTTTGTGAACCACATGGTTATAAGTTTCAGACGTGTGGCCGTAAATGGTGATTTCAAAACGACGAGGCGGATACTGGACAAAAAAGTCAGCCAGTTCCTCGGTGACCAGTGTTGCGTTTGTATAAACGGTAATCAAAAATCCATGCTTTTTGGCGTGAAGGTAAATCTCCTTGAAATCCCTACGCACCAAGGCATCACCGCCGGTCATTAACAGGTACAACACGCCGGCGTCGGCTAGTTTGTCGAGAATCAACTTGAATTGTTCCGTGTCGAGTTCTCCATCGGAGGCCCCGTCGTAACGAATGTAACAATGGCGGCAACGCAAATTGCAATTAAGCGTCAGTTCGATACTGCCAGCGAGGGGAAGATCATCGGCAAATTCTATGGAGGCAAGCTGGTCGGTAAATTCCGACGAGCCCATCTGGTGGGATATGCAATCGGGACAGCTCATGATTGTTCAACTGGTAGTAATACACCAATCTGTTCCAATTCTCCAAGAACGGCATCAACATCCTTGCGTGCGGTTTCGATACCTACATCGTATTCACGAGTGAGCTCCTCGGCAATTCCTTGAGCGTCAAGGCCTTCGGTGGCTTTCTTCCGGATGTACTCCGCCCATTCATTAAGTGATATAATACTATCAAGTTGATCCATCGTTCCGGCAACCGGTATTAAAATGCTCTCACCCCTGATGCGCCGGGCAACCATGTTCGGATTCTCTCGATATATACGTTTTTCCATAAACGTCTCAAAAATGGGATACTATGCAAAAGACTTTAATACATTAAGCCAAAATCATGTTATTGTCGACAGATATAAGCGTCTTTGATGGGGAGGCTTCTGCCGATGGCTGAATTCGGGTTACATGCAAAGCACGATGTGCGAAACAAATAACCTACTGCGGTGTATGGTGTTAACGTGATTTCAGGTCTGAATAATAAATTTACTGTATTGGCAATCCTTGGAATTCTTGGGTTTCTGCAATCTAGTCATGGTTCGGGGCCGGAGTTGTATCGGCTGGCGTCGGCTACTGATGCCATGGCTTGGGCGCTGGATATCAAACAGGATGGCGATGCGTGTCTTATATCCTTAAAGCCTACGGGGTTTCGATTGGAAACCAATGATCATGGTGTGGTGGTAACAGTCGGCGGTGATGTTGGCTGGCCGAATTCCGGTGAACCACGTTTGCCGACATTTCCTGTCTTGTTTCAGTTGCGCGAAGATGTCGATTACGAAATCCTCGTAGATGCTGGTGAAGCCGAGGAACTTCACTCCGTGCATCTTTTACCTGTGGTGTCTCGTCAATCCATCGCCTTTTCCGACACTGATTTTCATGTGATGGAAGTCGTGGCCCCGAACACCGGAATTTATGAGCACGATGCTTTCTGGCCACCGTCGTATTTTGATGCGATGGAAGCTCGCGGAATGGGGCGGCGTTATTTGCGTGTCTCATTACATCCGTTTCAATACAATCCGCTTTCTCAAATTTTACGAAGTTATCCAGGATTCAAAATCACCGTGAATTTTAACAAACCAACCGCAAAGCCGGAGTAACCGTGATGTTGCTTCGCGCCATGATTTTATTGTTCGCGTTTTGCGCAATCAGGATTTTCGCGGAATGCGAACCTTGTGATCGTCTGTCCAACGCTGTGCTTTTGCCGCCCATGACCGGCGATGCAGGGCAATTCGAAATTCGTCGTTCCGGTCTGGAAGTTGATGCGCGGTGGAAATTGGGCGTAGATAAAGATGGCTGGTACCGCCTGACCTGGTCACAGCTGGTCGCTGCGGGACTGCCTGCGGATCAATTGATCGGTTCACAAATTCGTCTGTTCAACCGGACAAATGAGGTCGCCATTTCAGTCACTTCCACCAATGTGTGGGGCGAGCAGGATGCCCTCTATTTTTATGGTATCCAGCATGACGGACCCTACAACCGAACGAATGCTTACTGGCTGGGCCTCGGCGGGCTTGGTAAACGAATCGAATCTGTCAACGGAAGCACCAACGCCGGAGGCAATGTCATTATCAATGCCTGCTACAGCGCCAACTACAATCCCAAGAAACTTCACCGTCCATATCATCGGCCCGACGATGAAAGTATCGATCATTGGTTCGCTGAAATTGTTTATAGCGACATAAATACCGGTCCGATCTTCATCAATACATCCAATCGCAATGTCAGTGGAAATGCGACGTTCGGGCTGACAATGTACGGGTTGACCTTGTCGAATCATCAGACCCGTGTGACTTTGCAGAACGGTCATCACATTGTTTTCCCGCCATTCAACGGGGCGGTACTTCATAAAACAAATCTTCTGGTCGCGGCTTCCAATTTCGCTCAACTCGGCATGTCGACGTTGACGTTTCGACAGATTGGAACGAATGCGGCGGTGCCCCTCGACTACGCCTATCTGGTCGAAGCACGCGTCGATTACCTGGCTCGCATGCGCATGCGCAGTCCGGCCAGCGAGTTTTGCGGGTTGCCGGGAACCAACATCTATAATCTGTTGAGTGTGGCAACCAATGTTGGAAACACTGTTCTCGACATTACTGATCCACATAATCCGACACTGATAACCGATGTCCAGTTTCCGCCGACCGGTTTTGAAACCAACTTCTTCACCGCCTTGTTCCGGCATGTCAGTCAAGATGTGCGACGTTATGCGATTATACAAACGAACGGCATCTTAAATGCCCAGACTCCGCATGAAGTCCGGTTCCGCAACTTGGGAGACATGGCGAGACGTGCCGACTACCTGATGATCGGCCCGACGGAGTTTCGGGCGCAGATGTATCGTTTGGCGAAACAGCGGTTTACGAACGGACTTAATATCGTGGTCGCACCGCTGAATGATGTTTATAATGAATTCGGTTATGGAATTGTCGATGCCGACGCGATCAAGCAATTTATCGGATACGCCTATCATCACTGGACGCCGCCGAAACCGCGTTTCGCCTTGTTGATCGGGGAGGGAACCTACGATCCGCTCGGGCACATCGGCAGTATTCCAGCCGTCAATGTCCCGGTGAAGTTCGGTCCGACTCCGTTTGTTGTCGCCGCCAAGGATACCTGGTATGGACTTGTCGATGGAGATGATTTATTGCCGGATGTAATAGTCGGACGCATGTCACTGTCATCGGGTGTTTCCTTGAGCAATGTCGTGAGCAAAGTGATTCATCACGATGCTGGTGGTTTGTTTAAACCGGCATTGTTGGTCTCGGATTTTGCCACCAATATTAATTTCAAGGGAAGCACGGACACGTACATTTACCCTTATCTGTTCAGCAATGGGTACTTAATTCAGCAGGCATCACTGCCGTCTGCGACACAAACACAGATTGTCTCGCTAATCAATAGCAGTGGCAACCGTTTGATTACGTATGTGGGGCATGGCGCATTGAATCAATGGTCGTCGGCCAATCTGCTCAATGTAACCAATATGAGCACATTGAGTAATACGACGTATCCTCTGGTTGCGATATTTTCCTGTCAGAACGGATCGTTCGTGGAGCGGCTGACCAATTGCCTGTCCGAGGCATTCATTGAAGTCCATCGAGGCGCGGCATCGGTGTTTTCGCCCACCGCATTGTCTGTTCAATTGTATGCAGATTATGTCGCCCAGGGATTTGCCAATTCGCTGGCCAGCCGGCAACGGCGATATCTGGGTGATGTTGCGTTTGAGGCGGCGGAAAATCTGTTTAATTTCAATCCGTTTGTTTCCGAGCTTTCAACGTATCAGATTTTGGGAGATCCCGGCTTGATCGTGAACCGCCCCGGAACATTGCCATGAATGCTCTCGCTTCCATCCTTTCCCGTTTTCTGGCTCAAGTCGCTTCGACACGAGATCCCACAGCATTTCAGGAGTGGGTGCGCCGCCAGCGTCTGGAACCGCTGTTTTATGGTGTGGAATTTGATGGTATTACCTTCAACGCATCGTTTCTGGACGAATGCCGCACCGCTTATTTTAACATGATTGGTCATGCCCGGAAATTCACGATTGAAACTGAACGCCTGAATGAATTGCTGGCCGCGGCAGGTATTTCTGCTTATGCCTGGCGGGGAGTCGTTCATGGAAATGAATTATACGGTGACCCCGCATTGCGCTACTTTGCCGATATTGATTTAATGGTCGATCGGCGCGACAAATGGAAGGCGTTGGCGATCATGGAGGCGTCCGGTTATCGCATTCGCAATCGGCTTGCTCCGCGATGGTATCTGGCCCGATATCATTTGCATTGGCCACTTATCCGGTCCGACGGCATGTTTCCCGTGGACTTGCACTGGTCCGTGGATCATCCCTATCGTATTTCCGCGGACCGATCGTTTGATTTTAAATCACCGGTCGACAGGATACTTATGGCGCTTCTGCATGCGGAGAAGGAGTCGCGATTGCGATATGCAGTTTCAGAAAACGATTTGCAGGAAAAATTAATCAATGCAGGACCGATTCTTCCATGGTTTGATGCCGCGTTGATGATAACCGCCGCCGATGCAACAACACACAATGCGGTTCAGTTGCGCATTGAAAAAACGCAAGATCGGCGGGATTATTACCGAGGATTATGGGTTTTGCGGAAATATTTCGGTGTTTCCATGCCCGACATGGCGATACCTGTCCCTGATTATTACATCGCATCAAATTGGCGTAATTACCTGTGTCAAAGCAGGCCGGCAAAATGGTTTGCCGAAAAAATCGGATGTCGATCGGACGCTTTGCTTGATTGGTGGGATATGCCGGAAAATCCGAGTGAATCCAGGTTGACGATGGGCCTGAAAAAAAGTTTCCATGCATTACGACTCACGATTGATAGCGCGGCGTGCGGTTTATGGATTCTGGCTTACCGGATGTCCGGGCGATCGACAAGTATGAGTGCCGGATGAAAATGCGACTTCCATGGCTCATATATCTGGTCGCATGTTGCGGTGGAGCGGTGTCGTACGCCGATGATCACGGGAATACTCCCGACGTGGCAACGTTGATTTCGACCGGAATCACGGCAACCATCAATTATGATACGGATCAGGACTGGTTCAAGTTTCTCGCCGCGCCTTCATTGGTCTACACCATCAATGTCAACAACGTGACGTTGTGGGATAATGTTTTTGCCATCAAAGCTTTTGCCGAAGGCGATGATTTAAGAAAAACCAATTCTGCGTTTGCCGTTAATACAAATAGTCCAAGCCGAATCGTTTGGACCAATCACGGCGGGCTTCGGCATTTTTATGTCGGCGTTTCATCGCTGTTTGAATTCACGACTGGAATATACTCGGTTGTGATCAGTGGTAATTTTGCCGATTCGGATGGCGATGGCATGGTGGATGCGTGGGAAATGATGCATTTCGGATCGCTTACCAATACACCTGCCGGGGATTTTGACAGCGATGGTTTTTCGAACTGGGATGAATATGTGACGGGAACTGATCCGGCCAATCCGGCATCCCGTCTTGCCGTAACCAATTTGATCAGCGTCGCGTCCGGCTCCACCTTGAACTGGCCCGTAGTTCCTTACGGCACTTACCGTGTGGAATCGTCGACCAATTTGAGCGTCAGCGGATGGCAGTTTCTTGACCGAAGAATTCGCGACGGAACCGCAGGTTCGGAGCAACTGCTGGATTTGTCACCACCTTCAACAGTTCGTCACTACCGCGTTATTTATGAGTATTGAAGTGGTGTGTGGACAGCCCGCCAGTCGCACTCTTTTTTGTTAATACGTGATTTCCTGTTTGAGCAAAATACATCTACGGATTATCTTATACTATATGTCGAAAAGCCTAAATCCAGTCATGTTGCTACGCTGGACCCTTGTGGCCTTGGTCTTAGGGGCCACGTTTGCTGTTTCACGCCTGTATTCAAAGGAGGTTGATTCGAACAACGAGCGTGAAGACGCGTACCGCAACATTGCCATGTTTACGCGAGCGCTTGAGCAAATCCGCAACAGTTATGTCGACAAGGACAAGGTGTCCTATGAATTTCTCATTCGCGGCGCCATGCGCGGTATGATGAACGCGCTTGACGAGCACAGTCAGTTTATGGACAAGGACGCGTATGAGGACATGCAGGATGATACGCGAGGGCAGTTTGGCGGGTTGGGAATCATTATCTCCGTCAAAGACAACCACTTGACCATCGTATCGCCGATCGAGGATACCCCGGGATTCCGCGCCGGATTGCTTCCAGAGGATCGCATCATGGAAATCAACGGTTTTGTGTGCGATGGCATATCACTTCCGGAAGCGGTCAAAAAATTGCGCGGCGAACCGGGTAGCAAGGTGACATTGAAAATATTGCGTCCGCAAACCCGCGAGGTGCAGGAAATTACATTGGAGCGCGCGGAGATCAAAGTCCCAAGCGTCAAAGACACCAGCATTATCGAGGATGGCATTGGATATGTTCGCATTACGGCGTTTAATGAGACAACCGCCGGGAATTTGCGGCGTGAATTGGATCGGTTGAAGCAGGAAGGCATGCGTGCCCTGGTGCTAGATTTGCGCAACAATCCCGGTGGACTTTTACGGTCCGCCATCGACGTAAGTCAGATTTTTCTCAACAACCGTGAAGTGATTGTGTCCACACAAGGTCGCCGCCAGGGCGATGAACAGGTTTTTCGGGTAACGTCTCGCGAAAAGCCATTGACCATGCCCATGGTGGTTCTGGTGAACAGCGGGAGCGCCAGCGCGTCGGAAATCGTTGCCGGCGCATTGCAGGATCACAAACGGGCTGTTCTGGTGGGGGAAAAAACATTTGGCAAAGGATCGGTTCAAAGTGTACTGCCCATGGACGAAGGTACGGCACTGCGGCTTACTACGGCGCGATACTTTACACCGGCTAACCGGCTGATTCATGAGAAAGGAATAGAACCGGATATTCTCGTTCCCATGTCTCCCGATAATTGGCAATCGCTGATGACTGAACGCAACCGGCAATTGAGTACCGGCGCCCGGGAGTCCGATTTTAACGCAATTAAAAAATACGATATCCAGCTTACCCGCGCCATTTCCACACTCAAAGGCATCATGATTTATCAGGCTCGCAGTTCGCGATGAGCCAATCGATACATTCCAGCAGTGCCTGTTTCCTGGGTATTGAAACTTCATGCGATGAAACGGCGGCGGCGGTCGTGCAGTTTGATGGACGCGTTCGGTCCAATATCATTTACAGCCAGATTGCCGATCACAAAAAGTATGGCGGTGTAGTGCCGGAGCTGGCTTCCCGTTGTCATGTTCAGGCGCTTCCCGAGGTTGTGCGGCGCGCCATGCAGGGGGCGGAGGTGGATTGGGCAGACGTTTCCGGGATTGCCGTGACACGAGGTCCGGGTTTGGCCACATCGCTTTTAACCGGTGTTGCCTATGCCCGAGGCTTATCGCTTCGTTTGGGTGTTCCACTATATGGCGTCAATCATCTGATTGGGCATATTCAGTCCATCTGTCTTGCCGAGAAGGAACCAGCCGCTGATCTACTTTACCCTCATTTGACCTTATTGGTGTCTGGCGGACATACCTGCCTTATTGCTCGGCAGGCTGTGGACCGGTGGCAGGTACTGGGGCAAACATTGGACGACGCGGCAGGTGAAGCTCTCGACAAGGGTGCTCGGGTCATGGGATTAGGTTATCCCGGCGGTCCGGAAATTGAGAAACTCGCGAAAACCGGAAATCCATCGGCGATCGCATTTCCTCGGGGAAATGCACCAGCCGGTTCTGGTGGCTGGGAGTATCCGTTCACCTACAGTGGTTTAAAAACCTCGCTACTTTATCATGTACGAAATAACCCTGATGAAATTATGCCGGAAAGATTGCCACATCTGGCGGCCAGTTATCAGGAGGCGGTGGTTGATACTTTGATGCGACGAGTCAAACAGGCCGTGGAGCTGGGGGAATACCGCATGATCGGCTGTGCCGGCGGGGTGGCCCGCAACGGAAGGTTGAGGGAAAAATTAGCCCTTTTTGGTGAGAAAGTTGGTCTTCCCGTCTGGTTTGCCCGCCCGGAGTATTGTGCGGACAATGCCGCCATGATTGCGGCGGCTGGCATGGCCTGTTATGCGCCAAATGCTCATTCTGGCTCCACCACCGAGGTTGATCCAAACCTATCGCTGATGGATCCGCTTATCGATTTTCCCGTGGTTACAGCTTGATTGCGTGATGGTTTCGACCTATTCTCCTCGGCCAATTACAAAATGGAGTTTTTATGGCAGTTGAATTGGCATACGTACTGGTAAATCCATACATCATCGCCAAGTCCCGGACCGGCGGAGTCATCAGTCGCATTGTCAGCCGAACGGGTTTGGATTTGGTGGCCGCTCGCATGTTTGGTCCAGGAAGGGAACTTGTCGAGCAGTATGCCGAATTAATTCGGACAGCTCCGGATCTTCCCGCGGAGGAGTCGGAAATCATCGCCCGTCATGTTCGTGAAAATTATGGCCCGGACTCCCGTACCGGAAGGCGTCGCCGGGTCATGATGTTATTGTTCGAAGGTGAAGATGCCATAGCCAAGATACGCAGTGCGGTTGGTAGCCTGCGCAAGCTGACAACCTCCGGGGAAACGGTACGCGACACGTTTGGTGATTTGATTTACGACGAAAACAACCAGATTCGTTATGTTGAACCTGCCGTTACCATCAGCCGTACTCCCGAAACCACCAGGGCTGTTCTCGCGTTGTGGTCAAAGTTCTCCGCGACGGATGGAGGACTGATCGATGATGCCGATGATATTGAGGTCGGCGAAGATATCCAGCGGACATTGGTCATCATCAAACCGGATAATTTCCGCTTTCCCAGTTCCCGCCCCGGTAACATCATTGACCTTTTTTCGGCGTCCGGTTTGCGTATTATCGGGGTTAAAGTGCACCGCATGAGTGTTGCCGAAGGTGAGGAATTTTATGGACCGGTACAGGAGGTACTGCGTCAGAAGCTCAAAGAACCTTCCGCACAACGAGCCACTGCCGCATTAAAAGAGGCGTTTGGGTTTACCTTGCCGGATGATGTGAAAGTTAAGCTGGGTGAATTGGTTGGCCCGTGTTTCGGAGATGAACAGTTTTACCAAATCATTGAATTTATGACCGGAGTGCGTCCGACGGAAGTCAAACCGGAAGACAAGGGGAAACCCGGAACATCCCGTTGTCTGGTGTTGATTTATAAAGGCAAAAATGCCGTGGAAAAAATTCGCAAGATTCTCGGCCCCACCGACCCCAGCAAGGCCGGCCCCGGCTCGGTGCGCAAGGAATATGGCAAGGATATCATGATCAATGCCGCTCATGCATCCGATTCGCCGGAAAATGCCGCCCGGGAAATGAAAATTGTAAAACCGGAACAGGACACCATCACTCCCTGGTTCGAGAAGTATTATACTAACTAACCCACTGGATATATATGTTTGAGCATTTAACGTCAGCGCCGCCCGACGCCATTCTCGGGCTAACGGAAGCCTGGAAGAAAGATCCAAATCCCCTCAAGGTCAATTTGGGCGTGGGCATCTATAAGGACAATCAGGGTCAAACTCCGGTGCTTGAATCCGTTAAAACCGCCGAAGCAAGAATTTTGGCCTCTGCTTCATCGAAATCGTACATGCCGATCGGGGGGCAACCCGAATACGGACGCATGGTGCAGGATTTAATTCTCGGTGAGGAGCACCCGGCGATATCGGAAGGTCGCATTCGCACGGCGCATACCCCCGGGGGAACCGGCGGCTTACGCGTTGGCGCTGACTTTCTGAAAAAGGTAAAGGGGAATGCCACGGTGTGGGTAAGTCGTCCGACCTGGGCAAATCACAAGGGAATTTTTGAAGCCGCCGGATTTACCGTTAAAGAGTATTCCTACTATGACTCCGCAACGCGTGGGTTGGATTTCGATGGCATGTCGGCAGATCTCGATAAGATTCCGGAAGGCGACATCGTTGTGCTTCACGTTTGCTGTCATAATCCCTCCGGTGTTGATTTGACTGATGAACAATGGTCGCAGGTTTCCGAAATTGCGGCAAAGCGCAAATGGATGCCGTTTCTTGATTTTGCCTATCAGGGATTTGGCGCAGGAATCGAAGAGGACAGGGCAGGATTGCTGGCCATGGTAAAGTCATGTCCTGAATTACTGGTATCAAGTTCATTTTCAAAAAACTTCGGGCTTTATCAGGACCGGACCGGCGCGTTGAGTTTGATAGCCGCTAATCGAACTAATGCGGAAACAGCTTTTAGCCACGTGGAGATAGCCATCCGGGTTAACTACTCCAACCCGCCGGCCCACGGCGGTTTGATCGTAAGCGCCATATTATCCGATGAAATCCTGAAGACTCAATGGTTGGAAGAATTAAGTGCGATGCGTCATCGTATTGCCGATGTGCGGTCGCAATTTGTGCTGGCGTTGAAGAATCAGGGCATCAAAACCGATTTCTCGTTTATTGAACGGCAAAAAGGCATGTTTTCATTCAGCGGCCTTACCGATGATCAAGTCGCGTTCCTGCGGGAAAAGAAAAGCATCTATATCGTCAAGGGCGGACGTATAAATGTTGCCGGAATTACATCCCAGAACATCGGTTATCTGTGCGGATCAATTGCGGAAGTGATGGGGTAAGGATTATTGGTGGAAGATCGGGGGCTCGAACCCCGGACCCGCTGATTAAGAGTCAGCTGC
>DAOLDL010000068.1:0-16401 GCA_035327305.1 Kiritimatiellia bacterium | reverse complement strand
TGTCCGGGGCAATCTCGGGCGACACCGGCGGCGCCGGTGTCGGCACGAGCAATCCCTGGTCGAATATCTCGTATTGATCACGTGCGGTTCTGACGGAATGGATTATTTCTTCCCTATTCGGAAATCGGGAAGATTAAGATTAAGTTTAAGAGCATGATTAAGGTTATGTGGCAGGAGTGTCCCCGAGTCTGATCGGAACACTGCGGAAGCCCGGTTTTCCGAGTACGACCAGGCTACGTTATAACGCAAATCAGATATTCCTGCGTCGGTATGCCATCAAGGCGAGGCCGGCAAACAAAAGGCCCACAACGGCTGGTTCGGGAACCACGGTAAGCGTTATGTCCATGCCGTCATTGTAGGAAACAATCATGTCAACACCATTGGCCGTGATGACATCGCCCTCGTTGATTCCATCGAAAGCGCCGGAGTTTGCGCCGCTTACGATCGTGAAGACCGAATTCAGCGCCACGCTGTTTTCAAAATTATCGATGAAGACAACCTGCAACGTCGCTCCCTGGTTGTTGTACAACGCGCTGTTGGCCATGACGATTTGATCGTAATCAACACCGGCGCCATATCCACCGATTTCTATTTCCACGAAGGCCCCGGCGGCCAGAATCAAATCCTCGGTAAACGTCATTTGACCCGGGCTGTTGCCGGGGGCAAGCACGGATCCGGATTGCAGTGTCAATGCGCCGGACACGTTTCCAGCGCCGGTTAACGTCTGGCCGGATTTCAAAGAGAATCCGCTGTCGCCAACATCAAACGTCGCGCCGGCGAACACATTGATCACAAGCGAGTTGCTGATGGATCCCGTGTCGCCCAACCGCAATGTTCCCGCCGTCACCACGGTATTTCCGGTATAGGTGTTATTGGCATTAAAGTGAACAATTCCATCACCGGTTTTGGTAATGCCGCCGGCGCCGGAAAGCACTCCGTCGAAATTCACCGTGCCGCCGCCTTCCGCATGCAAGGTGGCGCTACGATTTTCGCCGTTCATCGTAATGTTGCCGCCGAATGTATTGGTGCCGCTGGTATTAAGCCCACCGATCGTTCGGTTGGAATCCTGCCCGGGATTGATCTGTATGTTCAAGTTCATGGCTGTACCACCATCCGCATCAGCAATCATGAGACCCGCCGACACGGTTGGCGTTGTGCCAAGGCCAAGAAAAATCGTCTGACCGGCCGCGGCAACTACTGCGTCTTCCTTGACATGCAACTGTCCCGATTCAATGGAGGTAAATGCGGCATAGGTATTGTTACCGCCAAATCGAACGGTGCCCGGTCCGCGAACAATCACCCCGTGATCACCAGTGATGTTTCCATTGAAATCAACGGTTCCGCCGGCCGCCGCAGACAATGTCGTAGCACGATTGCCATCCGTTCCCCGAACGATATTGCCGTTAAATACATTGGTGCCGCTGGTGTTCAATCCGCCGACTACGCGATTACCGCCCGAGCCATTGCCGCGATTAATGTTAATCTGTTTGTTGACCACCGTGCCGCCATCCATATCCGCAATGTAAAAAGCGGCGGCGGTATTGGTGGTGGATCCTGAACCGATACCCATGGACGCATTGGCATTAATACCGTCAATGCTTCCGCCTTCCAGCAGGCGCATTTGCCCGCTGTCCACGTTGACATTCGTGCCTTTTACTTCACCGCCAAACGCCACATACCGATTATCGCTTCCACCGGTGATCACAAGGGTGGAACCTCGATTGCTGACCATTCCCATGAGGATGATGTCACCATTGTTGGCTTGTACGAGCAACGGATCGTTGGCGAAAGTGTCATCACCGCGAATTTCATTCATGATCGTCTGGACGTTGGTGCTCCAATTCCGAATGACCGGGTCCGTACCGCCATTGTCAAAAAAGGTAATTCGAGCGCCGCTGATTACGAAGGATTCCGCATTGGTAAAAATGAATCGATGCGTATTAATCGGGTTCACAAGAAAAGGATCGGTACGCGTGCCTCCCGTGAACGTCTGAACGCCGAAGGCTATACCGTTGGAATTTCCCGCCCAATTTCCCGTATCAGCCATATCACTGGTTGCACCGAGACCGGTCCACGTGAATACAGATTGAGAGTAGGCAGACGGAGATGCGGAAAATACTAAACAAGCCGCAAGTATGATACATCCAGTTAACCAATTGCGTTTGCTCACAAAAACACCCCTTATACTTAACCAAATCCTAACCAACGCATCGAAACTGTCAATTGTTATCGGCTTAATTTTCCGGTCAGGATTCTGGGGCTGACGGTTGCGGAAATAACCTCCCCTTCCCGGCCAACAGGAATTCCAAGAATATGCCTAGTCGATATTCTTCAGGGCAAATTGAGCCGCCGAGCGGATAGCCTCGTTGGGATCCCCCGCCGCGGCAACCACATGAGCGCGAACTGGCCGCGCTTTTGCGCCCAGTGTATTCAACGCGCCCAAGGCATTCAGCCTGATGCCGAAATCCGCCTCCGGACGGGTAAGATCTGCGACAAGTGTGAGCACATCCGCATCCTCTACGCCCGACTGACCGATCGACGACAGCGTTCGCTCCACCACGGTTTTGTCGGAGTCTTTCAATCCCTTAAGCAGTGCCGTCGTCATTTCGGGTGATTTGGCGCCGCTCCCCAATGCCGCCGCAATCATTGACCGTGCATACGCATCAGGTTCGCGCGATGCATCCAACTTGAGCGCCAGCTTTTTCGTGATATTTGCCGGTAGTGACCCTTGCTGGGCAAGTGAATGTGCGGCGGCCGCGCGAACCTTCGCGGATTCGTCATCGATCAGGAACGACATGTCATCCAACGTTTCTTTCGGCGCGCGCTTGAGTACCACCATCGGACCGATGGCATAGACTGCGGCCGAACGCACTGCCTCGTCCGTGTCTTTCAACAATCCCCGCAACAACGGGACCGATGCATCCGGCGCCGGATCACACATGCCGGCCGACCACGCCGCCGCCGCCCTCACCGATGCGTCGGGATCTGCGAGCAATCGAAGCAACGCGGCCTCAACTTCGGCGGGCAGGATTGTTTTCATGATGTCGGCTTGCGGATTCTCCCTCAATTGCCGTACGCGATCCATTGGATCTACCGGCGGCTTGAACTTGCGCAACAAACGAGCAACCTCCGCTCGCGTCGCCGGGTTTTCACTTTCTGCGCCTGCGACAACAAACGGAATAAGCGTCTTGCCGTTTTTGGGAATCAAGTCCGATATTAATTCATCCGGTTTGTTTCGCGCATCCTGTGCGACTTTCGTGCCAAGCGTGTCCACATACACCGGGGCAAGAACACTGACTTCGGCGAAACTTCGCGTCAGCAACGCGGCATGGTACCGGGCACGGGGATTGTTGGTTTGGCTCATCACGCCGGCAAACACATCCGAAGCGGGCCGCAGGTCGACTTTCCACCGTTGCAGCGCCCAGCCCATGGCGACAACTGCGGAAGGATCGGATTCGGCCAGTAACGCCGCCATGACCGGTTCCCGCCCCTTTGCTCCCGCGTCACCCGCATCCCGCAAACCTTCCGCCGCCGCCGCGCGCACCATGGCATCGGCATCACCCAACGCCTTGATCAGCAAGTCAACGGAGGCCGCATCGCCCTTGCGACCGAGTTCGCGCGCGGCACGGGTGCGCTCGTGTGGAGAAGGATCGCTCAATATCGCGGCGGATGCTTTTTCTTCGCTTTGGCGGGAAATGCGCTCCATCATCTGCTCGGGCGTCTCCATCGTTATACAACCCGACAATAAAAGCGGAACCAGAATCCAAAATTGTTTATGCATGATATCCATCCTGTATAGCGGCCAGCATGAATGAATCAACGGCCGTTTTCAAGCGCCGTGCAGGCCCCCTTAATCGACCCGCAACACGCACGATAATTTGGCGCGTGTTTGCTCTTGTAAATTTGCCCCGGTTCAAAATAATCAAGGGCATCGTTAAGGCCGTTAATACACATGCATAAATTTAATCGTTTAGCTGGCAAATTGTCGAAACGCGCCAAAACGCAACCCGGTCTTGGCCTGTTGTTGGCGCTTCTGCTGTTGTGCGGAACTGCGGCGATTGCTCAATCACCTCGCGGCGCCATTGCTTTTGTGGATTACGAACAGGTCTTTACCAACTTCTTCAAAACCAAACTGGCCAATGATCAATTAAACAGTTTGCTGGATGGTATCAACCGCGAACGCGTCATTATGGCGACGCAATTTGACATCCTGCAAAATGAAATCAAGAAGCTTCGCGCTCAAATACTCGAGGAAAATGTCACCGAGGCGGATGTTCGGAATATTCGCACACACATGGATGCGAAAGTCGTGGAATTGCGTTCCCTGGAAGAACGGATCAGCACGTTCAATGAAGCTCAAAAACGCCGATGGGAAGAACAAAATCGACGGATTCGGGCCAATCTCATGACGGAAATACGCGAAAAACTCGCGCCGTTTTATAAATCGCGAGGTTACCTTGCCGTGGTGGATCTTTCACAAGTCAACGACAAGGGCGTCCCGGCCGTTCTATACGTGGATGATCGCGCCGTGATCACCAAAGAAGCCATCGCTGAAGTAAACAAGTAAGACAGATTGCCCCCTCCGCCCCGATCATGAGCAAGATTGCGAAGATCCGGAGAAGAGCATGCCGCTCAAAAGGTCACGCGCTCAAATCAGTCCCGGAATAAAACGATGGCGAACACGTTTGCAATATGCATCGTATTCGCCGTCGACCTGACGCAGATGCGTTTCCTCGGTCAAGGCCCTCAAAAGGTATAAACCGGTCCAGCCCAGCAGACAGGAAACCACCAACACAACTTCCCACAATGACATCGTGTATGCCGCCATCATGGCCGGAATTGCCCCGAGCCACCACGCCATATTTTTAGCCATATAGGCGGGATGGCGGACAAACCGATAGGGTCCATGCTCAACGATGCCCCGGTGGGTAAGATTGCTCGCCTTTAAATTCAAGGCAACCGAGGCCCATGAATAAACCGCCATCAACACAAGTAGCAGGAGGTTAATTCCGAGGTGCATCACCGGTGATTCAAATTGAGGGAAATCGGACGATGTGTTACCGATGAGCCGCGCGGTCAGAATATTAAATG
The DNA here is from genome assembly GCA_035327305.1 of Kiritimatiellia bacterium. Classification (GTDB taxonomy): domain Bacteria; phylum Verrucomicrobiota; class Kiritimatiellia; order CAIVKH01; family CAIVKH01; genus CALMUP01. The sequence continues at coordinate 11,310 of DAOLDL010000068.1, read as the reverse complement.
GCGGATAACAGGCCAATACAACAACCCACCCCATCAGCGAGGAGTCTATCGAGCGGATGTTGTTTTTCAGCGAAGGGTGCTCGATCAGATATCCGATGGTGAAAAAATACACATCGACAACAAGTATCATTTGGAAGAGAAACCAATAACCATGCGCATTGAAGATCAACAGAAAATGATCACGCAACATCGGCGATACCCGGTACAGCGCCACGCCGTTGCTTATCATCGTGCCGACAAGTTCAACCAGCGACAAAAACATGACCGGAGCGAAGAACCCCTTCACGATGATGCTTAACAGTCCGAGTTTTTGATCCCGGGGCAGACCGGACCGCATAACATCCCGTGGCGCGGAAAAAATCGACCGCAATGCCCGAAGTGCATGGATGGACTTGGAAACGCCGGGCGATTTTTCCCGCAGATAAAACACCAACAACAGGAAGGCATAAACCGCATACGCAAACACAAGCGCTTCCTGACCGGTCCAGCCAAACAAACGATCGGTGAACGCTCTTTGCCCCGCCGTATGCGGTGAAACGCGATAGACCAGAAACGAGATGGTTACAAAAAGGAAAGAGGCGCCGAAATTACGGAAACGCACGCCATGACTTGTGCGCGAAACCCCTGCTTCACCGGACAGCGCCATTACATGCCCGCGCGACCAAACCGTCGTTGCATGATCCGGATTACGCCTTCGACTTCATCGGTCAAGGTCATCAGCCACCCGTCATCACTTTTTCTCGCCGTCATGACTTTCATCTGGGAAATGGGAGTTCCCATCACTGTTACATCCACCTTGCCCACCACATAAGCTATATCGCCATCCACCACATGCCCGACCGGCTTCATAACCGCATCCGCCATGGCTTTGTTCAGCTCCGGGTTTCGCAGGATGACCCACCGGGTAAATCGGATAAAAAAATCGCGCGCCGATTCCTCCTCGAGCGTCGAAGCATCACTTGCCCCCATCAACTGCCGCAAGGCTTGAATCTCCAAATCGACAACCTGCTCATCGATTTGTTCCACGCGTTTCAGCAACGGAAGCAACTGATTTTTGAGTTTGTATATTTCATCGGGATGCATGCTGTCGGCAACGGAAACCGGGTCGCCTTTCTTGAATGCCTCGAAATAGCGAAGCGCCACCTCTTCCGGCGTCGTTGCGGCATAAAGGGGAAAAGACACGGCCATGATGGCCAGGACAGCGATGATTTTATTCATGGTTACTTCCTTATAAAATAAATGCGATATGTCCTCATTGCGCGGCGGCTATTCCGCCTTCCAGCAACAGCGTTTCCAGCGGGAGGGCGAGGCTCCCGCCGAGCCAAAAATCACTCCATCAGCATCCGATAATACTGCCATGCATTCGTCGCGCTAATTGCAACATTGTAAACGGAGCCCGTCGCGGTAAAGCTACCCAGATCAAACCAATTCGGCGAGGTGATATCCGAGGAGGCCTGAAAGCGGTAATCCTCTCCGTTGCGGAAATGCGACCACTCCAGGTTGGATTCCGTCATGTGCACCGCAATGGGAAGCCGGTCGAGAAAGATATTGTCGACATAATAGGTTTGAGCCATCGCAGTTTGACGGAACACAACTATTTCAAGCCGGGAAACATTTGTCATGATGGTATTGAATTGATCTATGTCCTCCAACCACCCGCCGGTTGCCGCAGACAGCAACGGAATCCGGATGGAATACCATACCCCCGTTTCCCACGCGACATCTTGAAAGTTTAACTGATAAACTATTCGGTAGATGAAATTGCTCGATGAATATATTTCTACGCGAAGATCCGAAGGAACGATGTGCTCGGCCATGAAATCAAACCCCAGCAACCAGGCGCCGGCTTCGGTGTAGTCGCCGATAAAATTCGCCGATGCCAAATGGCCGGTTGCGACAAACGAACCATTGAGCGGAGGAAAAGGCGTTGCGGAGAAAGAACCCTGCAAACTTCCCCCCGGATTACCCAACATGGAGTTGGTTACCGTCATTGGGTTCAAGGCTACTCCGGCCCAACCCGATGCGGAGTCGGTAAAGGTTTCAGTATAGAGCGAAGCGCCGAAAGCGAATGGATGCAGACAAGGAAAAAACAGGATACATAAAAACAGGAAGTTACACCGACTTGCCCGCGTGGATGATTTCACACGCGCGTTACTCACGCAGTCAAAACGGGAAAACGTATCCACCTCATTAATGCTCACGGTGTACTTACAGATAATAAAGGTCGGGAAAAAAGGTGCTTGCCGATATGTGATTCAATCACGAAACCGTATCAGCAACATTTTCATTTGCGGCGTTGCTTCCCATGGAGCGCATGCGCCGCATCGCGATCAACACAACAGCGACTGAAATAAGCAGATTGACCGTGGTAGGTTCAGGAATGGCGGACGGCCCCCCACCGCCGCCACTACTTGAACTACTACCGCTGGTGTTACCCAGAAGTGTTATATCATCAACATAGAACTGCTGGGCGGCGGTGCCGCTCCGGCTCCAGCTTATGTCAATATACGACATGCCGGACAACGGATTGGGAATCGATGACCCGGAACCAATCCAACCGCTGTCGAAGTTCAACCAGATTGCATTCCAACCGCCGGCTGATACCTGGCTTAATGCACTGTAAAGATAGAAGTCCGTGCCATTGCTGATGGTGATGATAAAGTCGGCCGGAACGACGCTGGCATAAAACGCAAATCCGAGCGTATAACTCGCGTATCCGGGATAGGTGGTTGCGTAGTCGGTCAAAAAGCCCGAATCCGTAATACGCAAGGTTCCGGTTTCCGGCGAGGGTGCGCCTTGCGCGCCAAAACTTCCTTCATACGAACCGGATCCGCTGGGAGATCCACCACCTATGCCATCCGCCGAGGCATCCATATCCACCGAACTGTTCCCGACGCCACCGTTGTATCCGCTGGCGCTGAACTGACTGCCGGCCAACGTTGAATAAGCTCCCCCGGGGTTGCTGTTAAAGAGTTGCTGATGCAACACATCAATCACCGCGAGGGTCGTGTTGGCCGCGAAAACCGCCACCACCACAACGCTGATACTGAATAGATTTACTTTATTCTTGTTCATGTACGATCCGATTAAAAGTTAATGGTCATATTTCCGCCACGCCGTTGATAATAAACCGAAGCGCCCGGAGGGAAAGTGAAATTCGGGGCTTGCAGTGTTGCAGCATCACGCCAGGTCCCGTCGCCCGCGCGGAAGACACGGCGGAACACACCATTACCGAGGTCGATGGCGATCACATCGGCGAAGTTCTGATTCCAATTTGCGGTTGGCGGCGTGCTGTAAACCGAACTGTTTCCATTCGGGAAGGTCTGGGCAAAGGTGCGGGTTCTTCCCTGCGACAACCCGATAATGTTCCAGCGTCCATCCGCATGTCCGCTCAATGTGATGGATTCATTGCCAGTATTGCCGACCGGACCCGAGAAGCGGGTTGTGTACGGAGCGCCCAGGTTTTCAATAAAGAAGCCCTGGCCGGCATTCGGGGTGTAGTCAGGAATCCACGAGCCGCTGGTAAGCGTAATGACCGACATCGATTCATTGGGTTCAAAGAAGTACAACTTGGAACCATTGGATAAGCCGGTCTTCAGTTCATCGCCAAAGACACCGGAGATGCTTAAATCCGCATAGACGACCGGCGCGCTGAACATGCTGTAGCCGGACGGAATCATTTTCTCCACCACGGCATGAGGTGTACTTGGGCTGGAGTTCACATTTGCGCCCGCGATCACCACCTTGAACAAGCGGTGGCTGTTTTCCGCCACGGACAGGGTTTCCGTCGAGTTTTGAGCCGTCACTGTTGTCAGCGGTGTCCAGGTTGTCCCGCTGTTATCGCTGTAATACACATCATAATTGGCGCCCACCGTTGCCGTAAATATGAGATCACCCGTGCCGGGTCCAGTGTCCTCAATGGACAGAATTTCAACATTAGCCGTGTCCGGTGTTACTACGCTGAAGGTTCCGGAGTTTGCGCTGGTGCCAGAACCGTTTACAGCGCGAACCCGGAAGTAATAGGTCTGGCCACTGGCAAGTCCGGAAACAGATTGACTGGTGCCGGCAACCGTCAAATTATTGTACCCCGATACAAACGATCCGAATGAAGGGGACGTCGAGACATCAAGCCGGTAATCATTCGCATACATGGCGGCGCCCCAGCTTGCCTGGAACGAACTGATCGTGACTCCGGAAGCGGCCAGAGACGCGGGCACTGCGGGAATCGGCGAAGCCGTGGGCGTGGCACTGACTTCCGAAGAATCAGGACCTTCACAAGAACTACTGATCGCAGAGACAACATAGTAGTACGTGGATCCATTGGCCGCGGTGGTATCCTCCAGGCTGGTTGCGGAAATACCATCGCCGGCGGGCAATGTCGTATAAGGTCCGCCCTGAACGGTGCTACGTTTGACATTGTAAGTCACTCCACCACCCATGGAGTTCCAGCTTAAGGATACCATATCATTACCAGCAGTCGCGTTAACGCCACCCGGCGCGGCAGGTGACGCGGTAACAACCGCATTGCCCGTCATGTTGGCGGTGCATCCACCACCGCCTGTAGCTACGACCGTGTAGGTTCCGGCCACAGTCTGGTTGCCAAAACTGATTGAACTACCTGTTCCAGAAACCGGGGAACCAACCGGGGTCACACCGCGATACAGTTGGTAATCGACGCCGTTTTCCGAACCGGAAAGACCAACCGTGACTCCAACTCCGCTACATCCTGTTCCGCCAGTAACATTAAAGACGCCCGGTGCATCTTCAACGGTCAGGGTTGCCGCGCTGGAGGTGATCCGACTGCAACTATTCCAGATGACAACATCATATGAACCTGCGTGTGCACCAGTAACCCCGCTGATGGACAGAGATGCCGTGGTGGCGCCGGAAACACCTCCACCGTTGGAGAGCGGACCGCTTCCTTCATTGTCGCCATTGGTCCAGGCGGTGTAGTTTACCGCCGCCGTATCCACGGCCACTCCGGCGACAATGTTGTTAAAGTACAAGTAATAATTGTTATTGCCGGTGGAGTTGTTGTTATACAGCACCACCCGGGAAATGGTGCCGGGGCTTCCGCTGGAAAGGGTTCCAAAGTACTCGGTGGCGGAATCGCCGCATGGTGTAATCGTCAGTCGGTACTGCGTACTGCTGATCAAGGTCACGCGAACCGTCAGACTGAAGCGCGTGAAGGGAACGGTCGTTACTTGTTCGGAACCACCACTCGTATAGCGATAATGCGTGGTGCCGCCACGGAAGAAGAATCGGAACAAGGTGTTGCCACTTGAATCGCGCAGATCGAAGCCGTTTTCCTTGCCTGAATCAATACTTCCATTATCCATGCCAATTTCAAAGAATTGGCCGGGCACCAATGCCGGGAAATTCCGCGTTGCGGTTGAGCCTGCGCTGTCGTTGGCATTAATGATACCCCACGATGTGCCGAGATCCAGCCCGCAAGACCCTTGGTTTGCATTATTAAATGTTGAACCGCCTCGGATAAAACTTCCACCCGCCGATGCGCTCAATTGCCATTGATTTCCTGATCCCCAGCCCGTGTTACGTTTGCGCCAGGCATAATTGACCGGCGTACCCGATGCGGCAACCGTCAAGTTGGCCGTTGTTCCACTGCAAGCATCGACGCTGACGGGTTGCGTATCGATGGACAACGTTGTCCCGACCGTAACCGCATGGTTGCGCACGCCACTGACTCCGCAGGAGCTTTCGGCGGTCACCGATACATTTCCTGAATCAGCGGATCCCCAGTCAACGGTGATGGATGTGGTTCCCTGACCGGCGGTAATCGTGGCGCCGGATGGAACTGTCCAATTATACGTGGTGGCATGGGTGACGCTGTTGATGCTGTACGTCACTCCGCTCTGCCCAAGGCAAACATTGGCGGCGCCGGAGATGGTTCCGGGGGTTGCGGGCACCGCCGTCAAGGTTACCGCCAGACTGGATGCGGTACCATTGCAACTTCCATTGGCCGGGGTTACTTGAACATTACCGCCGGATGAGCCAAAGTCGACGGTGATGGACGTGGTGCCCTGGCCGGCGGTAATTGTTGCGCCGGATGGAACGGTCCAATTGTATGTCGTTGCGCCACTCACCGAAGAAATGGAGTACGTGACGCCAGACTGGTTCGGACACACAGCCGCATCACCGGTAATGGCTCCTGCCGCTCCCACCACCACCAATGCCAGCTCGGCCGAGTCAGATGTTTCGGCGCTACAGGCATTGTAGACGACGACATCGTAATCACCCATATCACCCGCCGTGGTTGGATTGATTGTCAGCGAAGCCGTTGTTGCACCGGAAATGGCCCCGCCATTAATCAACAAGCCCGTACCGCCGTTATTGTTATTGTTGGGCGTGTGACGCCAACCGGCATTTGAGCCATCCGTGACATAATTCGCGGCATCATCAATATAGATGGGATTATCGGCGGATGGTCCGATTTTTATCCGGTTGAAATACAGGTTTCGTGACGACCCGCTACCCGCCGCAGAATTAAAACCGCGGAAGCGCGTAATGGGTCCGGCATTGATAAAGGAACCCGTGAACGGTCCATAGTGAGTGTCACCAGAGTAATGGTGCACCGAAATAGAGAACGTGGACGATGACGTGATCGTGACCGTAATCTTCAATCCACTTGTGGTGTAAGGAACAGTTGTAAATACCGCGCCGCCGCTTTGATTTATTTCGTAGTGCGACTGACCGCCCCGGAAATAAAACTCCACCACGTTTTGGTTGGAGGCATTACGCAATCCGAAACCAACGGTTCCACCGGAATCAACAGATCCGTTGTCCATTTCAATTTCGAACACATGTCCGACGGCCAGCGCGGCGAAATCACGCAACGAGGTCGCGATACCGCCACTGCCGCCGCTGAACAACCCCCACGCAACACCGCCCGAGTCGATATTCACAGAACCGCCGTTACTTGAAGACGATCCGACAAAGTGGCCGGCGCCCGATGTAGATCCGAACGTCCATTCGCGTCCGCTTCCCCAGCCAGCGCCGATTTTACGCCAGGCATATGCAGGGGCCGAACCTGTTGCGGTTACGGTAAAGTTTGCGCTGGAACCACTGCATGTATTCTGCGCCACCGGGTGCATGGATATTGCCGCACCGGTTACAAGACTCACCGCCAACGATGCGGAATTGCCATCGCAGTCATTTGCACCGGATGGCGTGACAATTACATTTCCACTGGTGGATCCCCACTCCACGCTAACCGAAGTGGTTCCCTGACCGCTCAAGATCGTGGCACCTGACGGTACACTCCACAAATACGTGGTCGCACCGCTTACCGCTGAAATGGAGTATGTGTGCGTTGAATTGATGCAGGGGGTTGTCGGCCCGGAGATGGCGCCGGCATTTCCGACCACCGTCGCGGTGATGGCCAAAGTTCCACTCGTGCCCGCGCAGTCATTGGCATTGCGTGGAGATACCTGAACATTGCCGGATGAGGCATTGCAATTGAAGTTAACGGTGATGGACGTTGTGCCCTGTCCGCTGGCGATGGTCGCGCCGGACGGAACCGTCCAATTATACGTGGTGGCGCCGCTCACGGCGGAGATGGAATAACTAACCCCCTCGGCGCCACCGTTAATTGAGGCGGAACCTGTGATGCTACCGGCCGCGCCTACTCCAGTCACGGTAATGCCCAACGAGGATGGAGTTCCCGAGCAACTGCCATTAATCGGGGTCACTTGCACGTTACCTGAAGCGGCATTGCAGGCGTAATTCACGGTAATCGATGTAGTACCCTGTCCGCTGGCAATGGTCGCGCCAGACGGAACCGTCCAATTATAACTTACCGCACCGCTGACCGAGGAAATGGAATAACTGACCGCTGAATCACCGGAGGCAATAGAAGCATTTCCGGATATTGCGCCGGCGGCGGCTACGACGATGACATTGACCGGCAATGATGCAGGCGTGCCCGAGCAGGTCCCTGCTTCAGGCGTAACCGAAACATTGCCGGAGGTTGTACCCCAATTTACAGTAATTGAAGTAGTTCCTTGCCCACTGACAATTGTAGCTCCCGCCGGTACGGTCCAATTATAGGAAGAAGCGCCCGACACCGAGGAGATGGAGTAGGTAACACCATTCTGATTGGCGCACACGGTATCCAAACCTGTGATCGCCCCCGCCGCGCCGACAGCATTGATTCCAACCGCAAGAGTGGCTGGTGTTCCGGAACAAGGACCGGCCGTATTTACCGGGGTAACAGTGACATCACCCGGATTGGAGCCGTACGTTACGGTAATGGAAGTCGAACCTTGTCCGGCCGTTATCGTGGCGCCCGAGGGGACGGTCCATGTATAGGAGTTGGCATTGGCAACCGGACTGATCGAATACGTTACACCGGCCTGATTGACATTGACGCAGGTGGAACCGGATATTGCGCCGGCGGCTGACGGCGTGGTCGGCACCGAAGCGCTGGCGGAAGCACTGGCGGAATAATAATTTTCATTAATCGCAAACAGTCGGTAATGATAGGTAGTCCCTTCGGAAACACCGGTATCGTTGAATGATGTTCCGCTTCCATTATATACAAGAGTGCCACCGGCGAAGGAACCACCGATCGATGGCGGAGGTGTGCCCCCGGGAGGCGTTGTGAATGATCCTGAAGTGTTGCGCACTATCAAAGTATCCCGATCCGAGCTGGTCGAGCCGCGGGTCCAGGAAAGATCAATCGAGGAGCATCCATTATTAACGGCACTTGCCCCGGTCGGTGGATTGATGGGACTTACTTCAATGGTCAACCGAGAGCCGGAAGGTCGGAAATTGTAAATACGATGCCAGCTACCTTCATCCATCAACCAGTAGTCATTACCGGCGCCGTAAGATACACGCATGCTCCAATACCAAGTGCCTGTATCGGTAAATTGCGGCGTTTCGGCATAAAAACCATTTACGGCAAAACCCGGCGACCTGCCCGGACCTTGAATGGTTCCGGTCGTAAGATTGCTATTGGCGTGACGCATGAATATCGTGGCGAAACTGCGATTGATAGACGCCAGCGTCATCCATGACTCCACATTGACCTGAAGATTGGTGTCGCCAAGATAGGCGGTAGAAATTGTTGAATCAATGATGCGGGCATCGGGACCGACTCGATAACTCCAGAAAGATCCGCCGTTGTTGTTCAAGCGGAGGGTTTGCATATTCACATCGTTGTTAGGCGATGCGATTTTCGTCGTAAACACATAGTACGTGATGATCTTGTTTTGATCCACGTTGGCATGCGACAACTCGGCGGTCCAACTGGTTCCACTTCCCGAGGCTTGTACAAATGTGGAATTCAGGAAATTGTTGGTTGTCCATCGCACAAAAACCAGCTCGCCAGAACTTGGGGCGGCGGATGTAGTGATCCGAACAGTCATAACGCCGTTTGCGCCTGAAGTATCATGAGAGACGTCCGTAATTTCTATAGGCGCGTTTACGGTTTCCTGAACCATTACCGAGCCGGATGACCCACTGTTCACGTTGGTCATGGTAATGGTGTAATACCGACCGCTGGTACCACTTATTGAGCTGTTCCCGCCGCTTGTACCAAACGTGGTCTTCGTGTTTAAGGACACTGCGGCACCACTCGTCCATTCATAATTCCAGTTGTTATGAGCAATCTTAAAATTTCTGGAACCAGTTGCATTGGCCTGCACGGTTACCCGCCAGATGTTGTTCGCCTCCAACGCCATCGCATCATAACCCCAGCCGTTCCACTCACCACGAAAACCTCGGGCCGATTGCCCCAGCACATCCACGGGAGCCATGGCAATAGAAAGAACCCCAACCGCCATGCAGGATAGAAAGCGAGTAGCGCTTGCTGAATAATATGAAGACACTCGATCAAGGACAGGCAGGCGTCGATGCAACAATTTTTTCATGAACCCCATAATCAACCTCATTCAGATTTGATCATAACCCCAAGAAACAACCCATAACTCACACAGACAAATTGATATAGTAAAACGTACGTATTTTTTGTCCCCACACGAAAATGATGAACCGGATAATCATTACCCCTATGAAACAACAAAATCAATCGGTTTTATTATAAATCTAACGGAACGCTAATAAAACGTTTTAACGCCGGGGCGCCTTACCCGCCGTTCCTGCTTATTGCGTTTCAGCTCCTGCTTCGGCGGCGCCTATTCTAACCTGCTGGACTCCAGTAATATTTGCATTCTATTTCGATTATTTATAGGGTGATGACCATGCGTATGTTGCCGTTAATCCCGCAGTTTTGCCTCCTGGTATCCGCCCCCCTCGGAATACTGTATGGAGCCGACTCTACCGCGGTAAAAAATGTCGTGCCGCTCGAAGTGGAGATGGTGCCGCTAACCGGTTACCGGCAGGACGCCTCGTTGATCGATCACTCGGCACTGATTGATTTGGGCGACACATCCGGAATGCAATTCGAACCGCCTCGCAAAATTTCCCGACCATCCGTGATTTGGGATAAGCAACTGCCCGTAGCCACGCCCGACACAGATCATGATGCCTATCTATCTCCGTATGTCTATTGGTCGTTACCGGAACTGGAACGCTATACCCAGGCCATGCCCGATGATGCCTACGGCTGGATGGTGCTTGGCGTGCGGTATTATCAAACCAATCAATTGGAAAAAAGCTTGTCCGCTCTGTCCATGTCACGAAGAACCGATCCGATGTATGAACGCAGTGCGGAAATCTACTCGGCTATTCTGATTCATGCCGGCGACCTAAACAAGGCGCAGAAGGAATTGCGACGCATGCTGGATGAACTCCCTCACAACCCCATTTTGCGTTTCAATGCCGCTTGCGGATACGCATTGCAGTCAAAGTCGGACGAAGCCCTGTACCATTTACGCATTCTTGCCAGTCTCGGATGGCAACCGATTCGACATCATCTGCATGATCCGGATCTCGATTCGCTTCGCAAAACTTCTGAATTCCAGAAACTGGAAGAACGATTGGACAACCTCGCCAGGGAAATGGTGTTAAGCAAACTTCTGACACCGTCATCGTGATCATGTACTCACGAGTTCAACATTGGGACACCCCATCGTTCCTGCTTTACTCATAATCCTGATCTTGAGCTTAATCTTAATCTCCGAGATTATGAGTACGATCAGGATTTCGATTAAGAAGAGGAATATCCCCAAATGTAGTAGCGCCACCGCGTGGCGCATCTTTTAAACACGGCTCGGCAGGAGCCTCGCCCTCCCGGCGCAATATGTAAAAGATAAAGATATTGATTCAGCAGGTGTAGTAGCGCCACCGCGTGGCGCATCTTAATCGCATTCACTGTCATCCCGCTGG
>DAOLDL010000067.1:0-16558 GCA_035327305.1 Kiritimatiellia bacterium | reverse complement strand
GCATGCGAAGGCAAACTCGTCCCCACCGAGGCGGAGCTTCAGAAGTCAAAGGGCGGAAGCCGGAAGGACTTCGAGTCCGGCCCCGAACTCCTGACCCGCATCCTCGCCGAGCGTCGGAAGAATTGGGCGGGGAAGGGAAAATATAAGGAGCCTGTCGCGCCTGATACCGCCAACTTGCCGTTGTTGCCGGAGGGGTGGGTGTGGGCTTCTGTAGCGCAACTTGGCTCGCCCGAATTGAATTCAATCACCGATGGTCCGTTTGGCTCAAACCTCAAAACCAAGCATTACACAGAAAGCGGACCACGAGTGATTCGTCTTCAAAATATCGGCGATGGTATTTTTGTGGATGTATACGCACATATTTCAAAAGAGCATTTCAATAGCCTACAAAAGCACCGCATACATACTGGCGACATTGTGATTGCCGGATTGGGTGAAAATCCTCCCCGTTGCTGCATCATTCCTGAATTCGTTGGGCCAGCAATAGTTAAAGCGGACTGTATTCGTTTCAAACCCCACAGTTGTGTGCTAACCAAGTTCGTAAACTGCGCGTTGAACTCTGACCCCGTTCGGCGGCGCACGAAGAACATTGTGCATGGTGTCGGTCGTCCCCGCCTTAATCTTGGCGAGATTAAATCCATCGTGATCCCGCTCCCGCCCCTCGCCGAACAAACCCGCATCGTCGCCGAAGTCGAGCGCCGCTTGAGCGTGGTGGATGAAATGGAGTCGGTGGTTTCGGCCAACCTCCAGCGCTCCCAGCGGTTGCGGCAGGCGATATTGCAGAAGGCGTTTGCGGGGGAACTCATCGCTAAAGAAGTTTATGCCAAACCCGACAACATTATCGCTCTCCCGAAATCATCAGTGCGCCCTCAAGATCGACATTTCGCCCGAGCCCTACTGTCGGCCGAAATCGTTCATCACCTGCACAACGAGCCGTCTTTTGGTCGCGTCAAACACCAGAAAATCTTTTATCTATGCGAGCACATCGCCCAAATTAAAGAAATCGAAGGACAGTACCATCGTGAGGTTGCGGGACCGCTCGACAATAAGCTCATTTACACCAATGTCGCCGAACTGAAGAGGCAGAAATGGTACCGAGAAGTGAATCGCGATGCCTTCGGCCACGCCTATCAACCAATGGCAAAGGCCGGAACTCATCGGAAATATACGGAAAGCTATTGGCCTGATAAACTGCCAGTCATTGAGCGGATCATCACCATGATGCGCTCTTGGAAAACAGATCGGTGTGAAATCTTCTGTACGGTCTATGCCGCCTGGAATGATTTAATATTGTGGAACAAAGAACCGACAGAAGCTGCAATCTTAAATGAAATATTGAATCGTTGGCATGACAGCAAACGCCGATTCCCCGAGGACCGATGGCTCAAAGCGATCGGATGGATGAAGGGAAAAGGATTTGTACCGACGGGATTTGGAAAGCCAACACAAGTGTTGGGGTCAAACAGAAATAATAGCTAAGGAATTCTGTTTCGTATAAATTAACCCCATGAACCCCGGTCCATCTATATCAATCAACCCAACCCTCCTGTCGTGGGCCCGCTCGGAGAGCGGTTACGACGTGGAACGGGTGGCGCATCGCCTTAAGGTGAAGGAAGAGCGGGTTTTGGCCTGGGAAACGGGGGAGCTTCACCCGACCACCCGACAGCTCCAAGATCTGGCTCAATTCCTGCATCGCCCGATGGGCGTGTTCTTTATGCCCCGCCCGCCGCAGACTCCTCCGTTGGCGGCGGAGTATCGGCGTCTGCCGGGCGTAGAAGTCGGGCACGAATCGCCGGAATTGCGTCTGGCCTTGCGTCAGATGATCGCTCGCCGTGAGACGACGCTTAACTTGCTGGGCGAGTTTGGGGACACGCCGGTTGAATTCAATATCCAGGCACATTTACATGAATCACCGGCCACGGTCGGCCAACGACTGCGGGAAGCGGTAGGAATTTCGCTGGAAGCGCAACAGGGTTGGGGCGACGGTTGGGAAGCGTGGCGCGAGTGGCGGCAGGCCATCGAGAATATGGGCGTACTCGTTTTCCAGTTCGCCAAGGTACCGCTCACCGAGGTCCGGGGACTCTCGCTCTTGCGCATGCCCTTGCCCGTGGCGGCGATCAATAGCAAAGAAATCGTACCGGAAGCCCGCATCTTTACCGTCCTGCACGAAGTGGTGCATCTCATGTTGGCGGCGGGACGGGAGGAAGCGCCTGCCGCACGCGAACCAAAGCACAGTGAAGCATGGGAACAGGTGGAGCGGTTTGCGGAAAATGCTGCTGCTCATGCACTGATGCCGGACGCATTGGTTCAGGGGCTTGTTCAGGATCACAAGTTGTCACGAGTAGACTGGACCATTGACGACATTCGCGGTTTGGCCCGCCGCATGAGAGTAACCCCGTTGGCCACCGCGACCCGACTGCGTGAAGGCGGATTCATGACGTGGGACCAATACCGTCGCTGGCGAGGAGAATGGGAGGCGATCGTATCCAAGCTTCCGGCCAGAGCTGGCGGTTTCGCCACCCCTGTCCAGAAAACCATCGGTCGGGCCGGCAGTCCCTTTGTCAGGCTGGTGCTGGAGGTGTTGGACACAGGCCGAATCACCGCCGTCGAGGCATCCCGGCATCTGGACCTGAAATTCCAGCATTTCGAAACGCTTCGCGAAAAGGTGGCCTATGGGGCGAATCGGGAGGCCATAGGTGAATAATCCCCCACCGAAGATTTACTCCATCGATTCCAGATCCCTGATGGATTGGCAAGCGAGGTACTATCCGACGGATGTATTTCCCGGCCTGGTGCCAAAGGGAGCAAAAAGAAGAAACCCCGCCAAACCTACGAAAGGGACTGACGCATGACGTCAGCTTTCGGTCTGATGGGGCTTAATCTGAGAGGCACTATGCAACAGCAGGCCCTGTTCGTAAATATATTTTGCCCCCGCGTCATACGCGGTCGCGTCGGCATCCGTCATAACCAAATGAATGTGAACTCATGAGCCCAACCCAACTCGTTCAAAAACTCTGGAACTACTGCAACATTCTCCGTGATGACGGGTTGTCCTATGGCGACTACGTCGAGCAATTGACCTTCCTGCTTTTCCTCAAGATGGCGGATGAGCAGTCGCGTGCGCCGTTCAACAAACCCAGCGCCGTGCCCAGGGGCTTCGGGTGGGATGTGCTGGTGAAACTGGATGGTGACGACCTCGAAACCCATTACCGCCACACCCTGGAGGAGCTCGGAAAACGCAAGGGGATGCTTGGGATCATTTTCCGCAAGGCGCAGAACAAGATTCAAGACCCGGCGAAATTGCGTCGGCTGATCGTTGACCTGATCGACAAGGAACAGTGGTCGTCGTTGGCCTCCGACGTGAAGGGCGACGCCTACGAGGGCTTGCTGCAAAAGAACGCCGAGGACGTCAAAGGTGGCGCCGGGCAATACTTCACCCCGCGTCCTCTGATCGCCGCGATGGTGGAGGCGGTCGCTCCGCAACCGGGCCAGACCATCTGTGACCCCGCCTGCGGCACCGGCGGCTTCCTGCTGGCTGCGCACGATTACCTGGCGAAGCATCATAAACTTGATCGGGCGCAGAAGAAAATATTGAAGAGCGGCACCTTCTTCGGCATCGAATTGGTAGATAGCGTCACACGGCTGTGCGCGATGAACCTGTTGTTGCACGGTATCGGCGGTGAGCTGGAAGAAGACCTGCCGGTGGTCACCAAGGACGCCCTGGCCGGGAAGCACGGAGAATATGATATCGTGCTGGCCAATCCGCCGTTCGGCAAGAAGAGCAGCGTGACCATCATCAACGAAGCGGGCGAGCAGTCGAAAGAATCGCTGATCATCAACCGCGACGATTTCTGGGCCAGCACGAGCAACAAACAGCTCAACTTCCTCCAACACATCTTCACCATTCTCAAACAACACGGACGCGCGGCGGTGGTACTGCCCGACAACGTGTTGTTCGAGGGCGGGGCGGGAGAGACCATCCGGCGCGAACTGCTCAAACAGGCCGACGTGCATACGCTCCTGCGCCTGCCCACCGGCATCTTCTACGCCCAGGGCGTCAAGGCCAACGTCCTCTTCTTCGAGCGCAAACCCGCCCAGGAAAAGCCATGGACCGACAAGCTGTGGATTTACGATCTCCGCACCAACAAACATTTTACGCTCAAGGAGCGGACCTTGAGGCGGGACGATCTGGATGATTTCATCGCGTGCTATTTCGGCCGCATTCGGGAGGGCGAGGCTCCCGCCGAGCCGTCACGTGTGAAGAGCGGCTCAGCAGGAGCTTCGCCCTCCCGGCATTATCGTGTCGAATCGGAGCGATTCAAATGCTTTAGCTACGATGAACTTATCAAGCGCGACAAGATCAATCTCGATATCTTCTGGCTGAAAGACGAAAGCCTTGAGGACTCCGCCAACCTCCCGCCTCCTGCGGAAATTGCAGCGGATATTATTGAGGATTTAGAAGAAGCACTATCGGAATTTCGCTTAATAGAAGATGATTTGAAATAGCCGGATTTAAGGCGGATACCGGGGTTAACTTGGAAGAAAAATTAAAGTTCGCCTAGTTCATGTTGAGAATTGCCGGAAAGATACATTCGACTCCATTTAACCAGCTCTTTAACGAAAACTTGTGAAAAAGACGTTGACCGTCCAAAGGGAGAAGTAAGCACTTCAACCACACCCGCAAGGAGGGTTGCGCGATAATATTGAGGGTTTTCGCACCTGTAGCAACATAAAGAAGGTCACCGTTATGAACGCAATGGTTATTCGATTGGCGCTCACTGTATTAACACTATTTCCGTTGATGATTCCTGAATTGATTGCCCAGGAAGTACCCACCAACAAACCTGCCGCCGACAAGTCTCTTACAAATGAAGTCGCCAAATTGAAAGCGGAACTGACGGCCTATAAGAGTCGCGAAGTCATGGTTAGCAATTTGTTGAATCGATCCGAATCCATGGCTCAGCCAACCATTGAAAAGAAAATTTTACCGGGTCGCGAGGTGGCGTATTTACACGAACAGGTTTTTGACGAATTAATTGAAGAGCTTCATTGGAAGTGGGTGTTAATCATTCCTTTTCCAAACTACGTAATGACAAATGCTGCCGATCGAGTCCTAACGAAGATTGAAAATGAACTTGGCATGTTTCCGCCGGATGATGCAAGCCAGGTGGCAACAGATACAGTAGAGAGAATCGCAAACATTCATTTGAAATTGAACAATCCTGAATGGTTAACGCGGACAACCTCCTTTTGGGGGTCTTTTCGGTTATATGGATGATATAGGCGCGGTAAGCGCACAATTAGCGCTTCGAGTCTATCCATCCTATCATCGCTACGTCCCAGGGTGTTGGGATTCGTGGAATATCATGAGAAGAACATCCCTTGTCATAGGGTTGGGACCGATTTTAATGAGTGACGAATCAAAGACTGATGGCACCGGACTTTCGTTGTCAATTGGCCTTGGGCTTGATTTAAATTACGGCGTATCCCTATTTGCCGGCTGGAGTGTTTATTCATATACACCGGACGGCAAGGAAGGCGCAACCGCCGACAACAGTTTTACCTTCGGCGTGTCGTTGAATTCGGAGCTGTTCAAGGGATTACTGGGCGGGGCGCGATAAAGCCCATGATCTTTTGGGTCGGAAAACGAGCGCAACATAAAGAACTTTAAAGTTGCAAGCATTTTGCAAGTTCTGGCTCAGAAAGAAATGCCCAACCCCGCCCCTAAATAAGCGCGCCCGCTGCCAGTGTCTGTGTTCCAGAACATACCCGTCGACAAATAAACATATACTTCATAAAACGCCGCGGCTGAGATTTGAAGTTCAGGTCCCACGGCCCAATCGCCTTTTGGAATGCGATAGTCATCGCTCCACATGCGCAGTGCTGTGACGCCGAGGCGAACTCCTGAGTCCAGCATAAATAACAATCCAGGTATGCGGTGATAACCACATACGTTTATCCGACGCTGACCAATATATCTGATAATATTTTCTTGTTCTGCCATCACACCGTGGATACTTTAGTCAGCACCATAAGGGAGGCATTGGTCATGAGGTTTTTTATTCACAGCTTGTTGCTGGTGCTTTTATCATCCGTTATATCGTCCTGTTGTTCCCTGTCGACCAGTTGGCGATATATAACGACCTGCGATCCGACAAACAGCAAGTATGCGCCTAATATAAAGACAAATATGGCGCTGTCGGAAATTGCCATTGAAATGGCCAAGGCAGAAAGAATTGTAAACGAATACGGACACATTAATGTGTCGGCTCTTTTAATGGTGCCATCCACAACGCAACTATTTGATTTCGACTTGGGTGGTTTGGGTGGGGCGTCGAATTTTTATACGGCGGCGCGTACTGACTTTCATGGAGCTTCGGCCGTCAACCTTAAACAGGCATTTGCTCTCGGTGCTTCACTTGAGCGCGCACGTGATCCCACATCCGAGCGCGCTTTTAAGGAGGCGTTGACGAATAATGCAGAAGCTGTTGCCGGATATCAGACCGCATCGGACATTTCGAACAACACGCCGATTGTATCGAATTTAGTAACGTTGCCGTTAAATACAACAACATCGGTTTTGGGGGGCGATAAATTGCCGGATATCGGCAGTTTAATAACGAATCTGTCAGAACTTAAAATTCCACCGCGCTCCGCAATGATAACCGCAGCGGGTGATGCTTGGATTGAGGCGATCTTTAAGGTGCTGGGCAATCCAACAAAAACAGCTGCTTTTCAAGACAAAACCATACTTTTTTCGGTCGGAATGCTGTCGGTAAATCCAGGCACACGAACACGCAAGGACTTCGCAGGTGAAATAATATTGCATCCAGTACAGAAATGGGGAGCCGCAAGATCCGAAGTTGTGGATCGCTTTGTTGCGCTACACGAAAAGGTGTTGGGCGATAACAAAACCGCGGTGGCTGCCGCCTTGAAATCGGCATCAAGCGCAGCATGGTATGGCACCAATTTATATGCAACAATAGCGTCGAATTCGGACATTAATTGGACATTAATATTATCACAACTCCAACACTCTGGGATTAGTGTACTTAAGAAGGTCCCGGAAGATAAAAAAATGGCAACAATTGTCGGGGTTTCACCGATGACGGAAGCTCACAACCTGGATTTAAGAAGTGGTTATCAGTCTCGCACAGAGATAGGGCTGGATATGGCAGATGTATTGCGTAAGGCTGGACTCGTTACAGCTGCTGACTTTATGGTGCAATGGGCTCAACAGCGACAGTCTGATGCACGAACTCTTACACCCGATGTTGCTGTAAACGCATTCAGCAAGCCATTCATGTTTGGGTATGAAATTGGCCCCGTTTTGATTGGCCAGGAAGATGCCGGCAGTCGAAAAAGCAAGGCGGGGCGCGTGTTAACAAGGCAATCGTTTCCAATCTTAACCATTATGGGTCTTGAAAAGGGTGATACAGATCCGATTTTGGTTGTTGATATGAATCCTTGCGAAAACATCTGCAGGGTCACTTTATATGAACCGACTATTACTATTCTTCAAACAACTCGTTGGATTCCGATAAATAAATCCGGGACGCGACGCAATCTTCCTGTCACATGGTATGAACAGTTTGCTTCGAGCTTTAATCGTCTCAGCTCATCTACCAATATAACCTCCAAGTCTCTTCAACTGCGTTTCGATGCGCTGGCATCATTTATAAACGGCACTTTTAATTACCAGCACCTCCCAATCGACTTGGTGATTGCCAAGGTCGCAAAACCTGCGGATAAAAACCCGACTGTCTCAGCCATTCACCCCGCGCGAGTATCAATTAGACATAACCACACATCGGGGGCAGACGAAAGCACTGACGTCGAATTTATTATTACCGGTCAAAATCTTGACAAGTTTGTGGGCGCAACCGTGTCATCGCGAAATTCAGTGGCTACAAATCTTAAAACCGCGGACGGCGATGCAACGCATCTCACTTTTCAGGCGACAATTTTAACCGCCTCTCAAAGTCCATTGTTGTTTACCCTTACGAAAGAAGGCAAAAATATTCAGCTTCCACCGGTCGAACTCATTACAAATCTTGGTAATCTTCGCCAGATTCGATATGAGCGGACGACGCTCGGGAAACCAGACGAAGTATTAACCGTTACATTTCCAGATAATATATCTGAAAGGATGCTAGAAGCAGTAATGCGTTCCTCTGCGACCACGAGCGCGCCATCGGCCAACAAGTCGAAAGAATAAATCAATCACTACAAGGAAAAATCGCCATGTCGTCCAAAGCCAAATCCAAAGCAACGTCCGGCAAGTCGAATAAACGCGCCACCGGAAATCCATGGTGGCAAACCGCCGCCAGCAAAAATTCGGCCAATAGTCCAAGTCGTCAGCATTTGTCCGATGTAGCGGACTATCAAATTATTGGTCAGGGACAGCGCCGGCTTAACACATTGCAAAGCAACTCGCAGCCTGGTCCCGGGTCCGGGGGTGGCATCTTAAGCGTTGGGCAACCGGCACAGGGTGCTTTTCACGGGGGGAAATCAAAGCGACTAGGCCTTGGTTACCATCCTGATCTACCTGATGCACGCGATGTTGTTATTTCACCCAAAAATAATGACGCGCCTGCTTGGTTAAACGAGGTGTACCGTTGGCTGAAATCAAAAAGTAACGGCAATGCCTATCTGCTTGGAAAATCAAACGTTCCGCAAAGCATCGACCTTCGAAACTCTGGGCATTTCTCCTCCGTCGAAGACCAGGGGGAAGTTGGCTCCTGTACTGCTCAAGCGGTCGTAGGAATGTTAGAATTTCAGTTGCATCGCGGTATAAGTGATAAATTCGATCTGTCCAGGATGTTTTTGTACAAGACAACAAGGCGATTACTTGGATGGAGTGGTGATACCGGTGCCTATATCAGAACCACCATCAAAGCGGCGATTGCATTTGGAGTACCACCTGAAGATTATTGGCCGTATGAAGAAAGTTTGTTGGACGAAGAACCGGACGCATTTCTATTCGCATACGCCAAAAA
The DNA here is from genome assembly GCA_035327305.1 of Kiritimatiellia bacterium. Lineage (GTDB taxonomy): Bacteria > Verrucomicrobiota > Kiritimatiellia > CAIVKH01 > CAIVKH01 > CALMUP01. Next base: position 7,559 of record DAOLDL010000067.1, on the reverse strand, counting down.
TTACCAGGGTACTCACTATGCTCGATTAGACAAAAATGGCGGCAATCCTTCGGATACAATTCATAATATCGAGATGTGCATAGCCGATGGCTTTCCCGTTGCCTTTGGCTTTCCCGTGTATGAATCCATATACACGGTTACAAAATCCGATCATAATATTCCCTATCCGACTGGATCGCATGATCGTTTACTTGGTGGACATGCGGTACTTGCAGTAGGTTATGACAAAAGTAAGGAAGCGATACTAATCAGAAACTCCTGGGGAACGAATTGGGGAGATGCTGGATATGCATGGTTGCCTTATGAATACGTTAAGCGCGGTTTGGCAGTAGATTTTTGGACCATATTTAACATGACCTGGCTTAATGCGGCTGATTTTTCGTGATTTTTGTCCTGTAAAGATGTTAGACGGATAGAATTTTTCACATTCAGTCCATGACTCTCTCATGAGGTGGTCCGGCACATGGGGGAATGACAATCCGATCAGTCCCCACCTCACGCCACCGTAAAACGATTGACGTCGCTTGTTGGTGGATTTTGGGCGGAGTATCTGGCAAACACATGACAAGTTGTCTATGCTTCACCGCGAAATGTCCGAGTCCGCTAAAATTCACATCACGCTTGCGACGAAAATCACCATCCTGCGAATTCTCGGCGTCCCGGTTTTTATCCTGCTGGTGATGTACTATCTGGCTGGAATAAAATCAGGAAATGTTTCTGACTCATACCGCATTGCGGCCTTGATTCTTTTTCTGCTGGTGGCTGTCACCGACGCGCTCGACGGTTATCTGGCTCGCAAACGCGGCGAAGTCTCGCGGCTGGGGTCGATTCTCGACCCCATCGCCGACAAGGCGCTTATGCTGTCCGGGTTGATACTTCTGACCAAACCATCCGTTCCCGAAATTGAACCGCATATTCCATTGTGGTTCACCGGACTGGTCATCAGCCGCGATGTTTTTCTCGTCGCCGGAGCGTTCCTCATTCATGCCATGGCCAGCGAAGTTAAAATCAAACCCCATCTAACCGGTAAAATCGCCACGGCGCTTCAGGTGATTGTCATCGCCTGGGTGTTGGCCCAGGCCAGCCCCTACTGGTTTATGTATGTTGTGGCTTTGGCAGGCACGTTTACCATTGCATCGTGGAGCATTTACCTTGTGGATGGTCTCCGGCAACTGGAACGCGTCAACCGCGGCCGATAATCTTGATATCGACGCGAACGCAAAACAGCTCTATATAGAATAACAAAAAACAGGACGAAGTTATGCATCAAAAAGGGGAAATCACAGCCCGGCTCGACGATGGGCGGGAAATCACATGCAAGTTCGGTACACCGGTGGAATCTCTGCTGGTCAAGGATACCGATGACGCCGGACGGCATTATCTCGGCGCGATGGTCAACAACATGGTGGTAACGCTTGAGTTTTTGCTCGAAGTGGACAGCGATGTTCGCTTCCTTACTTTTGCCGATTCCAATGGCTGGCGCATTTACCGCGCCACCGCCTGTTTTCTTCTCGCCAAGGTCGTCAAGGAGCTGTATCCCGAAGCACGCCTGACCATTGAACACTCGATGGGAACCGGATTTTTCTGTTCGTTCGAACAAAGCGGTCAGGACGGCATTCACCAGGAACAGCTCGATAAAATCCGCGATCGCCTGAAGGCATTGATTGCGGAGGATGCGCCGATCGAACGCCGCAAGGTGGTCTATGCCGAAGCAGTGCGCCACTTCGAAGAGCAAAACCTGCACGACAAGGCGAATCTTTTGAAATATCGCAATCCGGCGAAAATCGTTGTGTATTCGTGCGGCGGATACACGGATCTCGCCCATGGTCCGCTGGCCCATACCAGCGGCGCCATCACACACGTGGAACTTATTCACGTTTCGCCCGGCTTCGTGATCCAGTTTCCGGATCGAAGCGTCCCGCCCAAAGTGCCTTCGTTGCGACCCCAGCCCCAATTATTCCAGATTTTCCAGGAACACAAAAAGTGGGGACGGATTCTAAACGTCAACACCGTGGGCCGTCTCAATGAAATCATCGCCGCCAAGGAAAGCGCGGACTTCATCCGCACCGCCGAGGCGCTTCATGAAAAGAAAATCGCCAAAATCGCCGACAAGGTGAAAGAGGAGCGCGAACGCATCAAATTCATTCTGATCGCCGGGCCTTCCTCATCCGGGAAAACCACTTTTGCCAAACGATTGAGCGTGCAACTCCGGGTCAACGGCCTTAGCCCGGTTGCCATTTCCGTGGATAATTATTTCGTCGACCGGGATAAAACACCGCGCGACGCCAACGGCGATTTCGACTTTGAACACATCGAAGCCATCGACCTCGAGTTGTTCAACCGCCATTTAAGCGAATTGATGCAAGGCAAATCCATCGATCTGCCGCGCTTCAACTTCAACGCCGGGTTAAAGGAATTTCCGGGCGATCATCTGCAACTGAAGGGGGATCAGGTTGTAATCCTCGAGGGCATCCATTGCCTGAATCCGCGCCTGACCGAATCGATCGCCGCGAACAACAAGTTCAAAATCTACATCAGTGCATTGACGCAGTTGAATCTGGATTCGCACAACCGGGTCGCCACAACCGACAATCGACTCGTGCGGCGACTTGTCCGCGACAACCAGTTCCGCGGCCACTCCGCGCTTACCACCATGAAAATGTGGCCCAGCGTACGGCGCGGCGAAAAAGCCTGGATATTTCCCTTCCAGGAGGAAGCCGATATCGCTTTTAATTCCGCGCTTGATTATGAACTGGCGGTGTTAAAACCGTTCGCCGAACCACTGCTCGCCGAAGTGAAACCGTTTCATCCGCAGTATGCCGAAGCCCGGCGCCTTCAGGATTTTCTCGGCAGTTTTCTGGGCATCCCCTACGACCTGGTTCCTCCGACTTCGATCCTGCGCGAGTTCATCGGAAAAAGCAGTTTCAATTATTGATTCACCGCCATGCCGTCGTCTCCGGGTCTTTTCAAAAAATACGCCAACGCCCTTCGAGTCGAAGCGCAAACAAACGCCGGCTTCTTTACCGCCGCGCAGGCGCGCGCCGCGGGGTATGCCGACAGTGTTCATGGTTATCATGTAAGCAAGGGTGAATGGATTAAGGTTCAACGCGGCATTTATCGACTGGCGGATTTTCCGGAGCCGGAATGGCCTGAATTGATCGTTTACTCGTTGTGGTCACGCGATCGTGAAGGCCTTCCGCAAGGCGTATTCACACATGACACCGCCCGGCAAATCCACGGCCTTGAACGACGCGCATCCGATCCGGTTCACATGACCGTGCCTCGCTCGTTTCGAAAAAATGCTGAAACACCCGGGGGGCTGATCCTGCATAAAGAGGATCTGGCCGACACTTCGTGGGAACAACGAAATGGATTCCGCGTTCTGCGCGCGGAGCTTTGCAATCAACGCACACCAGCCAGTCGGCATCCGTACGACTCAATCATTGTGAAGGGGGAAGATTGAGCATGAATAGCCGGAACGCCGGTCACCTCGGCAAAGGCTCAATGGCATAGAAACGAAAGTTGTTTGTGGTTGGCGGAGCATTGGTTGTTGCGTCCAGCCAGGTGGTCATACCTCCCATCCCCGCGAACCAATCACCCGCCGGAAACCAATCCGCATAATTCGTCAATGCTGAATCGTTTAGCTGGATGCGATAGCGACGATTGGTGCTTGCAAAAAAACGCAGTCCCGGCCCGTCTACCACCTCCGTAACCGATAAAAAGCTCGCGGCATTGGTGGGTTGTGTGTCGGCGAAAAACTCCTCCCGGTTGCTGTACCCGTCACCATCCGGGTCAGCCATGCCATTATAATTCGTAATGCCTCCAAAGTGCCGGTACTCCCATTGATCCGACAACCCGTCACCGTCCTCATCCGTGTACAGTTGCACTATTGCCGGCGCGCTTAACGTCGAGCGGAGGCCGTCATCCCATGACTGCGCCTGAAGATTAAGCGGTCCCGCGCCATACCAATCCAGCGGAAGTGAAAACGTCAATGACGATGTCAAACCCGTAGCGATCGGTTTGCCTTCGGCAAGCAACACAATTTGCGTCACATTCATGGATGAAACCGTTGCGACCTCGACGGTAATGTATCCGCTTTTTAGCCGGTAGGAATACGCAGGCGGCATGACCAATGCGCAAACCATGTCGTGATTTTTCACCCGCAGGTTGATACGGGCGTCGGATTCCGTTCCCACGCCTGTTCCTTCGCGCACGGAGAGCGCAACCTCGTGCGGACCATCCGGCAACCCGAACGAGTCAAATTCAATCACCGGGAATAACTGCGTAACGCCGGCGTAAAGAAACACGGTTCCACGAGCCGTGGTGTTATTGACATTATCGCTGAATAAAGAAGGGAAACCGCCAACCACGGCCAACGTGCTTCCCGTTGCATTGGAAATGGTAAAATCGACATCGAGGTTATATCCTTCCCATGTATTGGTGCGCGAGAAGAGCCATATTTCCGCATTGGTCACGGTGGCGCTGGACTGGAATGTCCGGGCATATCGTGCGACACAACCGATCACACCCTGCAGGTTGGTGTCGTTATTGATCGCGGTCAGCAATGTGTTCATGATGATCAATGGAGCGGTGAAATTATTTGTCACCACAACCGTGTTGGTAAAAAAACCTCCATCCAACCGCGTTACCACGGCCCGCACGACATCACCGGATCGCGAGGCGCCGGAAACCTCCAAACGCTTGCGGGCGGCATGCGTGGTTTCCGTGAAATTCGTAATTGGCGTATGTGCATGCACCGTTGCCGTTCCGGCCGTTCCCGCGTGCGTCCACGCCTGCACACTCCACCCGGTTGCGCTGATTCCCGGAAGAATTTGCCTGATATCGATCCGGTCTCCCGAAGCCCTGGCAATTATGCCGAGAGATGGCGGCTGGTTCAAAACATTTGCCATACCCGCCGCGACGCTGAACAACGAATCACCGCCTTGAACGGTATACACCCTGGAGGTTCCGTTGATGACGACTTCCACCTGGTTGCCGGGCAATGGGTCGAATTCACTTACCGCATCCTGAAAGCGACCCGCGCGCCACCAGGAGATGGATTTCGCAGGGCGATTGAACGACGCCGCAATCACGCGACCAGTCAAACTCACCCAACCATTTACTTCTGTTTGATTGGTAATACCCAACCAGGAAACGGACGCCGGAACCGCATAAGGCGCGCACAACGGATCTCCGACAAAAATGCCCTGGTACGGATTTTGCACGGCCATCCAAAGGCTTTCGCCGAGGCTGAATCCTCGCGCATACCAATAGTGAATTCGCGGGGATGGAAACTTGTTGGTAAACGCGCAAGGCTCCACCACGGTTCCATAACTGCCCGAGAATCCATGGTAAATCCAATCGAGAATTGACATTTGGGTTGGCTCGGGCTTGGAGTCCACCAGATAACCGCCGAAAGAAGTCAGGTGCTCCCCATAAGCGCCCGGGAGATTGTTATTCAAACCAAGCCATGAGTGGTTGATCAGGCCGGCGGTTACACCGAACAGGTTGGTCTGACTGGCAATAAAGTCCAAATCAACCCAAAACCGTTCCTGCGGTGCGGAAATAAATTTTCCCAGAAATAATGTGTTTTCGAATTCCAGCCATTGGATATTTCGCGCGGTGTCGCTGGTTCGGGTCAGAATGATGCGCGCAAAGGGAGATGAATTATCTGCGGCCACGGAGCGATCCACGAGGCGCAATCCATTCGCGAGATTGGATGCGGTCAACATGGCGCTTAAGTAATAGCGATTGCTTACCGGAGACTCGGCGCGACTGAAATATCGCTCCGCCTCGAAATAATCGCTACGACTGCCTTCAGCGATTTGGCATCCCGAGGTAAAGGCGCTGGGGGAACTGAAAAAACCGTAGTAGAAACTGGCGGTGAGTCCCGACCAACGCAGATTTGCGTGGGGAGGAATGTAAACACGATAAGGGATATCCATGGAGAACACCACGGTATCGATCTGATTGGAAAGACCGTTGACGACGATAAAATCGCGGACTACAGCTTCAATTTCATTTGAATAGGCGGTTGTGGTGATATTGATCCGGTTGGTGGTGAAAACCGGACAGATGTTGCCGTCGGGAATCCCCCGCCTTACCGCATAATACCGCCCAAGTTCAAGCGATCGATCGCTATCGCGATTGACCACAACCAGAGTCCGGAAAGGATGACCGCCCCCCGGGGCTTCAACGGGATGAAGCGCCAGGATAAAAACAAACAGGCATGTAAATCCAGCCACCTTGGACATGAGAGTAGTATACACGACGTAGGCCGGAACAATTAAAGAGAATTAAAGAATATCGTGACCAATTCTCTTTGACGCCACATGACGGCAAATGCATAGTTTTTCGAGGAGCATGGAAATGAACGATTCAGTATCCGTGGTTTGCGACCAATGCGGCGCGCGTTTTCGCGTAAAGCCGAATGCCTACAAGATCATGAAGACCTTGAAGTGCACCAAGTGCGGGCATTTGGTGCCGTTAACCAAGCCGATTGTTGAGGCTTCGCCGCCACCACCAGCGCCTGCACCCGTCCCTCCAGCGCCCGAGGCCGAACCAAAACAAGATGTGGCAGTTGTGGAAAAAGTCACTGAAAAAGCGGATGCCACACCAACGGACACAGAAAAAATTGCGGCACTGGAACTTGAAATTGATCGGTTGCGGGAAAAACTGAAAGCCTCGGAATTGGAAATCGCCGAATCCGATGCCCGCATCGCGTCACTGCAGGAGTTGTGGCACAGCAAAGAGCTGGAAGCCAGGGAAATGAGCGCCCGGGCTACCAAAGCCGAAACAGAAGCCAGGCAGGCGCGCGCCATCCGGGATGCCTTTCTAGCCAGGGCAAAAAGCGAACTGGCGCATTATTTGGTTGGCGAACGCGACGCCGCGTTAACCCGCTTCGCCGAACTGGAGAAAAAGCTTCAAGCCATCAATCCGGAGGGTTGATGAATAGCCGCTCATTCCTGGCGTTGACCGGTTGGTTGCTCCTCACATTCAGCACATCTCTTACGGGTTTCTCTGTATCCACCGAAGGCTGGTATGACACCATCAACAAACCGTCATGGAATCCGCCATCTTGGATTTTCGGCCCGGTATGGACCACGCTTTATATTCTGATGGGGACTGCGGCATGGCGTATTTGGAGGCAAGGCGGTTGGGCCGGACAAAAAAGTGCGCTGACCCTGTACCTTATACAGCTGGCTCTGAATGCATTATGGACACCTCTGTTTTTCGGACTGCAAAAGCCGGGGTGGGCTTTGGTGGATATTGTCATTTTAATCATACTGATACTGGCAACCATGCGGGCATTCAGACCGGTGGATAAATGGGCCGTGTACCTCATGGCGCCCTATTTGCTATGGGTGATCTTTGCCGCGGCATTGAACACTGCGCTTTGGTGGATGAACTGACGAACCCGCCGACGCCCGACAGCGCCGAAACCGAGTCGAACCTTGACACCACATATCAAAAAACCTACTTTCGCGCCCTGAAACACCCCACATGCGGGCGATTAGCTCAGTTGGTCAGAGCGCGTGCCTCACATGCACGAGGTCACT
>DAOLDL010000066.1:0-16596 GCA_035327305.1 Kiritimatiellia bacterium | reverse complement strand
GCGGCGGCAAAATAACTTGCCCGGTTATGTTGCGTATCGGAATGTGTGACAGTATTCGGTATCCGGACTACCCCCCGGCCGGCACATCGATGGCGGCATGTATGAAGCCGGAGGTCTTGTCTTCCGTCATGGTGAAGCCGGCTTTTTTGCATAGATGTATCATGCCGGCGTTGTCCGGCAACATTTCACCGACCACGCGATGAATGTCTTTCTCTTTGCGCGCAATTTCCAGAAGTCGCTCGATCAGTATTTGTCCCAGGCCGCGTCGGTGCCAGTTGTCGCTGACCAACAAGGCAAACCGCGCTTCACCGCTTCCGCGTATCCGGCCAAGGCGACCCACCGCGATAATTTCCGGGACCGGCTTTTTCTGATTCGTCACCACCAGCGCCATTTCTCGGTCGTAATCGATGAAGCACATCCGGGTCAGGCGTTGATGCGCGATGCGATCGCTTAACGTGATCACTTGCGTGTACCGTTGCAACACACTCCGGTCGGACAAGGTCTTGTGAAACTCCACCATCAACGGTTCGTCTTCAGGTCGAATCGGTCGTAAATGAATTTTCGTTCCGTCCGCCAGGTCGACGTCCGTCTGGTATTGCGACGGATAGGGCCGGATGGCCGGCGCCGGCAATTTTTCCTCGGGCGTGTCTAGCGGGTGCAACAGGAACCGCGCATCCACGGCAATGATTTGTTCTTCGGAAACCAACAATGGATTGATGTCGCTTTCGCATATCCACGGGTTCTCCACCACCAACTGGCTGAAGCGCACCATGATCCGTTCGAGTGCGACGAGGTCCACCGGCTTGCGGCCGCGCACACCTTTGAGCGCGTGATAAATTTTGGTTTTTTCCATTTTGCGTCGGGCCAGCGTGCGGGTCAGGGGCGGCAACGCCAAGGATCGATCTTTGTACACTTCAACGAGTTGCCCGCCACTGCCAAACAACAGCACCGGTCCGAATTGCGGATCTATTGAACTGCCGATGATAATTTCATATCCGTCCATTTTGATCATTTTCTGAACCGCCGCGCCCTGGAAATGTCCCGGTCCCGCTTTTTCAAGAACGGCTGTTTGAATGGCATTGAACGCTTCAACCACGGCTTGTTGATCGGCAAGGTTCAGCTTTACACCGCCGACATCTGTTTTATGTGTGATGGTCTCGGAATGCAGTTTGAGCACTACGGGGTAACCCATGCTGTCGGCAAGTTGCACGGCTTCCCCGGCCGTGGCGGCGATTTCCGTCGGCACCGTGGGAATGCCATAGGCGGCCAGCATTTTTTTGGATTCGAATTCCGTGAGCGTGGTGCGGCCCTGCTTGCGCGCTTCGTCGATAATCGCGGCGGCGGTTTCGCGTCCGGCCCCCATATCGCCGGTATCGAGTTCGGAGTGTTCGGGAATCTCGTACAAGTGGTTGAGGTTGTCGCTGTATTTCCACATGTATGTGAAGGTCCGCGCGGCGGTATCGGGATAATTAAAGGTCGGAATGTTCGCGCGGTTCAGGATGTCGTTGCCGGCGGAAACCACCGGACCGCCCATCCAGCTGGCGATGACCGGCTTGCCTTCGATCTTGGCATAGGCCCGAAGTTTTTCCGCTGTCATGGTGGGGTCGGTCATGTCCTGGGGTGTCAGGATGACCATCAAGCCGTCGCTGTTCGGATCGTTGGCGGCAATTTCGAGGGCCTTGGCGTAGCGGTCGGGGCCGGCATCGCCGAGAATATCAATCGGATTGTTGCGGCTCCAGTGAGCGGGCAGGAAATCGTTGAGTTCCTTGAAGGTGTCATCGGAAATTTCCGCGAGTTTTCCGCCGCTGACAATCAGGGCGTCGGTCGCCAGTACGCCGGGGCCGCCGGCGTTGGTCAGAATGGTCAGTCGCGGTCCTTTCGGGCGCGGCTGTTTGCCGAGTACTTCCGCCATGTTGAACAATTCGGAGATGGAATTTACCCGCAACACTCCTGCGCGCATAAACGCGGCGTCGAGCACTTCGAAACTTCCGGTAAGCGAGCCGGTATGGGAGGCGGCGGCTTTGGCGGCGGCTTCGGTGCGACCGGCCTTGATGACGATAATGGGTTTGTTCAGCGCCACTTCGCGCGCGGATGACAGAAAGTTGCGCGCATTACCGATGGACTCCATGTAAATCACAATGCTTTGCGTGCGTGGATCGTTGCCGACAAAATCGATGAGATCGCCGAAGTCGACGTCGAGCATGGAACCGATGGATACAAACGCGCTGAAACCAACCTGTTCGCGGATGCTCCAGTCAAGCACGGCGGTGCACAACGCGCCGCTTTGGCTGATGAAGGCAACGTTGCCGGGGCGGGCCATGACGCCTCCGAATGTCGCGTTTAGTCCGGTGATCGGATTCATCACGCCAAGGCAGTTGGGGCCGATGATGCGCATGCGACCACGCCGCGCATGGGCGAGGATCTGGCGTTCAAGTTCTTCGCCGGGAGCGCCGAGTTCCTTGAAGCCGGCGGAAATAATGATGGCGCTTTTGACGCCTGCTTCAACACATTCGGCAATGATGTCGGGCACGAAGCGCGCGGCGGTCACAACCACGGCCAGATCAACTTTTTCCGGAACCGCGGCGATGCTGGGATAGGCCTTGATGCCGAGGATGCTTGATCGCTTGGGGTTGACGGGAAATACCACACCGCCGAACGGATTGCTGATGAGGTTCCACAGTACGGTGCGCCCGACGCTTCCCGCGGTTTCGGTGGCGCCGATCACGGCCACGGTTTTGGGCGCGAATATATAGTTCAGGGGATCATCGCCGTACCGGAAAATGTCGCGGGCGGGATCGATCACAACTTCTTTTTTACTGGCGTGCGGCGTGATGGGGATTTCTGTGTTCATGGTGATGTTTTCCGTATGCGGGCTTTGCCTGCGGCGCAACCTTGTCCTTTTCTGTACACATAAACTGGAGAGATTTGAACCTGTTCTATTTCGTGAAACTCTTCAACAAGAAACGACACCCGTAGAATCATTTCATGCAAGGCGGTCCAGTCGACGGATTCGTCGTTCGGCGCCCGGCCGTTATTGGGCAAATCCAATGCCGATTCAATCAACGACCAGGCGTCGCGATCGGTGAGGGGCGTCATGCGGTTGGCGGTTTTTCCGGGAGCGTTGCCGGTATATCCGGCAAAGTTCAACGCGATGACGGAGCCGAACATTCCGTGTTGTTCAACTTTGATCTCGAACAGGTAGATATAAGGATTGGCTTCGCGGGTCATGCGCAAACCGAGTTGATCAAGCAGTTCGTGGGTTCTGTCGCGATTGAGCCAACCTCCGCCTTCAATGTTTTTCGGCGCGTCCAGGATTTTGCGGAGGCTGTGAAGATCGACGTCTTCGTAGTCGGGAATAAAACCCGCCGGGGCATCGCGCCATTCGCGGTAACGTGCGACGGCGGCAACGGCATTCGCGGCCTTTTCAGGAAAGGGATAAACCGGGAACGATGTGTCGCGGCAGGTCATGACCGATCCGCCGGCTTCGGCCTGCATCATCACCATGACCACGAGCACGCGCGCCTTGTCGGGCGATGATTCCCGGATCGCGGCGCTGACCGCATCAAAGACGGGTTGGTCGGAAACCGGTGTGATGGGTGCGTGCATGACCATGATGATATCCGCCTCCGGATTCCGGGCTGACGCGGCGACGGCCTGTTGATAATCACCGGGTTTTGCGTCGGATGACAAATCCTTCAGCGCGGTGACATTGAGGCCGTGGCCCGTGCAGGCGTCTTCTCCCATCACGCCCGCGCCACGGGAGTTGGTGACGATGTGGACATTCCGGCCCCTCGGCATGGGCTGACTGCCGAATATGGCGGCCACATCGAACATTTCCTCCAGCGTCTGGACACGCACCACGCCGGTCTGCAGAAACAGGGCCTCAACCATTTGCTCCTCGGGCACGTCCCGGCGTTTCCCGGATTTCACGCAAACGATCGGTTTGCGGCGGCTGACTTCGCGCGCGATGCGGCCGAAGCGGCGCGGATTTCCGAACGATTCGAGGTACAACAGAATCACTTCGGTGTTGGGGTCGTCTTCCCAGTAGTACAACAAATCGTTGCCGGTGATATCCGCTTTGTTGCCCATGCTGATGAATGTGGAAAGTCCGATGTTCCGGCGCCCGGCCATCTGCAACAACGCCATTCCCAGCGCTCCGCTTTGCGAGGAAAGCGCGGCTTTTCCACGCACCGGTTTTCCGGGAAACAGGGATGCATTGAGCAGGCACTCGGGGTCGGTATTGATCACGCCGAGGCAATTGGGGCCCAGCAGGCGCATTCCGTATCCGCGAACTTTATCCACCAGTTCATGTTGCAGGCGTGCGCCTTCTTCGCCGGATTCCGCGTAACCGGAGGATACGACGATCAGCGCCCGCACGCCATTTTGCGCGCAGGCAGAGACGGCCGCGGGCACGTCTTGTCGCGGCGTGGCGATGATCGCCAGATCCACCGATTCCGGGAGGTCCTCCACGCGAGCATAGGCTTTTACGCCGGAAATTTGCGTGGCATTGGGGTTGACCGGATATACCACGCCTTTGAATTGATTGCGCAACAAGTTGATGAAAAGCCGATGGCCGACATGTTCGGGATTTCGCGATGCACCGATGACCGCAATGGCCCGCGGCTGAAACAGGGGACGGATGGATGCCTTGGTGAACAGCCGGTCCCGGCGCTGGGTGTAGGATTCGCTTTCCGGTCCGGGGGTGAGGGAAAGCGTAACCTCGACCATGCCATCCTGAAATTGTTCACGCAATTGAAAGCCCGAACTGCGAAACACGTCCAGCATGGATTTATTGTTTACGTGTGTGTATGCGTTGAAGCGCGAGAACCCGTGCGCCGCGGCAAGCACGGACAAGCGCTCGAACAACAGACCGCCGATGCCCTTGCCGTGGAATGCATCGTCCACGGCAACGGCAAACTCCGCCGTGGTGTCGTCGTGCGCAATGTAGGAACCGGTGGCGATGATACGGCGTTCACCGCCATCGTGGCGCCAAACCAGCAAGGTCATGCCGCGTCGCGGGTCGGAGGAGTCGGACAGCGACAGCATGACATCGTCGCCGGGTTTGGATTCGGTGAAAAAGCGCATGCGGCGCGATTGCGGGGAAAGGCGTTTGTAAAAAGCGCGAATGGATTCAAGGTCCCCGGCGGTTGCCAGGCGCAACGTTGCGCTGGATCCGTCGCGAAGGATCAGCCGCCCGTGGTCGGCGGCGTCCTGATATGTCATGGCCAGATAAAGTGGCCGTACGGCACTCATGATTACGGCTTCCCGTAGGCAACCATAGACGGGGAGGCCGGTGTGTTGCCAGCCCTGTTTTTCATCCATTCAGAGCTGATGCGGGCAAGTTCGGCGTTGTCGCGGATTCCCAGCTTGGCGCGCATGTTGTGGCAATGAGTCGAAACGGTTTTGATGTTGATGTTCAACTGCCGGGCAATTTCGGAGATGGCGCCGCCTTTGCCCAGAAGTTGAAAGATCATCATTTCACGGTCGCTCAAGCTCTCAACCCGAAGATTCTGTTCGGATTCGTTGACTTCGGACATTCCATGCAAAATACCCTGCATGACGTTTTCGGAAACAAAACGTTCTCCGGCCAAAATTTTGCCGACGGCATCGGAAAGCAGAGGTCGGACTTCATCTGAAGAGAGATAAGCCGATGCTCCGGAACGCATGGCTCGTGAAGCGATGGCCGGGTCCGGCTGGGACGTAATCAGGATGAGCCGGGTATTCGGCAACAATGCGCGAATGTGTTTTAATGTTTGGAGCGGATCGCTGTTGGCGGCTTGTGCGTCGATGATCGCAAGGGTCGGGTGCGATTGGATCGCCATTTCCATGCCGGTCTTTATGGAGAACACCGAAGAAGGCGAGCCGACAGCCTGTTGTACCGCACGGGCGTGTGATGCGTGGTCTGATAGAACGGCGATAATCGCCGGCTTCTTGTCCTGGTCATGCGGATCAGCATTCATGGCGGATATCATCCGCCAACCCGTGAAAAAAGACCATCGGCGCGGACACCAATGGCGTATCGGGGAATGGCTGATTGGAAAGGGGGGGGGCGAATCAGTTCGGGTGGCGGCCGTTTTCGACCCAATTTACCGCCGCGCGCGCAAGCTCGGCCGCGCTTTTAATGGAAAGCTTTTCCTTGATATGCGCCCGGTAGGTTTCAATCGTCTTAATGCTCAAGTGGAGGGATTCGGCAATTTCGCGGGTTCCCCGGCCTTCGCCGATCAGCCTGAAAACTTCCAGTTCGCGGTCGCTCAAGCGCTCGATGGGCGAAGATTTAATGTCCGAACTGGGTTGGGTAAGGTCGCGCAATACCTTCTGGCGCATGTTGTCGCTGACATAAATTTTGCCGCCCAGGACCTGGCGGATGGCTTTGATTACATTTTCCGCGACTTCCTGTTTCATGATGTACCCGTTGGCGCCCGCGCGGAGAGCGCGTTCGGCATACAGGGCTTCGTCGTGCATGGAGACAATCAAAATCGGCACTTTTTCAAACTCGCAACGAATGGCTTTGGTTACTTCAATGCCATCGCTACCTTGCAGGGAAATGTCGAGCAGGATGAGTCCGGGAACTTTCTTGCGCAGAATATCCAACACTTCCGCGCGGCTGGATGCTTCGCCGGCGACGTCAAAATCCGCTTCCTGTTCCAGCAGGGACCGGATGCCTTTGCGCACCAGGGGATGGTCGTCTACAATCAGTATCGAGTGTTTTTTCGATAAATCGCCCATGATTCAATCCTTTTTACTTTCGGCTTTCCTAGATACAAGGAATGCGGTTGGAATACAACATTTAACCTCAACTCCGCCGGACTTGCGATTGTTAATGGAAAAAGCGCCGCCAATCAGTTTGGCCCGGTGACGCATGATATCAAGCCCCATGCTGATGCGACCGGCGGGTGGTTGCGGCGGAAGGCCCGAGCCGTCGTCGATGATCATTAACGTGATGGCATCTTCATCGCGCTGAAGGGACAGGCGCAGATTTTTTGGCTTTCCATGTTTGATGGCGTTGGCAACGCTTTCCTGGGCGATGCGGTAGAGGTGCAATTCGGTGTCCGGTTCGAGCGGCTTCCATTGATTGGGCGCGGAGAAGTGGGTTTCGATTCCGTGCAGGCGACGCGTGGTTTCCATGATCTGCAGAAGCGCGGCGACCAAGCCCTGGCGCTCCAGTTCGGTCGGGTAGGCGCCGTAGGCCAACCGTTTGGCTTCGGTCATGGCGTCCGTGGCCAGCGATGCGATGGAGTCAGCATCCTGCGCCAGCTTGTTGGTCTCGTTGTGCAGTTTTTTTGCCAGGGATTTGGCCAGCAATGAAATTCCGGTGATGATCTGTCCCAACGCGTCGTGAAGGTCGCGCCCGATTTCCCGCCGTTCGTTTTCGCTGGCATTTACCAAGGCTTTTTCGAGGTATTTGCGTTCGCTGATGTCGCGGAGAATGCCGACAAACATTCGTTGTTCGCCGCCGCCGACTTCACTTACCGCGAGATCCAGGGGGAAGGTACTGCCATCGCGACGCTGTCCGATAACTTCGCGACCAATCCCGATGATGCTTGCCTTTCCTGTTTTGATATAACGCTGGATATAACTATTGTGCATTTCCTTGAAGGGGGAGGGCATCAGAATGCTCACATTCCGGCCCACAACTTCATGGGGTTCATACCCGAAAATGGCGGTGGAGGCTTTGTTAAAGAGCCGGATTTTACCTGTTGTGTCGATGGTGATGATGGCGTCCACCGCCGTGTCGAGAATGGTATTGATCAAACCTTCGGATAGCGGTAGCGAATCATTTTGCAATTGTTCGGACATTGCGGCAAAGCATAAACCACGTGTTGGAAACTGGCAATCTTGCGCTTTTTTAACCCATAAACCGAAGTTGAATGCGCAACGTTGATGTTTTCGCCTGCTTGCCGGGAGCAACGGTCATTTTATGTGTAGGCCAAAAGATGTGAGTTCAATTTTGGTTCTGGGTTTAACGAGATCGGCCGCAGGAAAAAATTGCCGCAACATGCCGTTTTGACTTGTTGAAGCGCCTTACCAAACCGCCAAATTCCAATCATTGGAAACACAAAAACCACAAAGTTCCAACCATTGGACGCCACAACATATCCACGCAAAACGCCTCATATAAAGGCATTACAAATAAATCGAAAATAATCTGTAAAACCGCTTAACAAATTCAGAATAATGCCCTATCTATTAAAACGTTTTATCGGGTGGTGTCTTTTGCCGCTTGGCCATTGGAATTGAATAACAGGGGAACGTCAGTATGAGAACAGTGGATATGAAAAAAGTATTCGGAATATTCTTCAGCGCAATATTTCTGGCCGTCACGGCGATTGCGCAACCTTACATGGCAGTCAATGGTGCAAACCATGATTATCTTACGTTGAATTATTACATCAACGAGCCGGGTGAAACGGAATCGTTGAATGTCGAATTCTGGCCCAACGAAGGCAATGTGGAAATCGTTCAGTTGTGGTCGAACCTCGGTCGCCGCGATCGCGCGACACTGGGAGATCAGGACTTTACTTCGGTTCCCGGCCCCGCCCCCGCCTCCACCAATTACTTTGTCGGATACCCCATGACCAATGCCGGCGGCGGCAAGTGGATCATCACCATGCCCATCAATAAAACCGGAGCTTTCCGCATGACCGGTCGTTACAAGGTTGCGGGCGACCCGAACTGGAAATGGGTCGGCAAGCGCGACACCGCCGTCGTGGTCGCGCCGAAAAAGTCCCGTGACGTCATTCTTTATGAAATGCAGGTTAATGTCATCAACGCCGTGGGCGACACGTTTGCCACCCGCAGTACCTTTGAAGACCTGACCAATCCCGCCAAGCCGGCCAACCTTGATTACTTTGAAGCTTTGGGCGTCAACACGCTTTGGATTCAGCCGATTCACCCCATCGGCAGTCACTATTGCGTAAATGTCGATGGCCCCGGCAGTCCGTATTCGATCCAGAACATGTGGGAAGTCGCGCCTTTCATGAGCCAGGGCAATACCCGCGAATCCTCCATGGTGGCCTTCACAAACTTCGCCGCCGCCGCTAAAGCCAAAAACATCGACTTCTTCTTTGATATCATTTTCAACCACACTTCGTGGGATGCGGAAATCGGACGCGATCCGAACAATCCTTCGCAACCCGCCGCCAATCCGACGGCGAAGATCAAGGACCTCCACCCGAACTGGTATTCCCGCTACAATTCGACGTCGCTTCCTTGCGGTGAATACGATTATAATCAGACCCTTTTTGCCTTTAATTTGCCCGCGCAAAACGCCAACCAGATCGGCCCCGCGCCCGCCGAACGTAATGACTTCGGAAAATGGCCCGACGTGGCGGACTTGTTCTGGGGAACATATCCCGCGCTGTTTAACCCTCAAACCGACACCGATGCTTACTGGGATGTTTCCCAAACCGGCGCCGACGTGAAGCGCATGGTCGAATACTTCGCATACTTCGGCGAATACTGGATTGAAAAATCCGGCGGCGTACTCGGCGGTTTCCGTTGCGATTATGCCCAGGGTCTTCCTCCGCAGGCGTGGGAATACTTCGTCAACCGCATCCGTTCGGTGAAATGGGACTTCATCTTCATGGCCGAATCGCTCGACGGCGGAAACGTTTCCAAGCGCGCTGGACGCCACATGGACATCATCAACCAGAACTGGGTCTGGCAGGTGCTGGAAAACGGTAACACCACGACCGGCATGCGTGGCATCATTGATGGCAACAAGACGGATTACGGCTTCGCCGGAATTATGCGCGGATTGATCAACCACGACCAGAACGCACCCGAAGACGTCTGGTACAGTTTCTCCCGATATGCCGTCGGCGCGGTGGTGGATGGCGCCCCCCAACTGTATCAAGGTCAGGAACTCGGCTACCGCAACTTCTACGGTTTCTCCCAGTTCCGCAATCAGTTTGACCGCTGGATTCCCCACATCTTCAAGTGGCACAACATGCAGACGCTTTGGAACAACCGCATCAGCATACTCGAAGATGCCTACAGCCGGGTCAACAAAGGCCGCATGCGCAATATCGCAACACGTTTGCATGACCAATGGTACCTCGATCAGCAAAATGGCGGACCTCACCAGCAGATTTTCTCCGTGCTGAAATACGACAAGTTCGGTTGGGATCCTGCCCACCAGAATGTTGTGCTGAACTTTGTCAACCTGACGCCCTGGACCATGCGCGAAGGAACGTTCCGCTTGAGCGATGTTCAGGCGATCTACCTGAACCCGACCCGTTATTATAACATTCGCAACCTTGCCGCGGACAATCCGAACGCCTATATATGGGCCGCTCCCGGTCGCACCGGTCAGGACATTATCAATAACGGCATTCTGGTGAACATGCCGGCGGACGGCAATGCGCACCCGGATCGCGCTTTTGTCCAAATGCTCAAACTGGAAGAGCATGGCGGCGTTGAGCCGGTTGACCCCTGGGTCAGCATCACACCTGAAAATCCTGTTGGATGTGAAACCATCGCCATTCGTTACCGCAAGGCGGACAGCCCGCTGGGTGTCGGTCCGGTCTACATTCACATCGGTCGCAACGGTTGGCAGGATGTGATTATGCCCAACCCGCAGATGGCAAACGACGGAACCAATTGGGTTTACTACTACAATCCGCTTCCCGGAACCACGAACCTGAACTTTGTGTTCAACAACGGCAGTGGCTCGTGGGATAACAATGGCGGCCAGGATTGGGGCGTCACGATTGGTGGCGGTGGTTGTACCGGCGTTGTTCCGGTGGCTGTTTGGACGGAACCCGCAAACCCGCAGGATTGCGAACCGGTGACCATTTATTATGACGCCGAGTTCCGCGTACTTTCATCGGCCGACCCGGTTTACATTCACATCGGCCAAAACGGCTGGCAGGATTTGGTAACACCGACCCCGGCGATGACGTTGGTCAGCAACTCGATCTGGTCGTACACCTACACCCCGACCACCGGAACCGAAACCATCAACTTCGTGTTCAATGACGGCAATCCGAATGAAGGTTTGCGTGTATGGGATAACAACGGCGGCATTGACTGGAGCGTGGTCGTTGGCGGTTGCGGTGTTGTAATTCCGCCTCCGGAATTCGCCATCACCAATCCCCCGGCCAACATTTCCGTGGCCAACAATATCGACTCGTACACGTTGCAGGGTACGGCGTTGAACATGATCGGACACTTGCAGTGGACCAACAGCCTTAGCGGCGCCTCGGGCATTATCCCGGCCGCTAATCCTTGGTCGATTCCTCTGCTTTCCCTCGCGGTGGGCACGAACGTGTTCACGGTCAGCGGCAGTAATGTCGTGGGCGGCTCGACCGTCACGAATGCCATCGATTCGGGCGCCAATTACGGTGGCGGCTGGAACAATGGCTCCAATCAGGGAACGGGCTTCAATGCCTGGGCATTGGAAGTCGGCGGAAGCGCTGGTCATTTCATCGGAGCCAACCGTTTCGGCATGTGGTCGCATGAAGGTGGCAACTTCTCCGCCGCTGTGCGTCCTTTCCCGTCCGCCATGACGGCTGGTCAGACCTTCCATGTTCGCATGCAGAATGGCTGGATTTGGGAAAATGGCGGATCGGTGGGCGTCAGCTTGCGCGATTCGTCTGAAAGTGAAAAATGGGTGTTGTATTTCACCGGTGGCGCGACCAACTACGCAGGCACCGACGGCACCACGGATATTGGTTGGACGGATCAAGGTCTCGACATTGCCTTCACGCTTACCGCCGCCAACACCTACAGCGTGGATGTCACGCCTGTGGGCGGAACAAAGCGGACTTACACCGGCAGTTTCACCGGCACGATCAATCAGTTCCGTGCCTGGTCGGCCAACAACGGAACCGGTGACGAATTCAATTCCAACCGCGATTACTTCTTCAATAACCTGATGATCACCACAGCCGGCGGTGGCGGCTCCGGTGTCAGTACCAGCGACACGGTTTCCATCGTGCGCGCACCGGCGTTGATCGACTCCAATGGCGACGGTGTTCCCGATTCATGGTACATCAATTACGGTTTGGATCCGACCATTCCGGGGTTGGGTGATGAATTGGCTGACAATGGCATGACCTACCGCGAAACCTACCTCGCCGGCCTGAACCCCAACGATCCGGACGACTTCCTGGGTATGGATCGCCTCATGATGAGCACCAATACCGCAGGCCGTATGGCAATGCAATGGAAAGGCATTCCACAACGCTCGTACAAGGTGTGGGTATCCCGTGATAATGTTGAAGGACCGTATACGAACGAATTGGCTTCCCGCACCACGATTGGCGGCTCTGCTTACATGTTGCAAGTAGAAGATCCGGAATCGGCAAATCATCCGCATAGCTACTACCTGATTGAATTGATTCCTCAAGGCAGTGACGGCGGCGGCGGCGGCGGACCAGAAGGTGTGACGGTGACCGCCACCCCCGGTAGCATGATCCTCACCAACGCGGGTGGTGTGCAAGTTACCCTGTCCGTGGTCGGTGGTACGATCACAAACGCCATCTACACGCTTCAAGGTGATTCGGCGGTTTCGTTTACCAACGGTCAGGTGATTGTGGTTGGCGAGGAGCTTGATCCGGGTCAATCACGCACGCTTACGTTGTTCGCGCAAAACTCCTCCGGTGGAAGTGACCAGAAGGTGTATACGTATACCCGCGCTTCCGGATTGACGTTGACCAATGTCACGATGACCAGCCATTGGCCGGAAAACGGATCGATCACCACCAACAGCGAAATCTGGGTCAACACAGCCTCCACGCCTCCGGGCGCCGGTGTCAGCGCTGATATCGTATATTGCGCCGGTACTTGCGACGGCCCCTGGCCGCTGGTTCCCATGAACCGCAACGAAGCGTGGGATCCGGGAATCCGTGACTGGTGGAACGCCAACTTGGGCACGTACCCGGCGGGAACCATTATTCAATACGCCGTTGTCGTGCGCGATGCCCAAGGCAATGAAGTCTGGGACAGCAACAATGGCAACAACTACACCGCCGTTGTCAATGGTGGCGGTGGCGGCGGCGGTCAGGGCGGATTCCTGCCTCCTTCCACGAACCCGACGTTTGGCTTGCCGGGAACCAAGACGGTTGACGGACTCAACAACGGCGAGTGGTCGACCAACAACCTGATCGCGATCGATCTGGCCAACGATGATCCTCGTTCATTGGGAAGCAACTGGACCATGCACGAAACGCCGGCTGATCTCACCCATCTGTGGGCCGCCTGGGATGACAACAATCTCTACCTGGCATTCCAGTTTGTCGACATCACGGATGTGATCGACCCTTCAAATTATGGTTCGGGCGATTCGTTGGGCAACAACCAGGGTATCCTCCACTTTATTTCGATCGATACCGGAGCCGGTGGCGCCCGAAGCAATATGTGGGACAAGAACGATGTGTTCATGGGCGCCGATGTGCCCAACTACCAGCTGGCCATGCGAGCCGATCTGTGGGCCGGCGCATCGTACTTCTCCAAGGCGGTTAATGGTAAATTTGCCGGCGACGAAAGTTTGGGAACAAATTACCTGACCTTCGCTTCTGCGGGCATTCAAGTGGCAAGGACTATTGGCCACAACGCCGCTGACTCGCTCTGGGGTGTGCCCGATGTGGACAACTTCCTGTCCAATCCCAACACGCCGTTGACCAATTACATCGGCCACAATCAGAGCCGGGATACCTTCTATGAAATCTCGATTCCGCTTTCCGCGATCGGGTTGACCCGCGCCACACTGGAAGCAAATGGTATCGGTGTTTTCATCAACACCGGATCGCAATCCTCGCTGGACACAATTCCTCACGACAATGCAACCCTGGACACTCCGGGCGTCGAGGTCTGGAATTCTTCGCTGGAATGGTCGGATGTTGATCTTTTCACCTCGCCATTTGCGCGTGTTGTGAAATAACCAGGCCAGTTATATCGAATCATTCAACCGGCGGCCTCGCATGGCCGCCGGTTTTTTTATCCGCAAAAAGTCGGTGGAAATTTTCTTTGATCCGTTGTTCCAATTCATCGCCGGTTAATCCGCGCAGTGTTGCCGTAAACGTATAAATCGCCGCCAGGTTGGCCGGATGATTCAGGGGGTTGCCATCCGAGTCGACCAGGGGGTAAAGGTTATAACTTTTCGGCAACAATTGGTCAGGCGCGTCGGTTTCGATTAACAACCGATCAGCCGGTACGGCCTTAAATGTGTTCTGTTGTTTTTCTTTCCGTTCATGCATGTAATATCCGGGGAACGAAAAATATGCGCCAAGCTTGACGAATGCGGGAATCATTTCCACCGGTCCGCCGTAGCTGTGCAGGAGGAAGCCGCATTCCGGGCCGGGGTGTTGCTGTAACAATTCCAGCAAATGACCCCAGGCTTTCAGGCAGTGCAGGCTCGCCGGGCGGTTGAGTTTTCGGGCCAGCTCCCATTGTGCGAGAAACACGTCTTCCTGTTCTTCGTAGGGTAGGTCCTGCTTCCAGCGATCCAGACCAATTTCACCCACACCCGCTTCCGGGTTCCGCAAATAGTCCCGCAAATGATCAAGCCAGCAAGGTCCGCGCTGATGATGATACCAGGGATGCAATCCATAGCTGGGGATAACAATCGAATTTCCGGCGGCAAGACGGGCCACCTCCGGCCAATCCTCTTCGCAGGAACCGTTCACGACCATGCGTTTCACGCCAACGGACTTGGCCTGATCTAAAATATTCGCCGCGTGTGTGCCAAATCGCTCATCGTGCAAGTGGTTGTGGGCATCGAACAATTCGGGCAACGCATTGGATGCGGAGTTTTGCCTGAAAACTGGTTCCGTTTCATGCATGGGGTTGCTTGTGCCGTTCGGCGAACGCCCGAATTCTTTTCCACACCTGGGTCAATGCATTGCGCCGGTTGGCGGATAAGTGACTCGTAATGCCGGCTTCAGCCAGGAATTCCGGAGGATGCTCAAAGATTTCCTGCGGCGTTGCTCCGTCGTAGATTTCACAGAGCAATCCAGCGATCGATTTGACGACCATGGAGTCGGAATCGCATTTGAATCGACATGTACCATCCGAAAATTCAGCGGCAAGCCATAATTGCGCCATGCACCCTTCGATGCGATTTTCTTCGCTTTTATCCTGATCGGTGAGTGTGGGCATGGCCTTGGCGCGTTCGACCAGATGTTCAAGCCGGTCGAGCGGATCCTTGAATGCGGTTAATTCAGCGAGAACGAAATCGATGGTTTGCCGGATAGGCATGACGTTTGCGCTCGTCAGCGAACTTGCCCGGCGCCGTGAATCACGTACTTGTACGTGGTAAGCTCCTCAAGCCCCATGGGGCCGCGCGCATGCAACTTGTCCGTGCTGATTCCGATTTCCGCGCCCATGCCGAATTCACCGCCGTCGGTGAAGCGCGTGGATGCATTGACATAAACGGCGGCGGAATCGACCTGCTGGGTGAACGTTTTCTGGTGCGCTTCATTTTCCGCGATAATCGCATCGGAGTGATGCGATCCGTAGGTGTCGATGTGCGCAATGGCTTCGTCGATGTTCGAAACCACCCGGACCGCGAGAATCAAATCGAGGTATTCCGCAAACCAATCTTCTTCGGTCGCGACGTTCATGGAGGGAACGATGGCTCGTGATTTTTCATCGCCGCGAAATTCAACACCCTTGGCGCCGAGTCGCTCCGCCATGCGGGGCAGAAATTCGGCCGCGACTTTTTCGTGAACCAGCAGGGTTTCGATGGCGTTGCAGACCCCGGGCCGCTGGCACTTGGCGTTTTCCGTAATGTTCAGGGCCATTTCCAGATCCGCAGAATCGTCCACATATACATGGCATACGCCTTTGTAGTGCTTGATAACCGGAATGCGCGCGTGTTCGGTAACGGCATTGATCAATCCTTCGCCGCCGCGTGGAATGGCCAAATCAACTTTTCCGACCATCTGCACCAATTCGCGGATGGCGTCGCGATCGGTCGTGGCGACCAGTTGAATGGCGTTGTTCGGCAGGCCTTTTCTGGCGCCGCCTTCCTGCAGGGCGACGGCGATGGCCGCATTCGAATGAACCGCTTCTTTGCCTCCGCGCATGATTACGGCATTGGATGTCTTGAAGCATAACACCGATGAATCGCAGGTTACATTCGGGCGCGATTCGTAAATGATGGCAATCACGCCGATTGGAACCCTTACTTTATGAATTTCTATGCCGTTGGGGCGTGTCCACCGGCTGATTTTTTCACCGACCGGATCCTTGAGCACAACGATGTCACGGATGCCCTTGATCATGGCGTCGATTCGGGCGTCGTTTAAAAGCAGGCGGTCTAAAAGCGCTTGAGACAAACCGGCCTGTTTCCCGGCTTCCATATCCAGTTGGTTTGCCTGTTTGATCGCTTCCCGACGCGAATCCAATTCCTCGGCCATCGCTTCCAGGATGGAGTTCTTTTTGCGGGACGTCAGCCGGGCCAGGGCGCGGGATGCCGCCACCGCGCGATCCGCCATGGCATTGATTTCTTCGTGTAAATTCATAAAAACCTCAAAAGACTCAAAACGGGAGCATAGCACCAAACGGTAAAAGGCCCAAACCTATATTTTTCTTGAATTTAACCCGAAAACCGGAGTTGAAGGTGGATGCAGAGTCGCAGTGCTTTCGTGC
>DAOLDL010000065.1:14456-16797 GCA_035327305.1 Kiritimatiellia bacterium | reverse complement strand
GCGCCTCCGTGAGGCGCATCGGTTTTCCCCTGCCGCACACGGTGCGGCTACTACACGAAAGAACCCGACGTTTACAATACGCGAATCTTGTACGAGCGTCCCTTGATCTTGCTGGTTTTCAGTTTTTGCTCTGCTCGCGCGGCGGCGCTTCGCTTCACCGCCACGTAGGATGTATGATCAAGTACATCAATTTTTCCGACCGCAGAGCCGGCGACTCCGCCATCCGCCGTCAACGTCCCCAGCAGTTCTCCCGGACGCAACTTGTCTTTCCTTCCGCCATGTATACAGATGGTGACAAACGGCGGTTCGGGGAAATCATGCCGCGCGGTCGGCACGTTTTCCCGTTTGGTTGCGGGAATGCCCATGGATAAATATTCCTCGATCCGTTTTATCTTATCCATTTCGCCGGGACGGCAGATGCTTATCGATTTTCCGGAAAGTCCCGCCCGTCCGGTGCGTCCGATCCGGTGGACATATACTTCGGGGTCGGGCGGCAACTCGTAATTGATCACCAGCGGCAGTGCCTGGATATCCAGTCCACGCGCCGCGACGTCGGTGGCCACCAGAACGGAAATGCTTTGTTGTTTGAATTGTATCAACGCTTCCTCGCGCTCCCGCTGTTCCATCTCCCCGTTCAACGCGCGCGCCGGCAAACCGGAACGATTCAAGCGCTCGCACACATCCCATGTGGTTTGCTTGAAATTGCAGAACACGACCACGGACGCCGACTTTTCGCTCCCCAGCACATCGAGCAAAACCTTCAATCGCCCCGCTTCCTCCGGGAACACAATCACGCGTTGTTCAATGTCTCCCGCAGTGTGCCGCTCGTCCACCGCCAGCGATTCGGGTCGGCGTTGGAATTGCCGGCTTAGTTTTTCCACATGCTCGGGAACCGTTGCGGAAAACAGAAGGGTTTGCCGTCGCGTCGGCGTCGCCTGCACGATTTCGCTGACGTCGTCGATAAATCCCATCTCCAACATGCGGTCCACTTCATCAAGCACAACCACGGATACCGATGTGAGTTTCAACGCGCCTTTGCCAAGCAGATCCTTCACGCGGCCTGGCGTTCCGACCACGACATGCGCGCCATGTTTGAGGGACTGTTTTTGCGGTCCGAGGGGTTGTCCTCCGTAAACCGGAATGACCTTGATGTTTGGCATGTGCCGCGCCATACGGCGAATTTCCCCGGTGATCTGCAGACACAATTCCCGTGTCGGGCACAATACAAGCGCCTGGACATCCGGGGTGTCCTGCTTCAGCCGGGCGAGGATACCCAAGGCAAACACGGCGGTTTTTCCGCTTCCGGTTTTGGCTTTCGCCAGCACATCCTTGCCGTGCAGTACCGGCGGAAGCGCGGCGGCCTGGATCGGCGTCATGTGTTCAAAGCCGAGGCTTTTTAGATTGCCCAGTTGTTGGGAAGACAAATCAAGCTTTGAAAAAGATTCCGTCATGGTGGTCCGCATCATAAGGTTCAACACGCGTTCCGGCAATCGTGCAATCTGACTTGTGCGGCAATGACTGATCACCGGGTCGCGCATTAAAATCGACCTGCCGGTCATGGATTGGTTAAGCTGGAGCAATGAAAGTGCGATGGTTCCATGCGGTGTTTGCCCTGATCCTGATTACAGCAGTTTTTCTGTTGTTTCAGATCAATCCCGCGGATCGCGTACGGCTGATGGAATGGGGCGAACAACTGGCCGATCGCCCCTGGACACCGGTGATTCTGATTATCACACAGACCACACTATATGCCTTTGCGCTTTCCGGCGGCATCATACTCTGGGTCACCGCGCCATTTTACGAACCCTGGCAGGCCACCCTGATTCTTACCACCGGCAATGTGATCGGAGCATTCATCGCTTACAAGATCGCATCGCATCTCGGCACGGGAATACGAATCCGGTTATCCGGCCACCGCGCGTTCCGCATTCTTTCCGAACGCAGTGATTTCATGACCCAAAGCGCGTTGAGGTTACTCCCGGGATTTCCACACGCCATCATCAATTACGGCGGTGGCGTCCTTCACCTCCCGCTGAAAACGTTCATGATCGCGACGCTGGTTGGCGCATCCTTGAAGTGGGCGGTGTACAGTATGGCCATTCACGGCATTGTGGAGGCCGATGACCTGGATGAGGTGTTGCAACCGGCGACGCTGTTGCCGCTTATTCTGCTGACGGCATTCCTGGTCGCCGGCAGTTGGGCGGCCCGGCATATCCGGGCAAAGCGAAACGCCGCTGATTTCCAATGACTGGAAAACCGGTCGGCATTTTTTTCCAGGCATTGGAAACCCTTGCATTCGCGAAATACTGAATACACGGGAATTCAAAAGTTGGAAATGATA
>DAOLDL010000065.1:0-14356 GCA_035327305.1 Kiritimatiellia bacterium | reverse complement strand
GTTTTCAGAATAAATATTCACTTCTTTATTTTTTTATCTGTGCTCTAATCGTAATCTGCGGATGGATCAATGAATTGATAACACCATCAGGACAGGCGACATGACACGGACAAAACGAAAATTGCGAATGGGCATGGTGGGCGGCGGACGCGGCGCGTTTATCGGCGCGGTGCATCGCATGGCGGCAACACTGGACGGACAGATTGAGCTGGTCTGCGGCGCCTTCAGCTCCAATCCCGAAAAATCGCGCGAATCCGGAGCCGACTGGTATCTACCACATGATCGTTGTTACGGAAGCTACATGGAAATGCTGGAGAAGGAATCGGCAATGCCTTCGGAGCAACGCATGGATTTCGTCACCGTGGTGACGCCGAACCACCTCCACTACCCCGTTGCCGCGGCGGCGCTTGATTGGAAGTTTCATGTCGTGTGCGACAAGCCCATGACCTTCAACCTTCGCGAAGCCGCGGCCCTCGAACGCAAAGTCGGGAAATCCGGGCAGTTGTTCGCTTTAACCTACAACTACAGCGGCTACCCGATGGTGCGTGAAGCCCGTTCGCGGATACGATCCGGCGAGTTGGGGAAAATCCGAAAAGTCGTCGTGGAATACCCTCAAGGCTGGTTATCCAAAGCGCTGGAAAAAACCGGGCAGAAACAGGCGGATTGGCGCACCGATCCCAAGCGGGCGGGCAGTAGCGGTTGCCTTGGCGACATCGGCACGCATGCGGCCCACCTTGCTGAATTTGTAAGCGGACTTGAAATCGAGGAGGTTTTCGCCGAATTGACGACATTTGTGCGCGGCCGCAAATTGGATGACGACGGTTCGGTTCTCCTGCGATTCAAGGGCGGCGCAAAAGGCGTGTTGCTGGCCAGCCAGATTTCCACCGGCGAGGAAAACGGATTGCGCATCCGCTTATATGGCGAAAAAGGCGGCCTCGACTGGCGGCAGGAAGAGCCGAATACCCTCGTGATGAAGTGGCCGGACCGGCCCGCTGAAATCGTTCGTGCCGCCGGCCCAGGTTTATCCGGCGCGGCCGCCGCCGCGTGCCGACTGCCATCGGGACATCCGGAAGGATTTCTCGAAGCCTTCGCCACAATTTACCGCGACTTCG
Source organism: Kiritimatiellia bacterium (assembly GCA_035327305.1). GTDB lineage: Bacteria > Verrucomicrobiota > Kiritimatiellia > CAIVKH01 > CAIVKH01 > CALMUP01. The sequence goes on along the minus strand of DAOLDL010000065.1, from coordinate 13,244 downwards.
CGCACACTCTGCAGAGGAAACTGGCCGGCGAAAAAGTTCCCGCGAACACCCGGGCATTCCCATCCGTGCGGGACGGCGTTCGCGGCATGGCTTTTATCGAAGCCGCCGTGGCCAGCGCCAAAGCTGGAAAATGGAAGAAACTCTCCACTTAAAACACTCACCTCCAAAACAAGGAAACACCATGAGCGACAACCTGCGCGTCACCATATGGAATGAATTCGAACATGAACGGGAAAATGAAGCGGTCCGGCGCATCTACCCCAAGGGCATTCACAAAACGATTGAGAAGGGCCTGAAGCAATACGAAGGGCTTTCCCTTCGCACCGCCACGATGGATCAACCCGAACACGGATTAACCGAGGCCGTGCTGAATAAAACCGATGTGCTGGTCTGGTGGGGTCACAAAGCGCACGGCAAGGTGGACGATGATGTGGTGAAACGCGTGCAGAAAAAAGTGTTGGAGGGCATGGGTTTGATCGTCCTTCATTCCGGTCATTTTTCGAAAATTTTCCGAGCCTTGATGGGCACCAACTGTTCGTTGAAATGGCGGGAGGCCGCCGAGCGGGAACGAATCTGGAACATCGCTCCCGGCCATCCCATCACCGAGGGAATCGGCGAATTTTTCGTGATTCAACACGAGGAAATGTATGGCGAGCGCTTTGATATCCCCGAGCCGGATGAACTGATTTTCATTTCCTGGTTTCAGGGCGGTGAAGTGTTCCGCAGTGGATGTTGCTGGAACCGCGGACACGGGCGCATATTCTATTTCCGTCCGGGACATGAGACATACCCGACCTACCATCACCCGGATGTAATACGCGTGATCGCGAATGCCGCGCGCTGGGCCAAGCCGCGGGTTCGGATTCCGGATATCTGCCCCAATCGCAAGGAGCTTGAACCGCTTCCCCCGCCCCCGGCGGAATTTGGTTCGGCGGGAATCATTCAAACCGAGAAGGATCTATGAAAAAAATAAAAATCGCCATCATTGGCACCGGCGGCATGGCCAACGCCCATGCCGGAGACATCAAACGAAATAAACATACCGAGCTGGTCGCGGCGGCGGACGTCGACCTCAAGAAAGCGAAGGACTTCGCGGTTCGGCACGGCGTGCCTCATGTATTTGACAACCAGACGGAGTTGTTGGAAAAGGTGGCCGTGGATGCGGTGATCAACGTGACACCCGACGCCTTTCACGCGCCGTTGTCACTGGAAGCCATCGCGGCGGGAAAACATGTGCTTTGTGAAAAACCTCTCGCCACGGGATATCCGGATGCCCGCCGAATGGCCACTGCGGCGAAACGCAAGGGCATCGTGAACATGGTGAACTTTTCCTACCGCAACAGCCCGGCGATCCAGAAAGCCCGGATTCTGGTGCAAAAAGGCGCGATTGGACGTCCGATGCATTTTGAGGCCAGTTATCTTCAAAGCTGGCTGGCCACGCAAATCTGGGGCGAATGGCGGACATCCCATGCCTGGTTGTGGCGGCTGTCGACAGCGCACGGAAGCAGTGGCGCATTGGGCGACATCGGAGTGCACATCCTTGATTTTGCATCCATGCCGCTGGGCGATTATGCCGCGGTTCATTGCCGGTTGAAGGCATTCGATAAAGCGCCAGGAGGAAAAATCGGCAAGTACCGGTTGGATGCCAACGATTCCGCGATCATCAATGCGGAGATGAAAAACGGCGCGCTCGGTGTCGTTCATGTCACCCGCTGGGCCACCGGACAGCGCAATTCACTGCGATTGCGGGTTTATGGTGAGGAAGGCGCGTTGATTGTGGATTTGGACAAAGGGTACAGCCAATTGGAAACCTGCTTTGGCAAAAACCGGATAAAAGCCGAGTGGAAAACCGTGACCTGCGCAAAGACACCGTCCAACTTTGAACGATTTGTGGACAGCATTCGAACCGGAAATCCTCAACCACCTGACTTCGCGCAAGGGGCGCGTATTCAACAAGTCATGGACGCATGCTTTGCATCCGGCAAATCCGGCAAAACGGTGAAGGTCGGGTAATTCAGGCATTCCCGCCGGTATGCCGAGACAAAAAAAGCGCCCGTATTCGGGGCGCTTTTTTTTGTTTCATTCGACCGGGTCGAATTAATAGCGGTAGTGATTCGGCTTGAACGGACCATCGCGTTTGATGCCGAGGTATTTCGCCTGCGCCGGGGTCAGCTTGTCGAGCTTGACGCCCAACTTTCCGAGATGCAGACGGGCCACTTTTTCATCGAGGTGCTTGGGCAACACGTACACACCCACCGGGTACTCCGCATTGCGCTTGTACAACTCAATCTGCGCCATCACCTGATTGGTGAAGCTGTTCGACATCACAAAGCTGGGATGACCGGTCGCGCAACCAAGGTTCACGAGACGACCTTCAGCCAGCAAGATGATACTGCGTCCGCTCGGGAACGTGATCTTGTGGACCTGGGGTTTGATTTCGTCCCACCTGTACTTCTTGACCGCTTCGACCTGAATTTCGCTGTCGAAGTGACCGATGTTGCACACGATGGCCATGTCTTTCATCTGGCGCATGTGTTTTTCGGTGATGACATCACAGCAACCGGTGGTGGTGACAAAGATATCGCCGATCTTACTCGCTTCGTTCATGGTCATCACTTCGTAACCTTCCATCGAGGCCTGCAAGGCGCAGATGGGATCGATTTCCGTGATGATCACGCGGGCATGCTGACCGCGCAGGGAAGCGGCGGACCCTTTGCCCACATCACCGAAACCGGCGACGATTGCGACTTTACCGGAAAGCATGACGTCGGTGGCGCGGTTGATTGCATCGACCAGCGAGTGCCGACAGCCGTACACATTGTCAAACTTGGATTTGGTCACGGAGTCATTGACATTAAACGCCGGGAACAACAACTCCTCGCGTTCGAGCATCTGGTAAAGACGGTGCACGCCGGTGGTGGTTTCTTCGCTCACGCCTAGGATGGATTTCGCCAACTTGTGGAAGCGTCCGGGGTTGGCTTTGACGGCTTTTTTAACCTGGGCGAGGAGAATTTTTTCCTCCACGCTTCCGGGTTTGCGGTCAAGGACGCGCGGGTCGTTTTCCGCCTGGTAGCCGAGATGCACGAACAACGTGGCGTCGCCGCCGTCGTCCAGAATCATGTTCGGATATTCATTGCCCCAATCGAGAATCCGGTCGGTGTATTCCCAGTATTCTTCAAGGGTTTCTCCCTTGTAGGCAAAAACGGGGGTTCCCTTGGCCGCAATTGCGGCCGCCGCGTGGTCCTGGGTTGAAAAAATATTACAACTTGCCCAACGCACTTTGGCGCCGAGGTGTTGCAGGGTTTCAATCAGCACCGCGGTTTGAATGGTCATGTGCAGAGAGCCGGCAATACGCGCGCCTTTCAGTGGTTTGGACTTGCCGAATTCTTCGCGAATAGCCATTAAACCGGGCATTTCCTTTTCCGCCAGCTCAATTTCCTTGCGCCCGAAAGCGGCAAGGCTCATGTCACTAACCACAAAATCCTGCGCTGTGGCCGCGCTTTTTGCTCTTTTTGTCTCAACCATGTTGTACTCCTTCTATGTTTCGATCATTTTACGCTCTACCCATGTCACTTTGTGGCGCACGCCAGCAAAATGCTAAATTCCGGAGAAACGCCGGGAAGGCGTTCAAGTTTTATTTCCCGCAATCCCGCAGTATTCATCCACTGTTTCAAATCCGCATCTTCAAATCCCAACCATTGATCCGCCCACTGATCACGCACCCAGTCCTGATCGTGCTTCACCAGATCGAGCACAATCAGTTTTCCGCCATGCCTAAGAATCCGGGTCGCCTCCATCAGCGCCACGGGCGGTTGTGCGGCATGATGCAGTGCCTGGCTCAAGAATACCGCATCGGCGATGTTGTCTTGAAGTGGCAGTGCTTCAAGATCCCCTTCACATACCCGCACGACATTACCAAGTCCGGCGGCGGCGGCTCTTGAACTGACTTCCTTCAACATCGACTTCGACTGATCGACCGCCGTGACTGATTTGGCAAACCGGGCCAACAGCAGGGCAAGTTCGCCTTCCCCTGCCCCGAGATCGACCACATCCCGACCGGAAAATCCCGCCGCCAAACCTGCGGCCAGCGCGGACCACCCCCCGCCGGGTTGCGTCAGGTCGCCATACTTACCCGCTACTTTTTCAAAAAAATCCCGACTGCGCTCCCGCCTTAACTCCAGAACTTTAACGACCGCCTGTGCATCTACACGAGCCGCAGGCAGGCGTTGAAGTTCAGCTTCCAAAACCTTTTCCAGCTCGGTATCCAGCAATTCCTTGCCGCGCCGGTAATAAATCGACGTACCCTCCCGCCGTGTTTCAACAAGCTGACAATCGCGCAGAGGCTTGAGGTGCCGACTGACCGTAGACTGCGGAAGCCCAAGAACTTCAACAAGTTCCGCAACAGACAACTCCGCTTTCATCAACGCATGGATCAAGCGGAGACGAACATCGTCCGCCAGCGCCTTGAAAACATGAATGGTTTGGGATTCGGGCATATATGCGTTATTTCGGATAAAAGGATATTACACCTTGCACAATCATCAAGTTAAATTGTTTTGTTTTTTAAGAGGACGAACTAGAACCACATGGATTAGCAAGCGATCAGGATAATCCCTAAAGATAAAAAAATATTGCAAAAAGCCTTGATCAAGCCAGGGCATTTCGATACTTTCGCTTTCAGAGATGCACTCTACACACATGAAGAGTATAAAAATTGATATACCGGTTTATCTGTTGGTGTTGCTGTTTACTGCAACATCTGCTTTTGGTTCCGGTCGTGTCATCGCCTGGGGAATTGACGGCAAAGTTCCGGCAATTAATGGCGAAGTGCAGAGGGTCTCGGCAGGGTTTATGCATTCACTGGCGCTTTCGACGTCGGGTGTTGTATTTGCGTGGGGTGACAACAGTTCGGGCCAGTTGAATATCCCCAATGCCGCCATGTCTCATACCGTCGCCATTTCTGCGGGTGGTTTCCACAGCCTGGCTTTGAACAAGGATGGCAAAGTCACTGCGTGGGGCATGAATCAAAACGGTCAATGCACCATTCCCAACCGCGTGAAGGATGTAGCCGCGATCAGCGCCGGACTTATGCACAGCATGGCTCTGCTGAATAATGGACTGGTGGTCTCGTGGGGTGACAATCAGTTTTGGCAATCCGGTGTTCCCGCCGGCCTTACGAAAGTTACCGCGATTTCTGCCGGCGCGTTTCACAGCATGGCGCTTCGCCAATCGGGTGACATTGTGATTTGGGGCGACAATTCTTTCGGCCAGGCCGCGATTCCCGCCTCGGCGCAAAACAACATCAGGGCCATTTCCGCCGGGTACTACCACAGCATGGCCCTCACCCAAAACGGCCGCGTTATTGCCTGGGGCGACAATTCGTACGGCCAATGCAATATTCCCGCCGATGCGCTTGAGGACGTCGTCGCCATTTCCGCCGGCCAAATGCACAGCATGGCGATCAAGTCGGATGGACGCCTGATTACCTGGGGTGGCGCTCCGGTATTTCAACCCTCGCCTTCCAAATCCGCTTCCGCCCCTTCATTCCTGGGTGTTTCCGCGGGCGGATACCACAGCTTGGGCATCATTCCTTCAACACTGGACACCAATGGCGACGGGATCCCGGACTGGTGGGCCATTCAACATGGTCTTGATCCGTACGGCTCCGATGGCTCGACCACGGACAGCGACGGTGATGGATTCACCGATTTGGAAGAATACCTCGCGGGAACAGATCCGGTCGACGCGGACTCGTTCTTCTACATCAACATGTCGTTCGACACCTCAACGCGCTCCACACGTATGGATTTCGGCCCGATCTCCGGCGAACGTCAATACGTGATCGAATATGCCCAGGATATCACCAAAAACTTATGGCGTCCGGTTCCCACCAAGGAAGGCATCACCGTTGAGGACGTACAGGGCAACACATCCGTAACGTTCAATCCGAACCAGGAAAACCGGATTTATCGGGTGAAGATCCTGTCACCCTGATCCGGATATTGCATGAGTGTGATTGACTCTGCGTGTGCAATCAGTAAAGCGCACCGGCAATACACGCCGTAATCAATGCCGCAAGCGTTCCGCCGATCAACGCTTTCAAACCCAGCGAAGCAAGTGTCGTTCTTTGTCCGGGCGCCAGCGCACTGATACCACCCAGTTGAATTCCGATGGACGCGAAATTCGCGAACCCGCACAACGCGTACGTGGCGATCAGAATCGATTTTTCATGATGAAACACGCCGGCAGATTTCAATCCGCCGAAAGTCACATAGGCATAAAACTCATTCAGCATGGTTTTCTCCCCCAGCAATTGACCGACCACCAGCAAGTCTCCCGCAGGAACGCCAATCAGCCACGCCACCGGCGCCATTACAAGACCGAGGATAAATTGTAGCGTCAGCCCGTCGTAGCGTCCGTTGCTCCACTCCGACACCCAGCCATTCAGTTGGGTCCACTCTCCCACCCAATGCCGGCACATGTAATTCAACAGCGCAATCATTGCCGTAAAAACCAGCAACATGGCCGCGACATTAACCGCCAGCTTTACGCCTTCGGCAGTGCCACGCGCGATGGCATCCAGCAAATTACTGCCAAGGCGATGTCGGGGAATCAGCAACTCCTCATCCGTCGGCTTGCTTTCCGGAATCATCAGCTTTGCGGTTATCAAGGCCGCCGGCGCGGAGATTATTGATGCGATCAAAAGGTGCGTTGCGAAATAAACGCGCATGACGTGATCCGTTCCGCCGAGAATGTTGATGTATGCCACCAAAACGGCGCCGGCGATGGTTGCCATCCCGCCGGTCATCAAGGCGAGCATTTCCGAACGAGTCATACGTTCAAGATACGGTTTGACCACCAGCGGGGCTTCGGTCTGGCCAACAAAAATATTGGCGGCGGCGGCGAGGCTTTCCACGCCGGAAATTCTCATGGTTTTATGCATAACCCAGGCAAATCCATACACGACCCATTGCAGGATGTTTAAATAATACAATGCGGAGGTCAGCGCGGAGAAAAACACAATGGTCGGCAGGACTTGAAAGGCGAAAATGAAACCCAGCGTGTCCGGATCCATCAGGCTTCCGAAAAGAAACACCGCGCCTTCACGCGAGAAATTCATCAACTCGATGAAAAAGTTTGATACACTTTCGAATGCATCGCGAATGCGGGTCACTTTAATCAACACGTAAGCGACCGCAAATTGCAGAACGATCCCGGAAACAACCAGCCGCCAGTTGATGATTTTGCGGTTTTCGCTCAAGCAGTAAGCGATGAAAATCAATGCGCCAATTCCGAGAAGTCCGCGAAACACATGGTATCCAGCTTCCATGCCTTACCCTTTCTGAACTGGAAAGATATTACAGGGCGTGAACCGGCGAGGCTTTGATACGTTCCAGAAGAACCGGCATCTCCACTTCCTCCTGTACGCCGCTTTCCATATTCTTAAGCTGAAACGTTCCCTTTTCCTCTTCGTGCCTGCCGTGAAGCACGACCCAGCGCGCGCCGGATTTTCCGGCGGATCTCATTTGCGCCTTCACGCTTCGTCCGGACATATCGAGGAAACAGGAAATTCCGCGCATGCGAAGGGTTTGAGCCAGTTGCAAATGCACATCGAGAAGCGATTCGTCCATGCTTACCAACCAGACCTGGTCCTTGATTTCGCCCGGCAATGCCGCGGACTCCGACTTCAGCGCCATGATGACACGTTCAATGCCCATGGCAAAACCGACGCCGGGAATGACCCGCGAACCCATCGTAATCGAATAGCGTCCGCCCCCGGCAATGGCATCCTGGGCGCCAAGTCCGCTGTGGGTAATTTCCCATACCGTGTGGCGGTAGTAATCAAATCCGCGCACCAGCGTGGGATCGATCACCGCGGGAATTTCCAACCGCTCCAGAATACGAAGCACTTCCGCGAGGTAGTTTTTAGATTTTTCCGACATTGCTTCCGTCGCGGGAGGAAGCGATGAAACCACATCGCGGCATGCCGGATTCTTGCAATCCAGGATACGGAGGATGTTTTCGTTATAACGCCGTCGGCAATTATCGCAAAGGCGATCGAGGTGGGGCTGAAGCTCCTTTTCAAGAAACGCCTTTACCAGCGCTTGATCCTCGGATTCGCCGCGGGTGTTCAGCTTGACCTGAAACTGCGACAATCCCCACGCCTTGAGCAAATGGATCTGCATGGCCATGATTTCGGCATCGACATGGGGATTGGGTTCGCCGATTGCCTCGACACCCAGTTGGTGAAATTGACGGTAGCGTCCGGCCTGGGGTCGTTCCCGTCGGAACATGGGACCGATATAATACACGCGCGCGGAAGCGCCATCCTGACCGATGCGCGCAATATAACGCGTTATGCCCGCCGTGCCTTCCGGGCGCAACACCAGCAAACGCCCCCCCGCATCTTCAAACTGGTACATTTCCTTTTGTACAACATCGGTGGAATCACCCAGAGAGCGATCAAAAACCGAACGGCGCTCCACGACGGGTGTTCTGACTTCCGTGAATCCATACAAATGGAGAATGGAACGGGACTGTTGCTCAAGCTGTTGCCATAAAGCAATTTCAGGGTAGGCCAGATCGACCATACCCTGAATGGGTTGAAATTCGTCTGAAGACATTCGAGATTAGACAGGATTGTCGGAAGAAGGCGCCGGAGCCGAAGGAGGTACATCCTGGGGACGATCGGTGATCAACTGCTTCATGATTTTGCCGGGCTTGAACTTCACGACCTTGCGTTCCGGAATGGTTACAACCTGCACCGGCTTGTTGGGATTGCGACCAATGCGCTGTTTGCGGGTGCGGACTTCGAAAACACCGAAATTACGAAATTCAATGGTCTCGCCTTTGGTAAGTCCCTCAACAATGTAATCCAGCGTCTTTTGGATAACTGTATATACATCCTGTTGAATCAATCCGGTTTCTTCCGATATGCGAACAACGAGATCTCGTTTTGTCATGGCGCAACCCCTTTTGCTTTCGGCACTACGTTTCTGATCCAGCGATCCTTGGCTTTTGTGTTACTTAATCTATACCAATAATATAAGAAATTTCGGTCCGGTCAAGAATGTCCACAAGAAACTTTCACACCCTCGTCGGTCAGCCCTGATACAACTTTATCGGACAATACGGTGAATTACACCACAAACGATGGAAGCGATCCCGGAGATAAATGTTAAAATTCTGTTAAACATGTAAAAGCTGTCGCCGGGATAATCGGGATGATCCCGAAGCACATTGGATACAAAGGTCTCCAAACCGATCTGCGCCCAGTAGCCGGCCCATCCATCGCGAATTGCCCAAATTGTCAGCAAGCCGAGGCCAACGGACCAGTAGAAATATTCCTTGGTGCCTTTTACATCAAATTTACGTGGCATTTTATTTCTTCCTCGTCATGAAGGTTCCAGCGCCCGGCGCATTTCGGCAATTCGTTCGAGTATTTTCTGGAGAGCATCCCCGACCGGCACACCGATTTGCTCGCCGGTTTTACGGTCTTTCATTTCCACTTCACCTTTGGCCAGCGAACGCTCACCGACACTGACGCGCAGGGGCGAACCGATAAGATCGGCATCCTTGAATTTGACGCCGGGGCGTTCATCGCGGTCGTCAAACAGCACATCCACACCGGCCTTGGTCAATTCGTCGGCCAGTTTTTCCGCCAGGCTTGCACTTTCCGGATGCGTGGCATTGACCGCCATTACGGTTACTTCATACGGAGCGATTGAAATCGGCCAGACAATTCCATTTGCATCATGGCTTTGCTCAATTACAGATTGCAGTGTCCGGGTAACGCCGATCCCGTAACATCCCATGACCATCGGATGTTTAGCTCCTTCGGCATCAAGATAATAGGCGCCCATTTTCTCGCTGTATTTGGTGCCCAGCTTGAATACATGGCCAACTTCAATACCACGCGCTTCCAACAACGTTCCGGAACACCGGGGACATCCATCGCCTTTGCGGGCAGTCACAACATCCTCGTAGCGAACCGAGGAGGCATCGCGCGACAAGGTCACGTTTTTGAGATGCGTATCATTTTCATTGGCGCCGGTGATCATTCCGATCGAACCTTCAAGCGTCTTGTCGGCAATCACCGGAATGGACAATCCGACCGGTCCGGCAAAACCGACCGGCGCGCCGGTAACCTTCTCGATGACATCCGGCATGGCCAGCGTCACGGTGCCGCCAAGTAATTTAGCCAGCTTGATTTCGTTTACCTCGCGGTCGCCCGGCGTCAGAATGGCGGTTGGCTTGTCGTTCACAAGATAAATCAAGGTCTTGATAAATTGAGCAGGCGTGGCTTTCATGAAGGAGGAAACTTCTTCAATCGTGCGCTTGCCCGGTGTTGGAACTTTTTCCGGAACAGCATCGCCACCGCCGAACACCAACGTAGTGACTACACGTCCCTGGGCTTGTTCGAGATTGGCGGCGTACGAACAGGTGTCGCATTCGACAAGCCCGTCTTCGCCGGCATCCGCCAGCACCATGAATTCATGCGAGGATTTGCCGCCCATGGCGCCGGTGTCGGCTTCCACCACTTTGGCGCGCAGGCCGCAACGATGGAAAATGCGGACATAGGCATCATACATCGCCGTGTAACTGCCGTCCGCTTCATCCCATCCGGCGTCAAAACTGTAGGCATCCTTCATGATGAATTCCTTGGCCCGCATCAAACCGAAACGGGGGCGGATTTCATCACGGAACTTGGTTTGGATCTGGTAGAAATTGCGGGGCAACTGGCGGTAGGAATTGATTTCCGAAGCGACACTGGTGACGACTTCCTCGTGCGTGGGACCCAGCACCATGGCCCGGTCCTGACGATCCTTCATGCGGAACATGACATGTTTCAACACATCGTAGCGTCCGGATTGTTCCCAGATTTCCTGGGGCTGGAGCGCCGGCATCAGAATTTCCAAAGCGCCCGCCTTGTCCATTTCCTCGCGAACGATTCGCTCAACTTTGCGCAGTGAACGAAGACCCAGCGGCAGAAAGGTGTACAACCCGCCGCTCAACTTTCGGATAAGACCCGCCCTTAGCATCAATTGATGGCTTGGAATTTCCGCCTCCTGCGGTACTTCACGTAATGTTGGAATAAATTGTCTGCTCCAGCGCACAAAAACCTCGACTCTGTTAAATGACTCTTACGTCCGGAAAATCAACAAGTTGTACCGTATTCTGCCGCAAGCGCAAGCACATCATGGCCGCGGTAACGGAATAGAAATCATAATGACTTGAATTTATGCCGGTATCGCGGTTAAAGATGGCACGGGTTACAGCATCGAAAACAGAAACGGAACGAATTTATGGAAAATCAAATCGCGAAAAAGAAAATTTACCTTTGCGGACCTATCATGGACGAACACGAAGGCGAAGCGCGCGCCTGGAGGTTAAAAGCGATGGAACTGCTCAAGGAACATTTTATACTTCTGGATCCCATGCGCCGGAATTTCAAGGACCGGGAAGTGGATAGCGCCAACGAAATCGTGGAGTTTGATCTGCAGGACATCCGGGATGCCGACATCATTCTGGTTAATTACAACAAGAACTCCGTGGGCACTTCGATGGAAGTTTTCTACGCCTCGCACGAGCTGAAAAAATTCGTCGTGGCGTTTTCACCGTTTACGTTTCAGGATTGCAGTCCGTGGATGGTGCGTTTCTGCACCAAAATCCTTCCTTCGCTGGAACGCGCATGCTCATATATTACCGAGCATTTTATTGATAAGCGGATGTGATCACACCGCGAAGGCGCGGGGCAATTCACTTCGTTATATCCCATCATTCGCCACTGATGCGAAAATACCCCTCCCCTTTGTCGGTCGGTGGAACAATCGTAATCTGGTTCTGATCCAGAGGCCCGGCGATCACCTGCCAGTTCTGACCGGCCAGGGAAGAACTATGCCAGACGTAGAAGTTTTCCGTGCCGACATCCCAGAAGAACGTAAGCGTTCCATTGGCATTCATCTGCATGCGGTATGAGTCGGGAGGTGGAACACCGAAGATAAACCACTGACCTGGCGCACTCCAACCGGACCATTTGAATCGGGTGTCCTGGGCACGGATGCGCCAGAAATAATTGCTGATCATCCCAAGATTTTCCCACCCCTGCATTTCGCTCAACGATCGTGATACTGTCCAGTACGAACCGCTGGGCGCTGCCCCGACAAGAATGTTTTCGTCATCCACCAGCGGGGCGCTGAATGCGGGATCGGGATCTATCTGGATATGATAGGCTCGAATTTCATCACCGGCATCCGGGTCTGTGGTCGGATACCAGGAAAGTATTCCCTGCGCGGTGCGCAACGTTGCGCCTTTGGGCGGTCCGGCAACAATCACCGTGGCCGGGGGAGTATTCGTTTCATTGATAAAGAAGGTTGCCGTGGCCATCCACGGCCCGGTGTTGGAACCGTCGAACGCCTGACCGCGCCACCAGTATTGCTGGCTGTTCGGCAGATTCACATCCACCTGCCACGACGTGCGATCGATACCGGAGGCCACTGCGGGAACCTGGGCCAATAGATTGGATAGTTCCGCATCTCCATAAACTTCAAACCGGTAGGTCAGAGGATCGAAATCCGGATCAAACGCATTGTTGACGATCAACGTCGGGCGTATGGATTCGACATTTCCGAAATTCGCCGGCGAATACAATGACGGCGCGCCCGGGGTGGTTTCGCCCACACTAAAATGATCAATCGAGATACTGATCGGGGCGTTGTATCCGTAATACGAGAACGCCAGAAAACGGAATCGCACGCTGGCGGTTCGGTGATTCACCAGCGAGAAGATCAGGGATTGCCAAAGATTGGTGTTCCATCCGCTTTCATAACTGACCGACCATAAATCGCTCCAGTCCAATCCGCCGCTGGATGAAACCTGGAATTTCAGTCCGGCGTATGGACCGAAGTTGCCGCGCACCCGGAACGTAACTTTGGGATCTGTGGTGAGACTCAAATCCATGGATCCGGACAGCGGCAGTCGCCCTTGAACGTCCGGGCACATGTGCGTCACGCCATTAACCACCAGGTTACTGCCGGCAAATGGTGTATTGGTGGAAATCATCCAAATGTTTTCCAGCCAGTTGGTCAATCCACCCTCAAAGCCATCGTAGAATGGCACCGGAAGTACCTGCGGCCCGCGGTCGATGACTGTTACATCATCAATCATCCAGCCGTCGTCCACGCCGCTACCGTCGGTGATCAACCGGAACCTGATGCGCAGGTTGGCCTGATCTTTCCATTGGG
>DAOLDL010000064.1:0-16974 GCA_035327305.1 Kiritimatiellia bacterium | reverse complement strand
TGAAACCTGACATCTGAAACCTTCTTCCCCTCCCCTCACGTCTTCTTCTCTATATTCGTATACAATTCCTCGCCGGTATCGTTCCGGTGAATGGTGAATTCCTCGACGTGCAGGTGTTGTGAAGACACAAAGGTCAGGTGGCCGTGGAATTTTTCCTCCATCTCCACCAGAATCGCTTCGTCCTCCGTCCGCAACCGGTCCAATACCACGGGATTTACCGTGATTTTTACCGGTAGCGGTTTATCCGCACTGGCTCGATGACGGCGCATGGCCTCGGCGATCCGCCTTTGAATTTCCACGCTCATGCTCATGGCTGACAACACCTTGCCGCGTCCATCACAGTAGGGACAATTCATGTAGGTCGTGGCGCGTACGCTTTCCTCGTGCCGTTGGCGCGTCATTTCCATCAATCCCAGCGACGACAGGGGCAGTACATTGGTCCTCGACTTGTCGCGTTGCAGTGAATCTTTCAACTTCCGGTAAACCAGGTTCTGGTTTTTCTTCTGCTTCATATCGATGAAGTCGATCACGACGAGACCGCCGATGTTGCGCAACCGCAGTTGCCGCGCCACTTCCTCCGCCGCCTCCAGGTTCACCTGGACAATGGATTCTTCCTGGTTGTTTCCTCCTTTGTGGCGTCCGGTGTTGACGTCAATGGAGATCAAAGCTTCCGTTTCGTCCAGAATCAGGTAGCCGCCGCCCTTCAACCAGACTTTTCGGCTGAAGGCATTTTCCAGTTGGCGCTCGACATCAAAGTGCTCGAAAATCGGCGCGTCGCCATCGTACGTCTGCACACGCGCCCGGGAGCGCCGCGCAAAGCGGGAAATGATCTGCTTGATGCGGGTGCATTCGTCCTTGGAATCAACCACGATGCGGTCGATGTCCTCGGTAAGCGCGTCGCGGACGATTCGTTCCACCAGGTCTGGTTCCTGATACAAGCGGCAAGGCGCCGGCACCTCGTTCATGATGCGTTCCATTTCCTTCCAGATTTCACCAAGCGCCCGGATATCGCGCACAAAACTTACCTTGCGCGCGCCCGATCCCGCCGTGCGCACAATGATTCCGTTGTTTCCGGGAAGCGGCAACCGCGCCAGCACTTTCTTGAGGCGTTCACGCTCCTTGGCGTCCTCTATTTTGCGGGATACCCCTTTCAGACGCGACCCCGGCATCATGACCAGGTAACGACCGGGGATGCTCAAGTTGGCGGTTACGCGCGGTCCCTTGGTTCCGATCGCCGCCTTGGTCACCTGCACAATGATTTCCGAGCCGATGGGAAACCGTTTGGCGATTTCCTCGGATGTGAATCTCTTTTGCCGTCCGCCACCGCGGCGCGACTCCACACCCTCCTCGGCTTCGAGGCGGGCCGTGTCTTCCGGTATCATATCCCAGTAATGGATAAAGGCATTTTTCTTTAATCCGAGATCGATGAACGCGGCCTGGAGGCCATCTTCAAGGTTTTGAATTTTGCCTTTGAAGATACTTCCCACGATCCGGTCCTCGCTGTTCCGCTCGATGTAGAAATCCTCGAGTTTGCCTTCCTCGAGTATGACCACCCGGGATTGCAGACTTTCCTTGTTAATGATGATTTCTTTTTTGATTTTTCTACGCGTCAGCATTTTTATAAACTCCCATAACATAGCTCTTCGCTCCGTTTTATCTATCTATTCGGCGCACATACACGCTTTGCACCAGGCCGAGACCGGCCATGGTACACACCATGAACGAACCTCCATAACTGATTAACGGGAGGGGCAATCCCGTGATCGGCGCCAGGCCGACCGTCATGGCCACGTTCACATACATATGACAGAACAACAGGGTCGTGATGCCGGACGCCAAAAGGCGGCCGAACTTGTCGCGGGCGCGGATGGCCGCGCGGATTCCACAACTTAAAATCACGGCATACAATCCCAGCACGAGAATGGAACCGACAAACCCCGCCTCTTCGGCAATGACCGAGAAGATGAAGTCCGTGGGCGCCACCGTGCGGGGAAGAAATCCCAGAATATTCTGTGTCCCCATTAAATACCCTTTGCCGGTCAACCCACCCGAGCCAACGGCAATTTCCGACTGAATCTTGTTCCATCCGCCACTTAACGGGTCGCGGCTTGGATCAAAGAAAACGTAAATCCGGTTCTTCTGGTATTCATCCAGCACGAACCACCCCAACGGCGAAAGCAACAATCCCACGCCGACCAATATGGCCAGGTAGCGGATCGGAACGCCGCCGGCGTAAAGCAGTGCAAGCGTGATCGGAACCAGCATCAGCGCGGTGCCGAGATCGGGTTGGCGAAGTACCAGCACAAATGGAATGGCCATCAGGGCAAGCACGATGTAAAACGTCTTGAAACTTGCCATGTCGCGGGAGGGCGGACTCAAATAATGAGCCATGATCAGCACGGTTCCGATTTTGGCGAATTCCGAAGGTTGCACCTGGATACCGAACAAATTCAACCAGCGGTAAGCGTTGTATACTTTAACCCCCATCAACAGCACCAAAACCAGAAGCACCAGGCAGATGCCGTAAATCCACCAGGCATTTGCGCCCAATTGCCGGTAATCGGTCAGCAAGGCGCCGAAAAATACGGCCAGTCCCACCACGACCCAGATGATTTGCCTCCGGGTCAATGCGGTAATCCACTCGTCATCGTTGCGATACGTCGCACTGTAAATATAGAAAATTCCAATGACCGAAAGGCAGATCATCGCGATGACCATGAACCAGTCGCAACGGCGGATCAAATCGAGGGCTTGCATTCTCTTCATCAGCCAGCCCCCCTGGTCCCATCTTCGGCCGGGCTGAACAAACCTTCGAGAATTTTTTTCATGCGGGGCGCGGCGGTTTCGCCGCCGGAGACTCCTTCATCCACCAAAAGTGCAATTGCGTATTTCGGATTGTCATACGGGGCAAACGCCACCATCCAGGCATGGCGTTGGCGATCCTCCTTGCGACCGAACTCCGCTGTCCCGGTTTTTCCCGCCGCCACCACGCCGGGGATCCGCGCCGTTCGACCGGTGCCACGCGCCGTCATGATAACATCCCGCATTCCTTTGCGCACAACATCGATATGGCGGCGATCCCAGTTCATGCGGTTGGCCACCACCGGTTCAATTCCCTGATACGTCTCCATTCCTTCCGCGCGCACGCCGATCACCAGCCGGGGCTGGTACACCGTTCCGCCATTGGCCAGGGTCGCCGTCATCATCGCCATCTGCAACGGCGTCACCAGCAATGATCCCTGCCCGATCGATACATTGCAGGTATCGCCATCCCGCCACCCGTCGCGGTGAACATGCCGCTTCCACCCCGGATTCGGAACCAGCCCCGCGAGATCGGCATCCAGTTCGATTCCGCTTTTGCTTCCCAGGCCAAACGCCGTGGCCATGTGATAAATCGCGTCGATTCCGCACTGCAGGCCGACGTGGAAAAAATACACGTTGCAGGAAACCTCGATGGCCTGCTCCATGTTGATATGACCGTGGCCACTGCGATGCCAGCATCGGAACGTCGCGTTGCCGAGCGTGAACGATCCGGGACAATTGTGTATGTCCGTGGCGCGGCTTTTGTTGTTCACCAATCCGGCAAGCGCCGTGATCATCTTGAACGTGCTTCCCGGAGGGTACAAGCCGCCCACCGCGCGATTCAACAACGGCGTGCGCGGATCGTTGTTCAGCCCCTGCCAGGTTTCCGTGCTGATGCGGGGAACAAAACTGTTCAAGTCGTATCCCGGCGTACTGGCGATCGCAAGCACGTCGCCATTACCGGGGTCCAGTATCACGGCGGAACCGACCACGCCGTCCAGGGCATTTTCCACCACCCGTTGAATGCGGGCGTCGAGCGACAGCATGACATCCTGTCCGCGCCGCGGTGTGCGTATTGCCACGTCGTGTCGGCGGTAGCCAACCACATCGATGCGCATCAACTGACCGCCCGCTTCACCGCGCAACACGTGGTCCATCGTGCGTTCGAGACCGGCGCGTCCCGCCATTTCCGGAAGGTAATAATGAAACGGTTCCTCTTCGCCGGTCGGCGGATCAGCCCGCCCGACATAACCTAGCGCATGACAGGCCAGCTCGCCTTGCGGATAAACGCGCACGGGTTGGGTATAGATATCGACCCCGGGAATGGACAAGCCAAATTCAACAAAACGCGCGAGGGCGTCTTCCGGCAGTTCGCGCCAGGCCACCAGCGGCAAAGGAAGCCGGCGGTTGATATGCGTGACAATATCGCGGCGTTCGATTTCCGGCGGCAAGCCGATGATTTCACTCAACTGGGCAACCACATTTTGAATGTGGTCAATGGTGCGGCCTTCCGACCGGTATTTGCGAAGCTCTTCCAGGTAAAGCGCCACGCCGTAACTTGGACGGTTATCCGCCAGCAACAAGCCGTTGCGGTCGAACATGCACCCGCGCACGCCGGGCAAGCGGACGCGGCGAATGCTTTGCTGGGCCAGATCGATTTCATAGCGATCGGTATTGGCGACTTGAATACGCCACAGGAACAACCCAAGCACCGCTTGGGCCGTCAGGAATACCACCAGCAAAAGCCTAAGCCTTAGCAGGTCGTCATCCAATACCGTAGTGCGAACGATACGAGCCATAATGGTCACTATTTCCCTGAATCAAACCTAGTTTTTCCTCCAGCGCGCGTGTCGCGGCGACAACCACCGGACCGGCCAGAAGTCCCAGCACAATCGCGCCGGGAATTTTCAACAGCATCAACGACTGCCAGTAAATCAGGCCGTCCTTGAGCAACAAAATCATAAGCAACAACGTCGAAAGCGCGTGCAAAGCCGCCGTCAACAACATGTGGGTCAAGCCGGACTGCACCAGCATCAATTCCCGGTACTTGAAAATCAGCAAAGCGCCCAACGAAAACGTGAACGAAGAATAACCCAGCGGAATCAGCGACAGACTGTCCTGGAACATTCCGGCCAGGATCGCAAACGCAAACGTCGCCGCCGCGCGCCGGAACAACGCGAAGTACACCACCAGCGCGGCCAGAACCGGCACGGTGGAATATCCCAGCCACGCCACCGCCGGGAACAGGGATTGCAAAGCCGAGCCGGCCAGCAACAGAAACATGGTGGATGCCACCATCATAGCGATCGCTCCTCCGCCGATTCGATTTGCTTCATCACAAAAACATAACGAAGACTGCTTAAATCGGCCCGCGTTATGACGTCCGCGCGTTGGAACAAACCGGAAGGATCGGTATACACGCGGTCGACATAACCGATGGGAATGTTCGGCGGGAAGACACCGCCCAAGCCGGATGTCACCACTTCATCGCCGGCGCGTATTTCGTCGTTTTTGTGAATGAACTCCATGCGGCAGAAAACCTGACCCTGCCATGAAGGACCGCGCCCGCTGACAATGCCGAAAGAGCCGGAGCGAATCAACCGCGCCGCGACGCGGCAGGAGGGATCGGACAGCAACAGCACATCGGTGGTATTGCGCGAAACCGCCACGGTTTTACCGACCAGGCCGTCGATGGAAACGACGGCGAGGTTTTCGCTGATACCGTGGGAAGAACCTTTGTTCAGGCGGATGATCTGCCACCATCCGTCCCGGGAGCGGGCCAGCACTTCGGCGGCGATCCATTCGGTATGCGGCGCGGGAACCATGCCCAGCAAACGCCGCAACTGCGCATTTTCCTGTTCGAGCATGCGAAGTTGATTGCGTTCGGCCATGAGCCGGGCGACTTCGCGTTCCAGCGCGACATGTTCGCGCTGAAGGCTGGGAATGCGTCCGATGGATTTCAGGTTTTGCCAGCCGGCGCCGAAGATGGAATCGACCGCCCACTGCAGAGGCCGGGTTGTTTCCCGGAAAACGGATTTGAGACTGCTGGAGAAAAAGGGCGGGAGATTCAACAGCGCAATCACCACCACGGCAAGAATCAGCCAGCGTATCAACGAACGATCATTCACGGCTTGCACCCAAAATCATGGAGGTAAAACAGAAATTAAACCGGATGATGAAACTCTTTATTGGTCCGCATTGCGGACCAAAGTGATAATAGCTGGCGGCTTCGTGGTGATCCCGCACTTGCGGGATCAGCAACGTGGCTGGCCGGTTTGCCGTGATTTCAAGGCGGGGGGTGCGCCGCTGGACTCGTGTCCGCGGCGTGCGCCCCAACGCCGAAAGCGCGGTAAACCGGACAGTCGCGTTGCGTACCCGAAGCCGACAGCCATCATCCAACACCACCACGGCAAGAATCAGCCAGCGTATCAACGAACGATCATTCACAATAATGTATCCAACCCATAGTCGGCAATTCCCCGGCAACACGGATGCACAAAAATGGACACACCGTGTTTGCCACACAAACACAAGAATCGGGTGGGATGAAATACGAGGCGATTAGTAGGTACGCTCGGTGCGAGCGACCTTGCGCAGGAAATTCAATTCGTGGAGGACCACGCCGGTGCCTTCGGCCACGGCGCTCAACGGATCATCCGCGACATGCACGGGAAGACCGGTTTGCTCCGCGATCAGTTTATCAAGGCCGCGCAACAGCGATCCGCCGCCGGCCAGCACCATGCCACGATCCACCAGATCGGCGGAAAGTTCCGGCGGACAGCGTTCAAGAGTAATCCTCACCGCCTCGACAATGGCGGTAACCGGTTCCTGCAACGCCTCACGGACTTCCTCGGAAGTCAACGTGAGCGTCTTTGGCAAACCGGCGACAAGATCCCGGCCTTTGACCTCCATGGTCATTTCCTCGTCCAGAGGATAGGCCGAGCCAAGGGAAATCTTGATCTCTTCAGCCGTACGTTCCCCGATCATCAAATTATAAACCCGCTTCAAATACTGGACAATAGCCTCGTCCATTTCATCTCCGCCGACTCTTACACTTCTGCTGAACACGATTCCGGCCAGCGAAATCAGCGCCACTTCGGTGGTGCCGCCTCCGATGTCCACAATCATGTTACCCGCCGGCTCCTGAACGGGAAGCCCGACGCCGATGGCCGCCGCCATCGGTTCTTCAATCAAAAACACTTCGCGCGCGCCGGCGTGGATGGCGGAATCCTTGACGGCGCGCTTTTCAACCTCCGTAATGCCGCTGGGTACGGCCACGATAACCCGGGGACGAACCAATTTGCGGCGATTTTGAACTTTTCGAATGAAATAACGAAGCATGGCCTCGGTGATCTCGAAATCGGCGATCACACCGGCCTTGAGGGGACGAATGGCGACGATGCTACCGGGAGTGCGCCCAAGCATGCGCTTGGCTTCCTCGCCGACGGCCAATACACGGCTGGAGCCGGCCTGAATCGCCACTACGGAAGGTTCGCGCAATACAATACCGCGATCTCTCACGTAGACTAAAGTGTTGGCGGTTCCGAGGTCTATTCCTATATCATTGGTAAACGAGTTAAAAAATTGTCCAAACATCAGAAAATCATCCAGATGGAAACTTCCGGTTACTTTGATTCAGGGGGGTAGTATCGTCAAGTGATATTGTGGTAAAAGTTTGGGAGTTCGGGGTTAGGGGTTCGGGGGGGATTCTCGGTCATCCGTAATCCGTGATCCGTAGTTTTTCCAACGCACCGGTTTAATCAACCAGCAGTTTGTAAAACTGTACATAGCAGACGTTGCGGTCGTCCTGGTTGGGCATGGGGTCGCGCCAGAAAACAACCACGGCGCGTTGTTCAGCCGTCACGACATCACCTTCCGGTGATGGGCGGACCACTTGAGCGGCCACAACCGTGGTAAATATGTTTTGCCGGAAACCAAAAAGATTGTAGCTGTTGGCGATGACCGATTCAATATGTCCGTCGTAAACCGTGAAGCCGGAAGGCATTGCCGATTTAAACTGCGCCGCGCTCATCCGAGCATACTGGCTCATATTCGTGTAATATTCGACATTGGTATCATTAAATATTTTGTTTGCGAGAATCATGGCCTCGTTCCAGCCAAGGGTTCCGCTTGTCGGACCACTCGGATAAGCCTGAATAGGTGTCTGATAAAAAGGCGCGGCCAGTACATTCACATTGGGTGAATTGATATTCACCTTACCGCGTTGCACCTCGGGATTATTATCGGTCGTAAAGTAATCCATGACTTTATGAAACCGTCCGTCTGGCGGAGCTTGGTAAAGCGCAATGGTTTGCCACGGTTTTCCGATACTGATGAATCCGAGATCGGCTACCGACCCGAGGCCGAAACCGCCGGGTTTTTCCGTATTCAGAGGAAAATTTCTCACATACATTAAAACGGAGTTGTTTGCCAGCGTACCGGCATTTCCATCAAAAGGCGGTTCTCCACCGGCGAAGTTACGGGTTGCTTGATTGATGTTACCGATCGTTACCGCCGGACCGGTGGCAAATAACCAATATTGGGGGTCGTGATTCAACCGGGGGTCAAGGCATTCCATTCCGGAACGGTTGGCATATGCCTGACCATTTACCAATTGCAAACGGACCTTGGGCAATTCCGAAACGCGATCAACGGCCGTACCACTGTACTCCACATCAATTTGTTTTACCTGCAAATCTATGGGTAAGGCGGGAAAATTCGGAAGCCCTGACATCGTGTATGTCCGGGGAGGATAATCGTACTGCAAAACATACATGCCCGTCTGATTAACATCCGCATTGCCACTTAGCGTTGGATTTCCACTAAATGGATCCAGGTTCTGGTACAAGTCTTCCATAAGCGCCCTGGTTCCGGGAGGCAATGCGGCAAATGAGTCGGGTATCAGGAAATCGAAATCGGGTGAAGCCGAAAGCGTGAAGGTTCTGGCCACTTCAAACGGAAAAGGAAACCACAACTCCACTTCAACGCGAATTTGCAACGTATACGTGATATCAGAACCATCGACTGACGTTTGGTAGCGACCACTGAATGCGATTTCATTGATCATCGGAACCGGTTCGGTATTGAAGCTGTTCAAATTGCGGGGGATAATATCCGGATCAATAAAATCCACCAATGCGTCAAACACTTCGCTGGCGTTGTCAATGCCGGCATTTTCCAGCGCGGTGATAATCGGCCCCTGATTCGACAACAAGGATGCATCATTGCCGCCAATAAAAATCTTATCCGGCGCCGTCGGCGAAGCCGCCGCTTTTACATCGGGAGGAAAACGCGAAAAACTCATGAAGTTTTGCGGCACCGCACTAATGGCATTTTGGCGACGCGCCGTCGCCATTATATCGGGAATAGATTCGAATCGGACCCAGGTGTTACTTCGTTCGGCCAGAAAAATGGACGCGTCGCCCGTGAATTCAGGTGCAACCCGGTTGATCCTTATTTCCATTCCGTTCGTTCCGCGCAATCGCTGGATGTCCGGATTATGCACAACATTAATGTCCAGCAAACCGGACGAGTCGACGGCAAGAAATGAATATCGGCCCAGCCGGTGGCTGGAATCATCCGGATCAAGAATGTTTACCCAGCGCGGAGAGGAATTCGCGCGGACATCCACATGCATGCCGCGCGGGACATAATTGGTGAATTCACCGCTGAACAGATCCGTCGGCCCGAAGGCCAGACGATCGGTTTCGTTGAAATCACCGCTCTGCATGAACGACGGCGGATAAACCAGACCGCCGGCCAGCATGTCAGTGGAAATGTCCTCCATGGCCCGGGCAAGCGCCACCTGCAGGAGATGTCTCGCCCTGATTGTATCGGCGGCGCTACTCGCGGCCATACGCTCCGTGCGCATGGCCACCGAGAAACCGAAACCGAGGATAATGAGCAGGGAAAGTATACCGAGCACCACCACAAGGGCGATGCCTTCCTCATGTTTTCTGGACGATGGATTGGTCATTTGGCAAAAACATAACCGGGATTGTTGCTTAAATACACGCGTTGAAAATATCGACGGGCCGCGCGATCGGCCATTTCCGTGGCGACGGGACCCGCGGGCATCTGCGCTATACGGATGGCATCTTCCTCACCCAACAACTCCACCACAATGTCCACCCACGCTGGTGGTCCATGAATCTCGCTATTGTAGTTGAATTGGGAAACTCCGTTCTGATCGTATACGAGAAACTCCAAGGTTCGCACATTTTCCGCAATGATATCCGCGGATAACCATGCACCGCTATTGCTACTGCGGTCCCACCACTGCTTGTTCCTATAGCATATGAATGAGAGTGCATCCTGACTCAAAACCTCGGAACGGCGAATCCGATAACGGTTGGGAATAACCGCGCCGGTTTCGTCTATACGCCGCATCAAATCCACCCAGTAAATGACCTGCTTCACCTGTCGGTGGCGATTGGCATGCCCGGCCGCAGTTAGAGGATTGTGATCAGCCGTGATAAAAGCAATAAAATCCGCGGACACACCATTGTGGAGGTTGGTTACATCGGAAAACATTCGAAACGATAAAACGTCGTCGGCTATAGTCGAGCCGATTTCCCGTGACATAAAGTCAATCGCCGCCCGGCCATCGAAACTGGACTCCACACGTTTGTTGCCCAACCGCCACATCGATGAAGCGTCCGTAAAAATTCGGGTGAGAAATAGCACCATGATGACCAGCAGGGTCATGCCGGTAAGCAATTCGATAATCGTAAAGCCTTTCTGACCGGACCGGTTTTTCATCTCCACCTCAAATCGCTGGCATACACTTCCGTGTAAAACAATTGCGGGGGAACATTGTTGGCCGGCTTGAATTCACCGTTCCATAACTCGAGACGGAAATATATCCGGTTCCTGGTGGCGTTATCGACAAAACCGGCATCCAACTTGTAATTCAACGCGAGATCGACCACGGGATATTCGGCAAATTCATAGATCAACACACCCTCGCCAACGCCGATCTTCGCGGGAAGCCGACCACCTGCAGTATGCCAGACGCTGGTTGCCGTGGGGGTGACGCGAATATTGTTCGGATTCAAGGTGCTCCAATTCTCATGCCACACCGCCGTACGCAGACCGTTGAATAAATCATCCGCAAACAAACTCAACTGGGTGTCGTCGATGGCCCGTTTATTCATGCTCATGCCCGCAGGGAATAGCGAAAATACCGCCATCATGCCCAGACTGGTCACCATCAGCGCCAGTGCGACTTCCACCAAAGAAAACCCTTCACGATTATGTTTTTTATTTTTCATCACGGTGACCGGTAATCAAATACCCGGGTGCGTCCGGTTTTATCACGAATTTGAACTCCAAACAGCGCGGTACTTTCCAAGGGCTTGCGGTAATCGTAAGAAAGTATGGCTCCGTTGCCCGGATCGATTAAAATCGTCCCTTCGGCCAAAAAGATTTCCGGATCACCGGATATCAAGCAGGAACCATCCGAACGAAATCCAATCGCGCGAATCGCGCGTCGCGGTCCCGGACTGTTGGATTCCGGGAAAGGAAGCAACTGCGTTGTGCCGGCAGGGAATGGATCTGTGAAAATGTTGTTATTGCCACGATTGATACCGTAATGCCCCACAATATCGTTCACGAAGACCACGCCCTTCGGCAAAAATTGCCAGGAACGCAAATAGGTCTGATCTTTTTCCGACCAGATATTATAGGCTCGAAACGCCATTCCGGCCAGATCGGCATTGCTCCCGTACAAAGCGCTGTTTTCATGAGGTAAAACCAAATAGGTCGTAGTCCGGTTTACAATGGCATGTTGACGGGCCAGGCTGACGGCCGCGCGAAACTGTGAAACCGCCGAGCGCATTGATGCGCCGCGTCCCAGGCTCTGAAACGCCGGTAACGTCAGCCCCACAATGATACCCATGATGGCAATTACCACCAGAAGCTCGATCAGGGTAAAGCCCGACGACCGCGATTTGACCTTTCGTTTGATCATAGACTCATTCTTACCACGACTTGATCAGCGTATTGGTGCCGGTGCCATTCACACCCAGCGACCACACCGCAACGGTGCGACCGGTCAACGATCCTATTCCCGTCACACCGGTTTCGATGACGTTGTTGAAAGATGTATCGAGGGCGATACGGTATTGATTGTCCCATGGATCAATAAAATCACCGGATGCATTAAGGCTTTTTTCCTGAATTTCGAGAAAAATGATGCGGCGTGGATTCAACGTGGTGTTGATGCCGCGCAGTACATTCATGAGGTCCCGGTTATTTCGGGTACCCTGCCCATATATCCATTGATTGTCCGCCTGCCCGTTTCCTTCCGGAAAGCGGCTGTATTCATTCACATAAGCCCGCACAGCGGTCTCAATGGATTTAACTTCCGACCTCGCCTGCGCCTCGGCGGCTTTTTTAAATGCGCCAATGACGGCTGGTAGCAAAATACCGGCCAAAATGGCGATAATTGCGATCGTTACCAGCAATTCAACCAGCGTAAAACCCTGTTGTACAATACGTTGCTTCATATGTTCCTCTCCCGTTAATCGTACACCTGTTTGACGCACCAGTATAGCAACTGTTTTTGTAACTACTACTACATAGTGTAGGTTGTGGGAATTTGGCCTCTCTCCGGTCAGATTATGGAATCGATCATATCGTAACGGTTTACAAATCGATCCGCCCTGCCGCCCTTTTCCCTTTTCCGATTTTTTCTTTTCGGGTATGTATCATGGTTATTAACGGAGACGAAAACGCATGCGTAAAAACAATCGCAATCTCGGATTTACCCTGGTCGAAATTCTTGTTACCACGGCCATAATCGGCATTTTGATTGGAATCGTACTCGGCATCACCGGCATGGCCAGCCGCAAATCCGATGAATCACGCGCCGTCGCTGAAATGCAGAAAATAAGCAATGCCCTTGAGGCGTATCGAATTGCCTATGGCCGTTACCCGGCAAATTTAAGCACGTTGTTGGACGCCTCCGCAAATTACGATGTCGAAACCAAGGACATCAAGCTGACCGATCCCTGGGGCCGGGATTACCAATACGAGCGCAATCCCGTCGGCGGTGTTACCTTCAAACTCTGGTCGCAGGGAGCTCGCGCCACCGACACCTCGGACGATATCTATAGCACAATGGGAACGTATTGAGTGGGAAGGCTTTCAGGAATCAGACTCCAATTTCCTGATTTCATCGATCTTCCCATTTTCCACTTTGCGGGGTATGTTAATCTTAAGGTTCGATTCACTATAACGATTAGGATTAGCCCATGACCAACTTTGGGAACTCATTATTGACGGTCAAACGTATCATAGCCGCTACGGCGGTGGCCGTGATGATGCTGAACGCCACCGCATTGGCACAGACCTCCCTATACCACTCCATGACACTGGCCGGCAATTTCCAGGGCTGGAACCCCGGCGCCAACAACATGCGGCTGGTTTCCAATAACACTTGGGAAATCACGCTGTTTCTCGCCGCAACCGTGGAAACAAACGAATTCAAATTCGTGTCCAACGGAAGTTTCGATTCTGCAGATTGGGGGAAAATCGGTAGCCCGAACTACACTACGCCGGTCTTTGGTGTCACTGCCGACCTGGAAACACCCAATAATATCCGACTTCACCGGGTACGCGAAGGTATCCACCGCTTCCGGTTCAATAATTCCACCCGCGAGTTCTGGATCGACCGCATCGGGGACATTCCCGAAGGAACCAACTTGCTGAAAAATGCCGGCTTCGAACTGCCGGGCAGTTCTGAATTCGATGCTCTCCATTGGAAACGCGGCTTCCCCGACATCCACGGCGATCAATACGGGAATTCCTTCCGGGCCGGCTGGCGCTCCCATGAAGGGTCGTGGATGGCCGCAATCGGGGCGGTGCCGGACAACTGGGGCGGCATGTACCAGGAAGTCCCGTTCGGCTCCGAATACGATTACGCCTTTGAAGGCTACTTCAATCGGGATCCCGCATGGACCGCCGTGGTGCAGGAAGTAAAAGTCGAATTTTTCAACAATGCCTTCAATCAGCTAGGCTCCGCCATCCTGCCGCTCACCGGTATCACTTCTTCCGGTATATTTACCCCTCGCTCTTTTCCCGCTTCCGCTCCGGCCGGTTCAACCTGGGCCAGAACCGTAATCAATGTCAGCGGCGCAGGAAATTCCGGCACGCTGGAGTTTGATGCCTTGAATGTCCGGGCCTTCTCACGCCCTTCGCAAAGTTTTAACAGCTGGGATTTCGCCCACTATACCGGCAACCACAGCCGGGGCGGATGGCACATCACCAACGGTCGAACCACGACCAATGGAGCATATACGTTCCGAAGCGCGGTACTCACCAACCCCAGCGGCACCTTGACCAATACCAGCCGCATATTTTCCGGAAAATTGACCAATGGCATAGGCACGTTGTCGTTCTGGTACCGCCACGGGAATAACAATGAAGATGTCACGCCCACCAATCCGGTCAGCTTTATTGTTGAACTTTCACCGGATGGAATCAGCTACGCTGAAGTTGGCTCGCGCTCCGGCATATTGAACGATTTCTTCCAGCAATTCATTGCTGAATACAATGAATCAAACCAGCGGTATGTTCGTATTACCCATATCGGCGGCACCAACGACCTGGTGCTCGACGATATCGCCATCACCATTTCCAGCCCGGTATCTGTGCTCATGAATTTTGACAACTGGCCGGATTCGGGAACCAATTACGGCTGTCATACCCATTCAGGTTGGAGCGTCTGCACCGGACGCATTACAACCATAAGCGCATTCCAGGGTAAATCCGCCCAACTCGCACCGCCTTCCGCGACGTTTACCAATACCATTACCAGCCCCCTCTTCAGCAACGGCATTGGAACTGTCACTTTCCGATATGCCCGCGGCGACAACGGAAACGGTCCGGCGCAGTTCGCCGTCATGCGGTCCACCGATAACATCAACTGGCAAACCATCGACTTCTTTGATCAAGTCACCAGTCCCGGGTATCAGATTTACAGCAAATCATTTTTCTTTGATGAACCCAGTTACCTGCGCATCGGAAATATATTCAACACCAACAGCGGCGTCACCGGGGGGATGCTGATCCTGTCGGAAGGCTTCAACGATGCCACCAATACTCCCGGCTGGTTCTTCAACCTCGCCTCAACCCCCACCTACACTTCAGCCGGCAATTTCGGGGAACAAAGTCCGTCCATGCGTTTTGACAATACCGGCGAAACCATCATATCTCCGGAATTTCCAAGCGGAATTACCACCGGCCTTGCTTTTTGGGCCAAGGGGCAAACCATCAACGGAGCATCCTATTTAAGCATCAGCGGACGTGTGGTAAATGCCGGTGTCACCAACTGGACGCTCATCGCCAACCTGCATGGCCTCACCAACATTCTGAATTCCGGCGGAAATTATGGTATAACCGTTCCCCTGCCGCTGAACATTTCCCAACTGCGCTTTACCTATATCAAAAGCGGCGGCAACCTTTCGTTTGATGATGTCCAGATCACCGGCATCGCGGATTCCTCCTCGCCGCCGCAAAGCCTGCGTATCGATGAAATTTTCGTGCAGGAACCGATTGAATTCCGCAATCAGAACTTCGAAACCTGGCCGACACGCGCCACGTTTGGCGAATATGAACATCAGGGTTGGTTTGCCGGCGGACGCACCATCATCAACAGCGATAATGCTTTTGAAGGCCAGGCGGTCCGCCTGGACAACCGGTCACCTCAAAATGCCCAACCCTATATTCAAAGCCCGCTGTTAAGCGCCGGCATCGGTTCGGTCACTTTCAAGTACCGGAACTGGCAAACGAGTCCGAGCCCGGCGCAAGTTCTCCACACGGCGGTGCAATTGTCTTCCAACGGCACGGATTGGGTTACCGTGGATTCCCTTTCGATGACCACCGGTGTGTACCAGACCTATTCGAGGTTGTTCAACGCCACCAACATGTATGCGGTCCGAATCCAAATCACCAATGGAAACGAACGCGGGATGGTGGATGACATCGAAATCAGCAAGCCGCAACCTCCGGCGACGCTGACCATCAATGCATTCAACACGCCTTCCGCGCCGTTTATCGAAGACTCGGTTCACCTTATCGCCAACGTGTCTCCCAGCTTCGGCGCTAACAACATCCAATTGACGGCGTTCTATAGAATAGGCACGTCCGGTGTATTTTCCATCATTCCGATGGCGATCACGAATTTCATTCAATACGGAACGACAACGCCGATTCCGCCCCAACCCACCAACACCCTGGTTCAATACTATATCCGCGCCGCCTTCTCCGGACCCGGAAGTGAAAACACCAGTCCGATCTTCTTCCCGCCCGGCGGCTCCAACGCGCCGGCCTTCTACGGTATCCCACGTATAAAACCCGGATCGGTATGGATCAACGAGGTCCGGTATAATGATGTTTGGGAGGAATTTTTTGGCCTTGAATTTCGCCTTGTTGAATTGGCCGGTAAAGCCGGAACGGATATGACCGGCTGGTCGATAGATTTCATCAAATTAGGCTCAAATGGAGTAGCACCCATTGCCGCCTTTCTCATCACCAACAATGTAGTGATTCAGAATCAAAACAATGGCTTTGGTTTCTGGGTGCTGGGTGATGAAACTACCGTATCCCGCTCCCAGACCATCACCAATCAACTATACGAAACACCACCGATAGGAATTCGTTTGCTGAATGAAATGAAGGGTGTGGAAAGCGCTGTTTCGTTTGAAGGTTTTATTCCAGGGTATGAGCGGGTAAATTTACAAGACACGGGATTGCTCGGCGATACTTCCATCAGCCTGACCGGTACCGGCACAACGTATTCGGCATTTACGTGGGTTGTTACCAACACGACGGCGGGTGCAATAAACATGAATCAGGTTTTTGGCGAAACGGGAAACGGACCACTGCTTGATCCGCCCGACATTTTCCGGATGATCATCAGCAACAGCACGATTTATGTGTGGTCAGTGGATAACACCAACAACTGGGCGGTTGCGCCCTATTACACGACGAGTCTGAACGTGAATCCGCAAAACTGGCAGGCCGTGACGCCATTCAACAGCTCATTTGGTGGGGGCACCAACACGGTTTGGTTCACGATCCCGACGAATGTCAATGTGATCTACAGGTTGCGATTCAGCGAATAACCGGCCGAACCGAAGATGATTAACCACGGATAACACGGATTTC
>DAOLDL010000063.1:0-17201 GCA_035327305.1 Kiritimatiellia bacterium | reverse complement strand
GAATGATCCGAATGTTGTAAAAAAGAAAGGCGCGGGATAAACCCGCGCCTTTCGATTTGTTTGCGATAATCTTCGGGTTAGTACTGTGACGGCATCTCGATGGACTCCAGCGCCTCCTGCGCTTGCTTCATGGCCTCTTGTGCGGCTTTCTCGGCATCTTTGCGAACGGCTTCCGCCTGCTCCGCCGCCGCTTTCATCGCCGCATCCGCCTGCTCTGCGGCCGCTTTCATGGCCGCTTCCGCCTCCTGTTGCGCCGCCCGAACAGCTTCTTCGGCTTCCTGCTGTTGGGAGCGACCGCAACCCGACACCAGAACCATTGAGGTCACCAACAGAAACGCTGTAACCAACTTTCGTGTTTTTTGCATAACGTATTCCTCCTGTATGATATAACCAATTCAATAATGAGGAAATTTTCCGCTTTTGTCACGACTATATAAAGACCTGCAAGCATGCGGATTAATTGTCACGGGAGGAATGCGTTATGCGCTTTCGTCCACCACCACCTTGAACCCGCCGAAAGCCATACGTTTTGTATCAAAAGGCATTTTGCCGTTTTCGCACATGGCTTCAATGCGAGCATCTTTCATCACCTTGGCATTGACGCGGTTCCGGTGCGCTTTCGATTTGTAGACAATGTAGGAAAAGACAACGGTTTCGCCCGGCTTCGTGTCCGCCAGTTTTGAAAACGGACGACCGAACTTGTGATTCACATCATCGGCAACGCATTCCTTGTAGTCGAGCGCACCGTGTTCACACCATATCTTTCCCGCTTTGGCGGCTATACGCCGGTAAACCGCAATATTCTTTTTGGGCACCGGTATGACGAATCCATCAACATAACTCATGAGTTTCTCCCTTCCTGGTTTTCCACAACACTTTTCAAATTGTTGAGCCCCTCGGCGTATACATCGCCGATCATGGCATCCATATCGCAGATGAGGCCAAAGCATTTGCTGACGAAATTCTTTTTGCCGCTGAATGCCCACGTCACTTTGGTTTGTCCTTCGAACTCCTCAAAGAGAAACAGAACTTCGTTTTCTCCCGGGAATGGCCGGATGAATTCCAGTTTGATCCCGATTTTCCTGTCTGGAATTAAGTCGATCAACGTCATACTGCCGGCGCCAACATCGTTATTGCCATCCCATCGGTAGATGGCGCCGACTCCTGACTCCGGACCTTCAAACACGCGCTTTAAGTCGGGGTCGATCGTCTCCCACGGTGACCAGGCTTGCCATTTGTGAAAGTTTTCAACATGCGGTATGATGGCGGAAGCCCGCGCAGAAATAACAACGCTACGCGCCACACCAAGTTCGGACGACTGGAACGACGCCACCACCAGAAAAACAACTACGATGCCCGCCAGGATAAGTGGAATTTTCTTTAACATATTGCCTCTATTCATTTTTGTTGTTCATTGGGGCGCTTGTCTATGATTCATTTAAGATCCATGGTGGGCCGCACTTCAATGCAACCGATGCGCGCACCGGGAAGGCGAGAGGCTATTTGAATGGCTTCGTTCAGGTCAGATGCTTCAATCAGAAAAAAACCGCCCAACTGTTCCTTTGTTTCAGCAAACGGACCATCGGATGTGGAAACTTTCCCACTCCGCACCCGAACGGTGGTGGCGGAGGCAACAGGTTGTAGTGCTTGTGCCGCGATCAGTTTTCCTTTGGATCGCAACTCCTCGTTATACGCATAAACTTCTCGAACGATGCCCTCCCACTCGGTGGCGGTCATGGCCTTGATTTTGGCTTCTTCATCGTAACACAGGCATGCATATTTCATGTTGGTCGCTCAATGCTGTTTGGAGTCCCGACGTTTTTCGCATTCGCGAAGCATGGCCGAAAGATCCGCAGTCGGGCGGATTTCAAACGGACCGTTTTTCACCCCCGGATGCTTCGACATCAACTGGACGGCATGGTCCATGTCACGGGCTTCCAGGAAGAGGATGCCGCCAATCTGTTCCTTGGTTTCTGCGTACGGGCCATCAGTGACCACCGCTTTGCCGTTACTCCATCGCACCGTGGTTGCTGAATGGGCGCTTTGCAATGCTTCGCCGCCGACGAAATGGCCTCTGCGGCGTAGATCGTCGTCGTACTCAAAGCATTCATCCATCAACGCATTTTGTTGCTCCGGCGTCATTGATCCCCAGGTATCTTCACTGTAGTATCCCAAGCATATAAACTTCATTTTATTTACTCCGGGTGACTTCAAGAAATTTCCGCAAAATCTTCCATTTCATACAGGGGGCGAATTTCGATTTCCGCATCTTCGCCGGGCATGGGGTGGGGGCATTTTTTGACCCATGCGATGGCGTCTTCGAGAGAGGCGCAGTTCCACATCCAGAATCCGGCCACCAATTCCTTCGTTTCCGAGAAAGGGCCGTCAACGACGGCGCGCTTGTCTCCGGAAAATCGCACCCGCACACCGAGCCTGCTTGGCTTCAAACCGTCCCCGCTTTGCATGATACCGGCCTTTATTAATTCGTCGTTGAATTTGCCCATATCATCCAGCAACTGCTTGCTCGGAAGCACACCCGCCTCCGAGTTTTTTGTCGCCTTTACCATAACCATAAATCGCATAATTAGAATCTCCTTTGTCGTAGGGAGTGTAGTTAATGAGCAGGCAATTTTGTCCCGGTGATTTCATTTTGTTCCCGGTATGCTCGTGCGAAGCTTTCGGCAAAATCCTCGACCACTTGCCGGATTTCGACATTAGCCTTTTCAAAAGGCGCGCGCTTGAGCCATTCGAGTGCTTCCTCCTGGGATGTGCAGTTCCACAACCAGAAGCCGCCCACAAGTTCCTTTGATTCCGCGAACGGGCCGTCGGTTGCGATCTGATTTTTCCCGGTGAATGTCACGCATGTCGCCGTGGTCGCAGGAGCAAGACCTTCCAAAGCCAATAAGACGCCGGCATTATGCAACTCCTCGTTGTATTTCCCCATTTCGGCCGGGAAGTTTGGACCTGGAGTATGCTCTCCATTGCATCCCTTAACTATAACCATGAACTTCATATTTTTGTTCCTTTCACCCTATGGTCGTTCGGCCATCCCGGAATTCGACAATTCTTGTAATCTTTTTTGCAGAAATCTTCTTTCCACCTCCTGTTGAGCGAGTTGCAATGCTTTTTCATAGGCTTTCGTCGCTTTTCCGGTTTGTCCCAGACGGCGATACAGGTCGGCGAGCGCCGCATGGGCAAGATGATAGTCCGTCAGATCACCTCGGTTGAGGATTGCGGCAATCAACGTAATGCCGGCATCTGCGCCATCTCGCATCGCCACGGCCACGGCGCGATTTAATTCGATAACCGGCGATGGGTGCAGTTCAAACAATCTATCGTATAATTCAACGATCCTGTGCCAGTCTGTTCCCCTGGCGTGGACTCCGGCAATTTTCGCCTGCAACCCGTATGTCTCCATTCCTGTCTGATCGAGCAAAGAAAGCCCTTCCAGCATGAAAGCTCGATTCCAGAGAGACCGGTCCTGGTCTTCAAGCAAAATAATATCTCCTGCCGGTGTCATTCGGGCCGCTCGCCGGGATTCCTGCAAAAGCATCAAGGCGAGCAGTCCTGCCACTTCCGCTTCAGGTAACAATTCCCACAACAACCGCCCGAGCCGTATGGCTTCACCAGATAGCTCTGCGCGTGTCAGCGAATCTCCCGACGATGCATAATATCCTTCATTAAAAATCAGGTACACAACTTGAAGAACCGTGTCGAGGCGGTAGGGGAGATCCTCCCGGGTGGGAACCTGATACGGAATTCGGGCTTCGCGGATTTTGTTTTTCGCGCGCACGATGCGCTGGGCCATCGCGGGCGGGGCGACAAGAAACGCGCGGGCGATTTCTTCCGTGGTTAGTCCACACACTTCGCGCAGGGTAAGGGCTGTGCGAGCTTCAGGGGCAAGCGCGGGGTGACAACATGTGAAAATCAGTCGCAGGCGGTCGTCGCCGATTTCATCATCCGCCGTCACGGGGCGTTGGGCGTCCGCCTCCATTTGTTCGGCAAGAATTTCCTGAGCGGCGTCAAATCGAGCGCGGCGACGTATTGAATCGATGGCTTTGAAGCGTCCGGTGGATACCAGCCATGTTCGCGGATTCCGTGGAATGCCGGTTTTCGGCCACTGCTCCATGGCGGCGCGGAACGCGTCCTGCATGGCTTCTTCGGCAAGATCAAAATCTTTCAACAATCGAATCAACGTGGCGAGGATGCGGCGGGATTCAACGCGATGAATGATCTCCACCTGGCGGCGCACTTCTTCCATGTCCTGATTCATCACGGGGAAGCATCCTATCATTATTTGGTCGCATGCAATGATATTCTATCGTCAAACATCGTGAAGTTACGACTTTAATTAATTTAAATGTCGAAAAACAGCATGCGTTCGGAATTTCGTAACTGCAGGTCCTTCAGCAAGGTCATTTTCGGTTGGCAACATCTGATCACGGTTGTATGATTCGACCTTAAGGAGAGAAGCATATGAAAAAACACATGTTGGCCGTGGGATTGACATTTGCTCTGCTCTGCGCATCTGTTCAGGCCGGGCAAATTGGTGCGTTTGGAAGTTATTGGAACCAGAGAGATGGTGATGAAGCCATGGGGGGCGGCATTAGCTATCTTTTTGCCACGTTACCTCTGGAGTTACGGGGAACATACTACGAACGGTCTTCAGCGCGAAATGTTCGAGCCAGTCCGATTGACTTCGGGTTGAACTTGATATTAACGCGTGGAAAAGGTGTTAACGCCACGGCACTTGCCGGCGCCAGTTATTATTTCGTAGACGTGCCGAATGGCAGTGTTGATAACGAGTTCGGTTGGTACTTGGGAGGGCGGATGGAGATGGCTGTTCAGGGTGGAACAGTCTTGTTTGGCGAGTTGTTATACCGTGGAGCTGACCTCGATGATGCCAATGTTAATTTGAGCGGTATAGCCATAAATATAGGCATTTTGTTCTAATTCGGAATTGATTTGGATGTGCAGTTTGAAGTTGAAGCTGTTGTCGGGCATGCGACCTCGGCTTCTGGTCGCGGTGCATTCCGTTAGGCCGAAAACATAATGACCTGTCTGGACGATTTAGCTCGGGTTCCATTTTCCGGCGTTCACTCATGCAATATCCGGGCTACGCACGAATCTGATTTGTAAGCGTGGTTGGTTTGGCGGATGCCATGTGTAAAGTTGGATAATACATGGTGCGCGGCCGTTTGATTCCGCAATTCAGATTCGGGGTTTATTTGTCATATACGGAGTCGTGATTATCCGGCATAATCGCGCTTTTATAAGGACAAATTATGACCCAGCCTGCAGACGGATTCAATAACCTCGGAATTTCTTCCGAATTGTTAAAAGCCCTGGAGCGATTGAGCTTTCATACGCCAACCCCGATTCAGTTGAAAGCAATACCCATTGCCAACGAAGGTTCCGACATCATCGGAATCGCCCAAACCGGAACAGGCAAGACGATGGCGTTCGGCATCCCGATGATTCAACGGCTGGCGAAAAACCAAAAGAAGGGATTGGTGCTGGTTCCTACACGCGAGCTGGCAGTGCAAGTCAACGAATCGCTTGCGAAGCTGACGTCCATCTACCAGATGAAAACGCTGGTGCTTATTGGCGGTGAATCGATGAGGCCCCAGTTGCAGAAGCTTCGTGAACGGCCGCGGGTCATCATCGCAACGCCGGGCCGCATGAACGATCACCTTAAACAGAAATCCCTGCAATTAAATGATGTGGATGTTCTGGTCCTGGATGAAGCGGATCGCATGCTCGATATGGGTTTCCTGTCGCAAATCGAAGATGTGTTGAGGCGATTGCCGCGTGAGCGCCAGAACATGTTGTTTTCGGCCACCATGCCGGCCAGTATCGTCAAGATTGCGCAGAAGTACATGCATCTTCCGGTTCGGGTTGAAATCGCGCCGGAAGGCACCGCGACGGAACTTGTCTCGCAGGAGTTGTTTGTCGTAACGCGTGAAAACAAGGGTGCGTTGCTTGGTCAACTGCTTCGTCAATACGAAGGCTCTGTTCTCCTGTTTGTCCGGACCCGGCGTTCGGCGGGCAAAGTGGCGAAGATCGTTCGCAATCACGGACATTCGGTCGCGGAGATTCATGCCGACCGTTCGCTGGCCCAGCGCAAGGAAGCGTTGCGATCGTTCAAGGCGGGACAAAGCCGTGTGCTGGTGGCAACGGATATTGCCGCGCGGGGTATTGACGTAAAGGGGATTCAGTTGGTGATCAATTATGATCTGCCGGATGACCCGGAAAATTATGTTCACCGCATCGGGCGGACCGGTCGCGCGGGAAGGGAAGGGCATGCCGTGTCCCTGGCCACGCCGGATCAGGCTTATGAAGTGCGGCGGATTGAGAAAATGATGCGAATTGCGATACCCATCGCCCGGCACCCGGAAATTCCGGTTGAACAATTTGAAGCTCACGCGACCTCATCACCCGCCAAGCCTGCGGGGCGCCGCCGCTCCTTTGGCGGACATCAACGGATGAGCCGCAAGAAAAATGGTTGATCGTGGTTGTGAAGCTGTTCCGGGCGAAGAAATTTTGAGGTGTGGGCGGCGCGGCGCTATCGCCGCGCTTATGCCCGCGGATCGTGATCATCTTACGGCAGGAGACCAAACAGGATGTCGTCGGCAAACACCGATCCGCCCCTCACATCACCATGCGCCTGCACATGAACAACGGCGGTTACCGCGCTGGCTGGTGAAACGAATATCTGTTCAATGGGAACCCATTTGTCCGCCGGGGACAAGCCGTTGTGGTTTTCCGTGTAATCTTCACGCAACAGATGCTGATGCTCGTCAAACCATTCAATTCGCAAAAAGCCGCGTTGTGAAAGAGCGTCTTGAGCAATGCGGTCCTGTTTGCTCGAGTGGTAAAACATGCCGCGAATGATATAATTCCGGTGCTCGGAAACCTTGATCGGTCCCTGGCTGAACATGGCGCTTCGCGTGAAAAGTTTTAACGCATAGTCGCCGTCCGGAAATGTTTTGTTGCCCAGGGTATAACCGTATGCCTTGGTGGTTTCACGCACCGCGCCTTCCTCGTCGGAAGTGATCCAGTCCTGCGCGGCAATGCCCGTCCCCAATTCAAAGCCTGGATTCGACAGCAGGTTTACCACCTTGGATCGTTGCGCCAAAGCGGGCATGCTCGCCATTAAACATCCGAAGATGACCGCACGGATTATTGTTCCTGATTTCATTATTTTCCCTTTCTTCTTTCTGTATGGATGGTTTTCACGACTTTATAATGACCCCCAGTTGTACCAGGGCTGATTGCCTCGCGGGTCGGGGGATTGGCTGTCCTGATGCGAATAACCCTCAACGCGCCCGTCCAGGAAAAGCACATTGTCGCGCCCCTGATGACGTTCCTCGGGCATCCAGTCGATATCCCGTGCCACCACAAACCAGCTGGGATCGCTTAACTTGTTGATGCTTTCGTTGCTGATATAAAAGGAGTCGTTCATTTTATAATCGGTGCAGAACCTTTTGCCCTCTATCATGGTGCAGTAAAAACTCGGCCAGGTTGAACCTGAAGATCCGTGCGATCTGGCGGCTGGGCACAGATACAGATTCATGTCGCTGATATAATTGCCAAGGTATTCATACTGACGGTACTGGATATTCCATTCCAGCATGGGGAAAATGTCGTTGTGATCCATCAGGTAGGCCTGCATGGCCAGGCCGATTTGACGCAGGTTGCTTGAGCAGGCGGTGCGTCGCGCGGACGACAATGCCTTGGAAACGGCGGGGAACAGAAGCCCGGCAAGAATGGCGAGAATGGCAATTACGACCAGCAGTTCGATCAAGGTGAATCCGCGATTTCCTCGAAGGCTCCTCTGTCGAAATAAATGTTTGATTTTCATTTTATTGAGTTGCAATGCGTCTTCAATGAGTAGTAATGTAAGCGCTTACATTATGTCTGTCGAGTACAAAAAATCAAATTTTTATCGTGTCGCCCCGCCGTGTGGTTGCATGCGGTTCTCCGGCGACAGGGGAAGGGGGGCGGGTCATGTCATCGGGTAGTATGCATCATCAAACGGAGGCGCGGGACCGGATTCCCGTCGGCCAGAAGCTGGCGTTTGGGCTGGGTATGGCCACACCGATCGCGTTTGTGAATTCCGTGGCGCAATTGACGAATCTAATTTTCAACATCGGCATGGGGGTTAGCCCCATATTGCTTGGCGCGGCGCAAATGATCCCCCGACTCTGGGATGCCATATCGGATCCGCTGGCCGGTTATTTTTCCGATAATACACGTTCGCGCTGGGGGCGACGACGTCCTTATATTCTTGCCGGCGGCATTACCACTGGCATCTTTTATGCGGGCATTTGGTTTATTTCACCGTCGATGAGCGAGTACATGATTCTCGCATATTACCTCGCGGCAACATTGTTGTTTTTCACGGCCGTTACGTTGTACTCGGTGCCTCTGGTTGCGCTGGGTTATGAAATGACCGGTGATTACCACGAACGAACTCGCCTGTTTGCCTACGGTAGCTTTATCGGAAATGTGTGCGCCATTCTTACACCCTGGATGTACAGGGCGGCCAATCTGGAAATTTTTGATAATGAAGTCGAAGGGATGAAGTATGTGGGTCTCTTTGTTGCGGGTATTATTATCGTAACCGCGATTGTTTGCGCGAGCCTTTGCCGGGAAAAGCACTATCGGGATGTGTCATCGCAACCGCGCATCCATTTCTGGTCAAGCCTGCGCGCGGTTATGAAAAACCGTACGTATGTCCGATTGATCGCCAGTATATTTCTAATTACCGCCGGGTTTAACTTCGTCAACGGGTTCAGCAATTACATCATGATATATTATGTTTTTGACGGGGCAAAAGCCGCGGCCAGCACCGTGATGGGTATCAATGGAACCGCCTGGGCGATTGCCGCCCTGATCGCGGTTTTTCCCATGACATGGTCCAGCCGGCGTTTTGGCAAGGCGCGCACCATTCAGGTGGCCATTCTCTTCATGGTCGCGGGAAACCTGCTTAAAGTGGTTTGCTATAATCGCGAGTATCCCTTGTTGACGCTCATTCCCACCGTGCTGATTTCCATCGGCATGCTGGTGTTGTACACCATGGCCGGCTCCATGATCGCGGATATTTGTGACGAGGATGAATTGGACTATGGGGTGCGCCGCGAGGGAAGCTTTTCCTCGTTGTACAGTTGGTGGTTGAAAATGGCGGTTTCATCCGCCTATCTGGTGGCCGGCGTTATGCTGGCCAGCACCCGCTTCGATCACACGCTGATCCAGCAGTCCGAGTATACGTTGTTCTGGTTGCGATTCTGGGAAATCAGTCTTCCTTCTTTGCTGTGCCTGGCCGGAGTGGCGTTGTTGATCGGATATCCGTTGACCGAAGAGCGGGCATACCGAAACAAGGCACTGCTGGAGGAGCGCCGGCGCTTGGCCGGGAGGGAGGTGGCATCATGAACGATGAAGCTTCTTCAAGTGTAACACTGTACGATGTGTCGCGGTTGTGCAAGGTATCCATCGCGACGGTTTCCCGCGTAATTAACAACAGTGACAAAGTGAAACCCGACACGCGGGATCGTGTGCGCGAAGCGATGAAACAACTGGGATTTCGCCCCAATTCCGCAGCACGCGCACTGGCCGGTCAGCAAACCCGGACCATGGGCGTGATTCTTCCCGACATTTCCAGCGGATTTTATGCGCATGTGCTCAAGGGCATTGATCGCGCTCTCGCGGAAAAGGGGTTCCATGCCCTGACCATGTTCAGTCATGACCTCGAGGACGAAAAAGCGCTTACCCACCGCATCCTGGACGAACGTCGCGTCGACGCGCTGATTCTGATGAACCTGGAATTGCCCGACTCCTTTATCGAGGAAATCGCGGAGAGCCGGACGCCTCTGGTGCTTCTCGATCGACCCTCCTCAATTCGAAAAATCAGCTCGGTCAGTATCAATAACGAGCAGGGAATAAAAAACGCAATGGCCTATCTCGCGCGCGAATGCGGTTATCGCAATGTCGGTGTCATCAGTGGCCCGCCGGGAACGTATGACGCCGATCAGCGGCTGATGGCGTGTCATCGATTTGCCCGACGTTACGGGTTGTGCATCCCGCCCGGTTTTATCGTCAATGGCAGTTTCGATCACGATGCGGCTTATGCCGTTATGGATTCCTGGATTCGTGAAGGAAAAAAACTGCCGGACGCCATGATCGCGCTGAATGACGTGATGGCCATCGGATGTTGGAACGCCTGTCGCCATCACAATATCAGCGTCCCGGAGGAACTTGGCATCATCGGTTTTGATGATGTCGAATATGCGCGACTTCTGGGTCTGACCACGGTTCACGTGCCGCTGGTGGAGATGGGCATCAAGGCGGCCGAGTTGGCGATTGCCGCCTGCGACCAGGTTTCGCCGGCCCGCATGATCATGATGGATACCGAGCTGATGATCCGATCGACCTGTCGTCGTCGGGAAGACGCGCCACCTGCACGAAAAAAGAAGGAGAAGAAATGAAATCATCCACAATGTCACCGCTATTCATGTTCGCTTTGAGCGCAAGTTTGTTGCCGATGGCATCCTGTACGCCGCAAGGCGGGGATCAACATCCTGAAACCCATTTGTCGGAACCGATACCTGCCGTTGATGCGCCGGAGGAAACATCTCCGGGCTTGATTCAGCCCGAAGGGTTCACGGTATATTACGGCGCGGAACGAATCGATCTTTATTGGTCGGAGCCGGTTGAGTGGCATAACAACGAATCCTGGCTTTTTGAAGTGGAGGCGCGATCGAATGGCGAGGAAGAATTTGCCCGCATTCATGACGGGTGGGTTTCCATTCCGGCTTATACGCATTTTGCCGAGCCGGGTGTTGATCATGATTTCCGTGTGCGCATGGTGGATGTTTCCACCGCGGGAGAGATTCTTGCCGCCTCACCATGGTCGGAGGCAATAACCGCGCACGCGCGACCCATGGACGATTGCGACTTGCTGGACGAGGTTCAACGGGCCAGTTTTCGCTATTTCTGGAATTATCGGCATCCCGTTTCCGGTTTGCCGCGTGAAGGCATCGGCGGATGGAATCGCAACATGTGTTCCGCCGCCGCAACCGGCATGATGTTTTTCAATGTCGCTGTGGGAATCGAGCGGGGCTGGATCACCCGCGAAGAGGGGCTGGAGCACATGCGGCATGTGCTGGATTTCTTGTCGACCAGGACCGACAGGTTTTATGGGGTGTTCCCGCATTGGATTCATGGCGAAACCGGGAAAACAATTCCATTCAGCGAAAAGGATGACGGCGCGGATTTGGTCGAGACGGCATTTCTGATTTCCGGAGCCCTGTTTGCCCGGGAGTATGTCCGGGATGATCCGTCCCTGG
Organism: Kiritimatiellia bacterium; assembly: GCA_035327305.1. Taxonomy (GTDB): domain Bacteria; phylum Verrucomicrobiota; class Kiritimatiellia; order CAIVKH01; family CAIVKH01; genus CALMUP01. The sequence continues at coordinate 5,853 of DAOLDL010000063.1, read as the reverse complement.
TCGCGGCGGAAATCCGGAACCTTTCCCAGGGTCTGTGGGAGGCTGTAAACTGGTCATGGTTTGTCAAAAAAAGGCCGGATGGCCGACGACCGCTGGTTTGGCATTGGTCGCCACAACATGGATTCGCCATTGATCTGGAAATTGTCGGGTTCAATGAAAGCCAGATTGTGTATTTGCTGGGAATGGCATCGCCGACTTACCCGATTGATCCCGTCTCATATTTTAACGGATGGATTGATCCTGGATATGGCCACCAACGCAACGCGCTGGGCGTTGCGCTTGAGCTTGGCCGCGAAAGTTACGGTCCGCCTCTGTTTTTTGCGCATTATTCATACCTGGGTATTCATCCGTCGGTATTTCACTACGGCTCAAAAAATTACTTCGAACATTTTCAGGATTTCTGTCGCGTTCAGGTTGAATGGGCGGATCGACAGCATCCGGAGTTGGGAGGCGGGATCTGGGGTTTGACGGCAAGTATGAACCCCGATGGATATGGTGTGCATTATCCCGGTCATGACAACGGCACCATTACGCCCACCGCATTTCTGGCCTCCATGCCGTATGCCCCGGAACAGGTATCGACCAGTCTTGACCGCATGTATCGAAAACATGCCGCAAAATTCTGGGGACCTTTTGGGTTCCGAGATGCCATGAACGTGGGGAGAAACTGGTACAGCGAACACTATATCGCCATCAATGTGGGACCGATCGCCCCGATGATTGAAAATTATTTGTCCGGCCTGGGGTGGAATACACTGATGCAAGCCGAGGAAATCAAGAGGGCGATTGCGCTGGCGCAATCACCTCCGTAACGGAAAGTTTCCGGTTGAACCGGATGGTTTAAGGAGGTTCGTCATGGGATGTTATGCCAAAGCAGGGCTGTCGTTTGTTTGTGTATTGATAAGTGTGATATCCGGTCGCGCCGCGACACTGGTTAATCACGATTTTGAAACCGGAGATCTTTCCGGGTGGGATTCCGTATCCGATCAATTGAACGTATCCGTGACTGCCGGGGAGACGTTCAATCGAAATTATGCCGCCCGCATTTCCGGGCATCATGCCGGCGATTCGTGGGTTGCCAATCGTATCCAACAATCCGTTCCCATTGAACCGGGCGACCGTATTCATGCTTCGGGATATGTCTATTGGGATGCCGCATCGTTTTCGTCGCCGATGGGCACAGGCATGGTGGAGGCCCGCCTCTCCGGACCTTTCAGTCCTCCTGTTTTTCAGGTGTGGACGCAACTTCATAACGGGTGGACGCGGTTTGAATTGGAGGGTTGGTATTTAAGCGCGGTGAACAGCTCGTTTGAAACCGGAAGTGCTGAACCCTGGATTGTGGGCGCGGATCATCTTGCGGTTTCAACATCCACATCGGTGGTTTTCGCCGGCGAATATGCTCTTCGGTTTGAGGGCGACTGGAGTGGGTGGAGTTGGAATCAGGCATTTCAGGTGTTTGATTTGAATGAAGGGGATGTGGTGCATGCCGAAGCACGCATTCATGTGGAGAGGCTGTTGAAATCGGATCCGCTGGGGTGGGCCGTCGCCGGCATCAAACTTGAGCAGGATGGCGGACCGCACAATTGGGAGGCGGCTTTGCATGCAAACACCACCAATTCCGGATGGGTGGAGCTTTCGTTTTCCACCGTGATTACAAATACCGCGTCATACGTGTTCAGGTGCATGGTGGCCGGAGATGCGGCGACGGGAGGTATAGGCGCGGAGGTTTATTTCGATGATGTTCGTTTCCGCCGGGATGTTAATGGCGATGAAGGCATGGCGACGCTGTCGGTCAGTTATTTGGGTACCGCCGGGGCGGAGGAGGAATCCGCGGAAATCAGCGTTTACACCGACACGATGATGATCAAAGGTTCAACCGCCAATCTTGAATCGTTGGATGATCGTCATGCCGCATTATTGCAGGCGGCCATGGATACGGCGATCCATCAGGAGGGAATTCCCGCCGTAATATATCCGCCGCTGTTTTCATACGGTTATCCGGGAAATGAAACCAACGTGATTAAATATCCCGCCCATGTGGAGATCGGAATTGCCGGATGGCGTTTTCGCGAAATGACCAATCATGTGCCGGTCGTCTTGACCAACAGCTTGGTGATTTATGAACTTGGCGGGGCCGGGCCAGGTTATGTTGAATTCGATCAATACCGATATTGCGCGCGCAATTGGAACACGGAACGCGGAGCGCCACTGGATATCCTGACCAATTCGCCTTACTGGGCGCTGGGCGAGAGAAACGAACACAGCGATGAATTTGGAGACGGCCCGTTTCCACAAACCCACCGCTTTGTGGTGGGGGATGACCTGTCAAACTTTCCCCGCCGCCTGGTCACGCATTATGACGGAGTATGGCCGACGCGTCTGGATATTGTTTTTGAGGAAAATCTCGGCGGCTATGATCGCGCTTATGACAAGCATTTTGTCCTTACCACGGTCACGACCAATGGCCCGGAAAGCAACGCCAAGGCGGTTAATATACTCCTGAATGGAAATGATCCCGGTGGCGCCGAGTTTGTCTTTCAATCCTTTGAATTGCATATGGGATGGGCGCCCGAGGAGGAAAGTTACGGCATGGTGGACTATCCGAATGTTACGTATCAGGGTCACAACGAGGTGTTTTTACGCGCCGGATATATCCACGGACTTGTTGATCGCGAAGGATGGTTCGCCCAACCCGTGGCGCGAGGCAGTGCAACCATCGAACCCATTTCACTTTTCACCTACGATGAGGGAAACTGGATTGCCAACCCGTATGAGGAATTTCTTTATGCCTGGCCCAACGCAGGCTCGGGCGTGCGTTCCATTTTTGACGGCGATGACGATGACCGAATTCCCGGGCCGGCCTCGTATCACGTCGGATTTAAGATCGGTCACCAGTACGGAACAAATGATTTTGGAGAGCCGAACTTTCCCGGTATCATTGAAATCCGCGGTAACGGATACTTTCGCATGACCGATTATGAAGGTGTGATGGGAGGAAGCCTGCGCCCTGTTGCGGCGGATATTTTCGGAATCCATCAATACTACGAAGACTCTCCGCTTATACCGGAGGGGTATGTCGCGTTTCTCCCAAGAACCACGCCTACGAATGAAGTTGATGACAGCTTTATGCGAATGTTTCTGCCGGTGCGCTCCAAAACCAATCAGTGGTTTAACGGGGTGATTGCGGTAAACGCGCACTTTGCTCCCGAACAGATTGCCGACGATGGTGTGTATATTGAAATGGAAACCGATGTGATCGCCAATCGAGCCGTTCAACTCCACGATCACGGTCCGCTCAATATTTTCGCCCAGGTAAACATGTTCTGGCGGGGCGGGAAATCCCTCAATGAAGGATTCGAGGGGCACGATCACGACACGATAAAGGTGAAAAAATCCGATGGTGAATGGCGGACCCATCGCTCGATAAATCCGCCCAGCAACATTCATCATCGCGCATTATCCCGGCTTCAAAGCAACGATGTGGTTTACATTCTTCAACAGGACAGGGGAGTTAACTCGTACGGGTTCGCCACCGAGGCGCCCTACCGCCGGGTAAGCAATTTTGAATTCACCATTCTGGATGACGGCGGACGACATCTGGAGCTGGATGTTTTCGAGCAAAACACAATATCGGAAATCAACGACAACATCGTTGTCGCCTGCGCGGTAAAAGAGGATTTGGATGAAGGAGAAAGGGTTCATACACGTATCCGATACCGAAGCACATATGCTCCCGGCGTGGTGATTCATCATCCGGCCACGGCGGACGGGGGCGATCAATGGGGTGATAATCGCTACATCATCGATGTGTCCGCGACCGACGGTCACGACAAACCGCTTCGCCTGACGTTATACTATGGCAACGGTCGGGATGACGATTGGACGCCGATTCACCCGGATGAAACATTGTTGGTTCCAGAGTCCACGCACCGGGTAATGTACGAGTGGAATACCGCCGCAGTTCCTCCCGGCGCCTATTATATCCGCGCCGAGGCACAACGACTTGAAGGAGGGAAAGCCGGGTTCGATGTTTCCCCGACGCGGTTGCAGGTTGGCCCCACAATCGGGTTCGCCGACAATGGGGTTACCCAGGAAGTCACCACCAATGAATTCAGTGAGCTTGGCGTGAATACAAGTTTTGAGGCCGGAAATCTAAGCGGCTGGAGTGTCGGCGCGGATCATCTGTTTATGCAGGCAACCGACATGAAGTCGGTCCATGGAAATTATTCCGCCCGTATGCACGGCTCGTGGTCGGGATGGAGCTGGAATTATCTTCATCAGGAAATTCCCTGTGTTTCCGGTGAAACCATGCGCGTGCAGGCGCGTATTTTCATGGACGCCTTGACGCCGGGTGGCGTTGACTGGCTCAAGTGCGGCGTCAAAATGGAAAGCACAAATAGCATCGGCCAGACCTTTGCCGGCCTGGAGTATGACACCTTCAGCCACATGACCGGCGCTTGGATTCATGTCGACTTCGAGCGGGTTGCGCCGGTAACCGGATCCGACCGCCTCTTGTTGTGGGTGGCGGGTCATGACGGCGCCGCCGTGGATGTCTATTTTGATCACGTGTTGGTGACCAGTTCCAATTCCGGAACGATTGTAACAAATGTGTTGCGCCACGGATACTGGATCGGGGACGCCCCGGTTGACGTTTCCGGATACGATGCCCTGCAATTCTTCGCCGCTTCGCATAATCACATCAGCACATTTGAAATTTGGGCGGCTGACGCGGATGGCGTCACCAACGCTTTAATCGTCACGAATTATATCGACCGGATTATTTCACTGCCCCGGCTTGTTTCTGCGCCTTTGGCCGATTTTACCGGATTGGATCTCACCCGACTCGCGTCCATCGGATTTGCCTCGTACACAACCAATATACCCGCGGTCCATGGCGTGAAGGCGGTTATGACGCCCATCGACGTGCATACAACCTTTGTAATGCCGCCGATGTATGATGCCGAAGGCTTGCCGCATTACAACCCAGGGGAGTGGGTGACGCAGGAAATCACCATTTATAATCATACCCTGATAGCCGTGACCGATGTGGTGGTTCAGGCGTTCCAGGAGTATGCGGAGACAACTTGGTGGCTCGACGAATCACCACACGTGCCGCCGCGATGGAGCGAAAGGAATCATCGCGGTGACCGGTTGAATGGCAACTTTGAACAGCGGTGGGCCAGCGTATCGATACCTGCGCAAGGTTTTGTCGTTCTAACCAACATGTATGCCATGCCACCAGGACGTCGCATCGATCACCTGCGGTTTGCCATTCCCTCGGCGGGCGACTGGTACGTCTATCAAAATCTTGACGCGCGCGCGCAGGTGAGGGTGGTCATCCGCGATAATCAGGGTGACAATATATTTGAGCGGGATCAAATCGCGCTTTATTCGATGGATAACGACTTCGATATCGACAACGACGGCCTTCCCGACGCATGGGAGTATTTATATTCCGGTTCGTATACGGGCCTGTCACCACATGTGGATTCCGACTTCGATGGATTTAACAATTATGAGGAATATTTGGCCGGCACCGACCCCACAGACGAGCATTCATATTTTCATGTGACCGGTGGCGCATCGGGACATCACCTGTATTTATCATGGCTTGGAATGAGCGGAAGAACGTATCAGATCTATTTCGCCACAAACTTGCTGGGCCACCAGACTTGGCAAGGCCTGCCCGGCGGTTTCGAGATAATGGGTCTGGATGGAATCATGGAACATGTCGAAGTGATGACCAATGACGCATTCCGCGCATACCGGCTACGGCTGAACAAGCCATAAAATCCAGCGTTACGGCGATGTTCAGCAAGGATGTAGTAGCGCCTCCGTGAGGCGCATCTTGTT
>DAOLDL010000062.1:0-17818 GCA_035327305.1 Kiritimatiellia bacterium | reverse complement strand
CCCGTGAAGGCGGCAGATTTTGAGTCTGCTGCGTCTGCCATTTCGCCACTCCGGCCCAGTGCGGGGGGAAATAAACCATGTGATTGGTTTTTTGGCAATGGTTTTCTGCCAATCAACTCATTTTTGAGCCGACAGCATCGAACTGGTATGGTTCAAATGCGCGGGGAGCACCCAGAATTACCTTGCCGGCGAGATATTTCCGTAAATTCTCCCGACCCTTTATTTGCGTACTTTTCAGGATCGGATTGGGTGGCTTGGACCGTATACTGCCAAACGAATATTTGAAGGATGGCAACGTGGTACCCTCAATCTTGAAGCCCGAGCCGCGACTGGATAGTGTCCCCGAAAATATGGCGGCCATCGAAGGCGCGTCCTGCTGTAACTCTCGTGCAACCTTCTCAAGATTTAATTTTTCCAACTCCGGCTCATATCGCCTCACTGGTTGAGTTGGCGGTGTGAACGCTACTTTATGACGATTGGCATCCCGCATTCGCACTTTAGGTTGGCGGGGCGGGGGAGGCGTTTGCACAGGCTCTGGTTCCGCCTCCATCTTCTGGCCGGTCATGGTCTCGATAAATTCACGCAATTCAGCTTCACGCGTGCTTTCGTTGGTCCGAGGTTTTGCCGCAGTCTTCTGCCCCTTCTTCTTTTTGGAGGACTTGGACAAGGCGCTGGTGATGACCCAGATTACCACCACGATGATGTATATCAGCGTGCCAATATCTGAATCAGCCAGGATGTTCGGAAACTGCATGATAATTTCTTTCCGGTATCCCGTCCCGCAGTCGCGGGACGGGATTACTTAGAATGAATTATTTGTCTTCTTTCGGCCCTTTGTCGCCTTCGGCCAACGATTCACGCATGGAGGTGTCGGCCATAATGTTCTGCAGGCGATAAAAATCCATGACGCCAAGTTTTCCTTCGCGCAAAGCCTGCGAAATGGCCAGGGGAACTTCGGCTTGCGCCTCAATCACCTTGGCTTGCATCTCCTGAACCTTGGCCCGCATTTCCTGTTCGGCGGCAATGGCGGTGGCGCGACGTCCTTCGGCTTCGGCTTGACGAAGCTTCTTGTCCGCTTCCGCACGTTCGGTTTCAAGCAAGGCGCCTACGTTGGCAACTTCACGCGCGCCGCTTACGCCGGCCACGCTGACATCGGCAATATCAATGGAAACAATTTCAAAAGCGGTTTGGGCATCCAATCCGCTGTTCAGCACCTTCTGGCTGATATGATCCGGATTCTCGAGCACGTTTTTATAGGTGGGGGACGAGCCGATGGCGCTGACGATACCTTGTCCTACGCGCGCAATGATAGTGTCCTCGGTGGCGCCACCGACAAGGCGGTCGAGGTTGGCGCGTACCGTAACCCTGGCTTTTACCAGCAGACGTATGCCGTCTTTGGCAACCGCATCAAGCATGGTCGTTCCCTTGGCCGGATCTGGGCAATCAATCACTTTTGGATTAACGCTGGTCCGCACGGCATCGTTGACATCGCGACCGGCCAGATCGATGGCCGCCGCGCGTTTGAAGGTCAGTGGGATATTGGCCTTGTCCGCGGCAATCAAGGCATTCACCACTTGAATGACATTTCCGCCGGCCAGGTAGTGGGCTTCCAAGTCGTTGGAACTTAACTCAAGTCCGGCTTTTACCATACGGATGCGAGCATCCACAATGATCCGGGGCGGAACGGCCCGCAGTTTCATGGCAATCAGTGACCGGAAGCTGATGTACGCGTTGGAGGTCCAAGCGCGTATCCATACGCTGAAAAACGAAAACACGACAATGGCCAGAATAAAGGCAATGATAGCGCCAATGACGCCAAATATAGTTACGATTGTACTTCCCATGGCTTTTTCCTCTTTAAATCAAGGTTGTGACTCGGTCGTTTCCGTCCGGATTTTTCCCCGGCCCGCAAATAAGGCTACCAACAAACTTCCAGCGCCAAATGCCGACACCGTGGTTTGAAGGGATGATCCCATGTACGGAACCATCCCAATACTGTAGTACAAAAACAGGCCGGCAACAAGCGATAGTATCGCCACCGGAATCGAAATATTTCCGCGCCGGTTTAACAGCGCCGATCCGATCAGTAAAGCCATGGGGAATTTTCCAAGATAAATTATCAGAGCGTAAGCCGCGCTTAATACCAAGGCAAATGGGATGCCAATCACCGTGATGGCCAGGCCAAAAATCAGGAATGGAATCCCGAAGAAATACAGCAGGCCCGCCAGGCCGCATTTCAGCAGGCCAAGTCGAAGATTGCGAACCGAATGGCCGTTGATTCCGGGAAATAGAAGTATAAAGGGCAAGCCGACCAGAACGGCCGCCGCAAAAAAATACAATTGCAACAATGCGTTCCACTCGGTCGGCAATGCGCGGGAAACTTGCGCCGGCGGCTGGTATTTTCGCAACACGCCTGAAACATGGCTGTTGGCGTCCAGCACAATCGATCGGTTGGTGGTCACATACAGCAGGTCGCCGATAATGGTGGTTCCGGGGCGAATGATAATGTCATCGCCAAAGATTCGCACATTCCCGACGATGGTGCCGCCCAGTGTGATACTTTTGGCTCTGGCCAGAACATCGCCCTCAATTTTTCCTTGAAGCGTCAAGTTGTCTGTTAAAATGAACTGTTCACCCTGCAGGATCGAATTCGTCGCTATAGAAACCGATCGCGCGGCCGCCCACAAGCCGTTGCTGATCACTCCGTCGACGTGGACGTTTTGAGCTAGTACACGGGCGTGATCGGCGAAGTTGCCTTCGAGCCTGACATTAGCGCCTATGGCCCATACATCGTTGCCGAATATACCGCCAAGAGCAATATGATCGGCGGCCAGCCAGAAACTGTCGTCGTGCGTTTTGCCGCGTACATCAATGGATGACGCCATCACGAAAGCCACCCGATCCATTTCCTCCTCGCTGGACAGGGTCCAGTGATTGGTCGCAACTGGAAATATCTGGGCATGTGCGTCAAATAACATGACGTTCAATGCGAAAAGCAACGATGCAAGAATGTTGTAAACGGCAGAACCGTTCATGATTCCGTGTTCTCGATTTGCCGCACGACAATTCGGTTGCCGGTAACTTGAATCACCTTGACCGGTGAACCATGGGGAATGAAGCCGGCTTCGGAAACCACATCAACTTTTTGTTTGTCAATAATCGCTATCCCGGCCGGACGTAGATCTGATTGGGCCACACCGCTTTTGTGGAGGTATGTTTGATAGTGGTTATCGTAGGATTTGTACTCCCGGCCATCTTCCTCGAGCGTGAACCATTTGCCCAACCTTGATTTGGGACAGTATTTTACCCAAAGCCCGAAAAATATAACCCCGCCAAACAACAACCCGAATGAGCTATACAATCCACCGGTTGGACCGAACACATTGAAGCCTACCACCACTGCGGCTAAAATGGATACCACACCGACCGATCCCAAAATTCCTCCGGGAATAAAAATTTCCACAGCGATCAAGAAAAAGCCGGCCGATACCAGTATCCAGTACAAATTGAATAAATCACCGCTCATTGAATCACCTCATCGTTTGCGGAATCCACGACCACCCGGTTGCCATGAACTTCCACAACTTTGATGGGTGTTTTTTCCGCGATGAATTCGCCGCGCGCCACCACGTCTTGCCGCAAGTCGCCAAACATGGCGGCGCCGGAGGGGCGCAATGGCGTGATGGTGCGGCCGATTTGTCCCATAAGCGATGCGTTTTCATCTGACGAGCGATAACCTTCTTTGGCTGATGTGGATTCTTTAAGCACCAGCCAACTGGTCGCGCGCGATTTGGGCAGATAGCGGCTTAACAGTAACATGCCGATACCGCTCATGATCAGGGATATCACCATGTTTCGGATTGGAATTTTTAAGTCGGGAAGTGATGGAATCATCGGGCCGCCGGGCAGGGTGGGGGCCATGGCGGTCAATAGGCTCCACATCATGAGGAATATGCCGGTTAGACCGATAAGCCCAAATCCCGGCAGGGCAAATATCTCAATAAGTAATAAAATCAGTCCAAGGACAAACAGCAGAATTTCCTCTTTCCCGGCCAGGCCGGCAATGTGATGACCGAAGAAAAACAAGGTCAAGCAAACAATGCCGACGACCGCTCCCCAGCCTATGCCGGGTGTTTGGAACTCAACCCAAAGCGCCAGCATGCCGATGGTCAACAACACCGGTGCGATCATGGAAATAAATCGTGCGATTTTTTCGAGATCCGTGACCTCCAGTTTTTTAATTTCAGCGTTGGCCAGGCCTATTTTGGCGAGCATCGCTTCGACATCATCGACCGTGGCTTCAGAAAGCAATGCCCGTTCCACTCCGTCGATCACAAACCTGCGTTCTGCCTCCAGGTGAGTCAGGGTAAGGATTTCGCCCTCTTTGGATATTATCGTATCGCCGATTTTGTATTCCACGGTGCGGCGCACCATGGCGGAAGCCATTTCTTCAGAGCGACCTTTGCGTTGTGCGATTCCCCGAATCAGGCTGTCCACGTAGGATTCAACTTTCTCCCGTTCGGCATCGCCCAGGGATTGCATTCCGCCTTGAGGCGAGGCAATGACCGGCATGGCGTCCCCGATCTTGCTTCCGGGCGCCATATAAATGTAATCCGTGGACAGCGCGATGATGGCGCCGGCGGATATGGCATTATGTTCCACGAAGGTGTAGGTGGGCACTTTGACCGCTTCAATCAGCCGGGTGATTTCCTCGGTGGTATCTACCCGGCCGCCCGGTGTATCCATCACGAATACGATAGCGCTGGCTTTAACCGATTGCGCTTCTCTCAAACCACGCCTGATAATGTAGACCAGCGAAGGTTCGATCATGTCCTTGATCGGAATGACGTAGACCAGCGGAGCGTTTCCGGTAACCGGCGCCGGCGCTTCCGCCTCAATCGCCTCTTCGGCATAACCTGCTGGAGTCAGAGGAAATCCAATAAGCGCCGCCAACAAAAGGAAAAAATATTTTCGTATAAAATTTGGCATATCTCTCATAGTTGTGTTCATTATACCATGTTGCAACAAAAAGGCCAGATGTGCATTCCCATGAATGAAAAAGTTTTATTAAAAGGCCAGACCGCCATAGTCACCGGAGGCGCGACCCGGATTGGCCGCGAAATATGTCTTTCCCTGGCCGGGCAAGGGGCGTCGGTGATTGTCCACTTCCGTTCCTCGGCCAAAGAAGCGGGAGAAGTGGTGTCGATGATCACCGAGCGTGGAGGAGCCGCAGTGGCCATTTCCGCTGACCTGCAATCAGAGTCCGCTTGCCGTGAACTCGTTGAAAAAGCAACCGTCCAATGGAATCGGGCGCCAACCGTACTGGTCAATAACGCCTCGGTATTCCATCGGGAGTCACTACTCGAAGTTACGGAAGCATCCATTCTGCATGAATTCTGGCCAAATATCTTCGGGCCGGTTTTGCTGACACGTTACTTCGCGTTGGCCAAACCCGAGGCGGGTGTCGTGATCAATTTGCTGGATCGACGAATCACAGCCAACGATGAACGTTTTTTTGCCTACTCGCTGACCAAGAAGTGTCTGGCGGATTTTACCAGACTGGCCGCCGTGGCACTTGCGCCAACCATTAAAGTGCACGGGGTTGCGCCGGGTCCGATACTTCCGCCGCCGGGCGAAGATGAAACCTATCTGAAAGAAAAAGGTGGTCGCCGCCTGCTGAATGACCGGCTGGATCCATCGGCTATTGCGGAAGCTGTGATCAAGCTGATTGGTTTGCGCGGTGCGACGGGGCAAATCCTGTACATTGACGGCGGACAACATTTACTGGGGAATGGCGTATGAATCATGATCGTATTTATGTGCGGGACTTGAGTTTGCGGTGCATTATCGGAATTTACCCGGATGAACGCAAAAACCGTCAGGATGTTATTGTAAATCTGATTCTTGAAGGGCCATTTTCCGAAGCGGCCCGGTCTGACAATATCGAGCACACGGCCAACTATAAAACCATCACGAAAAAAATCATCCAGCTTGTCGAGGAAAGTGAGTTTTTCCTTATTGAAACGCTGGCCGAACGCATCAGCGCGGTTTGCCTGGAGGATCCCCGGGTGATGAAAGCGACGGTCACATTGGACAAACCCGGCGCACTGCGATTCGCCCGGAGCGTAGCGGTTGAGCTTACGCGTTCACGGGAGTGATGCAGGATCGGATTCCTTCAGGCATTTGACGGCAAATTGATCGATTTTGACCCGAATTTGACACTGCTTTTATCTTGCCCGTTGCATATTGCTCGCCTATGGTACCCCGCTTGTTATTTATCAGGAGCATGACCGAATGAACATTCAAATCGAGGTCGTAGGACCTTGCCGCAAACAGATTAATATTGAAACCCCGGCGGATGAAGTCGCCAAAATTTCCGGGGAAATCACCGGGCAATACGTGAAATACGCCGCCATTCCGGGTTTTCGTCCGGGCAAAGCGCCTATTCAATTGGTAAAGCGTCGCTTTCAAAAGGAAATTACCAAGGAAGTCAAAGAGCGTTTGCTCGCCACCGGTTACCAATCCGCGCTTAAACAGGAAAAGCTGAAAACCATTGGCGTCATTGACGTGACCGACGCGGAATTGCTTGATGGACAACCGTTTGCATTTCAAATTGTTGTCGATGTGGAGCCGGAATTCGAAGTTCCTGACTATAAGGCCATTCGAATTGAAGAAAAACCTGTAGCGGTTACCGAGGAAAGTATCGACGAGGTGGTCGATCGGATGCGGGATCGCATGGCGACTTTTGAAGACTCGCCTGATCGCAAGGCGGAAAAATCCGATCGCCTGATGGTTGATTACACGGCCACCATTGACGGTCAGCCGCTGGAATCGGTCAGCTCCGAGCATGCCATTCTGGCCAAAGCCGTGGATTTCGGAGTTATCCTTGATCAGGATTACAGTTTTCTTCCCGAATTTGTCGAAGGTTTGGTCGGTGTGGCGGAAGGCGAAACCAAAGTCATTACAGTCAGTTTTGATGAAAATTTCATTGATAAAAAATTGGCCGGTAAAAAAGCCGATTACACGGTCAATGTGAAGAAAGTCCAGATTAAGAAACTGCCCGAGATGACCGAGGAGTTTCTCAAGACATTGGGTGCGGAATCGGTGGAAAAGTTGCGCGAAAGAATTCGCAAGGATCTCGCCGATATGAAGTCCTCCGAGGAAAACCGCCGTATTCAAAACGAGATTTGCAAGAAGTTGCTTGAGGATACCGTCATGAACCTTCCGGAATCCGTGGTGCAACGTCGCACCGCCGAGGAAGTATACGACATGGTTGAACACAATACGCAACGCGGCATCGATCGAGGCGCCATCGAGGAAAACCGCGAACAAATATTCGCCGCCGCCGCGAAATCCGCGGAGGAAAAAACCAAAATACGTTATATACTTCTCGCGATTGCGGAAAAGGAAAACATCACGGTTTCCGATCAGGAGCTTGATGGTTACATTCGGTCGCTGGCCATGCGTTCTCAAAAAGACCCGATGAAGTTGAAGGAAGACTTGATCAAAAACGATCGCATGGGTTTGGTGCGTGAAGATATTGTGGCCTCGAAAACCTTGAGTATGTTGTCGGATCGCCAAAAACCCGAGCCGGTGGCCGGCTGATCATTCAGGAGATCATTATGCATAATTCTGTTTTAGTACCGATGGTCATTGAGCAAACCGGGCGCGGCGAACGCGCGTTCGACATTTATTCACGGTTGCTCAAGGAGCGAATCATTTTCATAGGAACTCCGATCAACGATGACATCAGCAATCTGGTCATTGCCCAGATGTTATTCCTGCAGAGCGAGGATGCGGACAAGGACATCAACCTGTACATCAATTCGCCCGGCGGCTCCGTAACTGCCGGACTTGCGATTTATGACACGATGCAATTTGTTAAATGTCCGGTTACGACATACTGCGTAGGGCAGGCCGCAAGTATGGGCGCCGTGCTGTTGGCGGCAGGAACCGCCGGCAAACGTTTTGCGCTTCCCAATGCGCGCATCATGATTCACCAACCTTGGGGTGGCGCGCAGGGACAGGCCACCGACATCAGTATCCAAGCCAAGGAAATCCTTCGTCTGCGCGATCGACTGAACGAAATTCTCGCGTTTCATTCCGGGCGCAAAGTCGAAGACATCGAGCGTGATACCGACCGCGATAACTTCATGTCCTCCGAAGAGGCGAAAAACTACGGACTGATTGATTCGGTGTTGTCCCGCTCGACCGGAGACAAGAAGGCGAAGTAATACATGACCGCGCGCAATGACATACCCAAATGTTCGTTTTGCGGCAAAATGCAAAACGAGGTCGAGCGACTGATCGCTGGTCCGGGTGTTCACATCTGCGATCAATGCGTGGAGTTGTGCGGATCTCTGTTGGTCAGGGAAGGGGAAACCCGCCCGAAGAAAACAAAGGCACGTTCGGCAAATGCGGATGTGCCGACACCCAAACCCCACGAATTAAAAGCGGCGCTTGACGAATACGTGGTTGGTCAGGAATACGCGAAGAAAGTTCTGTCTGTCGCTGTCCACAATCACTACAAACGCATTCGCCATGCCGGCGCAACCCTGGACGATGTAAAGATCGAAAAAAGCAATGTGCTTTTGATCGGACCCACCGGAAGCGGAAAAACCTTGTTAGCCAAGACACTGGCGCAGATTCTGGACGTGCCGTTCAGCATGTCGGATGCAACCACGCTGACCGAAGCCGGTTATGTGGGCGAAGATGTCGAGAATATCCTTTTGCGTCTTTTGCAATCCGCTGACTACAACGTGCAACGCGCGGAAATGGGCATTATCTATATTGACGAAATAGACAAGATTTCACGCAAAAGTGACAACCCGTCCATTACCCGCGATGTCTCCGGCGAGGGCGTTCAGCAGGCATTACTCAAGATTCTCGAAGGCACCGTGGCCAGCGTTCCGCCTCAAGGTGGTCGTAAACACCCGCAACAGGAATACGTTAAAATTAATACCGACAATATTCTGTTCATTTGCGGCGGGGCGTTTATCGGTCTGGATAAAATCATTCAACGCCGCTTGGGCGCCGGTTCCATCGGCTTTAATGAATCGGGCAAAGCTGTGGCAAGCAAACCCGATCGCGAACGTTTCCATGTTGAACCGGAGGATCTTGTTTCATTCGGCCTGATCCCTGAATTTATCGGACGACTGCCGGTGGTTTCCATGCTCGATGCTTTGACCGAAGATGACCTTGTTCATATTCTAACCGTTCCGAAAAATGCCATGACGAAGCAATACATCAAGTTGATGGCCATGGAGGGTGTTGATTTATCCTTTACGGATTCATCGCTGAAGGAGCTTGCTCGAATTGCATTGCAAAAAGGAACCGGGGCGCGCGGCTTGCGGGCCATTCTCGAGCACATCATGCTGGATATCATGTATGATATTCCCATGAAGGGGGATGTCAAAGATGTCAGGATCACCAAATCCACGATTTCCGGCCAGCGCCCGTTGGCCGGCTCCGACGATCCCGCGCTTAAGATTGCCTGATCGTTCCCCTTGTGTCATTGTCGCTGTCGACATGATTTTCTCCCGACTTTTTGTTCTGGTGGCGCTTTGCGTTGCCTGGCTTGGTATACCGGCGTCCGCCCGGATCATCGATATTTCCATCATTCACACCACGGACATACACGGCCATATCTGGCCGACCACGGATTATGACGGACGGGAAAACGTCGGCGGTATTTTGCGTCTTGCGACCGGCATCGAAGCGATCAGGCGTGAGACACCAAATACGCTGTTGATTGATTGCGGTGATACGTTCCAGGGATCGCCCGAGAGTTATCTTACTCGCGGACGATTGATCATCGATGCGCTGAATCACTTGAATTATGACGCATGGGTGCTCGGTAACCACGAATTCGATTGGGGTGTGAATAATCTTCGTGCATTACACGATATGGCGGAGGTGCCGTTTCTCGCCGCGAATCTTTATTTCAACCCAACGGAAGCCAACTGGTTGCCCGGGATTCAACCCTATGTCATCCGGGAAATTGACGGAATAAAAGTTGCGATTATAGGACTGGTGACGCCGGGTATTCCCCGCTGGTCGCGGCCGCATCTGCTTCAGGGCGCCATGTTCAAATCGTCTGTCGAAACGTTGCAGAACGTCATGCCGGAAGTGAAGGCGAAGTCCCCGGACATCATTATTGTGGCCACGCATCAAGGGTATAAGCATCGCGGTGATGACTTCGCCAATCAGATACAAGCCATCGCCTCGACATTTCCCGAAATCGACGTTTTGCTGGGCGGTCATTCCCACGTTGCAATTGATGACATGCGGTTCGGCTCGGTATTATACTCACAGGCCGGTTATCACGGAATTTGGTTGGGCCGGGTGGATATTCAGTACGATACAGTGCGGGGCAAAGTCACCAGCAAGTCGGGTCGGCTGGAGGATATGGATGAATCCGTACCGAACCACGAAGGTCTTTTGGCAAGATGGAAGAAAGACCTGGATAAGGCTGAAAAGGAACTCAACCGGAAAATCGGCGAGACAAAAATCGATTTGTCCAGTCGGCCGGATCCTTTCGGGCGTTCCTCCGTGCAACAATTAATAAGCCGGGCCATCAAGTCCGGAACGGATGCTGACCTGGTATTGCATGGAAGTTTATCCGATGTAACAATACCGGCCGGGATACTTAAATACCGGGATATCTGGAAACTTGTTCCATACGAAAACACGATTGGTATTGCGTCGCTCACCCCCCGGCAAATCCGTGAAATCCTCACCGAGAATTTCTCGCGTATGCTGACGCCTCATACGATGGGGCCGGCCGGGTTTACGTTTGAGATTCAACGCCGCAACCGGGCCGTGCAGATTTCGAATATGCGAGACGATGCCGGTGTCCCACTGCATCCTCGGAAACGGTATCGGGTTGCCATTAACAGTTATGTCTTGGCATCGGGCGGTGAACGGTATCTGGAAACCCGGAACCTGGTGGAATTGCCCGAAGTGCGCCTACAGATGCTGGATGTCGATACCCGATCACTTGTGACCGAATTCATCCGGAAAAACAGCCCGATTACAATGTCCGTGATCAAGCCGGAAGAAATCACCGAGACCGAGGATTAGTGGATGTGGTTGAATCTTTCCGGTGGTAAAAACGTCGGGCAAAGGCACGTCCATCCTGCCGGGGCCTGGCTCACATGAAAGGTTGTTGGACCGTAGGTAGTATTCAGGGTATTCCATTGCGAATACATTGGAGTTTTTTGCTGATCATCCTGTGGTCTGCCTACACCGGCTCTGGATTTGGCGGCTGGTTTTATATCCTGTATTCCGTTTTATTGACATGTTTGATTTTCGGCTGTGTGGTTCTTCATGAGTTGGGACACGCCATGGCGGCCAGGTATTTTGGTGTAGCCACCCGGAGCATTACCCTGTTGCCAATCGGTGGTGTGGCCGCTCTGGAGCGAATCCCGGAGAAACCCCGCGAAGAATTAATCATTGCCGCGGCGGGTCCGATGGTAAATGTGGCAATTGGAATGTTGTTATTACTGGTTTTTGGTTTGCCCGATGCATCCATGTTCACGTTCGGAGCCTGGTCATTAACCGGTATAGGACAGGTCCTGCTGTACGTGAATATCATCATGATTGTTTTCAACATGATCCCGGCATTTCCCATGGATGGCGGACGCATTTTCCGGGCATTGCTTGCCATTAAACTGTCCTATCCGAGGGCGACGCTGGTTGCGTCGGTGGTCGGACAACTCATTGCTGTGTTAATGTTTATTGCCGGGTTGCTCACGAATCCGGTTTTATGCCTTATCGGTATGTTTGTTTTTCTTGGCGCACGCGCGGAAAATAACATGGTTCATCTTCGTGCAATGATGCAGGGCAGAGTTGTCCGGCAGATCATGGACGAACACCCGCTGATTGTATCTCCGTTTACGACCGCGGCAGGTTTGATATCCGAAGCTGATGCCGCAAACAAAGATGCCGCAGTGGTGATGGATGGCTGGCGTATTCTCGGCGTTGTCGATCGTCGATCCTGGATAAGTATCCGATCCGGAGATTTGTTGACGGCAAGTGACCTGATGACTCGACCCGTGATTCTGTTAAGTCCGGATATGCCGCTGAACGCATTTACCGCGCTGGTATCATCGACTCAACAGCGCGTTTATCCCGTGGTCGAGCAGGGGGCTGTGGTGGGAGTCATCACGTTATCCATGTTGGAACCCATGATGAACAAATTGTTGCGTGGGCAATCCGTCGTTGATGTCCGTGGCACACCGCCATCAAGTCGCGAACGCAAATCTTTCATAGATGTCGGGTAATGTAAATCGGTGGATGGCAACCGTCCCGGCCCGCTGGATCAGTCAACTCCCCGGGCCCGTGGAACTCTTATTAACAAGCAACGGCTTGAAATAGAATTCTGAATGTACGCTGAAAACAGGAGTAACACAGACATTCTTGTCTGTGGATTTCTGGCAAATGTGAAAAAGATGCGCCTCACGGAGGCGCTACTACACCTTTGCAGGGGAAGCCAACCCGCAGATGTAGTAGCCGGACCGTGTGCGGCATAAGATAACCGGGATGCGTCTCGCGGATGGTCGCATTATTGTTGAGGAAATTGAAGGGATGGCAATCAGTCGGGATTACTCTGCAACAGCGAGGGCAAATTTGCTTTGACCCATTCCAGGGCTTCTTCTCGATTGCTGAACCGGCTCTCAAGTTGTTCGTCGTAAATTATCTTGAGGATGCGGCCCATGGCAGGACCTTTTTCCACCTCCATTGCCATCAGATCGCGTCCGTTGATGTAAGGTGCGGGAAGAACCGGTTCTTCGCTTAACTTTTTCTGTGTTTCAAGCATGAATTTATGATTATCCAGGCTTCCATGACTGGAAGAACAGTCAATGCGATGTAGTTCAAGTTCCAGTGGAAACGTCGCCGCCCCGATCCATTTACGAAGCGTGGACGAACGCATTTCCTGCACCGACATGAAGCGCATGTGGTTTTTAACGGCGGCGACCACCGACTCGATTTCATCGTTGGAACAGCGAAATCGTTTCATGATTTCTTGTGCCATTTCCGCGCCCAGTTCGGCATGTCCCCGAAACTGAATTTTCGGCTTGCCGTTTTTATCCGTTCCAATCGCGAAGGTGGCCGGTTTGCCGATATCATGAAGTAATATCGACCAGATTAATGCCGGAGTGCGTTCATTCATGCTATCCAGCATGAGTGCGGTATGTGTAAACACATCACCTTCCGGATGGAATTCCGGAGGTTGCTCCACCCCGATCATTGCGGAAGCCTCCGGAAAAATAACCGGAAGAATGCCGGCTTTATGAAGTAATTCAAGTGCCTGGCCGGGTTTGGGCGCCTCCATCAAGGTCCGTATCATTTCCTCGCGAATCCGCTCAATGCTGATGCCGGTTAATTGACCGGCCATTCTTCGAATGGCATTCCAAGTGGTCGGTTCTATGTCAAATTCAAGAACGGAAGCAAACCGGATTGCCCGCATGATCCGTAAATGATCCTCTGAAAATCGTTGCTCGGCGCTACCGATTGCGCGAATCTGCCGGGTTTCAATATCGGTCAATCCGCCCACGTAATCGATGACGGATTCTGTTGCCGGGTCATAGAACATTCCGTTGATGGTGAAATCCCGCCGACTGGCATCTTCCTGTGCCGTGGCAAACTCGACATTTTCCGGGTGTCGGCCATCCCGGTAGTCGCGATCGATTCGAAAGGTTGCAATATCGAAGGAAATGTCATCCTGATCGACCTGAATAACGCCGAATGATTTTCCTATGGCACGATTTCTCGGGAATATCTTCTGAATTTGATCCGGTCGGGCGCTGGTGGCGATATCGATGTCATGGATGGATCGGTCGATTATCAAGTCGCGCGCAAAACCTCCGGCAAAGTACACTTCATGTCCGGCATTACGAATTGCATCAATGATCCTGCAACCTGCTTGATAGAGGCGTGTGGCAAGAATGTGGGCAGGAACAGGAATAATGGCTGTCACCGGACCATGCTTCAATGCGTTACCGAAGACTTTTTGTCACCGTGTTTTGTATCTCGCGCAACCGTGTCCGCGGACCGATTGACGTCATGGTGGGTCGGCGAAGCTTTATTGGAGGCTTTTCGACGCACAACATGCTGGGCGCAATACATCACGAATTCATCGCGGTTATCCGGGGAGATATAGGTTGCCTT
The DNA here is from genome assembly GCA_035327305.1 of Kiritimatiellia bacterium. Lineage (GTDB taxonomy): Bacteria > Verrucomicrobiota > Kiritimatiellia > CAIVKH01 > CAIVKH01 > CALMUP01. The sequence continues at coordinate 3,646 of DAOLDL010000062.1, read as the reverse complement.
GATGGAGTCGTGCAATTCAATACGCACCATGTTGCGAGTTGTTCCCGCATAATACATCCCGGAATTCATGATGCCGGAACCCGCCATCTTGGATATGGACTGAAATACGCTGAATCCGATCGGCATCGCGTAATACCAGCCTTCAACAATGATGCCTTCGTTGCAGGCGCGGTACCGGCGGGGGGCATAGAGCAGGGGGCGAAGTTGAAAGATCAAGCTGAAATATGTCTTGTCGTACAGAGCAGGTGTAGTGATATCCCACTTAACATCCTGGAACTTGAGCATGTACCGGTAGGTTCTCAAGCGGGCCAGTACAAGGGTAATGATCGCCACGGTAATTAAAACAAACATAGCCTGCATGACCGATCCGTCCACAACGCTCAATGCCGTGTCCTGCAGGTTGGGGATGGCATCAACGCGATAATAGGCAATGACGGCAAAAGCACAGGGCGACAGCAGATGAAAAGGGGAAACGGTAATCCGGCTGGCTTCCATGAAGGCAAAGGAGATGTGGAGGATATAGAGAGCGGCTATACCGAACGACAATAGAAATCCGATCTGGGTACTCAAGGTGTTGCGGCCGACATTTATTCCGTTGTTGGCGGCGGCCCGGCGAATTTCTTCCTGTGTTTGTCCCAGGCCCTCGGTGTGAAAGTAAAATGGCAACAACAGTGCGAGAAGAAAGAATACCAGAGTTATCAATTCCAATTCCCAGGGCCAGCCGGGAGCGTTCCATTTATCTTTTGATCCACTCATGGGGTATCATCCTCTGGTCGCCAAGTCTAACCTCTTGTCCTTGAATGATTTTTTAGATTAAACCATCTGCGGCGGCAAGTTAATTGAATGGAAATCGTCACGCTCCGTCCGCATGATGGAGGTTATAAAGCGTCTTTCGCGAAATATCCGGGCCAGGATAGGGAGGGGGAATCCCCCAGAGACCGGCGTCCGTGCACTGCCGAGGCAAATACACGGACGCCTTCGGGGGAAATCAGGGCAATTCAACTTCAATCCGGTAAACCCGGTTCGTTGAGCTGAACGGGTGCGGATCGGTTTGCGAACCATCATCAAGCCAGTCGTATATCGATCCGGTTCCTTGAATACGGTTGGTGGAAGTTAAATACCACGTCGGAGTCATCAGGCCATGGTCGGTATACCAGATCAAATATTCCCGTTCGTTCTTGGTCGCGAAACTAACCGTAATACCAGAGGCGGACCGGATGGAGTGGTCGACTTCAAAGAAGTCCAAGGCATTGGTCGGGTTCAATCCGGCAATGTAGGCCTGAAGCAGTGTGTTTACACCGTTTGAAGCCAATGCAGACGCGTTGGCATTGGTGGGGCCGCCAAAATATTGTTCTTCCCACCAGTTTGGAATTCCGTCGCCATCGGTATCGTCGACTCCCGAACTGACATCGAATCCTATGGCAAACGTAAATGAACCATTTCCGCTTAATTCAACTTGATGCGTCTGTGCCTGATTTCGCATGCGCAGGGTTTTGAAGTCAATTCCGGCATCCGGATTGTCATCCACGGCGCCTTGATTAAATGTGGCGTTATGACCGGCGCTCCCGTACGCGATCATCGCTGAAACACTGACGTCGGGACGACTATGCGTCAACGTCATGTTCCCACCGGAATGTTGCTCCTGACCGAGGTATTTCTGACCGTGCAACAGCAAGCCATGTAAATCAGGCGTCAGTCCATTTCGTACATACAACGTTCCGCCATTCAGGGTGTTATCGACCTGATAGGCGACATGGAGCCAATTAGAAACATCGTCCAGTGTGACGGTTTTGGTTATCTTGCCGTCAGCCGAGGTGATGCGCCATCCGTTTGTCCAGTTTGTGAACGTATACAGGTCGTTGACATACATGGTGGTTCCGGCCCACCAATCCTTCAATGCCGATGTGCGATAAGCGCGAACAACGCCGTTCGTATACACATTGAATTCGCCCTCGAATTCATTTTCGAATCCGGAATAACTCATCAGGTTGCCGACAACTTGATAGGCGCGGCCAGATGACGGGTCACGCGTCCATGCCGCAACAAGCCGGCCGCCCATGCGTTCGAAAATGGCGAATATACGCGAATTGTACATCAGGTATTCCATGTCGCCATCCAGATCGACGTCCAGGGTTTGCGTGTGGGTTTGGGTCAGCGCTCCGGCACCGGCCAACCAGGTGTTGACCCGCTCGTAGATCGCCGCCTTTCGGGTTTGCGATTGGGCAACTTTGGAGAATCCGGCCAATTGGTTGGATGAAACATCGGGATTGATGTATTCGCCATTGCTGAATTTCCGCAAATCGGTATCGCCTTGTTCATGGAATGCGGTTTGGAATACCGAAGCATGCATGACGCCGCGGGCGAGTCTGGCCAGATTGGTGTCAGCCACGGACTTCACCTTGCTCCACGCCGAGGTGGCAATTCCCGGTGTGTATAACATGCCGTACGGTTGGGGGAGGTTTACTCCCGGTCGTGATTCGAAAACCTTGTTGAACAAACCTTCGTTCAAGGAGGTGCCGAGGTACCAGTTGTCATAATTCATCTGCGACGCGTAATTGATGTAATTATGGGCCAGTTTGTCTTCTGAACCGATGGTTCCCCGGTTTTCAACATACCAGGCATCACCCATGCCGTCGCCATTCAGGTCGACGTTGCGGGTGAGGATATCCTCAAGGGTTACAACTTTTATCCAAGGGCGATTGGCGACCCATCGCATGTTGCGGTCGTATGCATCTGATACCAGCTTGCTGGTGAAGTCTTCCCAATTGCTCATGAGTACCACGACTTGATCCCAGTCACCGCGCGCCTTGCGATTGAAGAGGCGCCGCAACGGCATACTGATGCCGCCGTTGTGGGTATCAAACCGGAAGTCATTTGCCCCGTTGTTAATGGCAAACGTATCTACGCCGTCAATACGGTTGATTTGGTAGCCACGTGTGCCAAGTGCGGCGGTGCGTCCAAACCAGGTGAACAGATGTTCCATCTGGTCGAGCACGGTGGCGCGATAACCAAGCGCGGCGATTTTTTCGAACACGTCGCGATCCAGCACCCGCTCCGGCGTCCAGAATACAGAATTCGTCGTGATGGAAACACCGTAGATGGTTTCCAGGTATTCACGGGCCAGTTTCACGTTGTCCTGAATGTATTCCGGAGTGAAGTACGGCAGTATATTGTCTGAAAACGTACTAGCCATTAATGCAATCAGATTGGTCTGGGCCATTGCCGCGATTCGTTGGTTCAGCGCCGGGCCATCCAGCCAGGGCATTCCCGCCGCAGGATCAACACTTGCCCATTGCAACGATGATGCAAGGGTCGGGGTGATGTGCATGTTCAGGGGAACGTTGAGAACTTCATGTGTATCGAGAACGCGGAAGTAACCGGCGCCGGCATTGTTGTTGACCAGCGCCATGGTGGTACTGCCCGGTTGAATGGACTGGTTGCCATGGACGATATGGGAGAGTTTGGCTCTGCTTGGGCGGCTGTTGCCGGAAATCCACTCGCGAAGCACACTGTTCTGTCCAGCCAGGCCGGCTTGCAGTTCCCAATAATCTTCGGCGATGTAGTTGTTGCGGATGCTGTCGCGAATGTCATTGCGTCCGCCAATGTCACCGGGTCCGGGTTGCCCGCCTTCACAACTGTTGCAGGT
>DAOLDL010000061.1:0-17918 GCA_035327305.1 Kiritimatiellia bacterium | reverse complement strand
TGGCACCCCCAACCGGATTCGAACCGGTGTTACTAGGATGAGAACCTAGCGTCCTAGGCCTCTAGACGATGGGGGCCCAAGCAGAATAGAATGAAAAATGAACCACAAATGCGCCGGATTGGCAAGCGCAACGACATATCATCATCCTGACAACAACCCAAACCCGTGTTAAGGAACCAATGGAACGCCAAGAGAAGGCCGCATCTATTTCGTCATGGGCAAATTCAATGAAATATGCAACATTACGATCATAGATAGATTATTGATGGAGAATGCCATGTCGGCTCGAAATATCATAGTGTCCGCCCTCGACTGCGCCCGATTGCGCGATCTAATCGTTACCGCCAAGCAATTCAAAACTTCCCCGTCAGCCATCATTGATGAATTAGAGCACGAATTGGACAGAGCCAAAGTTGTGGCACCTGAAGAAATACCGCCCTATGTCGTCACGATGAACACGTGCGTTTGCCTTCACGATATAACCAGCGAAGAGCAAATGAAATACACGCTCGTTTATCCAGGCGTAGCGGACCCCAAAAAAGGCAAATTATCCATTCTCTCCGAACTCGGCGTTGCGATCATTGGCTTTTCAGTCGGCGACACCATCACATGGGCGTTTCCCGATGGAGTGCGACAATTCAGAATTGGAGCCATTCACTATCAACCCGAAGCCACCAGGGTGTACGATTTATAGTGAACTTGGGTGTATAAACAACTCCCCGCCATCTCTTCATCGGCAAGAATGCCCTGGTGACTTTGCGGCACTTGAAATGACTCAACAAAAAAGGCATGACCTGTTCGGGTCATGCCTCTTGTTTTCCGTTGCCGGGAAAAATTACGCCAGCTTCGCGCGCGCAATACCAACGATCCTGGCAAAGCCTTCGGGATCGTGAATGGCGATTTCCGAAAGCATTTTGCGGTTCAGGGTAACTCCGGCCTTGATCAGGCCATCGATAAACCGGCTGTAAGAAATGTTGTTGAGTTTGCAGGCGGCGGACAAACGCTGAATCCACATTCCACGGTAATCGCGCTTCTTGAGCTTGCGATGCTCGAAGCTCATCTTCATGGCGCGATCAACGGATTCTGTAGCGGTACGGTACAGTCGACTGCGCGCTCCGTAATAGCCGCTGGCCAACTCTAAACGACGTTTTCTACGGCGACGTGACGCCGGGGCATTGGTTGCACGTGACATACGATTATCTCCTCAATCTCAATCCAGAACGTTCCGGATTTGCTTTTCAAAATGTGGCGACACCAGCGCGGCTTTGCGCAGGGCGCGTTTACGGCCGCGCGATTTACTGCTCAACAGATGGCGGCGGCCTACCTTGGCGCGCTTGACCTTGCCGTTTGCAGTCTTCTTAAACCGTTTGGCTACAGCTTTTTTCGTTTTCTTCTTGGGCATACTCTTTCCTTCCCGACAAATTCCGGGGAAAATGTGTTGTTGTCTCGCCGCCCGTGGGGCGAAAAGGCGATACTATGTAGGGGATAAACGAGCCGACGTCCAGCTTTTTTCTCTGTTTTTTCCGGATTTGGCCAACCGGCGGTTATTTGCCGCGGGCCGAAGCCGGCTTCGGGGATATCAAAATAGAGAGAAATCGTCCCATTTTTTGCGGTTCCCGATCACTTGTGGCTATATCGGCACAATCGGCGACAACCCGCTTAACAACTTCATAACCAAGCTCTTGGTGAGCATTCTCACGCCCCCGGAACATCAACGAAATCTTCACGCGATGTCCTTCATCCAGAAATTCACGTATATGGCGTAACTTGGTCTGGTAGTCATGTTCCTCCACGTTGGTATGAAACTTAACTTCCTTGACCTTGGTGTTGGTTTGGTTTTGCCGGGCCTGCTTTTCTTTCTTTGCCTGTTCAAACTTGAATTTGCCGTAATCCATAACCCGGCAAACCGGTGGTTGGGCCTGGGGGGATACCTCCACCAGGTCAACGCCTCGCTTTTGAGCAAGCAACAGCGCTTCACGCGTCGGCACTACGCCGACCTGACTTCCGTCTATGTCCACGCATCGGACTTCCGGAACTCTTATCTGATGATTGATTCTAGTGTAATTACGAATAACAACCTCCCGACGTTTTCATTATTGCGCCGCAACGGTGGTTCCCGTCACGACCTGTTTTCCTTTTGACTCTTCTTCCACACGAAGCCGCGACATGAAATCCTCCAGCGACATCACGCCAATATCTCCGGACACCTTGCCTCGCACCGCGACCATACCGGCCTCCTGCTCCTTTGCCCCGACAATCAGCATATATGGGATTTTCTGCAGTTGGGCGTTCCGGATCTTGGCGCCAATCTTTTCCGAACGGTCATCCATCGTGACCCGGAAGTCGGACGTACGCAATGTTTCGGCAATTGCGGCGGCATATTCTCTTTGATTATCGGTCAAGGTCAACACCCTCACCTGCTCGGGCGCCAGCCAAACCGGAAAGGCTCCGATATAATGCTCGGTCAAAATGCCGAAGAAACGCTCGATACTTCCAAACAATGCCCGGTGAATCATGTACGGTCGATGTTCCTTGTTGTCGTCACCGACATATGTAAGGTCAAACCGCTCCGGTAAATTGAAATCAAACTGAATCGTCGTCATCTGCCACTCACGACCAATGGCATCCTTGACTTTCATGTCGATCTTGGGTCCGTAGAACGCGCCGCCGCCTTCATCGACTTCGTAGGGTATACCCTCCATCTTGAGCGCTTTTTCAAGCGATGCGATGGCGTCGTTCCACTGATGCTCCTCGCCAACCGCCTTGGCCGGCCGGGTGGATAAATACGCGGTGATCGACTCAAAGCCGAATGTATGCCAGATATTGATGGCGAAGCGGATCACTCGAATGATCTCCGACTCCATCTGTTCCGGGGTGCAGAACAGGTGGGCATCATCTTGCGTGAACCCACGCACGCGAAGCAGTCCGTGAAGCACACCGGCTTTTTCGTAACGGTAGACTGTCCCGAGTTCCGCCCAACGCAACGGGAGGTCGCGGTACGAGCGCTTTTGCGTTTTGTATATTTCTATATGAAACGGGCAATTCATCGGCTTGATGAAATACTCGTTTTCATCGATCTTCATGGAGGCATACATGCTTTCGCGGTAAAAACCGAGGTGTCCCGAGGTTTCCCATAATGCCGCACGCCCGCAATGAGGGGTGTACAACAATTCGTAGCCGCCGCGAAAATGTTCTTTCCGCCAGTAATCTTCAATCAGGCATCGAATGCGCGCGCCTTTGGGATGCCAGTGTATCAACCCCGGCCCCACATCCTCCTGGATGCTGAACAAATCAAGTTCCTTGCCCAACTTGCGGTGGTCACGCAATTTTGCCTCTTCCAGCAACTTGAGATAAACATTCAGTTGCTTTTCGGAAATATGGGCGGTGCCGTACACCCGTTGAAGCATCGGATTGGTTTCTTTGCCCCGGTAGTAAGAACCGGCGACATTCAACAACTTGAAAGCCTTGATTTTACCGGTGCTCTCAACGTGCGGTCCGCGACACAAATCAAGAAATTCCCCGTTCCGGTAAAATGTGATGGCGTCGCCATCCGGAATGTCGGCAAGCCGTTCTATTTTGAATTTCTGTCCCCGTTCGCCGATGATTTTTTCCGCTTCCGCACGGCTGACTTCCATCCGCTCGAAGGGCTGGTCTTCCGCGATGATTTTTCCCATTTCCGCTTCGATGGCGGCAAAATCCTCCGGCGTCAGCCGGTGAGGCAGGTCAAAGTCATAATAGAACCCGTCTTCGGTCGGGGGACCGATGTCCAGTTGGACATCTCCATATAGACGACAGACAGCGGTTGCAAGGACATGCGCCGCACTGTGGCGCATTTTATACAGGTCACTCGATGTATCTAATTTCATTAAGTTCTATTCGCTGTCTCCAATCCCTGGTGCGGGACTTGTTTGATGTGGGGGAAATAATTGTTTAACCCGAATCCTTTTTCAAGCTTTTTGGGAAATTTTGATCTTTCCGGGATTGCGGAATCATGTGACGCCTACGAAATATAGCGGACTGCCGGTTAATTCCACCCCCCCGGCTCCAGTTTCAATCTGATCACCATTCCGGTGATACAACCGTTCGTATTGAAAATCCGGCGTCCAATTTACCTTGCCGGGATGCGCCCAAGCCACAACCATGCCGTGGCCATCCAGTTTATCGCGAAATCGAAACGCCCTCACGCGTTCCGAAGTTTGCATTTTCTCGACAAAATCCACCCGCTCGAACCGCTCGCGTAAATGGCGGAAGGCATGAAAAGCCGGTCGTAACCGCCATTCGGGGCGGGTGTCGTCCGCCAATCCAAACCCCCGGGCGACCAATCGCCACCAATACACGGAATCCACGAATCCCGAACAAAGGGCCAGAATTTCGTATCGGACCATAAAACTGGCGTAGTCGTCTTCGCTTACGCTTGGATCGTTGGTGTGAGAATTGGGGATGGTATACGGGGAGCAAACCGGCGAATAAACCCCGGTGTCAAGCAACGGCCAATTCACCTCTGAAACGATCAGTCGATCCCCCTTGACGGCCGAACTCCAGCTGGCAATGGCCTTGGCCATGGCAAATTTTTCCACAGCGGAAAATGCTCCTTGCCGGTTTTCAGGCGCGCCGCGCCGATCGACATATAAATGGAGTGACAATGCATCGAATACATTGTCTTCCTTGATCATGTCCAGCAACCCCACCAGATAATGAAATTCAAAATCTATGACCGCCGGACCCGCAATGCGAAAATTGCCATGCGCCCTTGCAACCTCCAGGACAGGATTCAACAAGGATACATACTCATCGAGCCGCCAGATGCCCCACTTTACACGGTTCACGGCATGGCCGACTTCCAACCAGTCCGCGATTCCATATAAAGCTGGAATGGCGGTCGATACAAAACTCCGCCACAATTTTGGATCCCGTATTCCGGCGCGATCCTGCACCAGTGCCGCAAAAACAGCGTGGCCGCTTTTGCGCAGTGCAACGGCGTCATCTATCCGCCGACGGAGCATTTCTTCATGTTCGTGCCTGTATAGCCGGATCAAAACCGGAGGTTTTCCAAGTTGATCGATAAGATTCCGCTCTTGAGCGGATACTCCATCCTCTGTTCCCACCGCCACGCCCAACCGCCCGGATACATTTGTTTCCGCGCGATACGCCTGATTCATCAAGTCACGGTACCGGGAGTAAACGGGATGGACCGCCTTGAACAACCCCCTGGCGACCATGAAATTGTTGGCCATCGGATAATACTTGTGGCGATCTTTGCTGATCATGGTACTGACCGCCTGCACCGAACGGTCGTCCCATACCCATAATTCCCGGCCTCGCGGCGCTTGTGGTAAACAAGCATCGAGCTTTCGTTGCCTGGCTTCACGCACAGGATGCCGGTACTTGCGACTTGCGGTGTGGAAGGTAAACCGCTTGCGGTATCGCAATTCCAATTCCTGAAACTCTTTTGGCGGGTGCTGATGACGGAAATACATGCATTTGAAGACGCGCAGAAAGTCCGAAGGCAAATCAATGCGGGAAATATCACGAGCACGCTGATCCAGCGAAAGATTATCCGCGATATGCGCGCGATTTAGGTCGATGAATTGGATGTCTTTCCATGCGTCCTCGCCGTCGCGTCGCAACAGAATGTTTTGATTACCCAGATCGCGGTGGCAAACTCCGGCATCATGCATGTCGGCAATGGCTGTCGCCACGGTTTCCAACAACGTCATAATGCGGCGGCAAAGCGGATCCTCCGCATACAGACGATTCAATTCATCGCGAAAACTTGTGACGTCTTCCTGATACTCACACAAATAATAGGACTCGATCAACCGCCCCCCATCCCACCGGTCCAGAAAGGCCAGCGGTCGCGGCGTACCCACGCCACGATCGGATAGTCGAACGGCGGTGTAGAACGACCGGGCGGCTTTTGATCCCAATTTGCGGAAACGCATATCGCGGAAAAGGGAGCCGCGTGAGAACGATTTGATCGCCAGCGGAACCAGACGACCGCCGATTTCCAGTTCATGGCGTATCAGGGAATGCCGCCCCAGTGAGGGGATTTCACGGGCATGATTGATCCATTGCTTGACGCTGGACAGGGCGTCGACGACAGGTTGCGTCAGCGACCATTGATCGTACATGGCTCCGGTATAGTGACCGGACTGAAATTTGGTCGCCGACATCGTGATTGGTTAAAACTCGATCCGTACCGCCGCGCCTAGCGTTACGGTATCCGAGTCGATATTTTTTCCTTCATCGCTCAAATCATCCCACGACTCAAATCGATAATTGGCGTTTATATCCAGAAACAAGCTGGGCAAAATTTCGAAGTTAATTCCCGCGCGCAAGGCAAAGAACGGATCGCTTGACCAATCCCCATCGCTGTAATAGCCACCGACACCGGCGCCTGCGTAGATTCCCTTGCCGATGATGATGAACGCTTGCGGGGCATAAACCTCCTTGGTTGCGCCGCCAAACCCCTTATCAAACCTTTCCACCGCCAGCTCGAGTTTTGACCATTCGGTCAATCCGAATTGGGCGCTGATGATCCATGACAAACCGTCCTCATCAAAATCGTCTGCTTTGATGTCATCCAATGTTTTCCAATAGTTGACCCCCAGACCGAGCCGAACATCCGCCAGCGCGCCGGGTATGGCCACAGGTAGCGCAATCATGATAACGAGCAAACGAAACAAGTTGATGGTCTTGATCATATAAACATCCTTTCTGAAAGCAGTAGTAACACTATTGCGATTTCCTGGCCGGGTGGCAAGCCTGCGAACGCGAAACCGCACGGCAAAGACTGTGCGACGCGATTGTTCAACCAAAGATACCGCAAGGCTTTATAATTGCCAAATTCCATTTTATCTATATCATTTCCCCGATGGATAAACGTGATAAACCGGCGACAGGTAAGCCGAGCATTCGTGATGTGGCGGCCGCCGCCGGTGTGTCGCGCGCCGCAGTTTCCCTGGTATTAAATGACGGCAATATCCGCATAGGCAAGGAAAAGCGAGAGACCATCATCCGGGTTGCCCGCGAATTGGGCTACACACCCCATGTCGGGGCTCGCCGACTGGCCCTACGGCGCATGGAAACACTCGGGCTGGTTCTACCTACCCACCCGGAAGCCCTGTCGGAATACAACCTGTTTGAATTGACCCACGCAGTGGCCGAAGCCGCCCGCGAATTCAAATACGACCTCCTGCTTCACTTTCATGATTCAAGCAGTGACGACACCATGCCCAATACGCCGGACCGCGCCGACGGAAGCATTGTCGTGCTGGGCAGAAAAGATTCCTCCAATCTTCCAGCCCGACTTGCCGCGCGCCATCACCCGAGCGTGATTATAGGCGGAGGTTTTTTTGTTCAGAAACCCGAACACTACGTTGATATGGACGTGGCTACCGGACTTATGATCGCCACCCGCCACCTCATTCAACTTGGCCATCGCGACATCGCTTATGTCTCACACTCGGAACAAAGTGAAAAATTAAACGGTTATATTGTGGCGATGACCAAGGCGAAAATCCCCATCCGCAAAGAGTTGATCATCGACGTCGGCTTCACGGAAAAAGCGCTCCAGGAGACCGCGCTCAAAATCAAGGCCATGAACCCCCGGCCCACCGGTTTGGTATTTACGAATGACGCCATCGCCTTGCGCATGATGCGTTTTTTCCGTGAGATCGGTATGCGTATTCCACATGATTTGTCGATCACCGGATTTGATAATATTGAAACGGCAAGCTTTGTGACCCCCGGCCTGACCACGGTAAAAGTTCCAACCCGGAAAATTGCCGACCTCGCGGTAAGTCACCTGGTTGGCCTGGTCGAAAAAAAGCCGCCGCGTAAACTGCAAACGCTTTTGCCCGCGGATTTAGTCATTCGCGACTCCACAGGCCCCGCCCCCACCCCTTCTTCGTTATAGCGCAGGATTTATGTCCATGCGAATGCTCGCCTTCACGTTTATTCTGGCCTTCATATCAACCATGGGCGCATCCGCTCGTGAGTTACACCAAAATCATCCAGGCTCGCCGCTTTCCTCATCGTTATCGGCATGGCTTGCCGGAACGGAATGGACAATCACGGAATCGTCGGCGTTTCCAGCCATTCCAGCTCCGGATGGAAAATCACTTTGGCCGCTGTATATTGAGCTGACCGACCACCTCGCCGGAACCGTCACACGTGCGGGCGATGGCCGATCATCATCCGCCAACGAATGGTCGCGATGGTCGGGCACTGCGGATCGACTTCACTGGAACTTGCTGACCCGCGCCACATCAGAACAGGAAATCGAACTTATCCTTCATGTATCCGCTGATCGGAATGGGCCGGTCAGCGTTCGTATGGGTTTTGAAGCTATTGTCGCGGGCTGGTCTTATTTTCATGGACTTGATCATGCGGTCAAGTTGGATGCTAAATCACAAATTATTCTGGCGCAAAATGAATTGATTCCGGAATTCAAGGCCCCTACCCAACCTCTGGGTATCATTGCTGATGACAATTCCATTCTGGCGGTTTCATTTGATCCACTTGAACCACGAAGTTACAGTATTCACATTGATGCGCCGCGAAACTTCTTCGGTCTGGTCGCCTCTGCCGCGCTTACGGACTCCACCTTGAAGTTTCCGCGGCAGGCGACTTTTGCCATCCGGTTGTGGCACGAGAAAAAAGATACTTCCGGCCGCTCCCCCATGCGTCAGGCTTTGGATAAGCATTACCGATCCCACTCTTCCATTTACCATAATCGGAATGATCTAGTTGGCGCGTGGGCACCTTTCAGTGATGCGGGATTATTGCCCGGGCGGCAGGACTTCGGACCGCTATTAAATGTGCTTCCATCCGGAAGCAAGCTGGCGGCGGGGAGCCATGATCGTGTGGCGTTGTTATACACCGAACCATGGTATGACTGGATACCGTGGCCTGAAAACAAGTCTCGTCATCCGCAACTGATCGAAAACATTCTGGATGAACGCGCGGAGTCGGGCACGGAGTCGGAGCGCTGGCTGGCGTTATCAACCCGTCACGGCATGGCAAGAAACATTGATTATTTGCCGGTGCATGTTTTTGTCGATACTCCCTGGAACCAGGGTGTCCGCCTTGCTGTATCCCCGGATCCCGATCAACACATCAATCAGCCAGACATCGCCAATCGGGCTGGATTGGAAAAATATATAATAGATGCGCACTTCATGGACACCAACTGGCATGGCGTCTTTTTGGACTCCATTGTCGGGTTGCGTCATCGCGATTATAACGAGGCCGCGCTCGCCGCGGCAGATTTCCCGCCACTTTCCGACCGCCAGGACCTGATGCCGTTTGTGTCAGGAGTATTTTCCGCCCTGGAATGGCTGTCGTACTTGCGAAACAATCACTCGAGCAACCCACCCGTCCTGGTAGGAAATGGCGCCCTGGCCTCCGGCGCTTTTCTGTCCGGATATTTAGACGGATTCGCGGAGGAAATATACCTCGCCGACGACGGACTCCTTGATTCATTGACGGGCAGAAGAGCCGAGGCAATGCGTATTACCGCCGGCCCGCGCTTGATTACCACAGGACTTCTGGCCGACTTCAACGCCATCACCCGTAATGATTTGGAACATTATTTCCGCGCCGCATTGCGCTTTGGATTTATGCCGGGACTTCACAGTGAAAACGGCTTCCATAATATGTACTGGCGAAATGCATCCTGGTATCACCGGGATCGACCGCTTTTCAAAAAGTACATGCCCACGCTCGAACGATTTGCCCGGGCCGGCTGGACTCCGCAAACATCCGCGGCCACCGACACACCGGGGTTGCTCATTGAATCCTTCGGATCCGGCAGGGATACCACCCTGCTTTCGCTACACAATCAGAATGCCACGCCTATTCGTGGTAAAATAAACTTTGATCTTCAAGCGCCGTTAATCGTTTTGCGTCCGATTAAAGGATGGATTCAGGTTATTCATGAAGGTGATCCTGTCACCTATCATGCAGACCTGCTTCCCGGGGAAACGGATGCGTTGATTGCATTTTCACCGGAAGCACTCTTGAAGGAACAACAACGCCATGCCGTCGATCATGTTGCCGGAATAAACGTAACCTCTTTGATCAAAGAAAAAAATATCGGTCTGACCGTAGATGTAACTATTCCGTTTCCCACTTTGCGGGGAAAAGATCAACAAATCGACATCACATTCAGCAACCGGTCCGGCATGGAGTTGCGAATCGCCAACATCACCCTGCAAGGGGCGTTGCGTCGCCGCGCCGCGTCGGACGCATCATTTCGATTACTGCCGGGAGAACAACGACTTGTTTCCATCCGCCTGCGACCGGGCGATTATCAGAATGATTCCGCGCTCGATGTTTCCTGGACGGCATCAGCAGGTGAAACGTCAATTCTCGGGCGGAGACTTCTACAGGCGGCGTATTGGGATGAAGTTGATATAACCGAAATCGAGGAAAATGCGACACCACATGAACATTCAACGGAACCATTCAACCTGATGCTTGATGAAAATGTACAGATCGCAACCAGCGGGACCGATCCTGATTACCGGGTCGATCGCCTGCGAAATCAAATCACATCATCCGAAGGAAAACCCTGGCCGGAAACATCATGGCGTTCGATTCGCCGTATGGATGAACACCGGATTGAAATACAACTGCCCCGGCCGGCCATGATCGATAACATTTCCATATATTGGGGATCGGACGCCCTTCGACCGTACCCTTCTTCGTTGATTTCCATTTACCTGCACCATGTGGAAGGACCGGAGTTTTTAGCCGGAAGCTATTCACCGCAGAATTCGGATTTGACCACCACCATCCCCATAAAATCGGAAATGCCGGTAACCAGGGTTGTGATCGTTCAGCCGCCTCTTTCCGGTTCACCCAACTTTCCGATGAGTGTGTGGATCAATGAACTTGAATTGATCGGTTCATACCCACCCTAGCATCCGGTAATAGATAAATGCCACGGATTCGCGCGCGCATTTCACCATAATTGCCAGGTTGTCCCAGTAGCGGTATTTGATCATGTTACTTCCGCCAACGGCGTTGACTATAGCGCCACCGTGTTCACCCAGGTCACGGCTGTCATACGATAAATCCGCCTCGATCGACTCGGCCCATGCCGGCAACACCATCAGATTGGTCATGCCGGCGCGCTGAAAAGAATACCATGTCCGCTTCATGTGTTCGGGGGACGTAATCAATCCGATCACCGGATTGTCTTTTACCGAAATTTCCGGAATCATCCGCGCGACCTCCAAAGCCTGTTCGCGAGAGTTTCGTCCTTTTGGTTCCCGCATGATCCTGTCCGGAGAAACGCCGCGCATGATTACCTCTTTGGCAATGGGACCGGGTTCGATCTCCCCATCCTCCAGAGGCATGGCAATGATGACCAGAGCTGTCGGATACCGGATTGCCGCTTCAGCCGTTTTCCATGAACGCATCAAGCCCGATTCGCTTGGAACACCTCCGCCTCCCATCATTACCAGAATATCCGGAGATGTCATTTCCGGGCGGAACGGATAGGCAAGAGAGCGATACCAACTCCAGGGAACATGGGTAAGCGGCAGTACAAGCACGGCGAGGAACAAACACCCGCAAAGCGTGAAAAGACGGCGGAATAGAACCAGCCACTTCCACAACCTCACGGGATCAAGTCTCCCGACCGGTCGGCGGAAATGCGATAAATACCCAGAATCTGTTCATGACTTTTACGGGCTTCCTCGCGGTCAAAAACGACAACCTGTCCGGACGTGGATTTCAGTTCGACAAATCCGCTTGCATCATCCGTCTCGATACTCTGGATCAATTCATGCATGTTGTTGATTTTTTGTCCGTTGACTTCGTCAACGATCCAGTTCGCAATCTGATGATATCCTTGATTTACATTGGCCGGCAGAAATTTCAATACAATTACCACCTGTTGACCTTCATGTTCGGGAATATTTCCGTTTGATAAAAGATTGACCAGTTCGAGCGGCGCGCTTCTGAACCAGTTGGATCCCCACCGCTTCAAAAGATTTTTGGTGAGAGGCACGAAAACCGCGCCGCCATAGATGTAATAGGACGGCAACACATCGTATTGATCAAGAGGAATGAGCCAGTCCTTCCACAGTGGTCGTGTCAACGTAATCGCAAACGTGTGGGCAACGCCATTGCGCCAGACATCAATGTCGATAGATTCCCCGATTTGTTTTCTCTGGATGAAGTACGATACGCTGGTCCGTTGACGCGGACGGAACTCCACCGTGCCATCATCCGCGATCACATGGCCGTCAATGGCCATTATAACGTCTCCGGGCAACAACGCGGCGGTTGACGGGGAACCGGACAAAACATGATTGACCAGCAACCCGGTTTGATCCTCATCCATGCCGCAACGCCGTTTTAATGCCGGATTTTCGAGATTTTGCATGATTATTCCCAAGCTGGGAATTCCATCATGCGCACCGTCCTCGAGATCCTGAAAAAAATGCTGGATCACATTCACTGGCACCATGTAGCCGATATTGTCGGCCTGGGTGAATCCCTGCATGACCACCCCGACCAACCGGTTGTCCTTCATAACCGGCCCGCCGCTATTGCCGGGATTGATCGCGGCATCAATTTGTCCGGCGAGCAATGAAACAGAGCTGTGCGAGTATGTCTGGTGTTCAATACGCGACATGACGCCCTTGGTGATGCTCAACGTGTCGCCACCCATCGGGAAACCATAGACGAATACTTCATCCTGGGATTCGGGCAATTCCCCCAACTCAAGCGGCGTGATCCCTTCAAAGAAATCCGGATCATCCACGGTCAGTATAGCAAGGTCCGCCTCATGCGACACGTTGACCACGCGCGCGGTGTAACGGCGGGCATCGCCATGGCGCCGGACTTGGACAAAGGTCTGATAACTCACCACATGCGCATTCGAAAGAATCTTCCTTCCGGCAATGATACAGCCTGAACCCGTGCCCTGGGTGGAACTCATCATGGACCAGGGGTTATAGTAATCGGGAACACTGCTGGATGTATAAATCTTAACAATGGCGTCTTTGATTTCCTCGCGGGCAAACGCCGAGCCGGCCATGAATAGAAAAAGCGTCAGAATGGTAATTTTTTTCATAGGGAAAGTGTTCAGAGTTTAGAGTTGGGTGTTATTTTTCCACTGGTACTACAATACCCCGCAGGATGATATTCTGACAGAATATAAAAATGATTAATGTGGGGATCGCGGCAATCAGCAAGGATGCGTATACGATCCCGGGGCCGCTTCGCATCTGAAGTTGATAAAGCCAGACCATCATCGTCCACATTGCTTCATCCTGGCAGATCAGCAATGCGAACATGAAGTTCGAATAGGCCGTCGTGAAGGCCTGCAACGCCACGACGGCAAGGATCGGTTTGGACAGGCTCATCGTGATATTCCAAAACATGGTCCATTCTCCGGCGCCGTCCATCTGCGCGCTTTCATATAGATCACGCGGAAGGGCATCGAAGAATCCCTTGAGCAGAAATATGGAATACCCGTGGGCAAGTCCGGGCAGAAGAAGAGCGGCAAACGTATTCAAAAGATTCAAGTCGCGCATCATAAGAAACACAGGGATTTGCGTAACCATGGGAGGAAACGCCATGGTAAGCAGGAGGAACAACAGCAATTTGTAACTGCTGGGCGGCTTGTATCGGCTCATGGCGTACGCGGCCAGCGGGTTGACCAGCAAAGCGGATAACACGGCCAGCGCACAATAAATAATCGTGTTTCGAATACCTCGCCCGTGAAATGCCAGGTGATCGAGGGCGGCCAGAAAGTTACGGCTCAAGAATTCGCGCCGGATTTCATCGCGATGATCCTGAAAGTAATAATAATGCGATTGTTTTTGCGGCGGTTGAACATCCGCCCAGCCGCGAAAATCCGTGCCCATTTCGGCGTTCAGCGTTTCTATGGTTCCGAATTCATCCTGCATGTATTCGCGAAACCAGAAATCAACGCCGACAATGCGCAAATCCTCCGCGGACGGTTGATGAATTTCATGGCTTTCCGGATCGCGCCAGCCGGCAATAAACGACTCCCAGTCCGATCGTTGTAAACCCGACAACGGCGGCGTTTCAATCAATGGAATTTCATCCCACGCCGTCCATGCGGAACCGTAGTTTCGATTCAAAACATCCAAGTCCCCGTATTTTGCGCGCAGGTAATCCCGGTAACGGGGCGCGGATGAATCCTCAACCCGTATCCATTCCAGATTCAAGCTGTGGCGGACGAAATTTTCCCACGTTTGACGTTCTTTCATCGTACTTTGGGGAAGCGAGGGCGTAAGTTTTACATCATCGTAGGATCCATACGTTGTGCCATGAACGCGGTTGAATTCGTCGATTCTTCGGGAAAACTGCGTTTTCAAGTACAGCGACTTGTAAAAACCCTCCAGGGTGAAATAGTAGCGATAGGCCAACGGCAATGTCGCACGGTATTCCCTCCACTCGCGCCCGAGCCTTGTGTCCAATGGCCGGCTTCTTCGCAGGTACGCATCCTCGGGCAACAAGTAAAAAGCATTCCAGCCCGTGTATTCCGTTTCCAGCGCCAGGTTGGCGTCATCCATTGCTGGACCGAAGTTTTCGATCATGCGTTTCTTGAAGTTCCGCAGATGCATGGGAACGGTGCGGGAAACCGCGGCCTGCATGTAGCCCACCGTGTATGCGGATTCCATGCGTGCGCCTTTCGTGAAATAATTCCACATTCCGACAAATTTCGGGCGCAAATTCTCCGGCGGCGCAACCTGTTCAAATGACGGTTCATCGGAATCATAAACCGCGCGCATGATTTCCAATTGTTCATTGAACAGCGCTTCCACATGCTTGCGATACAACGCCTCCTCATCAATCAGAAAAGCCGGAAGCCAGGTTACATCCTTGATGTCCACCCCGCTTTTGGTGCTACCGGCCATCAACAGCAGGAAAGGATAGACCATGGTCAGGCCGCCAAGAATCAATACGGCATAGATTCCGGCGATCAGCATCCGGGTTCCGGGAGATTTGCGGCCCACCCTGGAAATTATCGGCATGTGCAATCCTCCGATATCCGGCCGTCACCAAAAGGGATGCCTTGCTTCATTTTTTATCCCCCGTGGTACGGAATTCCAGGCGCGACAAAAGTCGCAGTTGATATACCGTAAACCCGATGAGCATGAAGGCCAGCATCCAGGCCATGGCCGTTGCGGGTCCGAATTGAAAGTAAATAAATGCCTTGTAGAAAATATGCAGTCCGGCGACTTCGGTGTTTGCGCCGCCTCCGGTCATGGCCAGGATGGTGGGAGTCGCGCCGAACCAGGCGCCTACAAACACGCCAACAAAATTAATGATCAACAGTGGTTTAAGTATGGGAAAAACAATAAAAAGCATTTTGTCGATGAACGTGGCGCCATCGATGTCGGCCGCTTCATAAAAGTCATCGGAAATACCTTTTAGCGCCGCAAGGTAGATCAGGCATCCCGGCCCCATTCCGGCCCATACCATCGGCAGGACGCACGCGAGCATCGCGGTGCGTTCGTCTCCCAACCATCGCACGGGTTCCGGTATCACGCCGAAAAGCCGCTCCGTCAGTGTACGCCCCGGCTCGACCAGTCCGGGGTGGGCAAGGCTGTAACATGCGGAAGCAATAACCACACCGGCGCCAAAAAACAGAAACGCCGACAATTTGGAGTCGTGAAACAAAAGTCGGCGGCAAAAGCGAAAGCAAATCCAGAACAATCCAAGCCCCAAAAGTATAAAAACAATCACGGGAACGCGCAACAACACCTGGTTTAACAAACCGCTTTCTTCGTAAAATGACTTCCATAATAAAATCACCACCAAACCCGTGGCCACGGCGGGAAGATAATACAGGGTTCGGAAAAGTATTTTTCCCCGTGGAATTTCCTGCAACAGGATGGCCAGGAGGATCGGCGGGATAAAGGAAAGAGCGATTACCAGAAAGCTGTAGCGCCAGGCATTCCACACCGCACGCCACCACAATCCATCCCACAGCGCGGTTCCGAAATTGTCAAACCCCACCCAGGATGATGAACCAAGAATCCGGTAATCCTGGAAGGCCATGATCGAACCGCGCAACAACGGGGCATAATGCCAGAACAGGATCGTCAACAGCGCCGGCAACATGAGAACATACGCGATGCGATAACGCCGGAATCCCCAACCGAGGTCGGCGCCGGCATAGCCGGCCGGAGGACGGAATGCGCGGGCTACGGAGCGGAAAACCCAGATAAATCCAGCCAGGGTCAACGCAAAAAACACCGCCGCAGTCCAGCGCCGTAACATCAATTCGTCCGGCGGAACCTGCTCCAACATATCACGCCGGGCCTTGTCACCGGCCTTTCGCAAAAGATCCGACATGACCGCCAACCGCTCATGCGGATCCGTCGGCAATCGCCCCGAGAGGGCCAACCGTTCGGCTTCATGCAAAGGCAAGGTCATGATGTCGTAGGCAATATTGCTGTGCTTGCCGTAAGGTTCCGGACGCCCCGTTTCGATGGCGATTTCAAATGTTTCGGCCCAACCCCGCGGAGAGAGTCGCACAAGTTCGTGGTATCCGAAGCGTTCGAGATATTTGGGATTCACAAATCGTCCCAGACCACCTTCGACCATCACACGGGTTTTGATGGCAACAGCGTCCTCGCTGTCATAAAACCTGATAAACTCCCACGCCGCATCACGTACGGCGGGATGCTCAATTTCACTGAACAGCCCCATCATCCTGCTGTTCAATTCACCGCCACGCAACCCGGTGGGTCCCTTCGGCACCGGCGCCATGCCGGTAACATCCGGATTGATGGTGGAAAACAGTTTTTCATCGATGTAACTGAATGCGAAGGCTATTTCGCCGCGCACCCATTTGACAAAAGCTTCGGAGGGGTCCTTGAACGCATACCCATACCAACGCCGCCCGTCGGAATCGGTCCAGGGTTCGGTGCAAAGCCGGGTATAGAAATCAAGGGCTACGGCGCCGCGTTCATCATCAAACACAACCGACCATTCATCAAGCTGATCATCGTAGGCCAGCACATCGCCACCCATGGACCAGAGAAACGTCACCCAATTATAGGATTCGTGCTTGCCGCGGTAAAATTGCACCCCGTAAATGCCCCGGGCGGGATCGCTGACCCGTCGACAGGCATCAAGCAGGTCATTCCAAGTCCAATTGACATCGGGATATGCGATACCTTTTTCATCAAGCAGATCCTTCCGGTACAATAGAACTTTACCCAGAGCGCCCCCATAGGGAAGCGCCCACACATGCCGCTGGCCGGCAGGTCCCTTGCGATCAATAACCGGCCATATTTTTTCATGAACCCGGAAATCTCGCTCGGTTTCGGAAAGTTCCGTGAGGTAGCCGTCTTCGGGGCGATCCAACGGATACAGGAACCCCTGTTGGATGTAGGTGTCGGAGCGGCGGAAATTAATGTAGAGGATGTCGGGAGCCACCCGGCCGGCAATAGCCAGAAGATCGGATTCCACACCTTCAACTTTTAATCCGGAAAAACGGCGGGGACGAACTTCAACATTGTCCCAATTAAACGAGCCATAACGTTCCGGATTCGCAACATATTTATCCCGGTAACGTTCCGCGAAAATTGTGGGAAAACGACGAACAAACTCCCGCATTGCCGCTATGTCCGCCCGGCTTGCGGTATCCGTGCGGCTTGAATCGGGCAGGATCCAATCGTGAACGGTAATATGGATGATGGTTTTGCGCTGGCCGGTGGCGGGATCAACCACCTCCTCGATTGAACCGGCATTAGCCGAAACAATCGAAAAAAAGAAACACAGGATGATGACAAACCGATTCACGGACCCACTGTGCTTAAAACACATCATGATTTCAAGAGTAGGTGGGATGGGAAATTGGAGCCAGCAATCGGACTCGAACCGATGACCGCCTGATTACAAATCAAGTGCTC
>DAOLDL010000060.1:0-18306 GCA_035327305.1 Kiritimatiellia bacterium | reverse complement strand
CGCGTACTCATTTTTTGGCGGTGAATGGGGTCGCGTCCGATGGTGGTTTTAATAGTGCCGGCGGCCGGGGACGGTTTACCCCAGACGATGGCAAGATACTCCTTGCCGGTGGTTCGATCCTTGAACTGACTGGACAAGCTCATCATAGCCATGTCGTTTTTGGCGACCACCAGCACGCCACTGGTGTCGCGATCGAGGCGATGCACAATGCCTGGACGTTTTTCTCCGCCTATGCCGGCAATATCACCGCAGTGGTGCATAAGCGCATTCACCAAGGTGCCGGACTCATGACCCGGCGCGGGATGCACGACCAGTCCGGGAGGTTTGTTGATGACGATCATGTCCGCATCTTCGTGCAGGATTTCAAACGGAATGTTCTCCGCGGCAAGTTCCGAATCCCGGGTTGGCGGAATGACAACATGCGCCACGTCTCCCGGTTGAATGCCATAATTTGGTTTGCGTGGTTTCCCGGAGATTGAAACCGCGGCGGACTTGATCAATTCCTGCCATCGCGCCCGGGATATTTCCGGATGCTGGCGGGACAGCCATGCATCAAGCCGGTGGCCCCGGCAAGCTTCCGGCGCCGGGCCGACCGTGAACGCAACCGCATCACGTTGTGATGTCATGGTTAAGCTCCGAGGATGCCCTGGATTGCGCCTTCCAATTCATCAAAGGATTGATGCCGGTCGACGGGATCGTATTTGATCATGCGGGAAATCAACTGGAACACCGGCTCCGGACAGTCGGCAGGAAGCATGCGGGCGCTGAATGCGACGCGAACCGCGGAAATATGTTGAAGCGCGGCGCGTTCATGCGATTCAGCCTTGATGAGCGCCTCGCCTTTAATCATGTATATCAACAGCATTCCGAGGCTGTAGATGGAACTGCGTTCGTCCTCGCCGAGATGCTGGATGCGCTCCGGTGGCATGTATTCCGGCGTTCCCAGCAATTCCTGCGTCCGGCTCTCCGCATCGGCATCAGCCACCGGAAGGGCGAGACCAAAATCAATAAGGCAGAGGGATAAATTCTCGCGGACCAGCAGGTTGCCCGGACTGATGTCGCGGTAAAGATATCCTTTTACAAGAATGTGTTTCAACGCGCCGACAAGCTCCTTCAACCAGCTCAATGCCTGTTGATGAGGGATGCGCCCCGCCGACTCCACGCGGCGCTTGATGCTGTCGCCGGGCACAAATTCCATGACATGAAAATATTCACCATTGGATTCGCCCTGTTCGATGAACTGAACGATCGACGGATGCGGACTGACCTGGTGATGAACTTCAGCTTCAAACAAAAACTCGGACAAAATCTTCTCATCGATGGCTTTGTCGGTTCGCAAGAGTTTAACCGCATATGCGTTTTTCGGATGGCTTCGATGAAACGCCTGGTACACGCTGGCCACGCCGCCCGCCCCGAGGGGAAGCATCAGGATGTATTCACCCAGAATGTAAGGGACAAGCCCCTTGAATCCACAAGACGGGCAGGTGAAAATGGTGAGCGGTGTCAACGATGCAAGCGGGGTTGCGGCACCGCATGACTCGCACATGCAGGAGCCTTCATCAAACGCCGCGTGAATACGCCGTGAGGTGTCCGGCGATTGCTTGAACAATTTGTATATTCGTTTGAGCATTTCCGATGCACCACACCTTTAAACACGGGCTAATTTGAGCTGGAATGAAGTTGCTTTTCGTGTTCCTCGGGAAGCTCGCGAAATCCCTTTTTCTGGCGGTGATTCAGTTCCCACAACTTGGCATACTTTAGAAAAGCGCCGTAAGCATTGGTGATGGCGATAATAAATCCCGGCATGCCGTCCATGAATCCCCGCTTGATAAAATATCCTTTGAAAAAACGTAAAAATGGTCGGAATAGCAAGTCCACCCAGCGAAAATCCATGTCTTTGACAAATTTCTGCTGGGCGGTGATGGTGGAAAAACGATTAAGCGTTTCGTTCTGATCACGCAAATCGTCGTAGGTGTAGTGATAGACAGGATTATTCAACCTTTTTACCGGACCGTTGACCATGACGCGGTCATGCGGCTCCTCGCCTTCGGTTCGGCCATAGTCCTTGTGAAACAAACGCAACTTCACATCCGGATACCACTCGCCGTGTTTGATCCACCGTCCGAGAAAGTAAACGAGCCGAGGAAATTCATAGCCGAGGTATTTGCGGTCAGGCAGGGTGAATTCACGCAGGATTTCATCCCGCAGTCCCGGCGATACTTCTTCGTCGGAATCGAGATAGAGTATCCACGGGTATTTAGCTTTTTCCCTGATCATGTTTCGCTGGCCGACATAACCCAGCCAGACATGTTGAAACACATGGGGCGTAAATTCCCTGGCGATTTCCACCGTGCGGTCCGTGCTGTAGCTGTCAGCCACAATAATTTCATCGCACCAGGCAAGGCTTTCAAGACAGCGGCGAATCTTGGCTTCTTCGTTAAAGACAATGACGCACGCGGAAATTTTTTCTCGTTCGGGAGGTGGCATTAGTTGGAGGCGGGGTTCAAGCCGGGTGTCAACACGCCTTCACTCTGAGCGGTCTGCATCGAAAGTCCGGCGGATTCCAGAATCGCCGGTTCAAGAAGTTTGGGTGGACGTGCGTGTTCGTCAACCAGCCGGTCGAAATAATGCAGTCGGGCAATGAAGCCGAAGTACTGCTGGCGACTCGTATTGTGATCTTTCTGGTAGTACCCCTTCGGGACGATATAACTGACCGAGAAATTGAACTGATCGCCCATATCATGGTGCAATCCGGAAAGGTTTGCCTCGGCAAAAGGCTGGTTTTTGCTTAATTCAATGCGGCGTGTGTCCATATCACGCTCAAAGAAATATACCAGCAGGCGAACGCCGTCCGGATCGATCGGTCCCAGGCTTCGATCGTAGTGAAGGCGGATATTTACAACGCGCATCTCATCATAATCCGTCGATTCGCGGAAACGAGTCTGGCTGATGTTGTGGATTTTCACTGCGTCGTGCGCATTGATTAATCGCTGACTTTCCGCGCGACTTAAGCGAACACGTTCGGCATGTGCTTTGCGGAAAAGTTCGGATTCAACGGATCGTTGAAGGATGGCCGACCATTGGTCGCGGGCGCGGCCGGGAAGTCCCCACGCCTCGTAAAGTTCGGCCCGCAGTTCATAAGCCGGGATGTAATCGGGATGTTCAATGCGAAGGTGATCCAAAAGCAATTCCGCCTGGTCGAAATCGGTGGCATCAACCGCTTTGCGGGCGGCCTGCATGATGTTTTCGATGGAGTCGATGCTCAAAGCGGATTCCGTGTCCGCGGTTTTTGCATCATCCGTGATGGCCAGTACCGGCGAAGCGCTGTTATTCAAGTTCAGAAGATGTTGCTGTATGAACGCAATGTCTTCCCTGATCTGGCGCAATTCAACGTTTATCAACGGTGAGTTGAGCGAGGATGTTGAATCCTGGATTTCTTCCTCCGCCGCCGTTGCCGTGAAATCCACTGCGGGTAAGTCATCGACCAGTACCGGCGATGGCTGGTCTGCTGATTGCGCAACGATGGGTTCATGCGCGTCATCGCGTGTGTGAATCAAGGCAAATGTTCCCCCGGCCAGCAATAGCACGACCGCGGCCAAGGCAAGTTTGCGTTTCTTTCCACGCCGGACAAAGGCCACAACCTGTTGTGGTGCGGTCATCACTTCCGCCTGCACCACGGCCTGCACCAATAACCGCGTGCGTCCGACTTCCAGAATATCACCATGCTTCAGGCGCGCATCCTGTATTTCCCGATTATTCAGGATAATGCGGTTCATGGTTCCGAGGTCGTGAACATACAGTTCCGATCCGCGGTGTTCGATACGTGCGTGCAGGCTTGCGACTTCACAATCGGGGAGGGCAATGGAGGCCCCCGAGTCCCGTCCGATAGTCATCGGATCGGCATCGACGGTGATCCTCTGTCCCTTAAGCGGTCCTGTCAGTACGATCAGCCTGTAGATCATGTCGCGGATTATAGCGAACTCATTCTTTGAAGCCAAGTTACGATTTTATTAATCAATACGATTTTTGGCGCCTTTAACCGGGACCCAGACACGCGCGAATGGAGGCGGAAATTCCATCTACAAATGCTTGCTGACTAAATTGTTCCGCCCGCCGCCGAATTTCTTTTTGCGACCACGGCACGGCCCCTGCTTTTTCCCGCCCCAGCAATAGCTGGTCCACGGATTGTTCATTGAAGAAGATTCCCGATACGCCATCCGTGATGGTTTCCAGGGCGCCTCCTCTTCCGTAAGCCAGAACCGGAGTGCCACAGGCCATGGCTTCCACCGGTACGATTCCGAAGTCTTCTTCGCCCGGAAATATCAGCATCCGGCACCGGCGGTACAAGTCCCGGATGTTCTCGTTGGACTGCCAGCCCATGAATTGTATGGTGGGTCCGGCACGCGATTTCAACTTTTCGTACTCGGTCCCAGTCCCGACCACCACGAGGTTTCTACCCGATTTCGTGTAAGCGTCCACTGCCAGGTCCACACGTTTGTAGGGAACAAGCGCGGATACGATCAGGTCAAAATCCTCGCGTTCGATCGATGCGTCCGGCGCGTAAAAGGTTGTATCGGCGGGCGGGTAAACCACATCGGCGTCGCGTCCGTAAAATTGTTCTATCCGCTTTTGGACGTGTCGGCTGATGGCGACAAACCGGTGTACATTATTGGAATTCGCATGATCCCATCGCCGCATGCCGCCCAGCAACGGCGACAGTATGGCTTTTTTTACCGGCGACGCGCCAAAATATTCGTCATGAAAGGTCCATGCGTATCTCATGGGTGTAAAGCAATAACACAAGTGCCGGGTGGTTGTTGTTATGGGCAAAGCTTTGGCCGCGCAATGACTGGTGCTGATAAGCAAATCGGCGTCGGCACGGCCCATGGTCCGGATGGCCAGTGGAAATGTTGGAAGAAAATAGCGGTAATGACGGGTAATGCCCGGCACATGTTGCAACCAGGATGTGTGTACAGGCCGGCGGGTTATGATTTCGCTTACCGATCCTTTTTTGTGGAGCAGGGTATAAAGCGGCGCATGTTGAAAACCGGCGGCCAGCAATTCGAGGACCTTTTCGCCGCCCCGCATGCCGGTCAACCAGTCGTGCGAAAGTGCCACTCGAAGATCTTTCCATTCCGCCGGATATGTGATGTCGATTTGTGTCATGAGCGCTTCATGCTACAGCAATCAGGAACATCCGGCTACTTTCTCGTAAACACGCATGGTTTTCCGGGCGGTTTCTTCCCAGGTAAATTGCGCGGCGCGGGCCAGTCCCTTGTCGGAAAGTGTTTTTCGCAAATCCGGCTCGCGCATGAGTTGTTCCATGGCTTCGGTCAGGGTGGCCGGCGCGGATGGATCGATCAAGAGCGCCGCGTCGCCCGCAACTTCAGGCAGGGAGCTGGTGTTACTGCATATAACCGGGGTTCCGCAGGCCATGGCCTCCAGAACCGGCAGGCCAAATCCTTCATACCGCGAGGGCAGTACAAACACATCGGTTTGCTGGTAGGCGTCGAGCAATTCACGGTCGGGCACATATCCGCTCCAGTGAACGGCATCGCCAAGGTTTAATCTATTCGCCAACTCCCGTGCTTCCGGATACCGGGGATCATCGCCTCCAATGATACGAAGCCTGGCGTCATGTCCCTGGCGCCGGACATCATGCAGGGACTGAATCAACATGGGCAGGTTTTTGTAGGGGTCGCGGCGACCGACAAATAAAAATTCAACTCCGGCGCGTGCGGGGCGGTCGACGGGTCGGAAAACAGGGTTTACACCTTCATGAATAACCGCGATTTTTGCTTCACCTTCCGGTAGCAGGTGCTTGATGATGTCGCCGCGGGTTGACTCGCTGACCGAAATGATGGCGTCAGCGCTTTCGGCGACCCGCGTGATCAAGCGCCGATAAACGGGATAAAACCGGTTCTTTTTGGAACGCGGGGCATGGTCGCGGTAAAGCAATGGTATCAAGTCGTGAATGGTCACCACGCGCTTTTCCCTTCCGGGTTTCCAGAGCGGCATCATGAAGTTGGTGGCGTGATAAACATCGACACCCCATTTGGCAAGATGCAGGGGAAGGCTGATTTGATCGGCGGGAGCATACGGTCCGGAGCGAAGCAGTCTTCCCGTGAAAGCTGTACATGACGTGTAGCCGGTTTGAGCGGCCGTGCGGGCCATCACATCCTCGTGATTAAATATCAGTGTGAATCGGTGAGGGGAGGGGCACCGCGTCAATGCCGCGATCAGCTCCTGCGTGTAGAGTCCAATCCCGGAAAGCTCGCGGAATATCCACCGGGCATCGATGGCAATGTGCAGGGAATCTGTCATTACGCCAGCTCCCGGTATATGTTCCATGTGGCTTGCGCCGTCCGTTCCCAGGTAAATAAAGACGTTCTTTCCAGCCCGAGTTTTACCATTTCCCGTCGTCGTGCAGTGTCGGGCAACAAGCCGTTAATGGCCTCAACCCATTCCTCGACGTTAAACGACGAAACCAGGAGGGCGGCATCACCCAGCACTTCCGGGAGGGAGCCGGTGGACGAGGAAACGACGGCGGTTTCGCATTGCATGGCCTCAAGCGGGGGGAACCCAAAGCCTTCATAAAGCGACGGTATGACGAAAAGTTCCGCCGCGCTGTAAAGGGCGTTGAGGTTGTTTTCATCCACATATTCAAGCAGGCGAATTCGTTCGCGAAGCGGCGAGCGATTGCGGCGTTCGAATATGCCGTCGGTTTTCCATCCCTTCATCCCCGCGATGACCAGGTCGCCATCAAACGAAAGCTTTTCGAAAACATCGATTAAAAAGGGGTAGTTTTTCCGCGGCTCCAGGGTGCCCACGCTTAACAGGTAGGGGCGGTGTAATTGAAGCGTTCCACGCATTGCGTCGATTTCTTCTCGGGTAGCCCGGTGGAGGTGCGATGAAAGTCCGGACGGCACAACGTTGAGTTTCGCGCCGGGAACGCCCAACAACGATTCAATTTCGGATGCGGTGAATGCAGATACGCATATGATCGCATCCGATTGATCCACGGTTTTTTTGATGGAACCGGTCAGGTAGCGGTAATTGGCCGCTTCGATGGTTTCCGGATAACGGAGGAATGCGGCGTCGTGAATGGTAATGACGGATTTTCCCCTGGTCAACGGGGGGCGGATAAAATTCGGAAAATGAAATACGTCGGCGTTTCCGGAAAACCAGTTGAATGGGGGAAAGCCGATCGTTTTCCAGGATTTTTGAACCATGCGCCCGGGAATCCATCGAACGGCGGTTTGCGGCGTGCCCTCGACAGCGAAGTCACACCCCCGGCGTTTGAAATCAAAATAGAACAAACGAAGATGGTCGGCGTTCTTCCACGCCGGCAAATGCTCGGCCAGCATCCGCGTATAACGTCCGACTCCGGCGCGTTGCGCCAGCGCGGATTGAATATCCAGGCAAACATTCATATGGCCGCACTTTAATGCGAAAGCGCCGCGTCATTCAATGATCAACTCATGCGGCGGGCGGACAGCGCCTGCTGGAGGTCGGTTCGGGGTTATTCGATGTCGAGCATCTTGTTGAACGATGCGTTGGGGTCGGAGTTCTTGAGGTAATCCGTGGTTTGATATTTGTTGGTGCGGGATAGTTTTTTCAACACTTCGGAAAGTTGGATGGCCGCATCGTAGGCGGAATTCTGCAACATCCGGGTATCCGGGTCGGCATTCTTATGCGTTTCTTTCAGCATGCCCAGGCTGGTAAGCAAAACGGTGGCCGGTTGTCCGAGGTGATGGCAGGCGGCGGCAAGGCTTGCCAACATGGCTTGCCGCGCTTCCGCTTCGCGGCTTGCCTCATCCGCGCGCAGGCGGTCACTGATGTCCACAAAGGAAAAAACCATGCCGGTGGCCTCGTTGTCATCGTCGAGATTGCACGCCGCGGCGACATGCAGTGAAATGTTCGAACGATCCATGCGGCGGGCGGTGAGGTCGCCATTCCATCCGCGATCCGAGTCCATGATGGTGTCGATCATGTGTCGGGCCTTTGCGGTGTCTTCCCAGATGTTGAGGATGCTTTGCCCTTTCAACTCATTTTCAGATTTGCATCCCCACAGGTTGAGCGCCGCCGGATTGGCATAAACGATAATGCCCATCGGGTCCGCCACCGCAATACCGCTCAAGCAGTTGGTGATGGCGTTGTAGCCGGTGCGCAGTAAATCCTCGGATTGTTTGCGAACCGTGATGTCGCGGATAAAAAAGCAAAGCAGGGTGGGTTCGGTTTGAAGATGGTTGGCGGAAATTTCCGCGGGAAAAATCGTTCCGTTGTTTCTCCGGCCGTAGGCATTGATCAACACATGACGGTTGGATCGAAGGCTGTTGTTGATGGTGTCGATAACCAGGGGGTCGGCGCCGGAAAGCAGGGTCAGGATGGAGCGGCCCTTTAACTCATCCAGCGAATAATTTATAAAAGACAACAAGCGTTCGTTGGCATCTATGATTCGACCTTTGACGTCACAAAGCGCAACGCCGTCATAAATGTTGTGCAGAAAGTTTTTCAGCAATTCCGCGTCATGGTTGGATACACGTCCGGTGTCCGCAAATGTGTTTGCGTTCTCCTGTTTTTCTGACTCTGCCGGCGACATGACAACCATCATTGACTATATTTGTTTTATGACCAATAACCCGGTGGGAATAACACACGATCAATTAATTTCACCCGCAATCGGGTAGTGCGGACTCCCACCAGGTCGCAAACTACCGGAATATCTAAAACAATGCGGAATCGGAATTAATTAACCGGGTACAATACCTCGAACATTGAAAACAATCAATTATTTCAATGTTAATTAAATGTGAAGTGTTCGGCCATGAACCGCCAGTGCGGCCTCGTGTATGGCTTCTGAAATAGACGGGTGCGCGTGAACAATCCGGGAAAGGTCTTCGGCGCTTGCCGCAAACTCCATGGCCACAACAGCTTCCGCAATAAGTTCGGATGCTCCCGGGGCGATCATGTGAACCCCTAAAATACGGTCGGTTTTGGCGTCGGCGATAATTTTAATCAGTCCGGAAGTGATGCCCATGGCCTTGGCGCGGCCGCTGGCGGCAAGCGGAAACACCCCGGTTTTGAACTTCCGGGCGGCGGCTTTTAGTTGTTTTTCGGTCTTTCCCACCCAGGCAATTTCCGGCGCCGTATAAATCACCCACGGAATTGTATCATGGTTCACCCGGGCTTCCTCCCCGGCAATTCGTTCCGCAACCATGACGCCTTCTTCGCTTCCCTTATGCGCCAACATCGGTCCGCGAACCACATCGCCTATTGCATATACATTGGGGAGGTTGGTGCCGCAGAATTCATCGACGTGGATATAGCCGCGCTCGTCCAACTCCAGGCCAACTTCAGCCGCGCCCAGCCACTGCAACATCGGCTTGCGGCCAACCGCCACGATGACCCTGTCGCACTCCAACGCATGATCGCCTTTTTCATCCTGATAACGCACCGTTACGGAATCTTCCTTGGTTGTCGCGGACAAAACCCGCGTGCCAAGCCGGATGTCCAGTCCCTGCCGTTTGAATTCCTTCCACGCCTCATCCGCAATTTGATCGTCCGCCATGGCGAGAAATGAATCCATGGCTTCCAGTAAAATGACTTCGGACCCCAGCCGCTTCCATACCGATCCGAGTTCCAGTCCGATCACTCCGGCGCCGATAACCACCAGCTTCCGCGGCACGCTGGTGAAATCCAGTGCGCCCGCTGATTCAAAAATACGTTTGTCGTCGATCAATACATTCGGGATGTGGCGGGCCGATGAACCTGTGGCAATAATGATATGCTCCGCCTCAATGATTTCCGCCTCGCCGCCGAGCGACGGCGTCACTTCGACTTTCTGGCCGGGAATCATGCGTGCTTTGCCGGCTATCCAGGTGACTTTGTTTTTCTTGAACAGTGATTCGACGCCTTTGGTCAGCGACGTGACGATTTTATCTTTGCGGGCCAGCATGGCGGCGACATCGAGCGTGACTTCGCCGGCCTTGATGCCATGCGCGCCGAGCTTGTGGGTCACTTCATGATAGTATTCCGAAGATTCCAGCCATGCTTTCGAAGGGATGCAACCCACGTTAAGGCAGGTGCCGCCCAGTGCGGGCTTTCCGTCCTTGCCGATCCAGCAATCCACACAGGCGGTAATTTTACCCAACTGCGCGCATCGAATGGCCGCCACGTAACCGGCAGGGCCGGCGCCGATTACCAACACATCAAATTTTTTCATGCTTCATTTATCCGTTGAATTAAAGTTGCAACAACAAGCGGGCCGGGTCCTCAATGTTCTGTTTGATACTGACCAGAAATTGCACGGCCTCACGTCCGTCGATGATCCGGTGATCATACGAAAGGGCAATGTACATCATCGGGCGAATTACCACTTCGCCGTTTTCCGCCACGGGGCGTTCCTGTATTCGGTGCATACCCAGAATGCCGCTTTGCGGCGGATTGATGATCGGGGTCGACATCAGCGATCCGAACACGCCGCCGTTGGATATCGTAAACGTTCCGCCGGTCAGTTCCTCGATATCGAGTTTTCCCGCTTGCGCACGCGCGGCGAAGTCGGCGGTCGCTTTTTCCACCTCGGCAAGGCTTAACTGTTCCGCATTCCGTATGACCGGTACGACCAGCCCGCGCTCACTGCTCACCGCGACACCGATGTGATAATGGCCGAAATAAACAATTTCATCGCCTTCCACGGTGGCGTTGACCACCGGGAATTTTTTCAAGGCTTCCACAGCCGCTTTCACGAAAAACGACATGAATCCGAGTTTGACTCCGTGCTCTTTTTCAAATGAATCCTTGTATCGGTTGCGAAGTTCCATCACCGGCTTCATGTTGACTTCGTTGAATGTGGTCAGCAATGCGGCCGTTCGTTGCGCTTCGACCAGGCGCTCGGCGATACGCGCGCGCAAGCGCGACATCTTCACGCGCTTAACCGCCACCTCTTCCTTTTGTTGCGCCGCCTGCGGCGGCACGACTTCTTCGATGCCCTTGTTTTCAATGCTGGTATCGCCGTATTTGGTCGACAGGTGCGGTGAATGTTCAAGGTGGCGAATGACGTCGGCCTTGGTGATGCGCCCGCCTCTACCTGTTCCGTTGATTTCCGCCGGATTCAAATTGTTTTCAACAATGAGTTTGCGAACCGCCGGGCCGAGATCGTCGTCAATCTCCACGGTCGGGGCCTTGCGCGCCACCGGCGCGGCGGGGCGTTTCGGGGCGGCCTTACTGCCCTGAACAACCGGTTCCGCCTCCACCTCCACGGCGCCTTTGCTCGCCGTCGGTTGTGGCGCCGCGATTGCGCCTGTTCCCGCTTTGCCCGCCGCACCATCCTGTGCAGGCTCTGCGGCGGCTTTGCCGGAGGCGCCGCTTTCCAGTTGGCCGATCAATTCACGGCTGGATACGGTGTCGCCTTCCTTTTTCTTGGCGGCTTTGAAAACTCCGGACTCGGGCGCCGTCACTTCCAGCACGATTTTATCGGTTTCAATGTCCGCTACCTTTTCATTTTTTTGAACGGCGTCCCCCGGTTTTTTGTGCCAGGCGGACAGGGTGCCTTCCTGTACGGATTCAGGAAATGGCGGTGCGTTGATGGCGACGATCATGACGGTTTATCTCCAAGTTGCGGTTGTGCATTCTGCGATGCCGTAAGTTGTGGTTGCATGCTTAAATCTTTGCGTTTGGTTTGCGATATCAATGTCAGGGCGTGATCGACCAGATTGCGCTGGCGTTCGATTGACTTGTGGTAATCGCCGCCGGCCGGTGCGGCCATGGCCACCCGGCCCGAGTAATAAAGCGTCTGCGATGACGACATGCACGTGCGGATTGCGTGCTGGATTGAATACCATGCGCCCTGATTCTGGGGATCTTCCTGCGCCCAGCAAATTTCGCGGGCCTTGGGATACTTTTTCAGTTCGGCGGTCAACACTTCCGCGGGGAACGGATATAGTTGCTCGATCCGGAAGATGGCGATGTTGTCAACGCCGCGCTCCCGGCGAGCCTCCACCAGGTCATAATAAACTTTGCCGGAGCACAGCACGATGCGCTCGACGTCATCCGGCTTGAGATCGTCGACTTCCCCGATCACCATCTGAAAGGAACCGGTTGCGAGATCCTCAAGGGTCGAGAATGAAATCTTCCGTCGCAATGTGCTTTTCGGCGTCATGACCACCAGCGGTTTCCGATAGGGGCGAATCATTTCCCGCCGCAACATGTGAAACATCTGGGCCGCGGTCGTCGGGTAGCATACCTGGATGTTGTCCTGCGCGCATAATTGGAGAAAACGCTCAAGGCGGGCGGACGTATGTTCGGGGCCTTGGCCTTCCCATCCGTGCGGAAGAAAAAGGACCAACCCGGTCAGCAATCCCCACTTTTGTTCGGCGGCGACGATGAATTGATCGATCATGACCTGCGCGCCGTTGGCGAAGTCGCCGAATTGCGCTTCCCAGATGACCAGCGAATTCGGGTCCGCCGCGCTGTATCCGTATTCGAACCCAAGCACGGCCTCTTCGGATAGAATGGAGTCGATCACGATAAATCGCGGTTGATTTTCCGCCACGTGTTGAAGCGGAACATACTCGTCGCCGTTGCGCATGTTGTGCAACACCGCGTGACGGTGAAAGAATGTTCCGCGTCCGCTGTCCTGCCCGCTGATCCGGATGGAATACCCGTCTTCCAGCAACGTTGCATACGCCATGGTTTCCGCAAATCCCCAGTCAAGGGGCAGTGCGCCGGATGCCATCTTGATGCGGTCGTCATAAATTTTGGCGACACGCGGGTGCAGTTCAAAATCTTCCGGAAGCGCCGTCAGCAACCCGCCAAGGCGTTTGATGCGCGAGATCGAGGCGGAGGTGTCGGATGGGTCTGTCCATTTGGCGGCCAGGAATTTCGACCACTCGGTGCGGTAAATGTTGGTGACGTTTTCGACGATGTTTTCGACCACCTGCTCCCCGGCATCGAGTTTTGCGCGATACGTTTTCAGCATGTCTTCGGCTTGCTGGGCCGTGATGACTTGTTCGCCGATCAACCGGTCGGCGTAGATTTTCCGAGTGGTGTCGTGCTTGCGGATTTTCTTGTACATCATCGGTTGCGTGGCCGCCGGTTCATCGGCTTCGTTGTGGCCATGACGGCGGTAGCACACCAGGTCGATGAAAACATCGGTATGAAAACGCATGCGGAAATTAAGGGCGAGTTGCGTAATGAATGCCACCGCTTCCGGGTCGTCGCCGTTAACGTGGAAAATCGGGGCCTGAATGACTTTCCCGACATCCGTGCAATACATCGATGACCGGGCATCCTGGGGATGGCTGATGGTGAATCCGATGCGGTTGTTAACCACCAGGTGGATGGCGCCGCCGACGGAGAACCCGCGGGTTTTGGACAGTTGCGCGGTTTCGTAGACCACGCCCTGACCGGCAAGCGCGGCGTCGCCGTGAATGATCACGGCCAACACTTTGTCGCGGCCCCGTTCCGTTCTGCGCTCCTGGCGCGAACGCACCGAGCCGATCGTTACCGGCGCGACAATTTCCAGGTGCGAAGGATTGAAGCCGAGGGCCAGATGCACAATCCCGCCCGGCGTTTCGACATCGGATGAATAACCCTGGTGGTACTTGACGTCGCCGGTTGCGCCCTGGCGCCAGGCGTGTTTGCCCTCAAATTCGGAAAACAATTCCGCCGGCGATTTACCCATTATGTTGACCAGTACATTGAGGCGGCCTCGATGCGCCATGCCGATTACGATTTCATCCACCCCCTGCGTTCCACCGCGATTGATGATTTCGTCAAGCATGGTGATCAATGCCTCTCCGCCTTCCAGCGAAAAGCGTTTTTGACCGACAAATTTCTGATGTAAATGTGTTTCCAGTCCCTCGGCCGCGGTTAATCGTTCAAGAAGTCGTATTTTGAAATCGCCGGGGTAGTCCGGATTGGTCCGGGTAATTTCCAGTTGATGCTGTATCCATTCTTTTTGCTCTACGTCGGAAATGTGAATGAACTCCGCGCCGATGCTTTCGGTATAGGTTTCCTTCAGCACGTCAATGATTTCCCGGAGCGGCATTTCCGCGCGACCGCCAAAGCCGCCGGAGTTGAACACCAGGTTCATGTCCTGCTCGGTCAGGCCGTGATAGATTGGCTCAAGTTCGGGTATTCGCGGCATGCCGCGAAGCTGAATGGGGTCGACCGCGGCCCGCAAATGCCCCAGCAGGCGATAGGCGTGAATCATGCGCAATACGGCGGACTGCTTGCGGGCCATTTCCAGGCCGTGAAGTCCCTGCATCGAATACGCGGCGCCGGATCGCGATGGGCGGTTCTCTTTAAAGAATGTCCGGATTTCCTCCTGCGTCGGCTCGCGATCATCGCCGTGACCATTGCGCAGACTCTCAAAAAATCCCCGCCACTTTTCATCTACGGACAGGGGATCGACCAGGAATTGCTGGTATAAACTGTCCAGAAAATCAGCACTGCCCGCATAAACATGAGACGAACTGGCTTTTGTTGTCATAGATTTAACCGCATACGGAGCGGATTGTTTGTATATACCTCAACAATATCACTCGATTTAGGTGGGTATTCAAGCAGTTTCGGAGCGAATTCTCTTTTGTAACGTTCACACTGCCGGGTGCATATACAAGGGTTGGAGTGGTTCTGATGTATCGGTATTGATGGTGAAGCGGTGTACAGCAAGCAAGGCTACCTGTTCGGCGGTTGGGATGGCGGGTCCCGGCAACCATGTTGCCTCCGGATTCAACTCTCGAATCGCCGTCAATTCTTCCCAATGCGGAGTGGCGGCTGTTTCACCCGGTCGTATAAATCCGGTGAGTTGGTCGCGGCCAACCACCCGCCATTCCGTAGGCGTTTGCGCGATCGACGCCGCCTGACAACGACCGATCCAACAGGAATTTCTCCGGGCGTCACCAGCAATGGTCACGGACGAGACGCCATGTTTCCGGCACAAGGCAACGGCAAGGGCATCCATACTGCCGACGGCCATGACAGGTTTTCCACCCGGCGCGGCCAGCGCCTGCACCGCAAGCAGGCTCACCCGCAATCCGGAATAGGCGCCCGGTCCGCGGCCCACGCAAAATAGATCGAAATCCGTCCAGCGCCAACCCGCCCCGCGAACCATCACATCCGCTCGATCAAAGAGGCTTTCGTGTCGCGCCCGTTCTTCCCGCCACGAAATGGACGCCACCACGCGGCCGTTTTCAAGCATGGCCGCACCGGCTTGCACCGTGGAACATTCAAGGGCGAAAACTTTCATGCGGCCGGAAACTCCGATGCTTGTTTGATCACGCGCTGGTCGGGTCCGGCGCCATAGTCGAGACATACATGAAGCGTATTATCCGGCAGAAGGTGCGATATCCGTTCCGCCCATTCGATGGCGGTAATGCCGTCGCTTTCCAGATAGTTTTCAATTCCGATGTCCCAGGCCTCCTCTTCGCCATGCAGGCGATACAAATCGAGGTGATAAAGAGGTATGGCGCCGCGGTATTCGTTGACCAGCGTAAACGTCGGGCTGTGAACCGGACCCTGGACGTTGAGGCCTTTGGCCAGACCTTTCACGAAACAAGTTTTGCCGGCGCCTAGCTCGCCGTGCAAGGCGATTACCGCGCCGCGGGGAAGCGTCGCGACCCAGTTCGCGGCCCATTCCATGGTCGCTTCCGGGCTGTCGGTGATTACGGGTGGCAACGCCTTGTTCATAGCGCCATGATAGACAGTTCGTACAATACCGCAACCATGAGGTGGTGTATTTGTGCTTCCACCTTGAAAGCGCCGGCATGGCAAACAAAAGGATGGGAAATTACGCCGAAGGGAATGGAAAAATTTAACCAGACTCGACGAATGACGGGAATCGTATAATCTTGTCACCATGATGCGTTATTACATTGAACCCTCCAGATGGTCGTCGGATGAAATGATTCTGACGGGAGAGGAAGCCCACCACCTGCTTCATGTTCTGCGGGGAAAGGTGGACGATCAAATCATGGTGATGGATGGGCGAGGGCGCCAGGCGGTTACGCAAATTGCCGAGGTTTCCCGCAACGAAGCCCGCCTCGCGGTCAAGCGGCAAACCAGCAAATCGCCGCCGCCGGTTGAAATTACGCTTATTCAGGCGGCGCCCCGCGAACAAAAAATGGACCTCATCATCCAGAAGGCCACCGAGTTGGGCGTCCGCCATATTGTACCGGTCATTACCGATCAGTGTGTGGTCCGGTTGAAGGCGGGGGAAGACGCGGGCAAGCTTGAACGCTGGCGTAAAATTGCCTTGAGCGCCGCCAAACAATCCGGTTGTCTGTGGCTTCCCGAAATTCACCCGGTGGCGCCTATGCTGGACTATCTGGCGCGAATGCCGCGTTTTGATCTCTGGATGACCTGCTCGCTGGATCCCGACACCATGCCCCTTCGCGAAGCGCTTTCCGGATTTTCATCCCGCCAGCCCAAGTCGATCGGATTCCTCGTCGGGCCGGAAGGCGATTTGTCGACTCGCGAGCGCTCGGCGGCCAGAAATGCCGGCGCCCGTATGGTGTCGCTCGGTAATCAGGTGTTGCGCAGTGAAACCGCCGCTCTTTATGTCATGAGTATTCTTCATTACGAATTTGCTGAATTTTCCCACGAACTGATTCACGATCGCGCTACGGAGTTGCTATGACCACCTATGTAATCGGACATAAAAACCCGGATACCGATGCCATTTGCTCGGCCATTGGCTACGCGGATTACCTGCGCGCCACCACCCGGCTCGATGTGATGGCGGCGGCTTGCGGCGATGCCAATGCCCGGACACGCATGGCCCTGGAGCGCGCCGGAGTTGAGCATCCCAAGGTGGTGCTCGATGTCCGCCCCCGCGCGGGACGTATATGCCGGCGCGACGTGGTCGCCGCATCCGATCACGATTCACTGGTTGATGTTTACGAGCGCATGCGCCAGCGTAATTTGCGCGCCATTCCCGTGCTGAATAAAGATGGCAATTTGTGCGGCATGTGTTCGTTGTTGAAGTTGTTGGAATTGCTGTTGCCGGATAGCGACGACCCGATTGATAACCGCAACGTCGACTCAAGCCTTACCCGCATCAACAAAGTGTTGCGGGGTGAATTCCAGCACCAGGATGATCCGGATCGCGAGGAAACGCTGACGGTCATGGTCGGCGCCATGAGCGCCGACAATTTTACCAAACGCATGCTCCAATTTCCCTCCGCGCATCTGGTGATCGTATCGGGAGATCGCCCGACGGTGCAATTGCCGGCCATCGAATACGGCGTGCGTTGCCTGGTCGTCACCGGCGGCTATCCGTTGTCACCGGGACTTTTATCGCTGGCGCGTGAAAAAGGGGTCAGTGTCCTGACCAGCCCCATGGACACCGCCACCACCACGTTGTTGATGCGCGGCGCGAAACGGATTACGCGAGCGATTGATGCGGAATTTCTGTGCTTTTCCGAAGATGCGTTGTTGCAGGATATCCGCAAAAAAGTGCAGAAGTCCACCCAGCCGCTTTATCCCGTGGTCAATGACCAGAAACAATTGATTGGCGTGTTTTCAAAGTCGGACTTGATCAATCCCCAGCAGACCCGGTTGATACTTGTGGATCACAATGAAATCGGACAGGCGGTGACCGGGGCGGAAGACGCGGAAATTCTGGAAGTGATCGATCATCACCGGGTCGGTGGCGGACTGACATCACGTGAACCCATTCATTTTCACAACGAACCGGTCGGATCCACCTGCACCATTGTATCGCGCTTTTATCGAACGCACGGACTTACGCCCCATAAATCCATTGCACATTGCCTGGCCGCGGGAATCATTTCCGACACGCTGAAGCTGACGTCACCGACCACCACCGACATCGACCGGGTCATGCTCGAATGGATTGCCAAATGCGCGGAGATCGACATCGATCAATTTGCCGCCGACTTTTTTGCCGCCGGTTCCGCTTTGGAGTTGTACTCGCCGGACAAGGCGGTTCGGTTGGATTGCAAGGATTACGAAGAGAACGGTTGGAAGTTCGCGGTTGCGCAAATCGAGGAAAACGGCTTGGAGCGATTCTGGGAGCTTAAGCCGCAGATTGAAGCCGCGCTGGATAAACTATTGGTTGAAAGAAAATATCATTTTGCCTGCATCATGATCACGGATATCACCCGGCAAACGAGCTTGCTGATGGTGGCGGGAAATCGCGACTTTATCGAGACGGTGGATTATCCGCCTCGCGAGGAGCGATTGTTTGAAATGGGCAGTGTCGTAAGCCGCAAAAAACAATTACTGCCTCACATCTGCAACCTTCTCTCCGGACTGGAAGAACCCAAGCCGGTTAAATGA
>DAOLDL010000059.1:0-18570 GCA_035327305.1 Kiritimatiellia bacterium | reverse complement strand
TGCAGTCGAAATGACTGCGGCTCGGCGCCGCCAGCAACTTCGGTTTTCGGGTTAAGCTGACAGTGATTTAATCCAGTTTACTTCTGCCGCCAGACCATCCCGGACCGGCGTGACGGGTTTGTATCCAAGCAGGCGGGAGGCTTTATCAATGTTTGCCGCAGTATGCGTTTGGTCGCCCGGGCGTTTTGGTTTTCTATCAATTACCGCTTTTTGCCCGGTTAATTCCTCCAGCAACGTCACGACATCATTTAGTGAAATGATTTCGCCGCCGCCGACATTAAATACTTCACCTATGGATACATCGCGTTTTTGCGCGGCCAGGTAGGTGGCTTCTACGCAATCCGTAACGTACGTATTACTGCGGGTCTGGGAACCATCGCCAAACATGGGAAATGAGCGGTTCTCCAGCAGTGCACGTATTAAAATATTATAGGCCATGTCGGGACGTTGGCGCGGACCGTACACGGAAAAATACCGGAGTATGGTGATCGGAACTCCATAATTCGCTTCGTATGCACGGCAAAGATTTTCTGCCGCCAACTTGGTAATGCCATACGGTGAAAAGGGCTGGGTGGGGCTTGATTCGGGTTGAGTCGCCTCGCGCCCGTATACACTCGATGTTGAAATGTGAATAAAATGCGGGAGATTGGTGCTATTTGCGGCATCAAGCAGGCGTTGGGTGGCTTCGATATTGCAGGTGGCATACAGCTGAAAGTTGTCCCAGCTCCGCATCAGTCCCGGCATGGCGGCCAGATGAAATACCGCATCACAACCATCCAACAACGGCTCGATCGACCCGTCACGCAAATCAAGTTCCACAAACCGGAACGAGGAATGTTTCCTTGCCGGGATCAAGTTGCCTTCCTTGATCATACGATCGTAATAGGGAATAAACGTGTCCACCCCGGTCACGGTATGACCGTCACCCAATAAACGTTCACATAAATGGGAGCCGATGAACCCCGCCGCGCCTGTAACGAGAAAATTACTCATAACTGTATTTCAGTAAATTAATCCAAGAACAAAAGGAATAAAGCTTGCCTAATGCTCGGAATTACAATGCAATTATACACAACGGAATCCAAGTACCAAGTTGATGAAATTGCGGGAAAATCGAATCGACGCCCGAAAGATACGCTTTGCCATGGCGTCATACTTCCTGTTCTTTTGTTTCATTTTTTTTGCGCCACCGGTAGTCGGATTTGAATTTACGGCGCTTGAGTATACCGGTGAACCATTCATTGAGTCCGCTGAAAAGGTTATCACTTCTTCAACGCGGCGAAGCTCTCCGGGTGATCATGTCCGCGTTGCATTCTACAATATAGAAATGTTCACGGATGGAATCAGCGATGGCAAAAATCGCACCGAGGAACTGGCGATGATACAAGCCGCCGGTGCGGCCCGGATCGTGGAACAAATCAAACCCGACATTCTTTTTATATCCGAAATCGAGAATGACCGGGCGCTGGGTTACCTTAACAATTCGTTCAGCAACTCCTATCCGCTGGGTTATCTAAGCGTTTTCGGTTCCGGCTCATCGCGGGCGGAAAAAATGAATATCGCCATGCTTACCCGGTATCAACCTGTATCCGCAACCAAGCTCGATTTCAGCACACTGGTCGGCGCAGGACGTCCGACACGAGGTGTATTCCGGGCAATTTTTGATCTGGGTGATTCTCATTATCTACTGGTCTATGCCGTACACTTAAAAGCCAATTTTGGTGATAAAAACCGGAATTATTCCCAGCGCGTTAATGCCATGAACATTATACAACGCGACAAATTGGACATAACGCAAAAATACCCGAATCGAAACTGGGAGATGATCGTCTTGGGTGACTTTAACACGGATCCAACCCTTGATAATTTACGTGACGATCCGACACTTTCTGTTCTGGGGCACTGGTCGGATATCTGGCTGGAGCATCCTTCCACCTCGCAGTATCATACCGTCGCGACAAGGTATGGTGATCCGCGGCGCGAGTTCCCGCCATCGTTGTTTGACCGGATACTGGTACATCAGTCGTTACGGGAAAAGCCGTGGGATGTGTCACTGCCCGGCACTGTCATGGAAGGCACGGAAACGCATGATGTATCCGTCTTGCCGGGGCAGGGTGGGCATATATCCGATCATTATCCCATTTACATCGATTTGCGCCGATAACGTACAAATTGCCCTGTAGTTCGATTCAACCACCCAGGTAGGATTCTTTGACGCTGGGATTTTCCGCCAACTCCTTGGCGATGCCTTGAAGCTGGATAGCCCCGGTTTGCAGAACGTAGCCACGATGGGCAATCTGCAAAGCATGCCAGGCATTTTGCTCGACCAGCAATATGGTTTTACCCATGCGATTCAGTCGTTGAATGGTTTCAAAAATGACTTCAACCAGCACGGGCGCCAGGCCAAGTGTCGGTTCGTCCAACAATAAAAGCGCGGGATCCTGCATGAGGGCGCGCCCGATGGCCAACATCTGTTGCTCACCCCCCGAAAGCGTTCCTCCCTCCTGCCGACGCCTTTCCGCCAGTCGCGGAAATATTTCAAATATTTCATTTTTACGCTGATCCAGAATATTTCTTGATGATTCCAGATAGCCGCCAATCTCCAGATTTTCCTCCACGGTCAATTGCGGAAATATTTTCCGGCCTTCGGGAACGTGACCAATACCGAGGGCCGTAATATCATGTGCGAACATGCCGTTGATTCGTTTGGACTGAAATACCACATCTCCCTGTCGGGGAGTCAGCAAACCTGAAATCACCCGCAACGTGGTGCTTTTACCGGCGCCATTCGCACCGATCAAGGTCACAATTTCACCCTTGCGAATAGAAAGCGAAACTCCTTTCAATGCGTGTACCTTGCCATAGTAGGCGTGCAGTTCATCAAGTCCAAGCACGACATCATTATTCAGATTCGATGGGGTTTCCCCGGTCATCCTGCATGACCTCCCAATGCCGAGGTTCCAAGGTAAGCTTCAATTACTTCCGGACTGTTTCGAATTTCCGACGGATTTCCTTCGGCAATTTTTTTGCCGTAATCAAGCACGGCCACCCGATCCGACAAGGTCATGACCATGTTCATGTGGTGCTCGATAAGTAAAATGGTCAGATTAAAATCGTCCCGTATTTTTTTTATGAGATCCCTCAATATGATGGTTTCCTGGGGATTCATCCCTGCGGCCGGTTCGTCCAGCAGGAGCAGGGTGGGTTCAGTGGCCAGCGCGCGGGCAATTTCCAGTTTACGTTGATCGCCATAAGGCAGGTTGCGGGCCAACTCTTCAGTCCGGTTCTCAAACCCGAAATACGCCAATAAATCCATCACTTTCAGCGAAGCGCGATTCTCCTGTCTTGAAAATCTGCGGGTACGGACAATAGCGTCAACGAAGTTGTAGCGAATGCGGGTATGTTGAGCCACCAACACATTTTCGTAAACTGTCATGGCGCTGAATAATCGTATGTTCTGAAAAGTTCTCGCCACGCCACGCCGGGCAATCCATTCCGGCGCCAGTCCGGAAATCGTGCGCTCTTGCCACGAAATTGTTCCGGCGTCCGGTTGATAAACACCGGTTAATACATTGAACAATGTGGTTTTACCCGCACCGTTGGGTCCGATTACTGAAAAAATATTTCCCGGCGCGATTTCAAGAGAGAGATTATCGATGGCAACCAGTCCGCCAAAGTATTTCGTGATACCGGAAATGTGAAGGCTCACGGATTCACCTTCGTTTTCTTGCGTTCAAGTTCAAGTTTATGACGTTTTTCCGGAATCATTCCGGCGGGACGGAAAATCATCATCAGAACCATGATAAGCCCGAAGATCATTCTCTCGTATTTGGCCGGTTCCAGTTGGCTGGAAAGGTTTGAGAAATCAAATTGATAAAAACCCAGATCAAGA
The DNA here is from genome assembly GCA_035327305.1 of Kiritimatiellia bacterium. Lineage (GTDB taxonomy): Bacteria > Verrucomicrobiota > Kiritimatiellia > CAIVKH01 > CAIVKH01 > CALMUP01. The sequence goes on along the minus strand of DAOLDL010000059.1, from coordinate 14,678 downwards.
ATGAAGCCGGATTGTCGTAGATTGTTCAATCCATCTGAAAGTGTTTTTAGCACTTCGATGTTCAACAAGGTTACGGCCGCGGCGCCCAGAATGGCGCCTTGGATTGATCCCATACCGCCCAATATCACCATGGCCAGAATGGTAATTGATTGCAGGAGCGTGAATGACTCCGGGCTTACAAATAACTGTTTTGCGGAAAATATCGCGCCCATGATTCCGGAAAAGGCGGCGCCGGTGGCAAAGGCGAGAAGTTTGGTTCTCAACAGAGGAATACCCATGGACCGGGCGGCAATTTCATCTTCGCGTATCGCCACCCAGGCGCGGCCGAAGCGGGAGTGGTCCAGACGGCGATTGATTAAAACAATAATGCCCATGATGCTGATTACCAGCAAATAGAAGAACAACGCATAACCCTGACTTGAGGTCATAGTAAACCCGAAGAATTCAGAGATATTCAGCAACCAGTCGATGGGTGGTCGTTCTACCGGCGAGATGCCTTTGGGACCATTGGTAATGTTGATCGGATGGTCGAGGTTATTGGCCAATACACGGACAACTTCGCCCAGTCCCAAAGTTACGATGGCGAGATAATCACCACGTAATCTAAGCGCCGGCAAGCCGATTAAAATTCCCACAAAAGCGGCGGTTACGATAGCCAGTGCGGAAAATATATAGAAGTACGGCCAACCGGAGAGGGGAAATAAATTACCGCTTATAAATTCATTTGCTTGAGGCGATCCGAAAATCGCCCATGTGTAGGCCCCGATGGCAAAAAAGGCCGCATACCCCAGATCCAGCAAGCCGGCCATGCCAACCACGATATTGAGGCCAAGCGCAAGCGCCGCATAAATGCCAACCTGAATAAACAATTCGAATAGAAAGGAGTTTTCAAATCCCGCGACAGGAATGCCGATGAGCAGAACAAACGCCAGCGTTCCGGCCCGGCTGGCATTATTCATTTTAATCAAGGTTCCCGCGAACATGAATCCAAGGAGGGGAATCAGCAGAATGGTATGATTTGGAAACAACCATAACAGGATCAACGAGGCAAGCGTCGCCAGCGGTAGAAGGTAGGATGCCTTGCGTCCGCTCATTATACTTTATCCTTTCGTGCCTTGCCGAGCAGTCCATGGGGTCGGCACAACAGCAGGACAACCAGAATTATGAATCCAAATATGTCCTTATATTCGGTGCCCATCGCCCCGTCCGTGAAAAAAGGCAGGTAAAATCCTCCCAGTGTCTCCAATTGTCCGAGTACAATTCCCCCCAGCATGGCGCCGGGAATACTGCCGATTCCGCCTAGTACCGCGGCGGTAAATGCCTTTATACCCGGAATAAATCCGCAAAATGGATTTATCTGCGTATACATCATGCCGAACATAACACCGGCCACACCGCCGAGGAAACCGCCGATGAAAAATGTACGGGAAATGATACGGTCAGGATTGATGCCCATTAGTGAGGCCGTGGATATATCCTGTGAAACCGCCCGTATTGCTTTGCCAAGTTTGGTTTTTTTGACGAGTATCCACAAACTCGTCAACATGATTACGGTGACGACAATGACGATGATGGATTTTACCTGTATAGTCATTTGGAGCGGGAGATCGTAGGACTGTTCAAGCGCCGAATAACTGGGATAATTCATGTAGAATTCATTGTGCCAGAGTCCTTCGACCAGACGGACCAAATCCTGCAGAACAAACGAGATGCCGATTGCGGTAATCAAGGGAACCAGACGATTGGTATAGCCGCGCCGCCGCAATGGACGGTAGGCGAGTCGTTCAATAGTGATGGCGGTAAGCCCTGACACCAATCCGCCGGTCAAGGTCGCGACAATCAGCAGAAGAAAGGGGTCCTGAATATGCGGGGAAAGATAACGGAACACTTCAACACCGGCGACTGCCCCGATCATGAAAACTTCCGAGTGGGCAAAATTGATCAAACCAAGCACGCCATAAACCATCGTGTAGCCCAATGCGATCATTGCATAAACGCAACCGACCAGCAGGCCTTCAAGCAGGACGCTTGGCAAGATTTCAATCAGTGCGGAATCCACGAATCCGTGACCTCCAAAACTTAACTACGGACGCGGTATTCCGCGATCATTTTACTCATTCGGTGAATAGGAAATTGTCTTAACGGTTTTTCCGGGATATATGGCTTCGTCAAAACGAATGACATAATAATCGGATTTCAGGCGATCGCCCTTGCCGTCAAATTCAATCAAACCGGTTATCCCTGTGTGTGAAACTTTACGAACAGCTTCCGCTACTTCAGTGCGTGTCGGCAGGGCGCCGGGACTCCGGGTTATTAGCGACTTCAGCGCCTCGATAAATACATTGGCGGCGTCAAATCCATAAAGTGCGTAAGATTCAGGCGACTTGCGAAATCTATCGGCAAAACGTTCGCCGAACGCAAGAGCAGCGGGAAACTGATCAACCGGACCGGCCACCGTTGTGTAGTAAGCGCCGACAACCGCATCCTGCGCAATTTTCACAAATTCTGAAGAGTCCATCGCATCCGGACCCAGATAAATGGCCTTGATGCCCCGTTCACGCATTTGTTTCAATAAAACGCCACCCTGGTCGTAAATTCCGCCAAAATATACGAGGTCAGGCTGAAAGACCCGCATCCGCAGGATAAGTGATTGGAAGTTCGACCGTTCTTCAGTTCCGTCAAATGCTGCAATCTTGGCGCCGAGTTGCTGTGCCTTCTCTCGAAAAGTTGTGGCCACGCCCTGACCATAGGTCGTCTTGTCATGAACGATGAAAATGTTCTTCGCCCCAAGCTCTTTTACGGCGTATTCTGCGCCAACCGGACCTTGAACATCATCACGACCGCAAATTCGACTGACGGTGAGGTAGCCCCGATCGGTTATTTGTGGATGGGTATTGGCCGGGGAAACCATAGCCAAATTGTATTCCTTGTAGACTTCGGAAGCGGGTATGGCGACACCCGAATTCAAATGACCGACTATTCCCAGCACATCGCGATCATTTACCAGTCGTCGGGCCGTTGCGACGCCCACATCGGGTGATGCCTGATCATCTTGCGGGACAAATACCAGATTGTAGCCTTGCTCCCGGAACCAGGGCGAGGCCTCCTCAATTGCCAGTTGAGCGCCAAGTTTGATCATTTCGCCCAATCCGGCCTGGGAGCCGGACAACGGGCTGACCGAGGCGATTTTGATTGTGTTCGCCTGCGCCACGACAGTAACTGAAGCAAGCATGACGACAATGGAAAGGAGTGTATTTTTCATGCCCGGATTAAAGACATAATGTTGAGGAATGTCAATCTGGGTCGGCAGTTTTCAGCTCTCTTTGATCGCATATATTTCATCATTATGATGACAATAATGCCGCCTATGGACTATAGTTCGTGTTTAAACTTTATGAGAGAAAAGGTTATGACGCGTATTGATCAAAAATTCAGTGATTTGGCGAAATCCGGAAAAAAAGGATTTATTGCCTACATTACCGCCGGGGATCCATCGTTGGAGGACACAGTTGATATCGCTTTGCGTCTTCAGGATGTCGGCGTAGACATTATCGAATTCGGTATTCCGTTTTCCGATCCTCTCGCCGATGGACGCGTCAACCAGGAATCAGCCACGAGGGCGCTTGATGCCGGAACCACTCCTGCCGCAGTGCTGGATATGATCGGCGCCCTGCGTGTCAAAACCGAGATCCCGATCATGTGTTATACATATTTGAATCCATACCATGCCGTCGGTTATGAAAAAATGATCAAACGTACATCTGCCGTGGGTGTTGACGGACTTTTGTTCCTGGATATGCCGGTCGAAGAATCGGCGTTGCTGGTTAAATGGCTGGATCAGTACAACATCAACAACATCGCGTTGGTTACACCAACAACACCCGAAGCACGCATTCGCCAAATCGTAAAAAACGCCGGCGGTTTTGTTTATTGTGTTTCGCGGGCAGGTGTTACCGGCATGCAGGACAAATTGAGTTCGGTTGCTGAAAGTTTGGTGAAAACCACAAAGCGACTGGCCGGACTTCCCGTGGCATTGGGCTTCGGAATTTCCACACCTGAACTGGCCGCTCAATCGGCCAGGGTGGCGGATGCCGTAGTGGTTGGAAGCGCTATTGTCGATCAGTTTCATAAAGCCGGCAGTTCCGCCGCAGGACGAAAACATGCCGCAACCTGGGTGGCAAAAATGGTTAAAGCCGTAAAGGAAGTTTAGGATCATGAATAACGATCGTTACTATGCCGTCATTTTAGCCGGCGGGCGCGGTGAACGTTTCTGGCCGTTAAGTACAGCGCAAAAGCCAAAACAATTGCTTAATCTTGTTGGTGAGCGGGCCTTGATTGCCCAAGCCGTCGATCGGCTTGATGGCTTGATACCGCCCGAACGCATTTTAATCCTGACCAATAAAGATCTGGTTGAATCAACTCGCAAGGCCGTACCGGAGCTACCACCGCAGAATATCGTAGGCGAACCGGTGGGCCGGGATACCGCGCCGGCAGTGGCTCTCGCCGCCGCACTGGTCAAATCACGTTGTCCAAACGGTGTGTTTTGCATTTTGACCGCTGATCATATTATCGGCCAGTTGGATGTATTCCGCGCCACGCTGTCTGATGCGCTTGACCATGCGAGCGCTCATGATGTTCTGATTACAATTGGTATTCGACCGACGGAACCAGCCACAGGTTATGGTTACATCCACCTCGGCGGGGAGATTTCCGCAAAAGGAAGTACCGTAATCCGCAAAGCAAAGAAGTTCGTGGAAAAGCCGGATTTAAAAACCGCCGAAGCCTATCTGGCCGGTGGTGAATATTCATGGAATGCCGGTATGTTCATCTGGGCAGTGTCCAGCATCGAATCCGCCATGAAAAAGCATTGTCCGGATATTTCTGAATTGATAACGACCCTGGCCGCGGCCGCCGGCCAAGGGAAACTGGACAAGGTGCTCGACGAAGTATTTGGCAACGTGCGAAAGATTTCCATCGACTATGCCGTTATGGAAAAGGCCGATAATATCCTTGTCGCCGGTGGTGAATTTGCGTGGGACGACGTTGGTTCGTGGCCGGCAATCGAGAATCATTTTCCCAAGGATGCATACGGCAACACATTGGTTGGAGACTGCCAAACGCTCGAATCAACGGGAAATATCGTGTATTCCAAAGACCGTTTGACCACGCTTTTGGGTGTGCAAGGAATGATTGTCGTGCAAGCGGACGGTGTCACCTTGATCTGTCCGCGCGAAAAAGCGCAGGAAATAAAAAAAATGGTCGTGCACCTACGTGAAAATGGTTCATACAACGAGGTTCTTTGATGGGTCGCGCTTTGGGGGTTGATTTAGGCTCACGCCGTATCGGATTTGCCTTGAGCGATCCTGATCGTATCATTGCCAGCAATTACAAAATGGTGGAGTGCCGCGACGACAAGGAAATCCATAGCGCCATTGCCGATGCTGTGCGTGAGGGGCAGGCCGATCTGGTGGTTATCGGGCATCCGTTGAATATGGATGGTTCTCACGGTCCCGCCGCACAACGCTCGGAAAAGTTCCAGAAGGAGTTGCAGGAAAAATTGGAAATCCCGGTCGAACTATGGGATGAACGATTAACGACAAAGTCCGCGCATGATGTATTGATCGCGGCCGGTACGCGTCGTGAGAAACGCAGGCTTCTGGTTGATAAAATATCCGCGCAAATAATGCTTCAGAGTTTCCTGGATGCGCACTCAATATGAAGCCGGGTAAACTGCAACGCTTCAAGATCATTGTGGGATACGACGGAACCTCTTATTCCGGCTGGCAGTTGCAACCGGACAAGCGAACAGTTCAGGGGGAGCTTGAACGATCGCTGTTTGAACTATCGGGGCAACAGATTCGTGTCAACAGCAGTGGCCGTACCGACCGTGGGGTCCATGCGCGCGCCCAGGTCGCTCATTTCGACTTAGCCAGCGACATCAAGCCGGATAAACTGGTTATCGGCATGAATCGTTTTATTGAGCATGACATACGGGTTCTCAAGGCTTCGTGTGCGCGTCCTGATTTCGATGCACGTATGAGCGCCACCGGGAAAGAATATCGTTACTTCATCTGGAACGAACGCATCATTCCTCCTCACTTGCGGCTTTACAATACACATATATACCGTCCGCTGAACCTTGATGCCATGATGAAGGCGGCTGATCATCTGGTCGGTCGTCATGACTTTGCGGCATTTTCGGCCAACCCCGGTCATGAACGCGAGGGCACCGTGCGATCGGTATTCAAGTTGAAGTGGATTAAAAGGGGGCCGCAATACACGTTGATCGCCATTGGCGATGGTTTTTTATTCAAAATGGTTCGCAGTCTGGCCGGTTTTATGGTGAGGGTGGGGCAGGGTGATCTTAAACCCGGTGATGCGGTCACAATCCTGCACAGCAAAGTACGCACGGCACGGGTTCCTACCGCCGATCCACATGGACTTTTTCTATGGCGTGTATTCTACGGAAAAGTTCCGGGGAAAACGGAAGAGAACAGATAAAATCACTTACATGCTCAAGCCCGGTATGGCCGGGCTACCTTCCCAGGATTGCGGCATATTCCAAGGCAGATCGGAATCGCGATCCGGATCGGTGGTTGCGCAACCGGATGCCAAAAACATCACAATTAAGCAGAACACTGCGAGTAATAACCTCATGGCCAAAGCGAGGGTGGGGCACTGTAGTGCGTAAGTTCAAGGTACTGAACAACGATCAATGCAATCATGCACAATGTTGCGACAATTGATAAAACGGTTAGAATTTTAGAAGACAACGAAGTCGCCCTCCCTGACGGTAGCTTGTGCCCAATCCGGTTGCAATTCAGCTATAGCCATCTTGCGCGACAGGCCACTGATGGTAACTTTCCCAACAAGTGCGTCTTTCCGGTGAATCAGCATTTCCGCATTCTGGACAACCCCGTCATCACTGCCTAGATCAATCACGACGAAATTCCAATCCTTGTTCACAAACAAAATGCGTCCGGTCAGACCTTTTGGCATTGGGCGTTGCTTGCCATAACCCAGTTCCTGCTCAAGTTGTCCCACCGTCTGTTCAAGCGAAAGAATCTTGTCTTGAGCGTCGCGAAGTTCGTCTTCGGACTGAACAATTTGATTGTTCAAATCATCAATTTGAATTTGCAGGGAAACCTTGTCCTGTTCCAAGCCATCAATGCGGGTTTCCTGGCGGGCAATCTGGCCGTTTTTCTCGGTAATGCTCTGGTTCAAATTGTCGACTTGAGCGCGTGCCCGATCCAGATCAGCCAAAGAACGGGCCAATTCGTCTTTGGTCATGCTTAGATCCTGGCGTGTGGTTTCCAAATCCTGCCGGGTATTTTGCAGGTCGTCATATACGACCTGCGCCGAGGCGGCAAGTTGCCGCAACGGGGCGTCCATTCGGGTTAAGCTATCCGCGTCAGTTGCCGCAAGCGCATTGACGTTGAAATTGTCAGCCCGGATATTGCGGGCGATGGATGAAAGCGCCTGCTCGGTTTTTTGAACACGGCCTTTCAATACCTCGCGTTTTCCAAAAAGCTGTATTCCCAGAACAAGGGAGCCGATGCACAGCAACAACAAGATAACTACAACGGGCTTAAGGACCTTGGCCATATCCATTCTCCTGATTCATAAAAGTCGACTTGCTTAAAGAGTAAGTATTGCATGGCCGGACTGTCAAACCCAAACTCTGCAATTACTTCATCATGGACCTTGCACGCTCGGCAATTTTCCTTTCGAACGCCCGCCCTTCATCGGTTTGGCGAATTGCCCGGAACGGGGCGGCTTGGTATTGCTGGTAAACTTCGGCTGGAGAAGCATGGATAAGAGCGCTTTCCAGATATTGGATCGCCCGTTCCGGCTGATTAAGGGTGGCGCAAATAACTGCGGCATCCAGATAAGGTGTACTCCAGGCCGGGGAAAGGGCAATGGCCTGATCCAGGCGTTTCAGCGCTTCTTCATACTTTTTTGCCGCGATATCCAGTACCGCAAGCACCCCCAATGCCATGGCGTCATCGTTTTTCTTCTCAATGTAGGTTTCAATCAAAGGACGTGCTTTTTCATAGTCACGCAACTGAACGAGGGCATACCCTTTGTTAAACAAGGCCGGCGTATATTCAGGATTCTTTTCAAGCAATCGATCAAACATCAGGACTGCTCCGGCGGCCTGATTGTTGAAAGTCATGGCTACTCCGAGATCGTTCATGATGTCCGGATTATCCGGTGCACTGCGATGGGCTGATTCCAAAGATCGAACCGCCGCATCATAGCGGGAAAGCTGAATGTTAAGTCGGCCTATCTGGGATAGAATCAGAATATTGTCCGGCTCAAAGTTCAACGCCTCCTGATATCGATCAAGTGCGCCATCGTATTCGCCGGCGTCCTCCAAAACCTTGCCCCAACGAAAAATCGTTTCGACCCGGTCTTCGGCATCCCGGCCCGAAATGGATTGCTCCACGGTTTGGGTCGCTTGCTGAACACTCGGCGCCGGGGGTGGAGTTGCCGGGGAAAGTACGGCTGGCGTTGCGGTTTGATTTCGGGGAGCGCTGGTACGAAGAATTGCCTGATCCCGGCGACTCCACATATACTCAAGGACTTTGATGCTCATTATCATAAGCGCGACCATGAAAATCACCGCGATCGAGAAAATCTTGATGCTTTTTTTGATTTGATCGGCCGGTTTGGCTTCCGTACTGCCTCCCTGCTTGCCGTGAACACCAGAATCCGCATCCAAAACAAGAATGCGGTCCCGCCTGTTTCGATTGCCGCCAGTTTGCTTATGGTAAAAATTTGATGACATTTAACGTCGCATTATAGGGGTATTTAGCGTTGTTTAGCAAGTGAAGCTTGAAAACACCGATTCTACCGCCATGCATGATTGATCATTTTCCCGCCTCGGGTTACTATACCTTTATGAAGCGAATACTTTCGTTATGGGTGGTGTGCCTGATTCTGGTTTCTGGCGGCATTCCGGCATGGGCAGAATCCGCTGACACTCCGTCTGTAGTTGATGCAGAGGACGGAGTTTTACGCGCGGGTGGAGTATTCAGTGTTGTTACCTACGCGGCTCCGGAAGACATGGTATTATCCTCTACCGGCCTAAAAGAAGCGGGCTTGGCATCAGGTCCCATCGTATTACGTTCCGATGAAATACGTATATTCAGCAGTCGCGACGTTATGAACTCTGCTCCATTGGCCAGGATATGGCTTAATTCACGCGAGGGCGGTCGATACTGGTTTCATACCGGCGGCGAAGGGTCAGCCGAGGATTTCGTTATTCCCAAAGGAGCGGTCGTCGTGGTCTGGACCCGTGCATCCCAATCCTCGATTGCCTGGACCAATGTCTTCAGCCATTGATGAACGCGGGAGCCGGGCCGCATTGGTTGCCCGTATGCTGAATGAATATTTCCCGACAGTGCATGTACCACTTGATCACCGCGACCCGTATACACTTTTGATCGCCGTTTTGTTGTCCGCCCAATGCACGGATGAACGGGTTAACAAAATTACGCCTCAACTTTTTGCCAAGGCTGATAATCCAGCCGACATGGTGAGATTAAGCGTGCCGGAGATTGAAGCGATCATCAAACCATGCGGTTTGTCGCCGGCCAAATCAAAGGCCATACATGGTTTGTCCGTGATCTTGCTGGAACGCCACAACGGTCAAGTGCCCGCCACGTTTGAAGATTTGGAAAATCTGCCGGGGGTGGGTCACAAAACCGCTTCCGTTGTCATGGCGCAAGCATTCGGTATACCAGCTTTTCCGGTAGATACCCACATTCACCGCCTTGCCCAGCGATGGAAACTTACCAACGGAAAAAATGTTCAACAAACGGAAAAAGACCTGAAGCAATTGTTTCCTGAATCCCGCTGGAATAAATTGCATATTCAGATTATCCTTTACGGCAGGAAATATTGCACAGCCCGGGGGTGCGATGGAACCATTTGTCCGATTTGCCGGGCTTTGTTTCCTGACCGGAAAAAACCCGTAAAAACTCGGAAGTGACTATTATGAGCAAGCCCATCGATCTTTCGGAGTTTGAGAGCAAAATAGTTCTCCGGAATATACTTTCCGCGGATTATGAATCGCTGATCGCCATGCAAGCCAAATGTTTTCCCGGCATGACCGTTTGGTCTCACGAGCAATTTGACAGCCAATTGAAAGTTTTTCCGGAAGGCCAGTTTTGCATCGAATATGACGGCCATGTCGTTGCTTCAGCGATCAGCCTGATCGTCGATTTTGATTTGTATTCCGAATGGCACAATTGGAAGGAAATCGCCGACAATGGATTTATCCGCAACCACGACCCGTCCGGCGACACCTTGTACGGAATAGAAATCATGGTCGACCCCGAGTACCGCGGCATGAAGTTGTCCCGCCGACTTTACGAAGCGCGGAAGAATCTGGTCCGTGAACGAAACTTGAAAAGCATTGTGGTCGGCGGCCGCATTCCCGGTTATCACAAGTATAAAGATAAAATGACCGCCCACGAATACGCGGAAAATGTGGAAGATAAAACCATCTATGATCCCGTGTTAACCACCCAGCTGGCCAATGGCTTTGAATTGAAACAGTTGATTCCCGATTATTTTCCATCGGACGAAGACAGCGCGGGATGGGCCACGTACCTGGAGTGGACCAATGTCGATTACCGGCCTTACAAAAAGCGGGCGATTCGCCCCGTTCAGGTTGTGAGAATCGCGGCCGTGCAATATGAAATGCGCACCATCAAGAACTTCAAGGAATTCGGCAAACAATGCGCATATTTTGTGGATACGGCATCTGACTACAAGTGCGACTTTGTCCTGTTTCCAGAATTGATCACCACGCAGTTGTTGTCGTTCTGCGACACCAAACGCCCGAGCGATGCGGCGCGAAAGCTGGCGGAATTCACGCCGCAATACCTCGAAATGTTTTCCGATTACGCCATCCGGTACAACATTAACATCATCGGCGGATCTCAATTCGCCATGGAAGATGGCACGCTCTACAACATCGCCTATCTGTTCCGGCGCGACGGCAGTATCGGCAAGCAATATAAAATTCATGTGACACCGGCGGAGTGGAAATGGTGGGGCGTCAGCGGCGGAAACAAAGTTGAAGTTTTCGACACCGATTGCGGTCGCATCGCCATCATGATTTGTTACGACATAGAGTTTCCCGAGCTTTCCCGTATTGCCGCACAAAAAGGCGCTCAAATCATTTTTGTTCCCTTTAATACGGACGAACGACATGGATATTTGCGCGTTCGTCATTGTGCGCTTGCCCGCTGTGTCGAAAACCATGTTTATGTGGCAGTTGCCGGACCAGTGGGCAATCTGCCGTTTGTGAATAATGCCGATATTCATTACGCACAGTCCGGAATCTTCACGCCCGCGGATTTTTCATTCAGTCGCGATGCAATAGCCGCGGAATGTAATCCCAACATCGAAACCATTGTAATCCACGATGTGGATATCGAATTGTTGCGGCGTCACCGCTATCGGGGCACCACCAATAACTGGAATGATCGCCGGCGCGATCTTTACGAAATTCATTACAACGAGGATGGACAGATTAAAAAAATCTAGCTGAATTCGTTTACGGAAAATTCGCGGTTCCGCAATTGATAAGCGTAATCGGCGGATTCTGGGTCAGCAGGAAAAATCCCAATTCATCGCAATTGGCGAAGGTTTGCGATCCGTATAAATAGGTGCCATTTCCCTGTTTGAACAAATCCGCATTGATTTGCGAAGGACCGGGGTTGTTAAACGGATTGCCAGGATTGTTGTTCCCGCCGCCGGGCTGGTTGTTGTTATCGGTGTTGGAATTGCCGGTGGAGCTTGTGTTTGTATTGGAGCCGGTCGAGCCGCCCGGGGCACTGGAGTTGTTTGTGGGAGTCGTTCCCCCTGAACCAGTTGAATCACCGGTTCGATCAATCTCGCACCCGGTTAAGGTGAACAGTGAAACAGCCAGGACAACGGCCGCCAAATTTGAGAAACTGATGCTCATGTCGTTAAATGTACCCGGATTTCAAGGAAATGTCGAGAGCCCGCACCGAATGGGTTAATTCACCAACCGATATGAAGTCAACACCCGTTTCCGCGATGGAGCGTACCGTATCGAGACGGACATTGCCCGATGCCTCGGTTGTGCATGCGCCCCCGATCAGCTTTACCGCCTGGCGCATCAATTCAATCGGCATGTTATCAAGCATGATAATATCCGCCCCGGCATTCAACGCCTCGCGCACATGATCCAAAGTCTCGGTTTCGACTTCGATACGAACGCCCGGACATGCTCGTTTTAATTGTGACACTGCGGCGGTGATTCCACCAGCCAGTTGAAGGTGATTGTCTTTGACCATGGCCAGATCGCTCAAAGTCATCCGATGATTATACGCGCCGCCTGCCCGTACAGCATACTTGTCCAATACGCGCAATCCGGGCGGTGTCTTGCGGGTATCAAGTATTCTGACCGGCAACCCAGCAACTGCTTCCACATACGCGGCGGCAAGCGTTGCGATGCCGGACATTCTCTGCAACAAATTCAACGCCAATCTCTCGCCGGTTAAAAGCGCCCGCGTTTTTCCTTTTAATTTTGCGATGACCACTCCGGGCTTCAATCGGGCGCCATCACGATAACTGGCCTCGAAATCAAATGTCGGATCAAGCATCGAAAATACATGTGCGGCGACGTCAATTCCCGCCAAGACACCGTCTTGTTTTGCGACCAGTGCCGCTTCACCCGTGGCCGATTCGTCAAACAGACTCATGGTTGTGATGTCGCCGGTTGGCGCATCCTCACGAAGTCCGACCTTGAGTAATTCTTCGTATTCGCTGGGTTTCAAGAAGTCCATTTTACGATCTTTGGTTCCGTTCCGCGTTTTAATGTAATGTGACCTTCAAACATCGGATTTTCATCTGGATGATCTTCACGAATGTGAGCGCCTCGCGTCTCTTCGCGAAGCAATGCGCAACGCGTGGTAAGTTCACACACGCGCAGCATTTTTCTCAATGCCCGACCGCCCCAGCACGTCATCAAATCACGATGCTCCTCGCGAATGCTTCTCAACTCCGTCAATGCCTCGGAAAGTCCTGCCTTCGATCGAACAATCCCCACACGCCCGGTCATGATGGATGAAACACGTTCCCGCAACCCGTTCACGAGTGTAGAATCAACGGCACGCATATCGCGACGAGGTAGATCATTGAGCATGACTTCCGAGGCGGGAACATCATCCTTGATCGTCAAGGCCCCGTCTATCGCGCGCTTGCCGAACACCAGGCATTCGAGCAGTGAATTGCTGGCCAGCCGGTTGGCGCCATGCACTCCGGTGCAGGCGGCTTCACCACAAGCAAACAAACCCCAAATGCTGGTTCCCGCCATACGTCCGGTAACCACACCGCCAATCAGATAATGCGCCGCCGGAGCGACCGGAATCGGATCGGTTGTGATATCAACTCCATGGGGTAGGCACGCCTCGTACACATTGGCAAATCGCTGGCGGACGTAATTGTGATCGAGATGCTTCATGGACAAAAACACATTATCGATTTTCTGTTTTTGCATCTCCTTGAAAATGGCGCTGGATACGACATCGCGCGGGGCAAGCTCACCCCGGGAATGATAGTCAACCATGAAGCGCCGCCCCTTGCCGTCCAGCAAGTGGCCGCCTTCACCACGCAGAGCTTCGCTGATCAGGAAAGTGGCGCCGCTTTTGGTGAACAATGCCGTCGGATGAAATTGCACAAACTCCATGTCGCAAACTTCCGCTCCGGCCTGGTAGGCGAGGGCGATACCATCCCCGGATGACGTGGGCGGATTGGTGGTGCGACGGTAATTGCCGGCGCTACCGCCGGTGGCAAGTATGGTCGCCCGCGCCGAAAAGAAGATCGGGTCGATCTGGTCTTTCTGAAATGCAATCAACCCGACGCAACGGTTTTCCTGGATAACCAGTTCCGCGACAGTGGTGTGTTCAAAAAGTGTGATTTGGTCATGGTTCAATACACGTGAAAGCAGAAACTGGACAACTGCCTGCCCGGTTGCGTTTCCTTGCGCATGCAGAATCCGGCGATGACTGTGACCGCCTTCGAGTCCGAGATGCAAGCCGCGTGTGCCGGCATCAAATTGCATTCCCATGGCAATTAATTCGCGAACCCTTTGCACGCCTTCACCAACGAGAATTTCCACCGCCGCTTTGCGACACAGATTACGTCCAGCGGCAATGGTGTCATCGAGATGAAAATATGCGGAATCGTCCTGGTCAATTGCGGCGGCGATACCGCCTTGCGCCCAGAAGGAACTGCTTTGCTGAAGCGATGATTTGGAAAGCAGGGCGACGCGTCCGTGGCGAGCCGCACAGAAGGCCGCGTAAAGCCCGGCAAGTCCTGAACCTATAATCAGGAAGTCGAAATGCCGATGTGATGGCTTCTGGTCGCTCATGCGCCAAATGCTTTATATTTTTCCAATGACTGGAAAACAAACGACAGATAATTTCCAATTATTGGAAATAATTTCACCGGGATTTGAGTGCGTCGACAATAGCTTTGCCAAAAACCGGCAAATCAACAGGAGTGCGTGAACTGATCAAGTTTCCATCCACAACAAGAGGTTCGTTGACCCATATGGCACCGGCATTGGCCATGTCATCCTTGATACCCACGGTGCTGGTGGCCTTGCGACCTTTGAGGATGCCGGCGGAAAT
>DAOLDL010000058.1:2627-19146 GCA_035327305.1 Kiritimatiellia bacterium | reverse complement strand
TCTGGGAGGGCGAGGCTCCTGCCGAGCCGCAGAGTGGGCATGGATTCTGATGGAATTTAAAATGTGGTCCTGCAATGAATTGGAGAAGCACCCCGATAATGTAAAAAATCCGCAATTAATTCTTGCCACCCATCTTCACGCTACGTCGCTTTGCTCCTCAGAGGATGTCGCAAGGGAGCCAGCAAATGAGGAACCGCCATGAATCTTTTGGTTTATTTCGCCTTTCTCCGAATTGGCATGATGAATGCTCATTCATTCCTCCTGTTCATCGTAGTATTATCTAGCCAAACGGCATATTCACAAATTTCACGTCCCGCCGCGTATTTGGATTTATCAGTACCTGCAGGCGTATCGGTCGCGGTCGCATTTCCTTTTGATCCGTTTGACTCGGAAATCCTGGCGACTATAGAGAAGGCCATCGGCTCTGATGCTCACATTGTATCGTGTGATGCTAACGAACAAACGTACGCCACCGCCACGGATGTTCATGTAGGTGCAGGTGATGCGTTTTGGGTCATAAATGAAAACGATTATCCCGTTACCGTCTTTCATACTACCTGACCCCTTTTTCTTGCCTCACGAGAGGTGCAGATATTGATTTCCACAGACAAGAATGTCTGTGTTACCTTATTCAGAATCTTCGTTTCCTTCTGTCAATTTCGTCAACTCTGCGGCGGATCGGGCAACCACATCAGGTCGGTAACACCAGGGTCGATGCCTTGTTGCATGAGCAGGGTGGTGATTTGTCCACGATGATGGGTTTGATGATTGAAAAAGTGGGACAAAGCCAACCATAATGGCGTGGTACGGGGTTGAGGATTGGCGATGGATGTGTAGTGAAGGTTTCCGGACAAGTCCTGTTCGGTTTGGGTAAGCATCCAATTCAGTATCCGCACATCTTCAAATTCACGCGCCGCTTTCAGCTCATTGAAATCATCATACAATTGCTGGTCAAGTTTATATCCCGGAAAAGGTTGTGATGTAAATCGGGCCATCCATATCCGGTCCGCCACCAGCAGGTGATTCAGGGTTCCGTGAATGGATTTGAAAAATGCGCCGACATCGCGTTTGCGCTGTTCATCGGTCAACTCGCCGCACAGATCGTATAGTTTGTGGTTCATCCATTGGTTGTAACGAGCCATAATCTGAAAATGTGAGGTGGCGTTCATTATGAATAATTCTTGGCGGAATGGCGTTGGGCTATTTTTCCCATTGCGAGTAAGGACACGTCACTAAATTTGCGTTGTAGTATTTGGGGTCGCCGGTCACTTCTGCGCCCAGCCAGTCCGGACGCTCGAAGGGTTGGTCTTCCGACTCCAGTTCCAATTCGGCGATCACCAACCCGGCATTCACACCCAGAAATTCATCCACTTCCCATGTCATGCCCGCATGTACGATTTCCCGGCGAATTTTTTCCACCGGCGCTTGATCGCACATGGCAAGCAGTGACTTCGCGTCGGCAAGTGGTATCGGATACTCGAATTCCGCACGAGCTATGCCGTTGGCAGAACCTTTAATGGTCAGGAAGGCCTCGTTGCCGGCGACTCGAATCCGGATGGTGCAATGAATTTCCCGGCTTAAATACCCCTGACAGATAAACGCCCCTTCGCCGATCCGCCACGCGTCTCCCTGCACTAGAAATTTCCGCTCGATTTCGATGCCCATATTATTCCGCCGCTTTTTGAATGACATCGATGCGCCTGATGTGAATGCAATCAACCGGGCAAACCTCAACACACGCATTACAGCGGATGCATTCGTTGGCGTCTATATAGAGCTGATTGTATTCCGGGCCGCCATCAACTTCCTGGTACCCCGTCACGCGACCTTCGTTATCGGTAATCAATCCCGAAATCTTGACAATGCATTTGTCCAGCGGTTTGACTTCAAGGCATTTGTGACAATAAATACAAGCTTGGGCGTCAATTTCATATACATAGTGGCAGAGATAACACCGCGACGCCTCCGCCATGGCGGTTGAGCGATCGAACCCCAATTCATCTGCCGTGGTCACGGATCGTTGCGCCACCAGGCAAGTTGGCATTTCGTGACGTGGCATTTCATTCAGTTTTCGGTCACGCCCGGTCTCTTTCACGGGTTCACTGATAAAATAATCAGCCAGTCGATTGCGACCCATTAAGAGGGTGTCGATATAATAGGCACATTTTTTCCCGTGCGCTATGCCGTCAATGATTGATCGCGGTCCGGTGGCGAAATCACCAGCTTGCGTGACACACGGCACCGAGGTCTCATTGAGGCCGGATCCCGGCCCGCCGTGTTTGAGCAGGGTTTGAAAGACTTTTCCGGTCCAACTGGTTTCATGGGACTGACCGGTCCCCAGCAACACCGTGTCACATTCGATGGTAAATTCCGAATCTGGAACTTCCTTGAAACTTTGTCGCCCGCTTGCATCCCGCTGTCCCGGTTGGGTTCTCCGGAACCGGATGCCTGCGACGTGGCCGCTTTCCCCGAAAATTTCCACCGGACTGCAAAGTGTGTGCAACGCGATGTTTTCATGTTTCAGTTCCAGCAATTCACTGGAAGAGACATACATGTCGCGTTCTGTGCGTCGATAATATATCGCGACCGTCTCCGCGCCCAACCGCTTGGCGGTGCGTGCGCAGTCGATCGAAGTAAAACCACCGCCCAGCACCACGACGTTTTTGCCGATGACGCGGCTTTCCTTTTCGTTGACCCTGAACAAGAAGGGAAGCCCGTGCTCCACGCCTTGAAGATCGGCGCCCGGCACCGGGATAATATTCGGGCTTTGCGCGCCGGCGGCAATGATTACGTGGTCGTATTCCTCGACGAGGTTGACCATTTTAACATCCACGCCAATGTTCACGCCGCATTTGAACGTTACGCCTTGCAAACGGATTTGTTCGATTTCGCGTTGCACGGCTTCGCGGGGTAGTCGAAAATGCGGTATGCCCAGCAGGAGCAGACCCCCGGGTTTCGCGTGGCGCTCATAAACTGTTACTTTGTGTCCCATACGGGCCAATTCCCGCGCGGCGGCAAGACCGGCAACCCCGGCGCCAATGATGGCCACAGTTTTTCCGGTAGAAGGAAATAGGGGATCCAGCACGACCGGATCTTTGCCGGACATAAAATCAACGGCGGATCGCTTGCTGAAGCAAATGGCCACGGACTCGCCGTTGCCGCTTTTTCCATGCCGGCAAGCCGCTTCACAAGGTCGCGTGCAGGCAAAACCAAGCACGGCGGGAAAAACGTTATCCTCCAAATTGATGCGGTACGCCGCGTCAAAATCTCCTTTGCTGATGGCCTCCAGGTAAGCGGGAACATTGGTTCGGGCTGGACAGGCAAACCGGCAAGGCACGCTGGAGGCCAATAAAGTTTCATCGGCAGGAATTAACTTGCGCGTCACCGGCGTTATCATGCGACGATGCTACATTATGACCCGAAAAAGCGAAAGAGAAAATGGGCGCCCTCACGGGAATCGCAAGTTGACTTTGATATGGAAAGCGTGTAACCCAAGTTTTTTATGATGCCACCGCTTCCATTGCGGGTTTTAGGCTATATTATTTCAATGACACGTTTACGGATATTTCAGATTTTGCCCATTGTCGGGGTGCTTTTGTTCGGTGTGTTGGCATTGACGCCCGTGTTTCCGGGAATACCCATGGTGTTGCCCGAGGCGGGGGTCTGTTTCATTGTTCCAAACCCTCTGCTCAACCTGGTTGTTGCCCTGATTGGTTTGGCGCTACCGTTGTATGGCCGGATTTTATCAGTGCGTATCACGGCGCCGTCAGAGGCGATTTCCCGCCGGATATACCCGCTGGTTCTGCTTCCTGTCTCTTTCGCCGGATTCTGGGTCCCCGGTATAGTGCCGCTGGAATGGGCCGCAAATTTTCTGTTCTTTTTCCCCATAGCAATCGTTTCCGTATGTTTGTTTCGCTGGTGGAATGTTCCGCATCTCTCACTGGAAAAATATACGTCAAGCCGGCTGGCGTGGGGATTGTTGTCGGGGCTGACAATTCTTTACACGGTCTGCGGAACTTATGTTTCCTACCGAATCGGGGAGCATGCGGTAGATGAGGGGCATTATCTCATTCAGGCAACAAGCCTGTACGAAGATCGCGATCTGGATATAAAAAATAATTTTGGCTTTGATGTGGAGGCGGCCATTGATCGCGCCGTGGCCAGACAAGATGTGCCTCCAGGTCAGGAGGCCCACATCCGCGCTGTAGAGACCGGGAAATTGCGCGCCTATCTTCATGTCAGCGGCAAGTCGCAGGGGGATCGCTGGTATTCATGGCATCCATACGGCATCTCTCTGCTGATTGCTCCCACTATGGGTATCGGCCTTCCCGCCCGGCAATTTGTTTTGGGGTTCATCGCCGCCCTTGGCTCTACCATTGTCTTTTTGCTTTGCCTTGAACTTGGTCGGACCAGAACGTGGAGTTTTCTGCTATCCATCATGTTCGCGCTGGCCATATTCTGGTTTGTGTTTGCCATCCGCGCTTTGCCCGAGGCGCTGGGGGCCACGCTCTTTTCCGGCGCTGTTTATGCCTCGTTCATTGCCCGGCGGCGACCTGCCCTGGCGATCGGGTTATTGGTTTTCTGCTGTGGGTTCATGCCGATTGTGCATCCGCGTTTTCTTCCTTGCGTGGGATTGGCCGGCTTGTATTTTGTCATCCGCGCATTTTTCATCGATCCGCTTCCCCGCAATGCCCGAATTTTATTTGCGGTGATGCTGGGAGTCGGAGGCGCTGGCGCCATCGCCTTTATGTTTCTTCATCGCGCCGCTTACGCCAGCCTCACGGCTTATCCGCTGACCAATCTATTCTGGGCCTATCCCGAAGGCGCCTGGCTGTTATTGTTCAGCGAGCGGGGCATGATCTTTTCCATGCCCGGCGCCGTCGTCTTGTTGATTGGAACTGTTTATGCACTGTTCAAGGATCGGAATCATCGCTTGTTTTATGGGCTGGTTGCAGTTGCGTTCCTGTCGCTTTTATTAAGCCTCGGCACTACGGATTGCTGGGATGGCGGTCCGACCATGAACGGTCGGTATCTCGTGGTGGGTTCGCTTTTATTGATTCCGGGTTGGGTATATCTTTTTGAAAAATCACATGGACCCGGCCGCTTGTGGATGTTGTTCCTTGCGGTCTACTCCGCCGCCTACACCGTGGTGTGCTTGTTCACGCTTTCAGACGTCGGGGCGACGATGCTGCGCATTCCGCTTCAGGGCATTCGTGAGTACGTGGCCATCCTGCGTGGATTGTTTATTCCGTACGTCATCAGCAATATTCATGTCGGCCATCCGTATCACGGACTCGAAGCATTTATCGTCAATCCGTTTCCGGTGATACTTCTGTTGGTTACGGCAATCATCGTTTGGCCTGCCCGTAATATGGCCATGGTCCGCATTCGCACGGCCATGGCTCTGGCGGTGCTGTTTGTGAGCAGTGTTGTTTTGCATATCAGGCATGGCGACACCTCGTCGCGATGGCGCCCGGAACGGGTGGAGAAGGCCTTGTCTTCGGTCTCGTTTGAACGTGCGCTTCTGCGTTGGGAACAACCGGGGCAGGCCGGACTTTTGAAGCGCTCAAATCGATTTGAAAACTTCTCGCCGCGCTCATTAACCACTCGTGATCTGGGCCGCGTTGAAGTCGAGGGCATGTATTCACAGCCCCGCCTTGATATCAACGATTGGGGCGACCGCGGTTACCGATGGTTTACGCTGGTCCAGCCGTTCAAGTCCGGCAAGGCCGGGCCTCGTATGTTGCGCATTGAGGGTCGGACCGAAGGTTCGCCACAGTTGATTGTTTGCATCAGGGAAGGACGTCATCTGGTGCTGGAGCAGACCGTACCGGTCGAGCCGGATTCACCCATTGATGTGAGCATCGATTTCAGAACCGAAGGCAAGCGAGGTGATACGTATCTATTGTTCCGCATCGATGGCGAGGATGGCACCGTGTATTTTGACCGCATTCAATGGACACCGGTCCCCCGTGAATAGCGCCATCAAGGGTATTTGATATTTACGGACAGCGGTAGCGCCACGGCATTGCGGGTTTGGGGATAAGGCGAGCGGGCGGCAATTCTTTTTCCATCTTGATGCAATCCCAAATGAATTTCCAAAGCTCCCTCGGTGACATGCTCCGGAATGGTCACAAATAAATCGTACCAATCGCGGCGCCCATCCAGTTGGTGGTCGGCTTGAAAAACAATCCCATCGGAATTCCTGAAATGGACGAATGCCGCAGGACGTCGGCCCGGAGCAAGATTTTTCCAATAGAATCGCAATAGCATCGTCTCGCCGGGCGCTATGAATTTTGGCCTGCATGTAGCGCCAAGCAACATCGAACCGTCCGCGAAACGTATCTCCAACGGAACTTCCGGTTGCGCTGGCGTGTTGCCATCAACCGCGACCAGCCAGCGATCATCACCGGATTCAAAAGGTTGATGATCGACATGATGCATGCCGAGTTTTGCCCACGGGAACATGCCGGCTTGAATCAACGGAGTTGAACCGCCATCCCGCTCTTCGTACTCGGTGGTCGTCAGCCGGGTAATTTCATAGTGACGGATATCCGTTCCATAACGTGGAAAACAATTTTGGGCGAAACGCCACAAGCGGCCATCGTAATGCATCATCCGGCCTCCCGGACGTGCGCGCAGGATATCACCGCGCACGACCGGCGAGAGCGGATGCTCCCGCCACCCATCCAGAAGGTTTTCCGAATGGAACAGGTAGAGGTTCAGGTTGGCGAGGTCGGATGCGAAAATCCACCAACGATCATCGTGGCGGATGATTGTTGGGTCGGTATAGCGACCATCAAACAGCTTGGATGCCAATTTCCATTCCGATGGAAATGTTGCGGCCTCGTAAAGTCTTACATGACCAGCCTCGTTGGACTCCAGCAACATATAGATAATACCGTCAAACTCAAAGACCAGGGGGTAGGACAGGTGAAAAGGCTCTTCGATGGAAACGCCCATGTGTTGCCAGTTGAAACCGTCATTGCTTTCCGCCCAGCCGATGATTCCCCGGCGTGGAGACGCGCGCAATAACTCATAAAACATATACCATCGATTGTTTTGATTAAAAAGAAAGGGGTCGGCAAGAAACGCCGTGGCAATATCCGGCACATCCGCCGCGGTTAGCACCGGGTTATCAATGTGGTTTGCGGAACCGGTCAGGTCAAAGGGTGTCGGTCCAGTCAAAATGCCAAGGGAATATTCAGAAGGCGCGTCAACCCAGTAAGGTTCAAACGGTATCCCGGGCCATGACGTTCGATCGCGACAGGAAGTCAACAGCAAGGTTGTAAAAACCGCCATAAAACAAGCGAGGGCGAATGCTTTATTTTGAGCGAAATCCAAGTTTTTCATAATGATTTTCCACGGCCATGCGTTCCCCGTCCATGCGGGTTCTGTTCCAGTTGTTCATTTCCGCCATGATGGCGATGACTGTTTCGACCGTTTCATTTCCCGGATGCTTGAACGTACCTAAATCAGTGCGTCGGAAAATAAAGTCGGTCGCGTGATGCGCCATTTCGCGACGTATGGCGTGCACAACTGCGGCGGCGGGAATCGGTGAACCGTCCAGGCGTGTTCGCCATTTCTCCCGCTCAATGGCGATATCAATCAATTCCGGGTATCGTGCTCCATAATTGGCGATTATCCAGTTTGCGGTTTCCTGCTCCGGACGCCACCCTGCGGCGCCGGCATCGCGCAAAAACATGCCGGTATCGCAAGGTTTCTCTGCGCCATATAGCGCGGGAAATTCTTCGGTTTGTATACTATGCTGAAGTTTTTTCGAGACAAGCTTGATGACTTTGGATGCCCGGAAGTCCGCTGTCGTATATTTAACGCCGCTGACTGCCATGTAACCATCAAGGCTATGCGACGATCTGTAATCAATAATTTGTATTTTGCCCGACGGTAGAGGTTCGGGATTGCCTCGTTTGTCGTAAGCGGCGGGCAGTATGCCGACATGTGAAAAAACCACATCGTTTATGGCAAGACCGGCTTGCGGGTACAATTCATTGACCGCCGAGATAAATTCCTCGATCTCCTGTGAGGTTAATTTACAGGCGTCGACATCACCCGTAAACAACTTGTATTCGGTACCGATCATGGTTCCGCCATGCCAGGGCGCGAAAAAATAATTGCGTTTGCCTCGTTCAAGTCCAACGCCAAAGTCGCCGAACCAATTCCGGTTCACGACCAGGTTGTATGCTTTGACGTATGCGCGAGGTCGGGATTGATCCGGCAACAACCCATCCAGCCAGCCCCCGGTCGCGTTGATGGTAAAGCGTGCGCAAAGTTCCAAGGGATTCCCGTCTGCGTCTATGGCGTTTACACCTTCAATTCGTGAACCTGATTTAATCAACGAAATGGCTTTGGTGTAATTCATCACCGTCGCGCCGGATTGTTTGGCTGACATGACATACGCCAGCGTAAAACGCTCGGTGTTGTCGATGATTCCGTCGGACCAAACCAACGCGCCGTCAGCATCAATGTCCGCGTCGGGTAAACATTTCAGAATGTCTTGCCGTGACCAAGTCGCTGTGCGGCCAATAATGTGCGAAGCCGGTAATCCCCGATTGCGATCAAAGCTGATGATATCATTGAAGATGCCGGCCACGCCGAAGGCGAGGCGGCTTCGCTTCACGTTGTTGCCGGTAAATGCGATGAAGCGAGCCGGTCGCGTTAAATAGGGCAGGGCGGAAAATGCATCGCGCCGAGCCTTGATGGATTCACGCATTCTGGGCAGATCAAATTGTTGCAGGTATCTCAATCCGCCATGTAAAATTTTCAAGCTGTTGGCGGATGCCTCACCGCCAAAATCACCTTTGTCGATCAGTGCTGTTTTTAATCCCGCCTGTGCGGCTCGACAGGCCAGCGTTGCGCCATAAATTCCCGCGCCAATAATCAGCACATCATAACCCGGGCATTTCATGTTTGATGCCCCATGGCGTTGGCGGTCTGTTCCCCGATCCATTGATACAGTTCATCCACGGTTTCCTCGAAAACTTTTAGCGAGAATCGGGTTTCCACCACATGCTTGGACTCACGCCCTGTTTTATCGCGCATTTCCGGTGATTGAATCAGGTCCAGCATCGCCGTTGCAAAAGATGCTGTGTCGGGCGCGGCCAACTTTGCCGTGGCATCATCGAGAACCTGGGTGTGTGTGAATAGGTCGGTGGCCAGGATCGCTTTTCCGGCCGCCATGTAGGAGTAAATCTTCATGGGGGTATTGTTGCCTTTGATGCGGGGTGAGACCAGAATATCTGCTTCTCGCATCAAGGCGTTCATATCCGATAGCGGCCGCGGACCAATGATGTGTGTTCGTTTGTTAACTCCCAGTTTTTCCGCCAGGGCGCGATAGGCGTCAACGTGTTTGGGGATTCCGCCCACGATAACAAGGTTTGCGTCGGTTTGATTGTAAATTCTGGCGAAGCTGTTCAGCAAAAGATCGATGCCTTGATAGGCTTCGAGGTTACCTATGTAAAGAAGCGTAACACCGCTGATGCCCAGCGCGGATCGAAATCCCTGTCCGCTTTGTTGATCTGAAAACGTATCTCCAAGTGGAATGTCGCGAAGGATGGAAATTTTGTTTGCCCCGCCTTGTCGGGCGAGATCGGCCAATGAGTCACAAACTGCAGTTACAGCCATCGCGTTGCGTATGGCGGAGTTTTCCATCCGTCGAAAAACAGGCATCAGTGGTTTGAGGATGGAAAGTTTTTCAACCATTTGCATGGGCATGGATGAGTCCATGTCGAAGATGTATGGAATTCCCCGGCGACGTCGGATGTTCATGGCCATGAACGCCGATTCTTCCACGGCATGCACCACGTCATAGTTCGACTGCCTGACCAAACGCATCGCGGCACGGTGCATGTATACGTCAGCGAGTAGTTTTTTGAAGGAAAAGCCGGGCCGAATATTTTGGCATCCCGGTGGCGGGGAAATCCGATGGATACGAACAACACCCGTACCATCAAAGGAGCGATCCGACCCTTCGTGATAGGTCAATACATCGATTTCATGCCCTTTGCGAACAAGGGTCCGCAATAGTAAATCCACCGCAATAGGCGTTCCCCGCTCCTGATAGAAGGGGTGGGGCGCAAGCAATAAAATTTTCATCGGGAATAGGTTAAATGAATTAAACAACAGACAAGTATCGGATATCCCTTCGGAAAATCCAACCGGAAATGGTTGCTTATCGTTGTTCGATGGCTCGTTTCATGCGGACAAGGCCTTCGAGCAGGCGATCGCGCGGGCAACCGAAGTTGAGGCGCAAAAAGCCGGGAGTGCCGAAATCAACACCGTTGGAAAGCCCCACTCCGGCGTTTTCAAAAAATGTCACGGGATGATCAAGGTTTAATTCCCGGACATCCAACCATGCCAGATAAGTCGCCTCCATCGGGTGCATGACAATTCCCGGCAGTTGATCGCGGACGAATTTGAATACGATATCGCGATTTTCCCGGAGGTAGGCGATCAATTCTTTTCGCCATGGCTCGCCATGTTTATATGCGGCGGCGCAACCGGCGTATCCGAACGCATTGATTTCCGTGATGACGCCGCGGGCGGTGCGTTTGAATGCATGCCGCAAGTCTTCATTGGGAATGACCGCAAAAGAGCAGGCCAGTCCGGGCAGGTTGTAGGTTTTGCTTGGCGAGTACATGGCGATCGTGCGGTTCGCGGCGCGTTCTCCAAGCGAAAGTGTTGCCATGTGTTGCTTGTCCTCAAGGATCAGGTCGCAATGGATTTCGTCGGAGACAAGCGTAAGATCATGACGTTCGCAGAAATCCACAATGCGTTCCAACTCATCGCGCGACCATATGCGTCCGACTGGATTGTGAGGATGGCAAAGCACAAAAAGTTTTGCGTTCTGCGCCGCTTCCTCCATCGCAGGCCAATCGATATCCCAGCGGCCATCCGAATTTGTGAGCAGTACGCTGATGCGTTTGCGATCCGAGAAAATCGGAGCGCTCAAAAACGGAGGGTATACAGGAGTGTTGATGATGACGCCCGAGCCGGGATTTCCGGTGGCGCGACAGGCGATATTGAGGGCGGGCACAAGACCCGGGGTCCATACCAGCCAATCGCCTTCCGCAACAACGCCGTGGCGGGTCTTTAAATAATTTAATATTTCCCCGACGACTTCGTCATACGGGATCGTGTACCCGAAAACGCCGTGTTCCAGTCGGGATCGAAGTGCGTCAAGCACTGCGGGTGGAGACACGAAATCCATGTCGGCGACCCACAAGGGAATGATGTCGCGACCTTTGTATTTATCCCATTTCAAGCTCCCCGTATGGTTGCGGTCGGGGGCGGTATCGAAGTTAAACATACGCCATGTTGTAATGATATTTTCGAATCAACGCAATGACGGGATTTTTCTGTGTGTCGGGATTTATGGTATGGATATTTTACATTGACACCCACGGAAAAAATTCCGGAGCGCACGTTGACATAATTTTCTGGAAAGATGTTGATCGACCGGCGATCCGAATCATTTAATCAAGGCATGCCCGAAGCGGTGGCGGCTAAAATCTGCTAAAACGTTTTTGCGTCGATTTATTCATTTTTCGATTGTTTACCTTTCATTAAGCCTATAGATAGGCAAAGTCTAAAAATAACAAACAACATTCAGAATCGCATGGTCTGCGATCTTGCAGGAGCGCGTAACAAACAATGAATATAACCTTGGTATATTTAGCGATTGGTTCGGCATTGGCCGCGTTGGTATTTGCTTTCCTAAAAAGCGCATGGATCGAAAAGCAGGACCCGGGCAATGAAAAGTTACGTGATATTTGCCAAGCGGTTCGCGAAGGCGCGATGGCCTTTCTTTCCCGCGAATACAAAATACTTTCGATCTTCGTGCTTGCCGTTGCCGTTTTGCTTTTTGTTTTCAACAAGGGTGATCTCAAGTATGTCGGCGTTTCCTTCCTGGTCGGCGCATTATGTTCAGGAATAGCCGGCTTTTTGGGAATGCGTGTGGCCACCATGGCCAATGCTCGTACGGCCAACAAGGCTCGCGAAGGTTTGCAACCCGCCTTGCAAGTGGCATTTTCCGGTGGATCGGTCATGGGCATGAGTGTGGTGGGGTTGGGTTTGTTGGGCCTTGCGGTTCTGTTCACGGTTTACCTCCGCATTTGGGGCGCTGAATTGGCGACTCTTCAAGACACCATTCTGCCGGTGATTTCCGGGTTTTCACTGGGCGCAAGCTCGATTGCATTGTTTGCCCGTGTGGGTGGCGGCATTTACACCAAGGCGGCCGACGTCGGCGCGGATCTGGTAGGGAAGGTGGAAGCGGGCATTCCTGAAGATGATCCGCGTAATCCCGCAACTGTGGCCGACAATGTGGGTGATAATGTAGGCGACGTGGCCGGTATGGGCGCCGATCTTTTTGAGTCGTATGTTGGAGCGATTGTCGGTTCCATGGTATTGGGCGCGGTGGCGGCCGGCTCCTTGGAATTGGTGGCCCTGCCGTTCATGATTGCCGGAGTTGGCATTCTGGTGTCCATGCTGGGAACCTTGTTTGTGCGCACCAAAGAGGGAGGCGATCCACAGGCCGCCTTGAATATGGGAACCATGGGCGCGGGCCTGATTCTCGCCATGCTTGCTTATCCGATCATCATGAAATTCGCACCGGCTACTTTTGAGATATCAGGCGTTGAATACAAAGCCATCGGTATTTTCTGGGCCGTGATCGCTGGATTGGTAGCGGGAATTCTGATCGGAGTCTTGACCGAATTTTATACGGCGCTCGGACGAAAACCGGTCATTGCCATTGCCGATGCATCCACCACCGGCTCCGCCACCAACATTATTGCCGGCTTGGGCGTCGGCATGAAATCGACCGCACTGCCGGTGCTGTGCCTGGCTTTGGCCATTGTTGTGGCGCATCATTTCGCCGGAATTTACGGCGTGGCGATCGCCGCATTGGGCATGTTGGCGACAACCGGAATTCAACTTGCCGTGGATGCGTATGGTCCTATCGCCGACAACGCCGGTGGACTGGCGCAAATGGCGGGATTAGACCCGGAAGTGCGTGAGCGCACCGATAAATTGGATGCGGTCGGCAACACCACGGCGGCGATTGGCAAAGGGTTTGCCATCGGATCCGCTGCGTTGACCTCGCTCGCCTTGTTTGCCGCCTTCGAAAAATCTGCAAACCTTAGCTCCATTGATGTTTCCCAGCCGATGGTACTGGCGGGTGTGCTGATCGGGGCGATGATGCCGTTTCTATTTTCATCCCTCGCCATAGGGGCGGTGGGACGGGCCGCACACAAGATGATCGATGAAGTGCGCCGCCAATTCCGGGAAATCCCGGGTATTTTGGAGGGCACAGGTCGACCCGACTATGCGCGATGCGTTGATATTTCCACTGCCGCCGCGTTGAAGGAAATGATTGCGCCGGGATTGCTGGCGATTTTTACGCCCGTGATTGTCGGGCGTTTCGGAGGCTTGGAAATGCTGGGCGGGTTGCTTTGCGGCGTTTTGGTGTCCGGTGTTCTCATGGCGCTGTTCATGGCCAATTCAGGCGGCGCCTGGGACAATGCGAAAAAATACATTGAAGGCGGCGCTCATGGCGGCAAGGGATCTCCCGCGCACAAGGCGGCGGTCGTTGGTGATACCGTGGGTGATCCGTTCAAGGACACCGCCGGACCTTCCATCAACATCCTGATCAAATTGATGTGTATTGTTTCGCTGGTGGTCGCGCCACTTCTTGTTTGATCGAGTTGATTACGCTGGCTGGGCGGCCTGAATCTGCTTACCGTTTGTAAAGGCCGGTAAGCAGATCACTACCCATGGCGTGCATATCACCGACTTTTTTACAGGACTCAAACACATCCTCCATCGCAAGCAATTCCTCGAGCACGATAAACCGGACAGCATGTTCACTTTTGGGCGTCATGTGCAGTTGAATGTTGCTTCGGTCGAGCATGATTGAAAAAGCCAGATCGTCTTTTCTCACCTGATAGCAATTGTGTTCCCCGTGAAGGGTATGAACGAAAAACTCTTCGCGGTGGAATGCCTTGATGATGCGGGACAAAACGAATTCAGCTACATCATGCGTTGGAAAGGCCAGGGAGAAGGTGGTTTCATCTTCCGTTCCCATCCCGGTGGTGTCGCGAACGCCTCGTCCCCGCTTAAATGAATGAATCAACATGGGCGGTGCGATCAAGGTGGTCAACACCGTCATCATGATCGCCACGCCAAAAACGGAAGGACCGATGACGCCTACCGAAAGCCCCATTCCGGCGATGATCAAGGCTACCTCGCCGCGTGGCAACATGCCGAATCCGATTCGCAACCCGCCGCGCAACGTGAACCCGGCAAACATGGCCGGGATACCGCAACCAAGGACCTTGGCCAGCGTGGCCAATCCGGTGTAAACCAGCCCCATGACCAGGACTGCGGGCATCGTTGAAAAGTCAACCAACATGCCCATCACGCAAAAGAACACCGGGACCACCAGATTGTAGACACTCTTCAGTTGCTCTTGCAGGAAATCCGCCAAATCCGTCGTGGAAAGAGAAAGCCCCATGATATAAGCGCCAATGATCATCGCCAATCCGGACATTTCCGAAAGTGCGGCCAAAAGTAGCGCAAGGCCAAAAGCCAGGGATGTGATGGCCGCCGATGACCGAAGCCCTTTGAGCAGGCGGGAAATGCGAGGCGCCAGCAGGATCCCGGCTACGGTGCAAACCAGCCAGAAACCGAATGCTTTTCCGGCTACGATTCCGATTTCCGCCCACGGAATATGATCGGTTTGATGACCCATTTGTGCGACGCCCACCACAATGGCCAACAGCACGATACCGAGAACATCGTCCAGCACGGCGGCCGCCATGATGGTGACACCTTCCGGCGTATCCGTCTTGCGTCGCTCGGCCAGGATGCGCGCCGTGATGCCCACGGAAGTTGCCGTGGAGATGACGCCGAGGAACATGGCTGACGGATCAAACATGTGTTCGGATATGCCAAACCAAACCGCGCAAGCGCTACCGAGGAAAAAAGAAAAAATTACGCCGCCCAGTCCCACGATGATTCCGGCAAAAGAATAACGAAGGAATAACTTCAGGTTGGTTTCCAGGCCGGCCATGAAAAGCAGAAGTACCGACGCAATAGTGGCCAGACCATACAAGGTTGGCGAAACATTGATGATTTCACCAGTGTTGGGGAAAAGCGGGGGAATGCTTCCGAGGCTTATACTTCCGAGAGCATAAGGACCGATCAACATGCCGGCAGATAGTTCACCCAATACATCCGGAAGTTTTAGCCAGCGTCGAAAAAACAATCCACCCAATCGAGCGGCAATTATAATTACGGCAAGCTGCAATACAAATTCCGCCATGACTGCGCCCATGGCGCCTCCGTGACCGCCACCGGCCGCCGACGCAATGGGCAATATCGATACAAAATTCATTTGATAATCCTTAACTGTTAATTAAATAGAGCCGGGCATTATCGCGCCGACTCTTGAAAAAGTCGAAAGGGAATTTGGAACATTTTCGGATAAGGATGCGCGGCCACTTCTTGGCGGGATTAATCCGGCAATAAACCTGCATAACCATCACGGTAAGAATGAAATGCAAACTTATAGCCTTCGAGTAGAAGTTTGCGGGGAAGACAACGTTTATTGCCAGATCGGCGTGGCGGAGGCAGTGTGTTTTCGGCGGCGGCGGGTATGGATTCCATTTTCAAGGTGTGCGCAATCCATGACAGTACTTCATTGCGATCAGTGGGGTTGGGATCGCTGGCGACATAGATTGGCGCAGGTTGTGAGTGAAGCAAAGCATGCGCTATGGCGCCTGCGGCATCATCCACATGCAAGTGATTTAGATAGTGCGGTGGCGGTGGGTGAAGGCGTGCCATTCGCTCCGCTACTTCCTTGATGAGGCGAATACGGCCCGGACCATAAATCCCGGCGAGCCTGACAATGGAGGTCGATTTCGGCAGATTTAAGACGATTTGTTCCGCTTCAAGGTAAAAGCGGGCAGGGGATCGTTTATGATCAACCGGCGATTGCTCATCAACCCAGCCGCCATTGCTTTCGGCGAATACTCCGGTGGTGGAAATCATGACAATGCGATTCACTTGCGGTCGGTTTTGTACGGTGAAGTTTAAAAGGCGAGAATAACCATCGACAAACAATCGTTGGTACTGATCATCCGTATCTCGCCGCAGGCCGGCGGCCAGAACCATGGCATCCGCTTCAGGCATGGCATTGTAATCCGGATTGTTCAAATCATGGGAAATCCAGTTGATTTGCGAATTATCGGGCGGAGGATTTCGTCTTAGCCCATAGACGGTATGGCCGTCCGACATAAGCCTATGGGCCAGTCGTACACCTACATATCCACAGCCAACGATCAAAATTCTCATGGCTAAAGGATAGCATAACCGCTTAAAAATACCTACTTTTGCTTGTTTGTGGTCATTTGGTATGTTTATGATGCGCCTCCCGCGAAAGCCCCGAAATCGGGCTGGGGGCGGAAAGCCTTATTTAAAAAGTTGGAATCGGAGGGATGGC
>DAOLDL010000058.1:0-2527 GCA_035327305.1 Kiritimatiellia bacterium | reverse complement strand
TATTTAAAAAGTTGGAATCGGAGGGATGGCTGAGTGGTTTAAGGCAACGGTCTTGAAAACCGTCGTGGGCGCAAGTCCACCGTGAGTTCGAATCTCACTCCCTCCGCCAGTTTGACCCATGATATATCACGTCTACATTCTGCAAAGTTTGACGGATGGGACTTCCATTTCAGGTAAAAACCTTTTGCATACATAGCTAATCGATAATGGTTATTATATTTGGCGGCGGTCATATACTCATGATCAGCCAACGTGATTGACGCAAACGAATGCTACAATGCCTCCAAGCGGCGGGAACTGTGTATCGTGCAGAAAAACTTGTTGTTTCGCAGTGGTGTTGACTACATAAATACAGGCCGCCTTGTGGGCGAATTGTATAATGAAAGACCGTCTGGCAAAACACATATGGTTGATTCAGCTTAACGACCCGATACCGCCGATTTCCGGGTTGGATTACGCCGGCGGGGCGTCCCATCGCCTTTCTCCCTGTTGGGACTTGCTGTGTCTGCAATCCTTCATCAATAAGCGAACCGGCTACACCTGTGACTTCATTGACACCCGGCTATATCATTCCCCTGAACACGCGTTTGATGCACACGAGGCGACGCACGGCGCTTGTGATATCGCCATTTTGTACGCAAGCATGCCCAATATTGGAATTTGTTCGGGTGTGGCGTCATACCTGAAGCAACGACTAGGTGATCTGAAAGTATTGCTGGCCGGTCCGTTGCTGACATCGTTTCCGGAATGCATGGCGCAATTTCCGAACGATGTCTATGGAATGTGCGGTGATGCAGAACAGATCATGCAACACATCATGGATTTTGACCGATTGCAGATTATGCAGAAAATGATTCCGGGACTTCTTTCCAATTCACAGTTCAATAAATCTGCCGCATGGCTTCGCGACCTGAACGGCCTCGCATTGCCCGGCAGAGAGCAAGTTAATTGGGAAGCCTACAGGAATCGTCGATCCCGGAAATCGCTCACCATCGAAGTGAGGATTTCCCGTGGTAACCCCAATACCGAGGATGACATGTGGTGCAGTGTTCCCGGAGAGCCATTGCGCATGTGGCCGCTTCCGGAAATGGTTGAATTCATGCTTGGCTGTGCCGGCATAGGCGTGAGCGAAGTGTTTTTTGCCGATCCTCCCGGTGTTTGGTCCGATGAACACCTTTGGGTGTGGAGTCACCAACTAATAGATGCCCGCAATGAACAGGCGTGGGCATTTCAGTGTCTTCCCCGGGACTTCCCCGACGAAGTGTTCAGTGCGCTTTCCGCCAGTCGTTGCTCTCGCATCGAATTGATTGTGCCGACCTCCTCCGACAACAAACTGGTAGCTCCCGGCATTCGACCGTCAACAAAGGAATTGAAGGAGCTTTGTCGACGACTACGTAAAAATAAATTGAATCCGCAATTCAATTACTGGATTCAAGGTCCCGGAGAGCCTGTCGGCGAGGCGGAACGCATTTATAACCAACTCAATTCCCTCTCGTTTCCTGATTTTACGGTATGCCCGTTTCCATTTCATGCTGATTCCTGTCTATACCGGGATGTAGTCGATAACATAACCGGAACGCCATCGCGGTGGAATTGGGAGGAGTGGGCACGGCGGCCGGGAGAAAACGTGCCGCCAGTCGCCCTCTGGGGTGGCGAATCAAAAGAAGACGCATGTCGGGAAACCATTGAAAAACTCAAAAAAATGATTGCGCGAAGCCCGAATTACTATATCCGAATGTGGCGCCGAACCATGTTGGCTCGGCTCAATTTGTTCGCCGGATAACGTAACACGAATTCTTTCCGACTTCCGGAAGCGGGTCAGGTATGCTTGTGAATAAACGATCTGCGAACAGCAATTAACGCAAGCAATATCAAGCTTATCGTAGTCGGCTCCGGCACTGCATTTGAATCATCCGGGCCGGGTGGTTGCGGCTGTGGAGGTGGGGGGCCGTCACCGGAATAATTGTATGTAACAATGACGGTGCCCGAAACACTGCTTGGGTCAATCTGCTGTTGTGCGCCACCAAATGCCGATGCGCTGACAAACTGATTTGCCTCGGCGGTAATTGTAAACGTACCTATTCCGAGAAAACCCACCAGGTAATCGGCCATGTCGGAGGTGCGAGTAGCAAAGTAGTTGCCACCATTTATCTCTGCATAGTCTGGACCGACCGTGCTGAAGCCGGCCGTGCCGCCCACTTCAAGGTCTCCGTCATCAGCGGCGACCGAAACGGCGGTCAAGGGAGATTGGGCGCGAACAACCAATGACAGTGGTTCATCGGGATCACCCGTCAAATCCTCTGAATAAAAATTGCCGTCCACGCCGAATCTGACATTTCCCGACGCCGGCGTTGCTCCATCGTTGTCAAAACGCAATGCGCCGCCCGAGGAATACAGGTTGAAGGTCAATGTAACCGAGTTAAGAACGCCCCAAAGCGGATTGAATTGGTCGAATGTCAGCAGAAATGTTCCGGTAATACCTTCAAAGCTTTGCGAATCCTGATATATGGCGGCACGTGCATCCAGG
>DAOLDL010000057.1:11612-19465 GCA_035327305.1 Kiritimatiellia bacterium | reverse complement strand
TCGCGACCTCTTGCACCCCAAGCAAGCGCTCTACCAGGCTGAGCCACGCCCCGACCGAAATTTTTCCAACTCTCGCGACCTATACGACCGCATAATGCGTCGGGACGCTCTACCAGTCCCGCGCATGCGGGACACGCCCCGACCGAAAATCAAAGGACCGGAAAGCTATCATTACCGATCATGCGCGGTCAATGGCGGAGTGAATCGCCCGTTGCACTCTTTAATCAATCATCCGCAACCGTTTGACTTCCTTCATGATCCGACGGATGCGTCCGGGATCCGGAGGATTCCGCCAGTCACCGTCCCGCTTGAAGGCTGTTCCAATAATATATCCATCGGCATGCGGCCAAAATTTAAGGAGATTTTCGTGCGAGATTCCAGATCCCAGCATAATCGGCAGTCGCGTCCCATCACGAGCGGCCAGCACGTCCTCCACGACCGGCGGATCGCCCGTCACCCCTCCGGTTATGATAACCGCATCCGCACGCATGAATTCCGCGGCATGAGCCGTCTCCGCCAACCCTATGTCTGCAGTTATGGCATGGGAGGAGTGTTTCTTTTTTATATCCGCCCAGATTTGAATTCTGTCCGCGCCTATCTGTTTACGGTAACGCAACACATCCGCCGCACACGACTCGATCAAACCTTCATCGGCCACATGCGCGAATACAAAACCTTCGGCACGTATAAAATCCAGTCCCGCCGCATGCGCAACCGCCAGCGCTGACCGATTGGCCGCCGCCAGGATTTGAATTCCAACCGCACCCCGGAACACTTCCTTGACCGCGCACGCCACCCTCGTCATCATCGCCACGATTTCCGGTCCGACCGAGCCTTTCAAGTACGGAACATCATGCATATTTTCGATCATGATGCCATCCACACCAAGACGCCGATACAGTTCCGCCTCTTTTTTCACCGACATCACAATCGCATCCACACGAAGCGCGTGACCGGGCGTTCCCGGCAAAGCCGGAACATGTATCATACCAATAATCTGTTTGGGCGGCTTCATATGTTTTGCCATCACCTATCGGAACATTTGTTTCAGATTCTTCAGTTGTTCTTTCATCTGCTTTTGCTGTTCCCGGGAATCCCCGTCCGGATTTGCCAACAAATTTCCCAATTGACCAAGAAATGCGACGCTTGATTGCAGAACCAATTCGGTGGACATCTGAATCGCCACACTTTCAAGGTTCGTAACGTTGTGATACGTTCGATCAAAATTTACCGGGATATTCATGACAACTGGCTCATCCCTGTCACGTCGGTATTGCCGAACCTCCATCTCGCCCATCTTGACATTCATGACATCTATCACCACCGTGCGCGGCGTTTTATCTTTACTCTTCGGCTTTGTCTCGGATGGGGCATCTGATTTCTCTCCCTGACTGTCCTGTCCTCCACCAACCTGCTTTTCCCGTGATCCAAGCCCCGCGATCAATTCGAGGTTGCTCGGCCCCTGCTCCGGCTTGACCATCACGACACGAGGGATGTCGAGCGTAAGATTGTTCAGATGAAGTTCACGCCCCAGCAAAGACAATCGGTTGTAATGCATAGACATTTCCCTGATGTAAAATGCGTCCGGGTGGGGAAAGTCGGGAGGATTCGTCAACTTCAAATCTCGCAATGTAATAACCGGCTTCACAACCCCGACCTTCATACTGCCCAACGAAACATTTAGCCCGGTGGATTTCTCCAATGCCCGCACCAAATATTTCTCCGCCACACGATCGGCCATGAAAACCGGAATCAAAGCCAGCAAACAAAGTATCACCACCAACCGGGCCACGAATTTCATAGATCCATCCTTTTCATGCAAATTTGCAGGATTGTGCTATTTCCTTAATGCAGTATAGTATGACATCTTCCATGAGAAAAAGCTCACGTAAATCAATAAAAAACAAAATGTCCGGCAAGGATGACGGGGTCATTGATCAATTAATCGACCAGTTTCACGACAATGGCGGCGATCGCCCCGACGGCCTGATGCGCGGATACCCCAACCCCCGGAATGTCGTGGAGATTCTACAGATTTTTCTGGATGTGGTGTTTCCCGGAAAATTCGACACCGCCAGCATCGACCGCAAACCAATTCGCGCTTTTTTGAAGGATAAAATTGCCAAAGGCACAAAGCTTTTGGAGCGCGAAATCATCAAGTCCATCCCGTTCCGATGGAAAGGCGAAGCCGCCTGCGTGGAAGGCAAAACCTGCCAGATCAAGGACATCCGTGCCGAGGCGAAATCAATTGTCGCGAGTTTTACGCGCCGGCTACCGGAAGTTCGCCGCCTGCTGGTGCAGGATGTCATGGCCGCCTACCGGGGCGATCCGGCGGCATTGACCTATGCTGAAGTCAAGTTGTGCTATCCCGGCCTGCTGGCGGTGGCAACGCACCGGCTTGCTCATGAATTGTATAAACTTAACGTGCCGCTCGTACCTCGCATGATGAGCGAATGGACGCACTCACGCACCGGCGTTGACATCAATCCCGGCGCCCGGATCGGCGAGGGATTCTTCATCGATCACGCCACGGGGGTCGTGATTGGCGAAACCACGGAAATCGGCAACAACGTTAAAATTTACCAGGGTGTGACGCTCGGCGCCCGCAGTTTTCCGCTGGATGCCAACGGAAACCCGATCAAGCACATCAAGCGTCATCCTACGGTGGAAGACAATGTGGTGATTTACGCTAACGCGACAATTCTGGGCGGTCAAACTGTCATCGGAAAAGGTTCCACCATTGGCGGCAACGTGTTTCTTATGGACAGCGTGCCTCCAGACAGTTTTGTCGCCGCAAAACATGCCGAACTCCACATCAAGCGTGGCAAGTCCGCCGGACGCGAACCCGCCTCCGGGAAATAGCCCTCCGGCACGCTCGACGGACATTTTGGGGATATCCCTTACGGCACGGGGAAACGGTCGGTAAACGCCAGCACTTTTTCACGAACCGAAGCAATTACATCCTGATTGCCCGGTTGCTTCAACAACGCCTCAATGAACCCGGCGATTATTTTCATTTCATCTTCCTTCATGCCGCGTGTGGTAACCGCAGGCGTACCAATCCGAATGCCGGAAGTGACAAAGGGGCTTTTCGTATCGAATGGAATCGCGTTTTTGTTGACGGTAATCAGCGCTTCATCCAAAAGCGTGGCGGCATCTTTTCCGGTCATGTTAATCGGGGTCAGATCAACCAGCATAACATGATTGTCGGTTCCGCCGGAAACGATGCGCAAACCAGCCTGCGTCAACGCATCGGCCATGGCCTTGGCGTTGGCAACAATCTGGCGTGCATATTCCTTGAACGACGGTTGCAACGCCTCATGGAAGCAGATCGCCTTGGCGGCGACAATGTGCATCAACGGTCCGCCCTGGATTCCGGGAAAAACCTGCTTGTCGATGTCTTTGGCGAATTTTTCGCGGCAAAGGATTAATCCGCTTCGGGGACCACGCAAGGTTTTGTGCGTTGTCGTGGTGACAAAATCGGCGTACGGCACGGGGCTTGGATGAACGCCGCCGGCGACAAGTCCGGCGATATGGGCCATGTCCACCATCAGCAAAGCGCCCACACTGTCGGCAATTTCGCGCAACCGCGGAAAATCGATTATGCGTGAATACGCGCTGGCGCCGGCACAGATCAACTTGGGTTTATGGGCTGTCGCCAATTGCTGGATTTCATCGTAGTTGATGTGCTCGGTTGTCGAATCGACGCCATACGGCACAATGTTATAATAGCGACCGGAAAAATTCATCTTGTGTCCATGCGTGAGATGTCCGCCGTGGGCAAGATTCATGGCCAGAATTGTATCACCGGGCTCCAGCACGGAAAAATACACCCCCATATTGGCGGTGCTTCCGCTGTGCGGTTGTACATTGGCATGTTCGGCTCCGAACAATTCCTTTGCCCGCTCAATGGCCAGCGTTTCGGCATCATCGACACATTCGCATCCACCGTACCAGCGCTTCGCCGGATACCCTTCGGCGTATTTGTTCGTCAGAACCGAGCCGCAGGCCTGCCGGATAGCCCGGCTCGTGTAATTTTCCGATGCAATCAATTCGATGTTTTTTTTCTGGCGGCTTTCCTCGTGCCGTATTGCCGAATATATGGCGGGATCCACTTCGGCCACGGCATCCAGCGCCTGCAGATCGGATGCCATGTCGCGTATTTTCCCGACGCGACGCTGATGACGTCCGCCTTCGAACGATGCATCAAACCAGGCCGCAATTATCTTGTCGGCGTGACTTGCCGAGTTGGATCCGAACACCAGTACATTGGCGTTGTTGTGCATGCGGGCCAACCGGGCGGTATCGGCGTCGTGGACCAGTGCGGCACGAACATTCGGAAAGCGGTTGGCGGCCATGCTCATGCCGATGCCGGTTTTGCAAATCAACAATCCCTGATCCGCCAGACCTTCGGAAACCTGTCCGGCAACCAGCGCGGCCACGTCGGGGTAATCCACGGGATCAGCGGAAAAGCCGCCGACATCCGTGACCTCTACTCCACGTTGCGCCAGTTCCTGTTTTACTTTTTCCTTTAGTTCAAATCCGCCGTGATCGGCGCCGATTGCCATTTTCATTTTTTCCGACCTTTCTGGAGCAGGCAAACCAGCCCGCTCTTGTTCCTTGATGTTCAAAATCAAATCCGCCACCGCGCTGTCGATCACGTCGCGTGTCCGCCGATAGACATCGAGCGACATTCCGATCGGATCGGGAATATCCCTGGTCTGTCCGCCCGCGCCAAACGATGTCAATAAATGGACCCGCGAAGCCACCGAGGGTTCAAATTGAACGATGTCTTCGCGGTGGCGCGCCGTCATGGTGACAATGAGATCGGAGTCCTGCAGGATTTTGCGGGAAATCGGACGGCTTTTGTGCGCGGATGCGTCGATATTCTTTTCCTTGAGCGCAATCACCGCCTCCTCACTGGCCGGCCAACCGAGCACACCGGATGTACCGGCGGAAAGGACATTCCATGCCGGGTCCGCAATCCGGGCGCGGAACAAGTGTTCGGCCATGGGGCTTCGGCAAATATTGCCGGTGCAAATAAACAAAATCTGTTTTTTCTCGTTCAAAGGAATACTCGCGTGAAATTCGCCCGCCAGGCGGACGTTCCGGGAATCAAAACATATCGGGAGAGGATACCTTGCTCGCCGCTTTATTCAAGGATTTCAATCCGACTAAAATATCGATGGCGCGTTCCAGTGTTCCGTCGCCCCGGACCCGACGGCGGGTGGCGGCATCCCGCTCTTCTTCCTCAAGTTTTTCGCGCCGATCCAGCAGGTCCACTTCGGGTTCGTAGTCGTGCGTATCGCGTTCGAGATCAGTGATCAGCACGCCGGGAGCAAGACCGAATTGGCCATTATACCGGTACCCGTCCGCGGTATCAAGTACCCGGGTGGTCATATAAACCAGCATGCCGGAAATTTCGACGGCCTCCCGGAGAGCAAAATCGCCCGCCGTCGTCTCGCCGATCAACAGCGCCTCCTTGGACACCCCATTGAGCGCGGCGGCCAGCACCTCGCTGGCTCCCGACGTGTGGCGATCAATGAGGATCATGATGGGCATGGTGACAGGATTTCCTTCCGGTGCCTTGAACACATCGATGTCCTGCTGGTGGTGATCCCGATAGGCAAACAGGAATTGCCCCCCGCGGGAATACAGTCCGGCAATCTGCGCCGCGGCGGCGGCATCGAATCCCCCCGCACCGCGAAGATCAAGGATAATGCCGTCGCCCCGGGTTTCCGACCATGCGCGTATTCGCATTACGACATCGCGGCCCGCTCCAGAGTACAGACCGTTCAATTTGATGTAACCGATGTGATTGGGAAGCAACTCGGAAAGTTCAATCGCCGGCTCGCGCAGAAGGGCGCGGGAAACGATTGCCGTCACGGTTGCATCCGCCCGTTGATATGTAATTGTGACATTGCCTTCCCTGTCACTGCGTAAAAGTTGTTGGGCATCCTGAAGCGCGATCTTGGAAATTTGGCGGTCATCGATTCCGACAATGATATCGCCGGCGACGATCCCCTGCCTCTCGGCGGGAGAGCCGGAGACGACTTCCCTGACCACAGGAAGTCCATTGGTCATGCTTAACCGCAAACCGGGCAGATGGTGCAATCCCTCACGGCGCTCCCGTATGGCGAGCCATTC
The DNA here is from genome assembly GCA_035327305.1 of Kiritimatiellia bacterium. Lineage (GTDB taxonomy): Bacteria > Verrucomicrobiota > Kiritimatiellia > CAIVKH01 > CAIVKH01 > CALMUP01. The sequence continues at coordinate 13,318 of DAOLDL010000057.1, read as the reverse complement.
GGTGGCGGAGACGATGCGTGCCCCGGCATCCAACGTACGCACGATGGCTTCAACTCCGGCGCTTGCCACATTGCTTTCACCCGGCTTAAGCCCCATTTCCGTCAATTGTGCGTGAAGTCCCGTCAACCATTTGTGCGATTCGGCGTTTTCGGGTGCATCAACAGCCGCCGCTTCCGCGGCGATTCCCACTCCCGCGACAAGCAGAAACATCAAAATTACGTTGTATTTGTTCCTTGTCATTCTTCAGGTCTTTTTCGCCGGCAAGGCTCTCCAACCAATATCGCGCCGAACATGGGCGTTGGCAAATGAGATTTGATCGACCGCTTCGTAAGCGCGCTTGATGGCATTTTCCAGATTCCCACCGATTGCGGTTACCCCCAACACGCGACCGCCTGCGGTGACTACACGGTCATCGGCCACCTTGGTTCCCGCGTGAAAAACCACAGCGCCGGGAATTCGCGAAGCATTTTCCAATCCACGAATTTCGTCTCCGCCCTTGTAAGTTCCAGGATAACCGCCGGCCGCCATCACCACACACACGGATGGCTCGGGCTTCCAGTTCACCATGGCGGGATCGAGCGTTCCGGTCGCACATGCTTCCAAAGCCGGAAGCAAATCGCCAGCCCAGCGAGCCAGCACCGCCTGGCATTCCGGATCGCCAAACCGGCAATTAAATTCCAGCACCCGGATACCACGTGACGTCATCATCAACCCGGCATACAAGACGCCGCGGTATGTGATGCCGTGCCGCTTCAAGGCGGCCACGGTATTTTCGAATACATTGGCGAGGATTTCCGGCCAGAGATTATCCGTAACCACCGGTGCCGGCGAGTAGGCGCCCATTCCACCGGTGTTTGGCCCTTCATCGTGATCAAATGCCCGCTTGTGATCCTGGGAGGAAGCGAGCAGGACGATGGTCTTGCCGTCAACGAGGGCAAGAATGGAAGCTTCCTCACCGTCGAGAAATTCCTCAATCAAAACACTTGCCCCGGATTCGCCAAACACCTTTTCAACCAACGCCTCGTCAATCGCCGCTTCCGCTTGCGCCACGGTTTGACAGACTGTAACGCCTTTGCCTGCCGCGAGGCCGTCGGCTTTCACCACGATGGGGGCGCCGTTGGCGCGAACGTATGCTTTGGCGGCTCCGGGATCGGTAAAGACTGCCGATGCGGCGGTGGGCACTCCAGCCTCATTCATCACATTTTTTGAAAATATTTTACTGCCCTCCATTTGCGCGGCGGCCGCGGAAGGACCGAAAACCTTTAATCCAAGTTGTTCCAACCGATCCGTGAGGCCGGCGCAAAGCGGGGCTTCGGGGCCGATCACCGTCAGATCCGGGCGGTTTTCACCAGCCCAATGAACCAGGCCTTCGATATCGGTGGCCGCGATGTCGACATTTGTTGCAATTTGTGCCGTCCCGGCATTGCCGGGAGCGCAATAAATTCGCGGTTGTGAACTGTCTCGGGACAGTTTCCAGGCGAGCGCATGCTCCCTCCCGCCGCCACCGACAATCAGGATTTTTTTCTCATTCATTGGATTCAAAATTTCCGTAATTAAACTTTGTGCAACCGTAACAGGAACAAAACACGTTCGCACGAATTTTATGGACATTCTTGCCTGTGCGCCTCGCGGAGGCGCTACTACACCGATTTGGTAACAAAGTAACACAGACATTCTTGTCTGTGGGGATTCTTCGCAAACGCAGG
>DAOLDL010000057.1:0-11512 GCA_035327305.1 Kiritimatiellia bacterium | reverse complement strand
AAAGTAACACAGACATTCCTGTCTGTGGGGATTCTTCGCAAACGCAGGCAGGAATCCCCGCGTTACATCGTGCGCCTCGCGGAGGCGCTACTAAACCGATCGTTGACGATCAGGCTCGTGGGTGGCTCGCCCCTCCTTGAAATATGAAACCTTGAAAAATCCGCTCGAATCCAAGCGCCAAGGGGCGTAGCATCATGGCAATTTACTTGAAAGCTATGATGTAGCCATGATTTACAAAGGCAATCTTCTAAAAAATGTGGACTGGGAGGATTTCAAGGCCATGCCGTCGGCCAGTCGGGCGGAATTGTTACTTCGGGGCGGTCGGCCCTATCACGCCTTACTGGCGGAACAATTTACCCGGTCTCTACTCGACCGCGTATGCGAACTGGCCACCAAAACCCGCAAAATCGCCAAAACCCGTGGCGGCATGAATTTTCTCCAGAATCTGCTATCGGAAAAACGCGTGATGCTGTATTTCGCCCAGCCGTCCACCCGGACATTTCTATCGTTTTATGCGGCCTGCCAGATTCTGGGCATGAAGCCCGCCGAAGTGCGCGACGCCAGCACCTCCAGCGAAATCAAAGGCGAATCGCAGGAAGACTCGGTCCGCACCTTCAGCTCCTACTTCGACATGATCATCATGCGTCACCCGGTGGGTGGATTCGCGGAACGAATCGCCTGGCTACTTTCTCAAACCGACCGGCCGGTTCCGGTAGTCAATGCCGGATCGGGAAAAGACCAGCATCCGACCCAGGCATTGCTGGATATCTATACGCTTCAACGAAGCCTGGAAAAGCGGCGCGGCGGACTCGAAGGCGCACGTATCGCCTTTGTCGGCGATCTTGCCCGCGGCCGCACCGTGCGTTCACTCTCCCTGTTATTGCGGCATTACCCGGGTGTTCACCAGTACTTCGTCGCCCCGGAGCCATTGCAGATCGGTCAGGATATTCTTGATCGTTTGTCCGAGTCCGGAATGAGTTACAATGTTACCACTGATTTCGAAAGCGTGATTCCACACGTTGACGCCATATACATGACGCGCATTCAGGATGAATGGGACAAAGCCGAAGGAAGCGCGGCGGTCGATATTTCAAATTATTATTTCACCGCGCGGCACCTCAATATACTGCAACCGCACGCCATCATCATGCACCCTCTTCCCCGCCGCCAGGAAATCGCGCCGGAAGTCGACACTGATCCGCGCGCCAAGTATTGGCGGCAAGTCCGCAACGGGATGTGGGTGCGCGCGGTGTTGATGTTGATGATTTTTGATCGTGATCATGAAATCGACCGCTATTATGAAGACTTGATGAGTTAATGATCCGGTGATCGGCCGGAATACGGGAAAAAGAACATGAAACATTTGATATCGTTACAGGATTGGCCGCCGTCGTTGATCAGTGATGTGTTGAACCTGGCCGCCGAAGTAAAATCAAAGCCGCAGAACTATTCGGAATCCATGCGGCGTAAAACATTGATCATGATGTTTGAAAAGCCGAGTCTGCGAACACGGGTATCGTTTGAAACCGGCTTCACCCAAATGGGCGGCCACGCCATTTATTATGATCTGGCGACGTCACCGCTTAGCTCGGGCAAGGAAAACGTCGCCGACATGGTTCGGGTGGTCAGCCGTTATGCCGACATCATCATGGGGCGGCTTTATGAGCAAAAACATATTGAGGAAATGGCCGCGCTCTCGCGCGTTCCCGTCATCAACGGCCTCACGAATTACGATCACCCCTGCCAGATTCTTGCCGACCTGCAAACCATTCTCGAACACAAAGGCCGGCTGAAAGGCCTCAAGCTGGCGTATCTCGGCGATGGACACAACAACGTGACCCATGCGTTGCTGTTCGGTTGCACCAAAATGGGCGTGGATATCAGCGTGGGTTGCCCGCCCGGCGCGGAATACATGCCGCTGGAAAAAGTCGTAGCGGCAAGCATGGAAAATACCAGGGAAAGCGGCGCCCGCATGTTGATCACCAACGATGCGGTTGAGGCCGCGCGCGATGCCGACGTCGTGTATACCGACACATGGATGAGTTATCACATTCCCGTGCACAAATCGGAAATGCGCATCAAGATGTTCTCGCCCTATCAAGTCAACGAGGAGTTAATGTCCAAGGCGAAGCCCGATGCCATCTTCATGAACTGCCTGCCGGCTGTTCGAGGTTATGAGCAAACGGCCGGGGTCATAGACGGTCCGCAATCCGTGGTATTTGATGAAGCCGAAAATCGGCTCCATGTGCAAAAAGCAGTCATGTTGAGGTTGCTGGGACTGGCGTGATGCCAACCTGCTTCAATCCGGCTTATTCATGCGTGTACTTGTCGTCAAATTAAGCTCGCTCGGCGACTTGTTTCATGCCCTTCCCGCCGTTGCGCAGGTCAGGCAGGCCCTGGGCGCAGAACTTGACTGGGTTGTGAACGAGCCGTATGTCGAATTGGTGCGCCGCTTCGAACCGGTTCATCGGGTGATCGGATTTCCGCGCAAAAACTTTTTATCCAGGGCCGACCTTTTCCTTGAACATCTCCGGCGCGATAAATACGACTATGTATTCGACATGCAGGGATTGATGAAAAGCGCATTGGTGGCGAAGGCGGCCCGTGCCGACCGGCGAATCGGTCCGTCCTTTCATCGTGAAGGTTCCCGACTGTTTTATGATGCGGTCACCGGTCCAAGCAACAAGGATCGCCATGCCGTAGATGAAAATTTCGACCTCCTGAATTATTTGAAGATTCCGAGAGGGCCGGTCACGTTTCCCGTCGAGTTTGATCGACCGGAAGGTTTGCCATCCGGCAAACCGTTGATCGCCTTGTTGCCTTGTTCCCGATGGGACACCAAGAACTGGCCACCCGCGCATTTTATAACACTAGCGCAAATGCTTCATGAACACGCGCACTTATATATTTTTGGCGCCCGGGAAGATCACGACACTTGCCGTTACATTGCCGAAAAAACCGGTAGCGGCATCACCAATATGTGCGGGCGCACCTCCATGATCGAATTGGGCGGATGGTTGTCTGTCATGGATCTCGCGATCACAGTCGATTCCGGCCCGATGCATATCGCCGCGGCGGCCGGCACAACGGTGCTTGCGCTTTTCGGCCCTACAGATCATCGCCGTACCGGGCCTTATGGCGACCGGCACCTTGTTTTACACCGTGATGATCTCGCTTGCCGGCCTTGTTTGTCCCGAAAATGCCGGCTAAAGGAAAAAGACATTCGGTGTCTGGGTGGACTTTCCCCGGAACATGTCGCAAAAAACGCCCTGGAACTGCTGGCGAAAAAGCGTGGCATCAGGTAGAATGCCCGTATGTCGGCGCCCATGAAAAAATCCTCATGCCTGCTACTGGGACTGCTGATCGGCGTTTGCGGTCCCGCCAGGAACACCACGGCTTCGGCGTTGCCTGCCGAACTCGACGAATATGAATTTCGCACCGCGTTGTCCGGGTCTTGGGAAACGGGAAAGCTTTTCAAAGCCCGCCTTGCCGCGGATGTTCTCGATGGATTCAAATCCTTCCCTCTTGATGTTCGCGTGGTGGATCGCGATGGCGCCATCTGGCCAAGCGTGGTATTTGCGCGACCGGACCGAGGCGGCATGATGCCGATCCGCGTCAGCGCTCGGGGACGAATGGAAAGTGAGCTGGACATCAGTTACACGGTCAAGGAATTCATGGTCGAGCCGGAACGTCGCGGAGGCAATATTCCGGTCCACAACCGGGTGGTGGTGCATTTGGGCGGGCAGGAATTCATACGCCGCATGGAAGTCTGGGGTGGCCCCGACATCAACAGGCTTGTGTTGCTGGGATCCGGATTTTTAATAGAGCAGAAATCACCCACGCAGGTTCGTAATCGCGCCGTCGATTATCCCGATTCAACGGCGCCGCTTCTGGTGGTGCGCGTATTCAACGATGCCCGCAACGCCGATGCGCCACTTGATTGGCGAAACACCGACGTTATACGCGTCCTGCGCGATGATGCCGACCATGAGCTGGTGGAATTGAAAAAAATGAGTTCGCCGGCAGACGAGCCTGTCCCTCCGGGAGTGATGTTCCTTCACCTTGATACCGGGGCGCGAAATCGTCCGCTTTTGTATCTCAACCTGGAAACATCGGAGAAAAACTTTGCGTTTCCGGTGCGTGTTTTCGGGCGCAACACACAGACCAATGCGTGGCGCTGGGTGGCGGATGGCGGAATTCATGACATTGCCGGCCATCAGCAAAAAAGAATCGCCCTGACCAAATCCGATTACCGTTACTTAAAAGTCGAGATATACCATTACGCCGAGCGAGCGCCGAAGATTGGCGATATCACCGCCGGCGCCATTCCGCATTATCTGGTATTTTCGCCACTTGCAGATAAAAAGGCCTACGTTTATTTTGGTTCAACCCGGTACCAGTTGCCGGTCTCCGACTTTTCAAGGCGAATCACCGCCGAAACAATTGCCGATATCAAGGAGGCAAGCTTATCGCGATCACATGTAAATCCGACCAGGGTGGCGAGTTCTCTGCATGCCTACGGCTCAACGTTGATGCGCTTTGGTCTAGGCATCGTAATCCTGCTGGTGGCGGTCGTCAGCATTCGAATTATCCGGCATCGCTATTATTAGCGATATCCGGCGTCGCCCCAACTATGGTGGAGAGGCGAGCTACTGCAAGCCCGCGACATTGGGTTGGCAACAGGAAATTCCGTGCTTTATTCTTTACGCAACCGGCGGTCACGCAACGTTCCGGCATAAAGATCGAACACCAGCAGGCGGCACTCGATTGGTCCATTAAACAATGGCACGCGAAGGCGGGGCTTGAGACCGATCGGCTTGATCATTTCCACGTTTCCGGTAAATACCGCGCCGGTGTAACCCTGCGCCTTCAGTTTCATATAATCACCGATCCCCTTGTACATCACGGCGAGATCGTCATTCTGACCCAAACGCTCCCCGTACTCCGGATTGAAAATGAGCAAGCCCGGCGCGGGTGGAAGTTTCGTCGCGGAATAATCGCACACTGAAAACGAAATCCAGTTCGACATGCCTGCGCGTTCCGCGTTGGACCTGGCCGCGGCAATCGCCCGTTCGTCGTGATCGGTGGCCATGATGGTCACACTGTGTGGTCGAATCAACCGATCACCACCGGCCTCGGTGCGAAGGTCTTTCCACCACTTTTCCTCATAACCCAACGCATGCATAAAACCAAAATTATTGCGTAAAAATCCCGGCGGTGTGCGGGAAGCCATCAGGGCGGCTTCAATGGCCAGCGTGCCGGAGCCGCACATCGGATTAACCATTGCAGTTCCCGGCTTCCATCCGGTCGCCAGCAGGCATGCCGCGGCCAGAGTTTCCCGCATGGGCGCCTTGTGCGGCTGATGCCGGTAACCTCGATGCGAAAGCGACTCGCCGGACGTGTCGAGATAAATGGTAAAGTGCCGCGACTCCCAGTGAATATGAATCACGGTTCGATTGCGCTCGGGGCCGGAATCCGGACGCTTCCCGTGAATTCCGTTCATGCGGTCCATGATCGCATCCTTCGTCTTGAGCGCGACAAATCGAGGATCATCACCGCCGGAACTGCGACCGGAAGCCGTGACGCAAACATAACCATCTACGGGAATCCAATTTTCCCAGGGAAGCCGACACAGGCTTTTCAATAATTCATCGGGATGACGGGCGATGCCTTCGCCTAATCGCCACAGCACACGATGCGCGGTCCGAAGATAAAGATTCAGTCGCAAGGCATCGTGCATGTTGCCGCGGATGGATACCCCGGTTTCCGTCGCGCCGGCAACCGTCACCCCCAAGGCATCGAGTTCTCCGGAAAGGATGGAAGTCATGCCCTTTGCGGTTGTGATGATCATCACGTTTTTCTGATCGTGCCGCCAGATGGATGACGAAGAAGTATTCATTTTCCAATCGTTGGAAATTTACGCGCGGATATTTTCCAGTTATTGGAAAATTATACCGACCCCGCCCGTTGGTCCCGTTTCTGATAAAAATTCTCGGCGGTGCGTCGGATCTGTTTGATTTTGGGATAGTTATCCTCGGTGCACAACTCGGCAAATGCCTCAAGGGCTTTTCGCTGTTTACGCTCCAGTCGGTCGGGAACCTCGACAACAACGCGTACGTGCTGGTCGCCCAAACGTCCGCCACCGACCCCGGCAATGCCTTTGCCTTTCATTCTCAACACGGTTCCACTAGCGGTACCGGATGGTATTTTCAAGTCGGCATAACCCTGAACCGTGGGAACTTCAATGCTTCCACCCAACGTGGCTACATCAAACGAAATCGGCATCTCGACGATGATGTCATCGCCATGCCGCTGGAAGAATGGATGATTTTTGACATGCACGACAACATAGAGATCGCCGGGCGGTCCGCCACGGGTTCCGCCTTCGCCTTTTCCGGCCAGGCGCAATCGCGAGCCGGTTTCCACACCGGCGGGAATTCGCAACGTGATGGTTTTGCGCGTTTTGACGCGGCCTTCGCCACGGCATTCCCGGCATGGATTGCTGATAATTTCACCGGTGCCATTGCATGACGGGCAAGTCTGACGCACTTGGAAAAAACCACTGCTCATGATCACATTGCCCGCACCCTGACAACGACGGCACGTTTCGCGTTTGCTTCCGGTTTCCTGACCGGTTCCATGGCAGGTCGTGCATTCGTCGAGCAACGAAAGCGTCATTTCATGCTGGGAACCGAAAACCGCCTCCTCGAATTCGATTTCAAGGTCATACCGCAAATCAGATCCGCGCATGGCGGTATCGCGTGAGCCGCGGCGTCCACCGCCGAAAAAGTCATCGAATATACTTCCGCCGCCACCCATCGCGCCCATGAAAGTGCGCAAAGCTTCCTCGAGATCGATTCCGCCTCCGAAACCGCCACCGCCAAAACCGCCACCGCCCCCCGGACCGAATGCCGCTGATCCAAACTGGTCGTACCGCTGGCGTTTGTCGGGATCGCTTAGAATTTCATAAGCTTCGGTGATAACCTTGAATTTTTCCTCGGCTTCCTTGTTGCCGGGATTCTTGTCGGGGTGGTATTGAACGGCAAGCTTGCGGTAGGCCTTCTTGATATCGTCCTGGCTCGCGCCACGATCCACGCCCAACGTTGCGTAAAAATCCTTATTGCCGGGAGCCATGGATCAACCACCGCTCCCTTCGCCATTTCCAGCCGGACCGCTCGACACCACAACTTGAAGCGGACGCATCAACTTTTCACCCAACATATAACCACGGCGGGTTTCCGCGATGATGACATCGGCGGGGTGCTCTTCGGAGGCAATGTGGGAGATGGCTTCATGACGATGGGGATCAAAAACGGTTCCGGGTGTCGCGGCAATCGGCGTCACCCCGCGTTTTTTCAATACACCGAGTAATTGATCATACACGAGTTTCAGCCCGTCCAACACGGCGGGTGGTGTTTGATTTTTTTGCGCGGTGGCGAGTCCAAGTTCATAATGATCCACCACGGGAAGCAGGTCCTGAATCAAATCTTCAGTGGCAAAAGACTGCCATTCCGCGCGTTCGCGAACCGAGCGTTTGCGAAAATTATCAAAATCGGCCTGCAGGCGAAGCAGTCTTTCCTTCAACAGGTCCGTTTCCGAAGGCGACGGCGCTTCCGCCGCCCTGGGTTCATCGGCATTTTGCCCGGCGGGATTGGGTATATCCGCCACGGTTTCATCCGCGCTTTCAATATCCGGTTTTTCTTTATCGTTCATGATCACAAATCCTTAAATTATTAACGCCCCGTCGGCACGGCAGGCCCCAGGGGAGGCAAACGCGGGAAAATAACGCGGAAGCGTTGGAATTACAACAGTTTCGTGAGGCGGAGGCAATTGCCGGAGCTGGTACCCCGTTCGTAAAACACCTCATCCACGAATTTCTGGATGATAAACATACCGAGTCCGCGCTGGCGTTCATCTTCGAGGTACTCGTCCGGTTCGATCACGCCCTGTTGCTCAAAGTCAAATCCTTTGCCCCGGTCGAAAACCTCAATGACGATCCGGTCGCGGCACTGCATCAGGTTGATACGAAGGCCGGGATGATTGGGATTGTTGATACTGGCGCTTTCCCCGCCGTAACTATGCTCAATCACATTTGCGCACGCTTCATCCACCGCCATCTCCAATTGGGCGGCCTTGAATTCAGACATCCCGGCGCGGGCGCTCATGTCAATCACCGACTGCCGGATCATGCGCAAGTAACTGTACCGGCAGGGAAGATGCAACGTGACAAAGCCTTCAATGGCCATGTCGTTATTTTTTTCTTCATCCATTTCGCTCATGATCGTGTCTTATTGGTCTAGAATTTGCTGACCGCCAGTTGGGCATCAGGAAAAATCTGCAACATTTTATCAAAACCAAGCAATTCAACGATGCTGTAAATCTTGGGGGTCAACGCGGCCAGCTTTAAATCGCCGCCCTGCTCGCGGACTTTGCGGGCAAACCCGATCAAGGCGCCGAGGGATGCGCTGTTGATGTAGTCCAGATTTGAGCAATCAAGGACAATTTGATTGCGCTGTTTATCACGCAATTGATTAAAAGCATGTTCGAGCCGGGGAAACGAATAGGCATCAAGCGCGCCATCCAGGCGAAGTATATCAACGCTTCCGACCACTTCCTGCTTGATTTGACACTCTCTCATAATGGTTCCATCTATTTACTATTTTGTGACATAAAGCGCAAGTAAAGTCATATCGTCATATTGGGGGTGGTCCCCGACAAATCGTTGTATCCTCTGACGAATTTTATTGATCAGGCTGTTGGATCCCTCCGATACAGCCAGACTGCACGAATCGATGAAGGCATCCATCCCCCATTCCTCTTTGTCGGCATTCATGGCTTCGGTAATGCCGTCCGTGAAACCGACCACCAGATCTCCCGGCTTCAGATGAATTTCCGCCTCGCCAATGATCGAGTCGAACATGTCCTGATCCATCAACAAACCAAGCGCCGTGCCGCTGGATTCGATGATTTCCGTCGATCGATCCGCCCGGACGACAAGCGGTTTTTCGTGGCCGGCGCGCGCCACCACCAGCTGACGGGTTTCCAGATTAAACACCATGTAAAGCATGGTGATAAACATGTCCTCGGATATATCCCCGGCCAGGGCATGATTCATCGAGCGCAGGAGTTCCGCCGGACTCAATATGCCGGGAGCCTTTGCCCGCAGGACGCTTCGGCAGATGGACATCAACATGGCGCCGCCGATGCTTTTCCCGGAAACGTCGGCAATGGCAATTCCGATGTGTTTGTCATCAAGCGGAATCACATCGTAGTAGTCGCCGCCGATTTCCTTGGCCGGCTGATTAAACGCGGCCAGTTCGATGCCCTCGATTTTCGGCAGTTCCCTCGGCAACAAGGAATATTGAATTTGCCGGGCCAGCGAAAGGTCGTGATCAATCCGCTTTTTCTCATCCAATGAATCCCGCAATCCAGCGTAATAAACTGCGGCGGACGCCTGGTCGGCCAGCGCCTGCAAAAGACTCATATCGGTTTCCGCGAAGAACTTTCCATCCACCCGGTTCACGACGGCAAGCACCCCGGTAACCTGTTGGTGAAAACGCATTGGCACCAGCACCAGCGACCGAATACGCAGGAATTCCGCTTCGTGCCGGGGAACCCGGGGATCACATTCGGCGTCCGGCACAAGAACCGGCGTGCCGAGATCGGCAACGGTCCCGATTAAACTTTCGCCTTTGTGAATGATTCTGGTGCGAACCAGATTTTCAATGTGTTTGGATTTGCTGACCGCGACATCAAGGCCGCTGTTGGCGTCCACGACAAGCGGGGGAAACACACCGGAAATCGCGCGGGCGGTCAGCGTATCGCCACGGTCATCCACCAGATAAATGACCCCGGAGGCGGCCCGGGTGGTACGCAACGCGTAAAACAGCACGCGCTTCAGCAACAGATCGGGTTCGATATGCTCCGCCTCGGCAAACACTTCGCCAACATCGTGGACGAATCCGAAGATGACTTCCTTTTCCTGAAGAAGCTGTTCACATGTCTTGCGTTGTTTTTGCCAGCGGAAGTACATGTAAGCGCCGCCGATGGCCAGAAGGAAATTGGTAAGTGCGGAAATAAAGATCAGCGAATTGCTGATGCCGCCGGCATCGGGATTCATCGCGCCCCCTGCTCTTCTCCCGTTTTTTTGTTCAGCTCTTCGCGAAGATAAACCAGTACATCCCGGAATTGCGGCATATTTTCCGGCACGAGGTCGACCAGATTCTGGTGGGCATCCAGCATCGTCCGCATGGTTTGTTCATCCCGGCAGGAAGCCGCATCAAGTTGATCGGAAGGTCGTTTCGCATGCAGTATATTTTCGTAATCTTCCGGTGTTTGTCCCGCTTCATAAGCACTGATCAATTGATCAAGTCCCAATGTGGCGAGAAGGCCCCGTGTCCGGGGAGTGCAATTTACAAGAACCACCCGACCGGCTTGCGTTTTCAACTTCGATGCAATACCCGCCAACACCCCCATGAACGTGCTGTCCATGCCAATGCAAAGAGACATGTCCAGAAGAAGAAGTGGTAAACGATCTTTGACGACGCTGTCGCCGAATTGTTTGAGTGACGCGCTGATCTTGAAAGAGCCCCGACCTTCCACCTTGACGAGCGCCACGCGACCGGCGACGGCCACATAAGCTTGATCAGCGGCGGATTTCGGGTCGGCGCTCATCTTGCCGCCCCCGGGAGATATGTGAATAGAATTGTGGGCAAGGCAACCGGGCACAACGCATCGCCCCGGTGGCTCAAGCGATTCCCCGCTTTGCCCTTTACACACAGAAAGTTCATAACCAAATTACAGCCGGATTACATGTACAACCGTAACACCCGGGGCAAGGAGTGTCAACCGCGAGACCATGTGCGCAGAGCGGCGAAGAATTGCCGCCAGGGTTTCGGGTTTCAGGTGTTGTGTTCGGGATGAATAGCGTAGCGAATTCTGTAAACCCCGGATATGTTTGTATAATTCGACAGATCGGATCACAGCCGATACATTTGCCCATTATCGGGAGCAAGAATCGAAATGAAGATTATAAAAACAATTGTTGTTTGCATGGCGTTGTCCGGAATAACAGTCGCACAGGCGGCAGAACCATTTGTTGTTCTACGCGTTTCCACACCGCTGGTGGCCAGCGCCGCCGCGGGATTACGATTCGGACATGGCCAGGATGCCCTGCACCCGGTCATTCAAGCGGAAGTCGGTATCGGCGGCGGAAAAATTGCTTTGGGACTTGATTCAACCGGAATCGGCGATTTCGGATACGGCCTGAAAGCCGCCATCATCCGCACCTGGATTGAGCCGCTGGAAGTTGACGACAATCAAACCTTCCTCGGCCTCGAAGGAGAAATCAGTATCTACCAATTAATTTTTAACATCGGTGGTTACCGGCGCGTCGGCGACGGAGACGACGATTGGCTTCTATCCGCAGGACTCGGGTTCTTCTTTTAAGTTTAAAATCGAAGAAGATTGACCGCAGATTGCGCGGACAAGATCGGATATCAGCAAAGGTGTA
>DAOLDL010000056.1:8877-19470 GCA_035327305.1 Kiritimatiellia bacterium | reverse complement strand
GCAAAAAAAACCGGGGGGCAAAGCCCCCCGGGGAACGAGCCACATGACCTAGGCTCACGCCTCTTCCGAGGCTCGTTGTTTGTTTTTGCTACCGTTTCCGGCGGCAAATTGTTGAAAATGTTTAATGTCCGGCTTCGAACGAAAATCTATGTCACGGCGGCCGGCGAATAATTCGGTGATGGAAACAGGTTGCTTGGTGTAAACAACGGTTTCTTTCAATTCAGCCTTAAAACCGCGATGCGGGCGACGAGAAACGGCGGAAGCAACATCCGGATAAATTTTGTTGGCGATGTGGCCCTTATCCGCCCGACTGTAACGCACACCCGAAATCGCCTCAAATTTGAATACCCGGACGGAATATCGGTTTTCCAAAAATCCCAGAAAAGGAACGTTGGTCAATCCAACCGCGGCGGTGGCCACGCTGACCAATCCGATAAACGACCTTCTGGATACCGCTTCATTCATAATGTTTATTGTTATATTAAAGCGGTATACTTTCGTCAACAATTAAATATATAATTTTTTCGGTTTTTATACACTTCCGTAAAAGCTTATTTACAAGCATGTTGCGCGCATCGTCACGACTTGGCCGTCGAGTATTGCAAAATGTTTGGCCGAGTGTAGCGATTTACTTGACTTTGGTTTAGCGGTTCGATATGGAGGAATCATGCGGAATGTACTTTCAACGTTGCTTTTTATATTTGTTTTTCAGGCAAATATTGCAAACGCCTACGATGCCGTATTCTTTTTTGCTCTTCAGCCGGATTTAGTCGATTTTCACAGTGTTCAACCTGGTTCTTCTCAATCCGTGCGGGTTGGTCGTCACGCTTTCATCCCTTTCACCAGCACCGCAGGTCGCTTTATATCCGCCAACACGAGGGCGGGTCTTCTTGAAACGATGGAACCGGTGGCGCTGTCTTTTGGCAGAATGAATGCCAAACGATATATCTCTTTTGGCCTTACGGGAGTGCTCACTGACAAATATCTGCCTGGCGATATTGTTATTGTGCGTCATGTGGCAAGGCACGATCGCGGAGCCTGGCGGGAACCGAACGAATTTCACCCCCGCAGTACGGACGCAACCGTCGTCGAATCTGATTCATTTCTCGATACGCTTGCGGAAAAGTTCATGGCCCAGTGCCAAACTGCCGGCTTGACCGTTCACGACCAGGGTCGCCTGGTTTCCGGAGACGCCTTTATTACATCCAATGAACGCCGCACGTTTCTGGCGCAAACATTTGACGTAGATCTTGTCGATATGAACAGCGCCGCCTTCATGGAAGCCGCTGTATCGTTTGGGCGCCCCGGGCTAATTATTCGGGTGATCAGTGATCGCGCCGACGATAGCGCCGGCTCAACCTTTGATGCCTTCGTCAACAACCGGAACGAAGTACTGCGTCCTGCGGCACGCGCTCTGGCACACGCCTTGCGGGAGATGAGTCGTGAGCAAAAATAAGCTGGTCATCCTTGGTTTGTTTCCGGTTGCCCTGGTTGCGGCGATCATGGTTATTGCCCTCGCCGTGCAAAAAGGAAATGAAGCCGACGAGACCCCTGCCCTCACCCTGAATGAACCGGTGTCCGGCGGTGAGGAGGTCGAGACAACAATTTCCGCCCCGGCTGTAGTTGAAATGAATCTTTCAGACCCCGATCTCTTTGATGAAATACCGGATCGCGCGGTCATTACCCCGGATGAATACAAAAAATTCGCCGGCAAAAGAATTAAAGACGCGGAAGCGCTGATCAAAGAGCGACGCTTTGACGAGGCCATGGAGTTGCTTGACTATCAAATACGTGTTTTTGGCCGACCGCGCAATCGCGCGCGCGCGCAAGTGTTGCTTGGTCAACTGATGGTCGGCCGTGGTCACATGGATGAAGCATTGGCGTTATTTGTTGCCGCAGTAGAAAGCGACTCCCTCCCCCCTGAAGAAGCCTTCAACGCGCATCTGGACGTCATGCGCACGCTGGCAAAACTTGCTTTGTTTGACGATGTCGCCGAATGGATACAGAAAATCGAAGCCAAATTCTTTGTTGAGGGGCAAACCATTGAATGGTTCAACGCGAACGCCGCGCGGTTTAACCTGGCTCGCAGTTTGTTCAACCTCGGCTTAAGCGACTACGCATTGGAGCAGGCGGTAAAAATCAGCGGACCTGAAAGCAAGGTGGCCCGCCAGGCCAGCCTGATAGAGGTGCGATCGCTGATTGCCATGGGGCGCAACGAAGAAGCTCGCGCCGCGATCATGAAAGGGATCGGGGAAAACGGCGGGGAGCCATACGAAGAGGTGTCCAAGCTTTATTACGAAATCGTTCGCATGGCAATGCGAGATGGAAACACGGCGCTTGCACTCGAGTGGGCGTTGAAGGGTCAATCCATTTTCGAAAACTCCAAACGTTTCGACGATTACATGTATCACATGGCAACCTATCTCCGCAAAGAGGGGGTTGCCGGGTGGGAGCAATTTTCCATGGCGCTGGCCGCGCGGGAAGAAGGCAAGCGAAAGGTCGATGCACTGGAGCAACTGGCCGCATCCGCCATCCGGAACAATCGATGGGAAGAAGCCGAACGCTATTATCAGGAATTGGTGATGATTCCCAATCGCGACGGTGTAAAAACCGCGAGCGATTATTTGAGGCTTTTGGAGGCCCAGCAGAAACTTGGCAAGCCAACGCACCAGGTTGTCAACAGCCTGATGGCTTTTCTGGAAACCAATCCCGACGCAGATCCGGCCGGACTCCACCGCCTTGGCAAAGGACTGCTTGAGGCTGGATACAGCCGCGAGGCGGTCGCCTATTTTGAACACCTTGTAAAAAACACTGCGGGCGACGCCCGCGAGCGGGCGATGTTACTTCTTGGCGACGCCCATGCGGCTTCCGGATCATTTGCCATGGCCATGGCAAATTATAAAGATGTTATAGACATCATGGCCGCGCAGGGGCGCTATGAAATGGTGGCGCAGACCATGTATCGCATGGCGGAAAAAACGAATGGATTGCAGACGGAAGAAGGCCGCAGACGGGTTCTTGCGGAAGTAGAAAAGCTATTGCCGAACATTGAAACACCGTATGAACTTATCCGGCTTCTGGATTATTTCGGCGCACGCCAACAAAGAGAAATACAACTTGTTCTGCTTGATCATGCGCATCAGGCCGCCTTGAAACAATTTGATGAACGGAACATCAACTGGCACGAACAAGTCAAAGTAATTCAGAATCTTTATGCATTTCGCCACCACGACGAAGCCCTTGCCTTGATCGAAAAGATACAAACACCCCGGGTTGGACAACCCGCACCCACGACACACGCGATTCAAGAGGCACAGTTTTATGATGCGTTGATTACACTGGATCGCGGCGACAAATCATCTTTCACACAAAAGGCCGATCAATTGCTGGCCGACGGTCGTGTAGACCGTGTTGATCGGGCGAAGTTTGCGCTAAGTTTTGGGGAGGAGCTCTATTTCAACAATGATTATGACTCCTCACTGCAGTACTTCCGGGCGTCGGTAAGTTCTGCACCCGGTTCAACTCATGCCATGCAGAGCCGGATTTACCTGGGCGCTGAAGCTCTGAAAAATGGTGATACAGATGCCGCTCTTCAACACGCCAGCGCCATCGTCAACGGTATGTCGCCAAGAGACAGAATTAGCCTGAACAGAGGAATATATTGGGGAGGGGTGGCTCTTCTCGAAATCACAAAGAAGCGTCACGGTGACGGCTATGATCCGAATAAATATAACGAAGCCATCGATAAGGCCAACTGGTACCCCTTGATTAGAATTGTTAATGGATCAAGTTAACAATTAGAAAACCGCCAAAAATGAAACAGGAGAGATATGAAGTTAATAAATAAAATTATAGCATTATTTATTGTGGCACAGATAACGACGCCAACATTCGGGAATTCGCATCAACGCTGTGTGGGTAGAGGACAAGACCAGAACCTAGGCAATCAATCTTGCGGTGTTTGCCAAAATAATACTTACACATGGTGGTATGGCCGTTGCGTTGACGGCGGAGCAACCACATGTAGCGAGCGAAGCGGACGATTAAGTAAAATCACGGTCGTGTATAGTTGTGCGGGGCCAAGCGGAACATGGGGAATGATTGGATGTCACTCGATTGTTGCAGGTTGTAGCGCGGTATCACTTGGTGTTATTGCTGCATGTTGCGCCTCGCCTCCGTGGGCTCAATGTGTTGCATGTATTGCCGGTGTCGCACTGCTTGATACTGCTTGTGCCTGCGCCGCAAGCGCATGCTATTGCAATTGTCAAAAAGTCAGCGAACAGTTCGAATACAATGGAAGGGGTTGCTAGTGAATATCAAGGCTATAACTTGTACACTCACCGGAATACTTTTGATATCAGCCACCACCTATGGCGATTCTCTAGCGTTACTTGATCGTCATCAGGAGGATTTTTTTCCCGCGCTTGGACTATTTCTTTATGAGGATGTTATCATTACCAATAAGCTGGAGCACCTGCTGGCTGAAGATTCAGTAATTGGAAAAGGGAATTATGTCAAAACCATGGAAAACTTAACGCAAATTTTTCCTGATATGCGCTCCATGGGCGTTCAACCAGGCACGACTAACATTGTACGCCTCGTTGCTGATAAAGACGGCTTCCGGAGGCGAGATATAATTGAAGTACAGTCGGACGATATGTTTGCTAGATTATGTGACGATGAATTGGATGCTTTGATTCATAAAACATATATGGATGCAGGGTCCCTAACATTTGTAAGAACAAAACACGAAAGCGAAACAACCGTTACCATTTATAACGATCCCTTTGCTTTTCCTCCTTTTGTTCTATTTGGTCGAAATGAAAATCCCAACATTTCGTTGTCCAACCTTAAAGTTTTTCGCAGTGATTTCACTGGTGATAATGGGCAGGGCGTATTTGTGTTTTCAAACATTCCACCCCTGGGGATGACATTAACGGTATCAACGTTGCCTAACGACCCCAGTCAAGTGGAGCATATATCAATGAGTGTGCGTGGTGATGTCGTCTCTCAAACAAAATACTCCAATCATATGCCAACAGGTGTCGAATTGTTTCCTGGTGTTAAACGGGAGGAGTGGTACATCGGCCTGTCGCAAACAAACTTGATGTATCATTACCGACAGTGGTCGGTATTGTGTTCAACCATAAGCTTAAGGGAAAGCCTTCCGGATAATATTCGTCAGTTGAGCATACCAGCAGGTGCAGAGATAATTGACATGAGAACGATTCCCCCGAAAATGAGGACGGCACGAAAACATGTAATAATTCCAGACGATCTTGATTTAATTCTTTCATGTCCCCCAAGCATATAAACATTTGGTGCGGCGCTTGAGCAAAGGCTCGCGGTAGCTTGCCCCTCCAGAACAGGTAAAATGCGTCCGCCACACGGTTTCGATTTCGATATCGATTTAACAATGGAATGTAACACAGACATTCTTGTCTGTGGAAACCAAGGCACACAGGCAGGAATGCCTGTGTTACTCTGTGAACGGAAACAAAAAAAAGCCGCACCCGAAAGTGCGGCTTTTTTGTTTCACATCGCTCTGATGTTTACGGTGCGTTGACGGCAACCACGCGGTAAACCCTGGTCGGGTCGGAAGGATCGTCGTCGCTCAAGGTGATGACGCCACCGGTACCCGCCTGCCCATCAACCTCCGTCCAAACCACAGGATTTGCCGTAAGATCCGTAGTGTATTGCAGGCTATAGTTCACGCCCGTTTCAGACGTAAACGATACGGAAGTTTCGCCACCCAGAAGCAGGATTTCGCCCAGGTCAGGCTCGGATGGATCATCGCCGCCGCCACCCTCTCCCTCATCACCCAACAGCTCGATGTCATCAATCGCCCATATTTCATTAACGGCATCATTAATCGCCACAATTCTCAAGGCTACGGAATTTGCTGAATCTGGAACGTACAGAATAACCGTCGAGTAATTGTTCGAGCTTGTTCCACCTTGCGGTGCGGCATTGGTGACCGTGGGGCTCCCGTCTACAATCCGATTTGCGGTAAGAAACGCACCATACCCCCATCGTGCATTGGTATTTCCACGAACCGCGGTTTCCGGTTCACCATACTCCTCACCATCCAGAGAGACAAAAAACCTGACTATGTCGGGAAAGTCAGCTCCGTTATTGGCATTCTCTGATATACTGGCGAGGCGGACACGGATGGCCACATTGGATTTTCCGGTAATATCAACTTCTGCCAGATTCAACATGTTTGAGGCTCCAACTGTCTGCCATGAATTATCACCGGTACGGATTCGTGCATTAGCCGGTGTGTTGGTTGGCCCGGTATCATCGGAGATGTGTGCTTCGCCATCCAGAATTGTCCAGGAATCACCCGGTTCAAACCCTTGAAATGCCAAAAGGTCGCTACCGACTGGCGGCAAAAACACCTCGCGGATAATCGTAACCACATCCTGGACGACTACAGCATACAGATTCGATCCGCTGACCGTGATGACATTGTCTCCGACGGCAAGCGCCACATCGTCGATAATCCAATTTAACGTGGCCGGGATCGTTCCGCTGGCGCCGGTCAAGCTATTCGTCCAGCTCAATTCGCCCACGGTATTGGTATTGGCTGTACCAACTATATCGATCTCCGTTGTCGCAAATGGCACGGATTGATTGGCCGTCGTAATGTTGACCGCCGGTTGGGGCGACGCCTGTCTCGTAATCGACACGCTATCCTGCGACAAAACACCCGAGCCATTTGTGCCCAGAACGTTTATCACATTAACGCCTACAGCCAGCGGAACATCATCGATTTGCCATAGATCGGTCGCCGGGATGGTGCCTCCAACCGCCGCCAGTGTATTTGTCCAAACCAATTGTCCAACCACAAATTCATTGGCGGTTCCCTGAACATCAAATGTGGTTGTGAAAAAATCAACCGTCGTGTTCGTCGTGAGGATTTCCACTTCTGGTTGATTCGGCGGCGCCGTTGCGGTGCCAAAGAATGCCACATCAATTCCCGCCGAGCCAAAATTTGCGCCATCGGTAAAGCGGGCGGATCCTGCGTTACCAGACACCTCGAAGCCGTATAGACGAAACACTACATTGCTGTCGCTCGCCATACTCAATGAATTTGAGTGGTTTATATTGCCGGTTCCAGCGTGCGTCCATGCGGCCAAATTTGCGGTGAAACCATCCTGACTGCTTCTCAATACAAAGTTGGATGGTCCCGTTCCACTGCGCGTTGCCCGCCAAAGAAAGTTGGTAATGGTAAAGGTTGCGCCCGGTTGCGCGGTGATGGTAATTGAGAAATAATCGTTGGATGCAATCGCATCCGCCAGTGTCGAGGTTGCGGGAAGCGGCCAGCTATTCGCAACAAAACCATTTGTTCCTCCTGTTGCCCCCAATCCAGGCCCGCGTTCGATAAGTCCGCCTTGCACACTTGGGTGGTTAAACGAACTTGATGCATTGGTTGGAATGGGCGTCGCCGGATATCCAACTAAATCCCAACCCACCAGCAACTCCGCTTTTGTCGTTGCACCCATCATCATGGATATAGCAACAGCTCCCAACATGCACAGTTTAGTCCCCAATCGATAATTCATGATCGAACTCCTACACATTATGCGTTTCCGCGATTTATTACACCCACACTGAAGAACAAGAATACCCGCCTCGATTGTAATGGGTCAAGTTGCAAACACCTGAAAATCAAGCATTTCCAATCGAAACGTTTTACCATTATAAACCATAGCGGCTATATATTGCGTGGCTATTAGGTGTTTGCCTCAATTTGATGATTTTTTTGTTACGCCCTGATTTACCCCGCTAACAAGCACAGATGCAGGGTTGACACTTGGTTATCTCGCGCATAAACCACTTTGCTTATGCCAGCTATTAATGAAACTGCACCGCGTCGCGCCGCCATCGGAATGAGCGGTGGCGTCGACAGCTCGGTTGCCGCCGCCCTGTTGATTGACCAGGGATGGGAAGTAATCGGCTTCACACTTCACATGTTCAAGGACGGCTCCCGCTGTTGCTCCATCGAAGATGTCAACCGCGCCCGGCGCATCTGCGATCACCTCGGCATTCAGCATTACGTCCTGAATGTCATGGATCGCTTCATGCACGAAGTGGTTGGCCCGTTCACCGACGCTTATGCCGCAGGCATTACTCCCAACCCTTGCATTTACTGCAACCGCCTCTTCAAATTCGGCACCGTGCTGGAGCGCGCGTTGCAACTCGGTTGTTCCCACATGGCCACCGGACACTATGTCCGCATTGACCAGGACGAACAAAACCGATTCTTCCTGCGCCAGGGACGCGACCCCAACAAAGACCAATCCTACTTTCTGCATCGCCTCACCCAGGATCAACTATCACACGCCCTTTTTCCGCTTGGCGAATTGACCAAGCCGGAAGTGAGAAAAATAGCGAAGGACCGGCAACTTCCTACCGATGGCGCCCGGGAAACTGCGGATTTATGTTTTATAACCGGCAAAGGCCCGGCAACGCTGATCGAACAATTTCATCCGGAAGTCGCGCGCGAGGGAAACGTAATCGACGATTCCGGAAAAATTCTCGGCCGACACGGCGGCATCCACAAATTCACGCTGGGTCAACGCGAAGGTCTGGGTATCGCCACCGGCGAAAAAATGTATGTCAAGGCACTGCGCCCGAAAGAGAACATTGTCGTCGTGGGTCGACGCAATGAAATCATGAGCGCCGGCTTCACTGCCCATGATATTTACTGGGTTAAGAACGAACCACCGGTCGACGGATCCAGCCTGCTGGTTCGCACCCGATACCGCCAAAAAGCTGTGCCGGCCCGTATATGGTCGCCGGGTGATGGGCGTGTCAGAGTCAAACTCGAGGAACCAGTATTTGCCATTACCCCCGGACAGGCCGCCGTATTCTACGATGGCGATGCCGTATTGGGCGGGGCGTGGATCGAGCAGGCGGAAAAAGAATGAGACAACGCCGCTCCCGTGGTATATTGAACCAGTATGAAGAACGCTGAAAACACCTTAAACAAGGTCGAGTGGCCCGCAAGCCCGGAGGAAAAGGTTTCACAGCTTACTTCGCGCCTGACCGAAATGGGGACGGTGATCGTTGCCTTCAGCGCCGGCGTGGACAGCACGTTTCTTGCCGCGCTCGCCCGGCAAACCCTCGGCGACAAAGCGCTTGCGGTCACGGCAACGTCACCGTCGTTTCCCGAACGTGAACTTCAGGAAGCCCGCGAACTTGCGGCATCGCTCGGTCTCAATCACCGCATTATCCGATCCAACGAACTCGCCAACCCGGATTACGCCAACAATCCAACCTCTCGTTGTTATCACTGCAAAACCGAGTTGTATGGCCTTTTGCGGGACATTGCCGATCGCGAAGGTTTCGCGCACATTATCGACGGCACCAATGCCGATGATTTAACCGACTACCGGCCCGGACGTAAAGCCGCCTTGGAAAAGCGCGTTGAAAGCCCCCTGCAGGAATTGGGGTTTACCAAAAACGACATTCGTGATGCATCCCGCTCCATGGGATTGAAGACCCATGACAAGCCGGCATTCTCCTGCCTTGCCTCGCGGTTTCCATACGGCATTCACATTACACGTGAAGCTCTATCTCACGTGGAAAAAGCGGAGAATGGCCTTCGCGATCTTGGGTTTTCAAACCTGCGGGTACGCGTACACCACGAAGTGGCCCGTATCGAGTTGCCGGCGGAGCAGATCAGCCGCGCGGCCGAAACGGAAATGCGCGAACGCATCACAACCCTGATGAAACAATGCGGTTTCCGTTATACCGCGCTTGATCTGCAGGGGTATCGTCGCGGCAGTTTGAACGAAGTATTCAAGCGCATCGTCTAGCATGGTGCGTCGTTCATGAATTGCATCCTGATAGATCGCAACGATATCTCCGGCGCGACGATCATGCTGGGTCCGCGAGAATCGAAGCATATTGCGCAGGTCCTGAAAAAATCCCCCGGAGAGAGCATTCTGGCCGGCATCGTGGACGGTCCCATCGGCATGACGAAAATTGTCTCGATGCATCAAGGCGTTGTTGAAGTTGAATTACCTGAGGGTCCCACGCCGCCGCATCCGCCGCTGGACATTGTGCTGGCCATGCCGCGCCCCAAGGTGATGAAGCGGCTATGGGCGCCCATGGCATCTTTGGGGGTTCGGCAGATCACAATCATTGGCGCGGAACGGGTCGAGTCCTTTTACTTCGAAAGCCACGCGACATATCCCGCAATCTACATACCGCGATTGCGAGAAGGGCTGGAACAGGCGCGCGATACCCGCATGCCCGAGGTAAAGATGCTGGAATCGTTTTCGTGGTTCGCATCGCATCACTTGCCAAAAATTCCCGCCGATCACGTCAAGCTCATCGCAGATCCCAACGCGGGAGAATCCGTGCGCGACGTTATGAATAAACACGAAAAGCCCGGAAACGTAACGCTGGCCATCGGACCCGAGGGAGGCTGGGCACAAAAGGAAATTGATGCGTTTCATCAGAATGGATTCCTCCCGGTCGGAATGGGGCGACGGACCCTGCGAACCGATACTGCGGTCGCGGCGCTGATGGCGCTTGTCTATTCTGCGCTGTGATGCGGTTCCACAGGCAAGAATGCCT
>DAOLDL010000056.1:0-8777 GCA_035327305.1 Kiritimatiellia bacterium | reverse complement strand
CGGTGTGGGCGCCGCACCGCCATAACGCGCATTCCTTGACCCGAAGATCAAAACACCACATGCTTATTGGTCATGAATTGTATTAAAGCCACGCTAAAACCCGGACGTGACAAACCCGTCGCACTGGGTCATCCCTGGATATTTTCCGGCGCGATTGCTTCGTGGTCCGGTCCCGTGGCGATTGGCCAGAATGTGGATATTGTATCTTCAAGCGGCGAATGGTTGGCGAGAGGGCTGGCAAGTCCGCACGGAAATCTCGCCGTTCGCGTATACTCCCGCGACGAAACGGTTCGGCTCGATGCCGATTTTTTTCTCGGCAAAATCGCCGCGGCCATCAGCTGGCGGGAATCCATAATTTATCCCCGGGAGCCGGATACCGATGCGTTTCGACTTTGTTATTCCGAATCCGACGGGTTGTCGGGCGTAATTATTGATCGTTACGCCGATCATGCCTGCCTCCAATTCAACACGTCACTGTTGCGTTCATTCGAACCGGCAATAAGCGATTATCTTGAAACGCGCGGACTCAATCCCGTCGTTGTACATGATCTTGATGCTTTTCACCAGGAAGGCGCAACCGCACCCGAGGCATCATTGCCGCCATCTGAATCGGTCATCATCAAGGAAAGCGGATTTAACTATTCGGTGGATTTTGCCGAGGGACAAAAAACCGGTTTTTATCTTGATCAACGGGAAAACCGGCGGCGCGTCGCGGTGTATGCCAAAGGCCGCCGGTGCTTGAGCGCGTATTGTTACACAGGTTCTTTTGAATTGCATCTGGCCCGGGCCGGGGCGAACGGGGTAATCGGTGTTGATCGATCCGAAGATGCCGTGGCGCGAGCGAAACAGCATGCGGATCAAAACAACATGCCGTCGTCGTGTACGCACATGGTGGCAGACGTTCCGGAAGCCTTGCGAAAGTTCCGGGATCGCGGTGACACGTTTGACATGATCGTACTTGATCCTCCGAAGTTTGTGCATAACCAGAAGCAACTGGAAAAAGGTTTGCGCGCCTACAAAGATATCAATCGACTTGCCATGAAGTTGCTTGCACCCGGCGGCATACTCGGCACGTTTTCATGTTCAGGTTGGGTAAAGCGGGACGTGTTTCTCACTGCCCTGGAGTGGTCGGCAAGGGATGCCGGTCGCACGGTTCAGGTCCTGGAACGATTGGACCAACCTCCGGATCATCCGGTGCGGTTAAGCTTTCCGGAAAGCGATTATTTGTGCGGGTATATCCTGCGCGTGGAATGATCGATCGGCGTTACTGATCACGCCACTTCACCCACATCAGAATGCCTACCAGCACACCGCCGAGATGAGCGAACGCGGACACGTTTTCGAATCCTTGCAATTCAAAATGCATGGCGAGAAATTGAATCAATATCCATCCGGCAAATGCCGCCCTTGCGCTGACATGAATCCAGCCAACACGATATATCGAGCGAATGAGAAATCCGATGCGGGCATGCGGATGCAACAAAGAATAAAAACACAGAACACCGGATATGGCTCCGCTTGCGCCAATCAACGGCGTAACCGGGTTGACGCCGGCCGCGGCATGAAACAAACAACCGGACATTCCCCCTGCGACCAGAAGAATCATCATCCGTGCGTGTCCCAGATAATCCTCCACGTCATCACCGAATATTAAAAGAAAATAGAGGTTCAACAACAGTTGCCACCAACTGCCGTGCATAAACATGAAGGTCAGCATGGTCATGCCACCATATCGAAAAGGCATACCCGGCGAAAATCCCCAGCGATCAATTGCCTGACTCAAATCCGGTAGAGCGGAAATAAATGCGAATAATGCGATCAAGCCAAACAACCAGGTGACCAGGGGTTGTCGCATAAGGAACCGGGTATCCATTTCCACGGGTAGGGCAAATATGGAGGGAATGACTTTCCACATCGAATCCGGAGCGCGACCCTCGATGCCTTGGGAGGTTTCCGCTTCCCGCCTGATTTGCTCTACCTTGTGAATAGCCAGGGCGGCGCGGGCGGCGGGCGACATTTCCGGTGGCGGAGGAGGCGCAGTGGTTTCCGGCATGGCGTCCAATTCACCGCCGTCAAACCACATCATGTGGCAACGAACACAGACATCGATATGAAGCTGTTCGCCCGTTGTTGTGACTTCGGTCATCGCGGCGGCACACACGGGACATGGTCGTGCGGGCTTGCCATTTCCGTCGCGCGCGGATCGCCAGAGATTGTTGACTGCAGAACGTTCAAGAGTCTTGCGCAAAACGCCCAGACCCACGAAACGTCCGTGGCAATCAGGGCAGGCATAGTACATGCCGTTCCGGCTTTGATTGCGATTAAGGGAACTTGAACATGCCGCACATTGGTACATGGTTGCATCCTAGTGACAGAAGACCTTCATGACAAAAAGATTTCGTCATGCTCGCGGCGATGGAAACGCGGCGCCCCTGGCGCGGACGCCGAGGCTCCACAAAAAACGCCCCGCACAAGGCGGGGCGTTTTCATAATTTTATTGGGTTATCGATCAGGGCAGGCTGACGCCGGAACGAAGGAACAGCTTGGGCAAACTATTCGTCACCGTGAGGGTCACATCGCCACCGAGGTCATCGCCGGTAACATTCAAGCCATAGCGGGTCCAGCCCTGCGGGTTGCTCATCAGGTTTGTGGACCACCACACGTCATAGACGCGGCTGTTCGTGGATGGACCCGTTGTCACCGTGAACACATCTCCGCCGGAGGCGGTCAGGATGAGGTTAGGGAAGAATGAGGTGTCATCATCGGGATTGGTATCCGCAACATATTCCTCCCAGTTCAAACTTCCGTCGCTGTCATAGTCTTCCAGCGCAATACGGTCGATGACGGGGATATTATATTGTTCCCACCAGCTGTTCGGAATGCCATCGGTAAACTCCACTTCCACGACACCGGTGAAGATGGCGAGGTTGTTGATGTACAGATTGTTTTCATCACCTGAATCCGTATTAAAAACATAGAATCGCACGCGATCCGGAGCTTTTGAAAGCGTGATTCCCTGAATGATAAGCTCTTCAGGACTACCACCCTCGCGGCTCAAGCTGACATTATAGGTCGTGGCGTCTACGCGTGAAAGAATCACGACAATCGCGGAGTCGGCCGCGTAATTCCAGCCAAGGGAAACCGGGTTGTTACCCTGGTCGCGAACGTTGTACCAGTAGTCGTCGGCAAAAACGCCAACTTCAAACAGCCAGTCGCCGGCATTCTGGAACATAACTCCTTTGGCGCCATTCCGGAAATTCACACCCATTACAAAGGAAACAGATTCACCAACGCCAAGTTCGTCAAAGGGACGAGTTGCTTCGACCAGCGGGTCGTCGCCACCTTCGCCATCCTTGTTGGCGTAAAGGGCAAATGCGGTTCCTTCGCTGGAGTTGACGTTGGGGCCTCCGCTCGTGGAGTCACCAATAAATGCGCCAACGTAATTGGTGTAACCCTCTCCGTCACCATCATTGCCGGAGATGATCCAGCCTTGCAAACCAAAGCCGCTGTTTTCTCCGTTTTCAAACAAAGAAGGCGGATAGTAGGTCGTGTCGTCGTACGCGATATCAACAACCAAAACATCAAAGTCCGCGCCGAGGGCGTCAACGGCCGTGGCGCTTATCACTACTTCGCCGACATCCAATGCAACCACCTCAAACGTTGCACTCGACTCGCTGGCGGAAATAACCACCGAAGCGGGAACCGTTGCCACGGCTTCGTCGGAACTGATCAAGTCAACCGTCAAGGCGTCATCGGTGGAGCCGGTGCGGAACACGGTAAACACGTTGGTTTGACCGGCCACCATACCGTCATTTCCGGAAATGGACAGGATGGAAAGTTCTTCACTGCTGTAGATGGCAAAGCGGTTGAAGTAGAGATCGTTGGCTGATCCGCCTTCGGTGTTGTAGACGTAGAATCGCGCTTCATTGACCGGACTACCTCCGAGATCGAAAAGGCCCAGGTCGGCGAATTCCGGCGTGCTACCGGAACGGCTCACGCTTACCTGGTAAAGACTGCCGGCCACACGGGCGAGTTCAACATGTATGGCGGTGTCGGCGGCGTAATCCCACCCGAGGCTCACGTAGTCGGAACCGTTCACCCAATCGCGGTATTTGTAATCGTCATCGGTAACATTCACTTCAAACTTCCACGATCCGCTGTCCTGGAAAGTCACGCCTTTTGCTCCGTTTCGGAAGTTAACACCAAATTCAAGGGAGACAGTTTCTCCAACCCCAAGGGCGTTTTCAAATTTGCGGATAGCATTAAATTCCGGGGCAGGACCACTGCCCTGTTGGTTGGCAAAAATGCCGAATGCATCGCCCGAACTGGCGTTTACATTGCCGCCGCCGGCGCTGGTGGAATTGCCAATGAAGGCTCCGACGAAATTGGTGTAGCCTTCGCCGTCTCCACCGCTGGAAAGGAACAACCAATTTTCAAACCCAAGCCCGCCGTTGCCGCCGTCGGTGAAAGATCCCGGCGGATAATAAGACGAGTCATCGTAGGCAATGTCGTATACGGAGATGTCGATCGATGCATTGGGGTAATCCATCGCGGTTGCCAGAATGGTAACCGAACCCAACGCCAATCCTTCCACCAAAAAGTTGGTGACCGCATCACCGATGGCGAAAGTTACGCTGGCCGGAGCCAGAAGAACCGTGTCATCGCTAACATCGAGATCAACGACCACGGCGCTGTCCAACGGACCGCCGCGGGTAAGAGTGATGAGATTGGTCATGCCCACGGCCTTCGCGTCCTGACCGCTGATGGAAAGTGTCTGGACTGCGCTTTCAACGATTTCCAGGTTGTTGACGAAAAGCGCGTAGTTCACATTGTCGCCATCGTGGCCGCCATTATAGAACTTAACTTTTGCTCCAGGCGCCGAAAGCGTGGTGGAAACATAATTGGAGGTCATGCTGTCGTTGACGCGGACAATGGTGACATCCATCTGGTTTCCGGCAACTTGCTTCACATTGATTTCAAGTGTGGCGTCGCTGAAGTATTCTTCATTCACAATGGTTCCGGCTTCCCCGCTAAAGGTAAGACTAAGATTATTGTCACCGCCGAAATTAATGTTTAGCAGTTCGTTATTCGACGCATCCAGAATGTTGACACCGCGGGCGCCGCCGTTCCAGTTGTAAGCAATGGTCACATTGAACTCGTCACCTTCAACCATGGGCGAGCTGAAGTCACGGATGGCCTCGGCGTAGTCATTTACCACGCCATAAAACATAAAGGAAAAGTCGTTTGCGGAGTTGATGTCACCGGACCCAACCGTTGAATCCTGAAGATCAACCGTTGCGGCGCCCGGGGTGGAAATCAACCAGGGGCCAAATCCAAAACCTCCGTTGGACTGGTTGGTGAATGTTCCGGCGGTGTAATTGCCTGCGTCATCTTCCGCCGCGACGGCGGCCACGGCAGTATTTGCCGCAAAGGCAAAAACGCCCAGACATCCCGCCAATAACCATTTGCTTGCGACTGCGAATACCGATTTCATCATAGGTTGCCTCCAGATCAAGGGTTGATTAAAACGTTCTAACAATACCACAATACAAAGCAAAAAAAAGCCAAATCGAACGGATGCGGTCGATTTTTATGAGGAAGAAGCAATTACGCAAGCTGTTGTATATCAGAATTTTGCACACCACTCCCACCCCGGGGGTTCGGCAGTTGCCCCATATATTCACGGCAGATTTGCGAGTATATCGGGGTTAATGAAACCTGTTCACCGCAGTGATGATTAAAGGCCGCGCAACGTTTCGAGAGGATCGCGAATTCTTTCCACTTTACCATCCGTGTACAAGACGTTGTAGTAGCGCAAATGCGGGGCGTTCACATCCGTGGACAGGGCGTTGATTTCTATCAGCATCCATTGCCTTTCGCCAAAACTTCGTAGATTGGCGCCGTTGAGTCGGGAATTCCATACATACGTCAAACCGGTAGCCGATACTTTCCGGTGGGCGGAAGGACAAATCCAGACCGTCGGATCAACGCCATACTCTTCCAGGACAACCCGGATGCTGTCGGGGTCGGTCATGGGTTCATCCGGGTAAAACGCAAGGCGCGGCAATGCGCCCCGGTCCATTTCGAACAACTCCAGCGCCTGGTAAATTCGTGTGAGTTGTTCCGTACAACGAACCGACATGGTGATTTGCATGAGGGTAAAATATATTGCGCCCACCACCAGGGCGATAATCACCGTAAGGATGAACATTTTGAAAACCACGTGACCGGACCGGTTATTGTTCATGGCCGGACCTCGTCGTATAGTCTTCTAGCCAGGGGGGACGGCCATTCGGTGATCGGTGTGCCGCTTTGCACCGCCCGTCTCAATTGTTGCTGATACCCTTTGATGTTGCCATCCATGTGGTAACGTACGGCGACCGCCATGTGCGCGTCATTTTGAAGGCGGCGGGGAAGATAGGTGATTTGTTCCAAATAGCGGTCGACGCTCATCTCGCCGGAAAGGCAAAGAATGGCGTTCCTGAAAATGCTGTCCGTAGGCATCGCATGGTGGGTCAGCAACTGAAGCGCTTCGTTTCGGTTGTTGTTGAGAATGGCCAGAATCAGCGCCTCGAGCATGGCGTAATTGATGACCGGCGGGGAGGCATCCGGGTTGTTAAGCACCTGTTTGTACAAGTCGATGGCCTGGTCATAGAGGCCTTCAAGGGATTTCATGCGGGCGAGATCCAGGGTCGCCATGGCCGCGGTGCGCGCGTCACCAATTTGTCGGCTCAAGTAAATCGCCGCCTCCAGATGAACCAACGCCGTGCTCCAGGCGCCCCGGTTCATTGCGCGGCGGGCCATTCTGATTTCCGGCCAGGCGCCGGGTTGATGGCCTGATGAATATTCCGCCGTATGCGAATTGTCGGTTACCCGGGAGGCGAAGTTTCGTAATTGCGCGACAGACAACAGGCTGTCGTAACGCGCATCAAGCAGTTTGTAATGAAAGTATCCGGCAACGCCACACAACACCAGCAGAGCCAAAAATACCGCGGCAATATTTTTTTCGTAGCGCTTGAAAAAGTAATGCAACCGCTCGCGGTTTGAGAATAAATGCGCCGTGACATGGCGACCGGTGACCGCTCGTTCAAGATCGTTGGCCAAAGCCTGGGCATCCGGGTATCGGTCTTCCGGGTCTTTCTCCAGCGCCTTGAGAATGACCGCTTCAAGGTCGGGCGAAATGTTTTTGTTATGCGCGCGCGGTCGCTTCGGCATTTCATTTTTAACCGCTTCCAATACCGTTTTTACCGGAGATGCATGCTGGGCGCTATAGGGCAGAACACCCGTCAATGATTCATACAAAACGACTCCGAGTGAATAGATGTCGCTCTCCGGCCCCACCCGTTCCGATCGCGCCTGTTCCGGCGACATGTACAACGGCGTTCCGGTAAGCGCGCCGGTAATGGTGCAGGATGGCCAGTCAATCAACGCGGCCACGCCAAAGTCGGTCAAAAGCGGCTCGCCGAATTCATCAATCATGATGTTGGTCGGTTTGACGTCCCGATGCACGATGTTGCGGGAGTGGGCATAGTGAAGGGCGCCGGCGATCTTGGCTATTATATCCACAATTTCCGTGGTGGACATCGGGTTGGTCTCAATGCAGTCATCCAGCGTGCGGCTGTTTCGCACCGGCTCCATGACGATGTAATGATAGGGACCCTCCTGACCGGTGGCATACACCTTCATAATATTCGGGTGCCGACGAAGCTTTTTGGAGGCTTCAGCTTCGCGACGAAACCGCTCGAGCATGGTGGCGGAAACGCCCGGGCCTTCCTGAAATATTTTGAGCGCAACCTCGTGCCCGGTTGCGTCATGCGCCAGATAAACCGTGGCCATGGATCCATGGCCCAACGGCTTATCTATGATGTATTCGCCGATCCGGAAACCCTTCCCGGGCAGGGTGGTGTCTTTCGCCGTTGTTTCTTTCGACGAGTGTTCACCGCCGTTTATGGGCGCCCGGTCGGCCATAATGCCTTTCCGGCAGGATTAGCTTCGCGATTCCACCCGGACAACTTCAATGATTTCTACCGGTTCAACCGGGACATCACCGTGCGGCCCGGACCTTCCGGTCGGGACAGCGCGAATCGCATCCACCACATCCATGCCTTCAACCACTTCGCCAAATACGCAGTAACCGAAACCGTTCATGTCCGGTGAGCGGAAATCAAGGAACGCATTGTCGACGACGTTAATGAAAAACTGGCTGGTCGCGCTGTCAATCACCTGGGTACGGGCCATGGCGATGGTTCCGCGCTTGTTTTTCAAACCATTTTGCGCTTCGTTTTTGATCGGGGCGCGGGTTGGTTTTTGTTGCATGTCCGGGGTAAAGCCGCCGCCCTGGATCATGAAGTTGGCGATGACCCGATGGAAAATGGTGCCTTCGTAGTGGCCATTGTCCACATACATAAGAAAGTTATCCACCGTAGCGGGCGCTTTGTCCCGGAAAAGGTTAAGTTTTATATCGCCCTTGCTCGTTTTAATAATGACCACGACATTGTCTCCTGTTGTTTCCGCCTCAATTACACTTTCGTTTGCTTGTTCCATTGTATCCGCCGCGTCCACCTCATCGGCATTATCCGCGACCTCGCCCGCTATAGCCTCCGCCTCCACCTCGGTAACTTCAACGGCTTCCCCCACCGCCTCCCCGGCAAAGACCGGCATAAAGCTCGACATCATGAACAAAACACATACCGCATAAATCCAAATACGCATCTCATTTCTCCTTATCGATTAATAAATATAAAGAGCGCGGGTTGATTATTCAAGCATTCGGAGTC
>DAOLDL010000055.1:0-19535 GCA_035327305.1 Kiritimatiellia bacterium | reverse complement strand
TCATTGCCGCTTCATACTGGGGTCCAACGACTTCCGTTGGTCCATCCGCCATCAGTTGACCATGATCAAGCCAGATGACCCGCTCGCAGATATCTTTAACGGATATCGGATTATGCGAAACAAACAGCAGGGTTTTGCCTTCTGCGCGAAAGGTTTTGATCTGTTGAATGCATTTGGCCTGAAAATGCTGATCACCTACAGCCAGCACTTCATCCATGATCAGGATTTGAGGATCAATATGGATGGCGACGGAAAAGCCCAACCGAACCCGCATTCCGGACGAATATGTGCGCAGGGGGGTATCAATAAATTCCTGCAATTCAGAAAATTCCACGATTTGTTCGTACCGTTCATCGATTTCTTCCCGTTGCATGCCCAAAAGGGAAGCGTTCAGATAAATGTTCTCCCGTCCGGTGAGGTCGTGGTGAAAACCAGCGCCCAACTCCAATAAAGCGCCAATCCGACCATTCACCCGCACAGAACCGGTCGTTGGGAAAACCGTACCCGCAACCAGTCCCAACAAAGTCGACTTACCCGCGCCATTGCCGCCGACAAAGGCCACGGATTGCCCTTTTTTAATTTGAAATGAAACATCCTTCAGCGCCCAAAACTCGCGCCGACGCTTCTGCCGCCGCAATACCTTGCGAACCGCGTCCCTGACTAAATACGATTTCTGACGCTGGATTATATAATGCTTTCCAACGCCCTTGAACTCTATCGCTATGGAGGAATCAAGCATCTCGTTAAATCTTGTCGGAAAAATGTTTTTGTCGACTGCGGAAAATCATGATTCCCGCACCCAGGGCAAACAATGCCACGCCGGCGGCAACCCCCATGGATTCCGGATCCGGATGCTTCCCGCGAAGGATTGCATTTCGCAATCCGTCAATACAACCGGCGATCGGATTCAAAATATATACAAGGTACAACGGGCGCGGCAGGTTCAGCTTAACCTGGGCAAGGTCGTAAAAAATTGGCGTCAACCAGAACATCACCGTTAATGACGATTGCACCAGATAAAGTATATCCCGGTAAAACACATTGAGAGCCGAGCATGCGAATGCCATTCCCATGATGAAGGTGAGCAGAACCAGATAAATCAGCGGAACCCACAGTATCGTGAAATGCAACGGAACACGGAAGGCCAGCACGAAAACCGTCAACAGGCAGACTTGAATCAACAGGTGAATAAACTGCGACAGTATGACCGATACCGGGATCAAAACCCTCGGAAAAATGACCTTTTTAACCAGCGAAGCATTTTCAAGAATCGCCGCCGTCGCCGGCGGCATACACAAGGAAAAGAAATTGTATGTGGTCATTCCGATCAAAAGAAACACCGGAAAAAAATGCGCATGCCGGGACGGATGGATGTACGAAAACACCACAACCAGGACGCCCAGCATGATCAATGGATTCAAAAGCGACCACAATATCCCGAGGGACATGTTTCGGTAGCGCACTTTGAAATCCTTCATGATCAGATTGTATAGCGCGAACCGATAGCGGTAGATGCGGGCCAGCCGGGATTCGGCTTCCACTCCGGTCTCCTGCTCCATGCGCTCGTATGTTCCCACGCTATTCATGCGGACGGACATCCTCACGATTAGCTGTCGGCTTGTCAAGCGAGCGCCCCATCCACCATGCAGGGTGCAAGCTCAACTTCGCGCACCAGGATGGCGGCAACCGATCCGCCATGTGCCCGGCAATGACACCGGCGGATTTGAACCCCATGTAAAAAATAAAATACGGAATCGACCACGGATAATCCCGGAAAAGATAGGCGATTTCCGGCCAGACTTTGCCTCCGCCCAACCTGGCGCTGGTTCCGGTTCCATGCGATTGGTAAAGCTGACGAAACGCCACCACACTGTCAAAGTAGCGCTTGAAGGTTTGCGTCAGTGAATAGGTGTGCGAGTGGTAAACCAGCGATGCCGGCTCATAAACCAACGCCATGCCCGCCATCAGGGTGTCGCGGGCAAACTGCTGGTCTTCCCCCATCAGAAGCTTCTCATCAAATGGAAACCGCCGCCACACATCGCGACGTGCGGCAGAACTTACATTGGAAAAAAACGTTTCCGGATATACCGGCGCCTCCGGACCTTGGTGACGCCGCACCACGGCTGGTCCATCCGGGAAACGGTCGCGAAGAAAAAATCGCTCCATCGGAGACGCATCATCGCGGGGAATTTGCCGCGAATATACCGCGGCGACTTCATCGCTTTCCAATGGCTGGATAAGCCGGGCCAGCCAATTTCCATCCTTTGGAATTGCGTCCTGGGTCATCAAGACAACGACATCGCCACGGGCTTCCCGAATGCCATAATTCCGCGCGCCGCCATGACTGAACTGCGTGACGCTCAACACCTTCACCACGGGGAACCGCGACGCGATTTCCAACGTCCCGTCGGTGGATCCGGAGTCAACCAGGATAATTTCGTCCGGCGGACCCGGTTGTTGTTCCGACAATTGATCAATAAGCGGCCCGAGCCAGCGCGCGGCATTCAAGGTGGGTATCACCACCGATATAGAGGGTGGAGATTTCATTCCGGCGCCTGCTTCACACGGTTGATTTTCAGGCGTGGCAACAGGCGATCCATGAGTCGCGAATAATGTAAATAACGAATCCAATTCAACGGTCCGGCCAGCATGGCCGACTTGAATAATTCCGCATGCGGTCGGCGACTCTTGTGCAAGGATGCCAGCATGTATAAATAAACAGCGCGCGAAAACCTGGTCATGCGTTTCCCGTATTTCAATTTTGCGGCGGGAAATGCGGCGTGCCGCATCACCCGACCGGTCACCAAATCAAACTGGCCGGCAACATCCTCCAGGTCATGGGTGCGACGAGCCGTTTGCGAATGCGGATGTATGCGGAAATCAGCCAGCGCCCCGGGAAGATATAACGCCGGCCCCGTGCCGCATAACTTTACCCAATAATCCCAATCGGCAAAATACCACAAGGCTTTGTCCATCGGCCCCGCCTGCTCCATCAAATTCCGATGAAAAAGCGGACTGACAATCGGAACAAAATTTTGAACCAACAGCCGGGGCAGTATGAAGGCCGGCGACAATAAAGTTTGCGTCGGCAAGGGACAATGCCAACTGCCGACCGGACGTCCGCCGGCATCGACAAATTTTGCGGGATGAAGAAACATCCGGGCGGATGGATAATCGCTCATTGCCTGCTTCAGCGTGGCAAGTCTGCCCCGCCGCCACCGGTCATCCTGATGCAGGATGGATATCCACGTTCCGGAAGCGGCGATCATTCCTTCGTTGGTGTTGGCGACCCAATTTCCCTCATGATCCCGGCGAATGATTTTAATGGAAATGCGTTTGCCAAATGCTTCAACACACTCAAGCGTTCCGTCCGTGGATCCGTCATCAACCACAACGACTTCGAGATCGGAAACGTTTTGATCGGCGATGGACGACAGCGCTTCACCGATATGTGATTCCCCGTTATAGGTCGGGATCACCACGGAAATCCAAGGTCGTTCAGCCATGGCGTGATTCCTGTGCAAAACACATCAGCGGCGACGCATCCCCAGAATACTCATGAACGCGCCGGACAATACCGTTTGAAACCCGATTGCCGCCATGGTCACACCCGGGATGACCGTACGCATCGTCACCTGATAATCCAACGCACCGTACCGCGCCTGGTGCCAGGTCAGCGCCGCGTTGACCAGCAAAACCAATCCTCCCAGAAACACGCCTGCGCCGACAAACAGCCCCCGCTCCATCGTGATTTTGCGGCACAGCCACTCCACGCGCGGGTCGGAGGGAAGGAATCGTTCGTTGATGGCGAAAATCAAAGTGAAAGCCGCAAAGAGCACGGACTGGTAACCGAGAATGATAAACAAGCTGGAAAACAACAAGGTATGAATATCAAATTTGATTTCTCCCAAAGAGAGATTGAAAAGACCAGCCATGTATCCGACCCCGCCGATCAACATGAACAGCGCTCCCGGCAACAGGAACAGCCACCGGGGACAGGAAATCATGAAAAAACGAAGCGTACGCCAACCATCCCGGAATGTTTTCAGATGAGGCCTGCGGGTTTGTCGCCCGTCCGGATGCAACGTGATCGGGACTTCGGCGATCCGGTTGCGGTACAAGCTCGACTTGATGATCATTTCCGTTGCGAATTCCATGCCCACGCAACGCAGGGACCAACTGTCATACGCTTTCCGGGAAAACCCGCGCATCCCGCAATAAATGTCATGTATAGGGGTTTTGAACCACCGCCGGGCCAGCCAGGAGAAAAAAGGATTGCCCAACCAGCGGTGAAGACCCGGCATGGCGCCGGGCAAGACTTTTCCGCCACCGGCAGGAAGACGACAACCTTGAACCAGATCGTAGCCCTCGCGAAGCTTTTCGAGAAATTTGGGAATTTCGAGAAAATCGTAACTGTCGTCCGCGTCTCCCATGATGATGTATCGGCCATGAGACGCTTCGATTCCTCCCATCAAGGCATTGCCATACCCCTTCGCCGCAACCGCCACCACCCGGGCGCCAAGGCCACGGGCAATTTCCTGCGAACCATCCTCACTGCCATTATCCGCAATGATAATTTCCGCCCGGACATTGGATTGAGCCAGGGCGGTCTGGGCCTTTTTGATACACACGGCCAGCGTTTCCGCCTCGTTCAAACAAGGCATGACAATACTTAACTCGATATCAGGGCGTTTATCCATGCCCTCATCCTACAAAGAGTTGTGTTGATGTCGAGATGGGATTCAGATCAAGAGGCAATCAATCTGCCACAAGAAATTCAGTTGGCAGACCGATGCAACTTAAGTATTTACCGGCATTCTTTGACATTCTGTAAATTCAGCCGATATTAGAAAGTGACACCTCTATAACCAAACGAAATAAATATGAAACTTTTATTTGTATCGGTAATGCTAACCTCGATCGCGTTGATGCCAACGCCCTCCCTGGCCGACCGTTATGCCCGGATGTTTCCGGAGAACGTCGATATAAACGGAGCCGAACTGGTCCGCAACGGCGTAAGCAAATTGACTGTCCGGCTGGTTTTTGATGTTTATGTGGCGGCGTTTTATCAAGAACCG
Source organism: Kiritimatiellia bacterium (assembly GCA_035327305.1). Classification (GTDB taxonomy): domain Bacteria; phylum Verrucomicrobiota; class Kiritimatiellia; order CAIVKH01; family CAIVKH01; genus CALMUP01. The sequence continues at coordinate 14,457 of DAOLDL010000055.1, read as the reverse complement.
GGTCGTGGTCCGAACGATGTTACGGGTGATTATCCCAAACACCTAGAAATTGAATACCTCCGATCCATTTCCAGCCGGGCATTTATCGACGCCGGCAACGACATGTTGATCGCCCAGCACGACAAGCAAACCATTGCATCGATTCAGTCGCGGATCGATACGATCAATCAATGGTATCAGGATGTAAAAAAAGGCGACCGATACTCGCTCACCTACATTCCCGGCATCGGAACGGAATTGAAATTTAACGGTGAGTCCAAAGGTATTATTCCCGGCGAGGATTTTGCGCGCATTTATTTAACCATCTGGCTCGGTGAAAACAACCCCTACAAATCCTTCCGCGACCGGCTGGTTGGAATACCCTGATTCCCGCGATTGCGCCGCCGCGCGTAATTTCCTATACTCCGGCAGATGGTCGAGAAAACTTTTCACTTTGATAATGCGCGCGAAGCCCAGGAACTGACCGGGCGCAAAATGGAATTCCTGCCGCTGATTGAAAAAACACTCGGCGTAAACCTGACCACCCGCGACACGTGGCTGACCTTGTCGGGCACAAGTGACGCCGTGGACAAAACCCTTGCCTTTCTGGAGGCCATACGCGGCGCGAGAAATCGCGGGATTCCCCTTCGTGAACCGGGCATTCAATTCGCCCTGACCGCATTCGCGGAAGGACGTGAACACGAACTGCAACGGTTATACATTACCCGAATCGATGTCGCCCCCGGAAAATCTCCGGTATTCCCAAAAACATTCGGCCAACTGAAATACCTGGATGCAATCCGGCAATATGATTGCGTTTTTGGGCTTGGACCGGCCGGAACCGGAAAAACCTACCAGGCCATGGCCATGGCGGTCTCAAGCCTGATCCGGGGAGAAGTCAGCCGGATCATCCTCACCCGACCGGCCGTTGAAGCCGGAGAAAACCTCGGTTACCTGCCCGGCGACATGCGCGAAAAAGTTCTCCCCTACCTTCGCCCGCTCTACGACGCCCTGCACGATATGATGGACGCCGCGGATATTGAAAAACACGTTGATCGCGGCGTCATCGAAATAGCGCCGCTGGCCTTCATGCGCGGACGCACCCTCAACCACGCCTTTGTCATCCTCGACGAAGCGCAAAATACAACGCCGGAACAAATGCTGATGTTTCTCACCCGGCTCGGATTTGACTCCAAATGCGTCATCACCGGCGATTTGACCCAGGTCGATTTGCCGGCCCACAAAGTTTCGGGTTTGCTGGAAGCCCGCCAGGCCCTTCGCCGCACCGATGGCGTGGCGATGATTGAATTGACCGACGCCGACGTCGTTCGGCATGCGCTTGTTCAACGAATCATTCTGGCTTATCGCGATCTGCGGGAGCAATCGTCCCGCGTTCAGCGCGGGTCGTGATCATGGAAATTTCCGTCACGAATCTCCAGCGGCGTCACCGGATCAATCGCACTGCGGTGCTACATCTGGCTCGTTACATGATGAACAAGGCATCCCGCATGGACCGCTCCAGAATCTGGGCCGCCATTTCGATAGTCCTGGTGGATCACGAAAAAATAACCGGATTGAACGAGCAGATTCTCAAACACAAGGGTACCACCGACGTAATAACCTTTGCTTACCCTCCCACACCGGGACATCAGGATGCGTGGCAGGGAGAAATTGTGGTCAACATGGAGGAGGCGGTTGAACAAGGCGCGCGGCGGCGTGGCGGTGCGAACCGGGAGCTTGCGCTCTACATCGCGCATGGTTGCCAACATCTGGGCGGAGCGGATGACAATACTCGGCAAAAACGCGCCGCGATGAATCGCCGCCAGAACCGATGGCTGGCCGGGGCGGCAAACACCGGCATTTCCTTCGTTTTTTTTAAATAATCCCTCCTTCATTGCGAATCGGCCTGAAACACGATATAACCAGACACAAACGAATTACGCTTATGTGGAAAGCCATCAGAACCAATATTACCTTCGGCCTGATTCTGGTCACCCCCCTCGTGATCACGGCATTTGTCGCCAACTGGTTGTTCACGCTGATCACCAATCAGTTTGTCGGATTTTTCCCGCGGGCATACCGCGACGAAGACCTCGGCTTCCTCTTGCGTGTGGCATCGCTGTTCGTTGTGATTATGATCCTGTTTCTCATCGGCGTGCTGGCCCGCAACATTATCGGACGCCGAATCTATACATTGAGCGATCGCATACTCGCCCGCATCCCCGTGGTGAATCGCATTTACATTGCAACCCGCCAGGTCATTGATGCCTTCATCACCCAGCGGGAAACCGTATTCAACCAGGTGGTCATGATTCAATATCCGCGAAAAGGAATTTTCTCCGTGGGATTTCTCACCGCGACGACGCCTTATTCATTCCGGAAAAACATCCCGGAGGGCCGTCCGGCCGATGACTATGTCGCGGTTTTTATCCCGACCACGCCGAATCCGACATCCGGCTGGCTTTGCTTCGTACCCAAGGAAGATGTCACCCCATTGCCCTACTCCAGCGGCGATGCCATGAAAATGATCATTTCCGCCGGCGTGGTTTATCCCGGAGACGCCGGCTCCGCCCCGCCGCCATCGCTGGTCGAGAAATTACATAATCTCTTCCGCAAAGATTCCGCCATCAAGGAAACACCGGCGCCGGTCATCGAACCACAAACCGAAGAATCCAAGCCTCCGTCCGACTGACGAGAACACGTCATGTCTCGCCTGGTCAAAACTTCCGGCATTGTCTTGCGGCACGCCCCCCATTCCGAATCATCACGCTATATTCACTGGCTGACCCGCGATCACGGACGCCTGGTAACCATTGCGAAAGGCGTTCAGCGCCCGCGCAACCGGATGCTTGGACAATTTGACCTGCTTTACACGTGTGAGCTTATTTACTACGCGCGGGACCGGGATGCGGTTTATATTACAAGCGAAATTGCCGCAATGGAAACGCGACCGGAATTGCGAAGCGATTGGCGGGCCGCCACGGCATCGATTTATTGCGCCGATCTTGCCGGACTATTGGCGCCACCCCACGAACCAGTGACCGAATTATTTGACCTGCTCGACAGCGCCCTAGATGAATTTGCCTGCCGGGGCTGGCATGCGCCCTCCTTGTTTCTTTTCGAATTGCGAATACTTGAACTGATGGGGGTGGCGCCACGACTTCACGAATGCGCCTCGTGTAGAAAGCCATTGCCGCCGGGCAGTACCGCGCGCTTTTCATCACGTCAAGGCGGCATGCTTTGCTCCGCATGCGAAGACCGCAATGCGACATATTCCGTCGGCGCCGACGTGCTGGCCATCTTGAAGAACTGGGAATTGGCCAAAGGCTGGAGCGCCACCCGAACGGCGCGATGCTCGATCCGTCAACTTTCGGCAATTCGCACGCTGTTGGGCGATTTCCTTTTGTACCACCTCGATCTGAAGCCGGGGCGACGGAACAATACGCTCGACATGTTGATGCCACTCATGGATACCGCTGGCGCCGTAGAATCAGCTTGAGCGAACTCCCGGCAATTCATACCCTCTAACGTCATGTACCAATATAGAATATTCGCGAAGGCAAGTCATGCGCTACAAAAAATAGCGTTCCTGCTTCTTCTTGCTCTTGGCTTCCTGGTAGCGGTGGAGACTTTGCGGCTCTTCGCGCTCCTTTACCGCTACAACCCCGTGGCCGCCTATGGATTTGCCGGAGTCGCCGGACTGTTCGTGCTATATTTCACCCTGCAGTTTATTTTAAGCCGGCGCAACCGACTGATATTGCGCGCCCGAGGTTACTCCATCAGTAACCGCTCCAGCCATGCCCGGCTAAAAAAACACCTGTTGCACCAGATCCGATGCGCCAAACAACTTTCCACGCATCGCTTGATCACGGATGCGCAGGCGTCGGCAATCCGCCAGAAGACAAACGACATTCAGGATATTCTTCACCACCATCCGTTGATTGATGACTTATACCGGGCGATTGACAACATGAATACACAGGTGTTGAACCCTGCGTACTCCTACCTTGACGGCATTGCCGAACGCATTACCCGGGCCAAGATAAAGGCCTCCATCCAGGATTTATATCAGCCGCCCTTTCCGGTAATTCCTCCTCTTGTGGTAATGTATCACCAAATCACCCTGGTATCGGAATTGACGGACACCTACCTCTCCCGACCCTCGCTTCGCGATTACGGGCGGGTCATGATCGATGTATGGAAAATCATGACAAAGGGCGACTATATGCGCTACGGACAACGTATATTTTCCGGCATCAACTCCAATCCTTACTCGCTGGCCCGCACCGGCGAAGATGTCGGCCACGCACTTTCCATCACCTGGCTATCTCATGCCGTTGCCGCCGCCACCCGTCAGCGTTGCACAACCCGGCATGATTGGGACCTGGATAAGGCCATCGATCAGATGCAGGATCAGGTCATACCCTGCCTGGAAAAAACCCACGCAACGTTACAACCCGATGTCATACCCAAACTCAAATCGCGCATCCGGCATTACGCCCCCTATGGACAAGACCCCGATCAATTTGCCGAACAAATCAATCAATCATTGATCAAAGCCGTGGATGCCGTGGTTATAAGCCTCGTCGGCGCCAATCGTCAATCCGCCGCCCGAAGCTCATCGATTTCCCGCCACGGAATCGGCGAGGATAACTTCGCTCCGGCTGAAACACCCCCGTTACCAGAACAAACAAACGAGTCTGCGACAACCGATAATTCATTGTCCCACAGAAGAATACGCCGGCGCCGCCGCGAGAAAAGCAGTATGCGCGGCTTTTTTCATCGCCTGCTTAATCCCCGTCCCAGAATCGGACAATAACCAAGTTCACGGTAACCGTCTTGCCCGTCCCGAAAACAATAGAATCCATCATGAGTCGAACACAAAATGTCAATTTACTGCCCAGCGTTCCCATGCCCGTACCCTACGGCGCCCATGTTGTGGCGGAAGGGGTGCAGTTCACCTTGTTCAGCCGTCACGCCACCCGTGTATGGTTGATGTTGTTTGACGATCCGGACGCCTCCGAACCTACCCAGGAATTCGAGCTGACACGACAGCAAAACCGGATTGGCGACATCTGGCACATTCATGTTCGCAATGCCAGAGCCGGCCAGTATTACCTGTACCGCATGGAGGGCGACGCGGCGCCCGGGACAAAAAACTACTACGATCCAAGGCAATGGTTGCTTGATCCCTACGCGCTTGCCGTTACCGGAAATCCCAAATGGGGAGAGGCGCGCAGTTTGAAACCCGGTGTTCACCATAAATCCGGCCCCGCCCTTCCCAAAGGCGTCATCGTGCGTGATGAGTTTGACTGGTCGCGCGATGTCACGCTGAACGTCCCGCTTTCCGAAACCGTGATTTATGAAACACATTTGCGGGGTTTCACTGCGCACCCCAGCTCCGGGGTGGCGGCGCCGGGAACCTACGATGGTTTCAAACAAAAAATCCCTTATTTACGCGACATGGGAATCACCGCCGTGGAGTTTCTACCCATCCAGGAATTCAATGAAATGGAATACTTCATTGAAAACGGGAAGCGCTCGCATCTTCGGAATTACTGGGGCTACAGCACGCTGGCCTTTTTTGCGCCCAACGGTCGCTATGCGAATCGCGGCGTCTACGGACAGCAACTCACGGAGTTCAAGGACCTCGTGATCGCGTTGCACAACGCCGGCATCGAAGTCATTCTCGATGTGGTTTTCAACCACACCGCGGAAGGCGGCGACGGCGGACCCACATATTCTTTCCGCGGCATCGACAACTCCATCTACTACATGATGGACAAAACCGGACTGCACTACATGAACTACAGCGGGTGCGGCAACACCGTCAACAGCAACCATCCGGTCGTTCGATCGTTCATTATGAACTGTCTCCGCTACTGGGTTCTTCACATGCATGTCGATGGATTCCGATTCGACCTGGCATCCATTCTGACGCGCGACAAAAATGGCGACATCCTCCCCAACCCGCCCATCGTGGAAAAAATCGCCGAAGACCCGGTATTACGCGACACCAAAATCATCGCGGAAGCCTGGGATGCGGCCGGCGCCTACCAGGTCGGGGATTTCCCAAGCCAACATTGGTCGGAATGGAATGGACGCTACCGCGATGATATGCGCCGGTTCTGGAAAGGGGAACGCGGCATGCTGGGCGCCTTTGCCACACGCCTGGCCGGAAGCGCCGATTTGTACCATAAAGACGGTCAAACTCCGCTGAAAAGCATCAACTTCATCACATGCCACGACGGCTTCACCCTCCGCGATGTCGTCAGTTACGAAAACAAACACAACGATCTGAATAACGAAGATAACCGGGACGGCGAGAATCATAATCACAGCATGAATTTCGGCCATGAAGGCCCCACCGATGATCCGAAAATAGAAGCATCACGCATCAAACAGCAGAAAAACCTGCTCGCCACATTGTTTCTCTCCCAAGGCGTTCCGATGATGCTGGGCGGTGACGAAATGTCCCGCACCCAGAAAGGAAACAACAACGCCTACTGCCAGGACAATGAAATGAACTGGATCGACTGGACCCTGTGTGATCGCAATCAGGACCTCCTGCATTTCACACGGCAAGTGATCCAACTTCGCAAACGATTCCCCAGCCTGCGGCGCACCAGCTTTTTTGCCGGTTCGCACCGGGACCAGCACCAACCCGACATACAATGGCACAGCCCGGAAGGCCATGAACCGGACTGGCATCACAGCTTGCGGCTGGCCGTATGGCTCAGCGGCGATCATCAACAAACCGGACACAACGAAAACTGCCCGGATTTGTTTATAATATTCAATGCCGACGAACATTCCTGCGACTTCCATGTGCCGGCATCACGCGGATCGTCGTGGACCATAGAACTTTTCACAACGATCGCCCCCCCTGAATGGCGGGAAAAACAACGCATACTTCACGCCGAAGGGCGCTCCATCGTTGTGCTTTCGTCGACGCAATAACTCGGTAACATCGCAATATGCAAAGCCTCTCAACCACAGATCATCGCGATATGCGCCGGGCCATGGGCCTTTCCGTCGGTGTCGGCCTGGCCATGCTGTTGATCAAAATCACCGCTTATCTTTGGACAAACTCCTCAGCCATTTTAAGCGACGCGGCCGAATCGGTTGTCCACATCGCCGCCGTACTGTTTGCCGCATACAGCCTTTGGTACTCTTTGCGGCCGGCTGACAACAAACACCCCTACGGCCATTCCAAAATCAGCTTTTTCTCCGCCGGAATCGAAGGCGCCCTCATCATGGTCGCCGCCATTTTCATTATATATACAGCGGTGAGCGATTGGATCACGGGATTAAGCCTTCGCAACCTGGATGTTGGCGTGGCGCTTACCGCCTTTGCCGCACTGTTGAATGCCGGCTTGGGGGTTTACCTGATTCGGGTTGGTCGCAGAAAAAAATCGATCATTCTCGAAGCAAATGGCATACATGTTCTCACCGATTGCTGGACCAGCGCAGGTGTTGTGGCCGGCCTGCTTCTGGCAATGGCCACCGGTTGGCTTTTCCTCGACCCGGTATGCGCCATCGCCGTGGCCGTAAATATTATTTTTTCCGGCGTCCGCTTAATAAGACGAAGTATCGGCGGGTTGATGGATGCCGCCGACCCGGAAATTCAAGCCAAAGTTTCCGAATTGCTGGATCGCGAGTGCCAGGCGCATGGCATTTCACATCATAAAATGCGTCAACGCTTCGATGGCTATTCCCACGAAATTGATTTTCATCTGATCTTCCCCGACGCCATGACCATCAAGGACGCCCACCGGATCGCCACGGCGATTGAAACGATCATCAAAAACGAAATACAACCCAGCCATGTGGTTAGCCATCTCGAGCCGCACGACGATCATCGAAAAGTGCACCCGAATGCCGCCCACTAACCGAACCAGGAGAATCTGCCATGAAATCAACATCCATAGTACCCCTGCTTTTCCTGATTACGACTTTGCAGGTCCCCGCCGAAACCGAGATCCGCGCAATCGACCCCTTTGACTTCCCCGCCTGGGGAGTCACGGAACACCCCGACGGCATGGTATCGTTTGCCTTGCACGCCCCCGGGAAAAAAAGTGTGTCGGTGATCGGCAGTTTTAACCAGTGGGATCCGGAAGCATCTCCCATGGCGGCGGATGAAAACGGAACCTGGCATTATTCCACCACCCTGGAGGATGGCGTCTATCACTATCAGTATTTGATTAACGGCGAAAAGGCCCTGGCTGATCCTTATTCACGAAACGTGATCTGGCAGGATGAAAATGGCATTGAGACCTGGCGACCCGAATTATGTATGAGCATACTGGAAGTTGGCGCGGCGCCTTTCGTATGGAAAGCATCCGGCTATCAACGTCCGCCGCTCGACAACTTGATTGTATATGAATTTCATCTCGAGGACTTTCTTGGCGGCGCCCGCGGATTTACCGGCATGATCGAACGGCTGGACTATATAAAAGAGCTGGGCTTCACCGCAATTGGACCCCTACCGTTTCATGAGTTTCCCGGATCGAAAAGCTGGGGCTATAATCCGGCTTACCATTTTGCTCCCGAAACATCCTACGGAACACCGACGGAATTGAAACAATTGATTGATGCGGCACACCAACGCGGAATGGCCGTGATCATGGACCTCGTCCTGAACCACATGGACCGCAACAGCGCGCTTTATCAAATCTATGGGACGGATTATGACGCCAGCCCGTTTTTTCATTTGTTTGAAGGGGATAACTGGGGATTTCCCGACCTGGATCAACCCAACCCCGCAGTCAAACGCTATGCCGCCGATGTGATTCGCTTCTGGCTGACTGAATATCGGATCGATGGAATTAGATACGATGCCACTCGTTTCACGGATTGGAGCGGTTACAACAACTGGGGCGCAAGCTGGTATGCGTACATCGGAGTAAAGACAGATCCGACCAGTTTTCATATCGCGGAACACATGCCTTCCGATCCGGCGCTGATCAATGAAACGGAAATGCAAACCACCTGGCACGATTATTTCCGGTGGCGCCTGCGTGAAATGATCGAGCGCGGAAACCTCGACCGCAGTGAATTTGAAAAAATCATGAAACCCACCTTGATCGGCTTCACCAATGCCCTTCAACGGATGGCCTACACGGAAAGCCATGATGAAGAACGTGTGATGCAGGAGCTTCGCCAGCGCGGATATCCCGCACCCGAACGCGAACGCCGTTGCATCACCGCACTGGCACTTACCCTGACCGCGCCGGGAACCGCAATGATTTACGCCGGACAGGAGTTTGGCGAATCGACCAAAAAGATTGTCGGAGAAAATCCCCTGCAGTGGAAATTACTCGAATCACCCACCGGAACAGCCCTTGCCAACGCGACCCGCCGCCTTGTGCATTTGCGCAAACAACACCCCGCCCTGCGCTTCGGAAACATCACGTTTCTTCACCAGAACCAGCCGGAAGGCATGGCGGCCTACCGAAGACAACACGAAGATGATGCCGTAATTATCTGCGTCAATTTCGGGCGTGGCGCCAATACCTTGGATGTATATTTCGACGGCACTTGGTCGAATCTGTTAACCGGAACTTCATTCACGGAAAGCGGTGAATTTCCCCGGGCCGTTCCCCTTCAGGCGGGCGAAGTCGCTGTTTGGGTGAAAATGGAATAGTTCGCGACCTGCCCCAAAGCCCGATCGGTTGCCAAAAATTCCCCTTGCCAACGAAATTATACCCCGTATAGTGGCCGGCATGAAATTCAAGCGGTTTACATTGGTTTTATCCTGCCTTTTGTTGATTGTATTGTCGGGCGGCATACGTGCCGACATCATCGTCGACTCGGCAAATTTTCAGTATGTGGAGGTCCCGTTTGCCAGCTATGAACTGGCGTTGACATCCTCTTCCTCTCAATTTGCGAACTTTTATCTAAGTTTAAACCCGTCACATGAAGTCAACCCGGAAGGTTGGACATTGGGAATTGGACATGCATACTTTGAACTCGCATTTAATACGGCTTTCACACCCGAACTAGCCCTGACGGCAATTCCCTTTGCCGATTCATTGACGGCAACAATCGGCGGACCGATTGATGCCTCCATTAACACTTCCTTTTATTTGGGATATTGGCTTGATGAAAACAACAGCTCGGCGCCCGATTTCGGAGATAATTTTGGATGGGTACTAATCGAGCGAATCGGCGATGAGCTTGTTCTTGTCGACAGCGCCATGGAAACAACCGGGGCGGGCATTTACATTGGAACATTCGAAGCTGTTCCGGAACCGACGACCATGTCCCTGCTGATATTATCTTTGGGCGTTATCACGTATTACCGCAGGGTCAGGACAACCGGCGCGGCCAGAAATTAAGGGTTCGCATCCAAATCCATCGCAGAATCTCCCGCGTGTGCATCGCGCGCGCCTCCTGTATCGGCCCCAGCAACCACCATGCCTGCATTCGGAGGAATCCGGAAATGACAAACAAGCTGTGGTATCCCGTCCAATGAAAATCGCCAAAATACCGCTCGTGAGCAATTAACCAATCCAGCAAAACACCGGAAAAAATCCCGGAAAGAAATCCGGCGATTCCCGTAACCGCGCCAACTACGGCGATGTATATCAATCGCTTTTGCTTCGGCGCGGTGGTGATGCTCAAATTAAACATGGCCGAATTGATGCCTCCCCACGACAAGGCATCCATTAACCCGCTGATCCAGATAAATGTCAGATTGCCGGGTGTCGCCAGAATCCAACAGGCCGGATGCACCGATCCGGCAAGAAATGTAGTGACTTTCAATACCTGCTTATGACCGATTCGGTCAGCGATTCGCCCCCACCACGCGCCGATAAACAACGTGGCAATCGAGGCCAAAGCGCTCCAGATGGCGAGCTGGGTGAAGGTCATCTTCAAATGAGTGAAAAAGTACGGAATGACAAACGGCGCCGCGATCATGACCGAAGATGTCCAATATACAGAAAATCGGAGAAACCGCCGGAAGTTGGCATCACGAAAAGGATCCAGGACCGCCCCCAGAAGGGAGAGTTCCGGCTTGGCCAGCTTGGGTTCGTAATGAAAGGAATAAAGCCGGATTCCGATCATGGCAAAAATCACGGCGATCAATAACACAATCTGGAAACCCGCCGGAGCAGGGGCATGATCCAGAAACCAGCCGGCCCCCAATGCAGAACCGGTTCCGATGATCCCCAGCAATCCATTACGGATGCTGAAATAGCGTCCGCGACTGGCATCCGGAACGACGTCGGCAATCAGTGAAGCCCAAACCGGGCCAAGGCTGTTTTGAAAAAGCGCGGATACAAAAACCACTCCCAGCATGACCCGGGGCAGAAGCTCCCCCGGCAACCCCAGCAATGGCAACAGAACCGGCGCCACCCATACCCCCCGCCCCAGCATTCCGGCCACAATCATAAATTTTATCCGGGATCCCAGATGCGAAACCAACCAGGCGGAGATGGGATTTAACGACTGAACCAGCAAGGGTATGCTGACCACGGCGGCCAATTGTGCCGGTGAAGCGCCAAGGTACAACATTAATCCGGTCAAGATGCTTCCGGATGTCCAAACCAGAAATATCTGGGTGAAACTCCCCTCAATCACGGACAACCACAACGTCCTCCGAATTCGCTGATGCTCCAGCAAGTCGGGTCGCATGACCTCGGGCGAAGGCGCTGAATCTGATACATGCGAACTCATGGATCAACGGGCAAATCGACGAAACGCGGCCTCGAATTCGGCGATGCTGTTGAATCCATAATGCCTTTTCAAGGCATCTTCGACAGAGACCCCGGTGGTCATTTCGGCGAGAAACGGTTCAAATTTATTGTCAGGAAAATTCAACTGAAGGAATCCCACCAGAAATTTAGACGTATCATAAAAAGCTCTGACTTCCCGCAGGTCGGTCGGATAAACCGACATGGTCAACAGCCGCTCAACCGGGTACACCTGCGGTATGCGACGAAACACCTGGCGTTTGCTTTTTTTGATTCCCTTGAAGGCCGAATATGCAAATTCACCATACCATTCCGCCGTCCCTTCGTTCAGCCATGTCGGCATACGCCCCCGATAAAATCGGTTAAAGACCAAATGTGTCATTTCGTGACCAAGAACATCCGCGCTGTCCCGGGTGGAATCCGCCTGTTGCAAATACATGACCATACCTTCAACCAGGGAAAATGCCCACTCGGTCTTGATTTGATACTCGCTTAAAAAATGATTCCAATCTCTGGAATCCCGAAAAATAAATATGTGACTTCGGTTTGTCATCCTGTCTTGTGCGGAACCCAGATCGCGGGCAATAAATTCGTAAAAAAACTCCGCCTGCCGCGCAACCTTCACCGCAAACATTTTGCGCTCATAGTGGATGACGAAATGTTGCGTCTGCGCGTGTGCCCACTTGAAGCGGGAATCATCCAGCAACCTTGCTCCCCGCTGGGTCAACAGAACCCGGTCAACCTGATCGCGAGTAATATCAGTCCAATCGTCCTGCCGGGTTTGGGCCTGAACAGCGAAACCGCATAGAATTAACAAGATGGTGCCAATTGATAAACGCATGCCTGAAAGCATAATCCAATGCGCGCCTTCGTAAAAGTATGAATAACCGTGAATGAAAAAGAAGCCGGGCGGGAGTTTGCACTCCCGCCCGGCCGTGGGGTGTTTGCCGCGGATCGGGGGGGATCGGCACGGCTATGTCGGGAGGGGGACCCGACGATGTTCGGTTCGAACAAATTAAGTTGTCAAAAATCTAAAAAATAATCTGCGGTTGCGCTTTAGTAAAGCGTTTCAATATATAACCCCTGAACATCAATTTTGTCCAACTTATTTAACGGAAAATTAATTGTTTTCGCAACAGCCATAACATAAATGGGTTGCGCATGCATCGAATAGCCGAATAATCGGGGTTGTCCGTCCACAACTTCGGTGTAAGATTTCTTAACTGTTCGGAAAATCCATGTCCATAAGCCAGAAAGTTAAATCCCGCCTCGCTTCCCTGCCCGATAAACCTGGCGTGTATTTCATGCGGGACAAGGACGGTAAGATTATTTATGTGGGCAAAGCCGCTTCCTTGCGGAGTCGGGTACGCTCCTACTTCCGATCATCATCAACCCGGGGCGCGTCACCAAAATTACGCAGTCTTATCAACAGCATTGATGATTTTGATTTTATCGTGGTCAAGTCGGATGCCGACGCGGTAGTTACCGAAGGCCGCCTGATCAAGGAATACCGCCCCCACTACAATGCCTTGTTGAAGGACGACAAACGTTTTCTTCTTTTGCGGGTTCATCTCGAGGATCCTTACCCCCGCATTCAGCCCTGCCGCATCAAGAAACCGGATGGCGCCCTCTACCTCGGTCCCTATGCCCGATCCGACGCGGCCCGTACCGCACTCGAATATGCCGAGCGGTATTTCGGGTTGCGCTCCTGCTCCCCTCGTTTGCCCGATGAGCAAAACTACCGGCATTGCCACAATGACGTCATCCGCTTTTGTTCCGCGCCATGCATGAAAAGAATCAGCCGGGACGACTACTTGATCCGCGTTCACGACGCCATCGCTTTTCTGCGCGGCGAACGGCGCGACCTGCTTGACGACATTAAATCTCAAATGGATAAAGCCGCCGCCGAACAAAAGTATGAAAAAGCCGCCGAACTGCGAGACACGTTGGCGGCGCTCTGGTCGGCCATCCGAGAGCGAAGTCGCGGCATTCGGGACCTGGAATTAAAGGAAGAGGATGCGCTGGCCGGCATCCGGGAATTGCATCAACTGCTTGATCTTCCCCGACCGGCAACTGTCATCGAATGTTTTGATAATTCCAACCTTCAAGGCAGTTTACCGGTATCGGCCATGGTGTGCGCGATAAATGGCATCCCGCAACGTCAACGCTACCGCCACTTCCGGATCAAATCCATTTCCGGCATCGACGACCCGGCCATGATGGCGGAAGCGGTCGGCAGGCGATACCAACGCCTGAAACAGGAAGGCGCAACCATGCCGGACCTGATTTTAATCGACGGAGGCGTGACGCAATTAAAGGCGGCGCGAGATGTATTAACGTCACTTGGCTTGAATTTACCCACCGCAGGTTTGGCCAAACGTTTTGAGGAAATTTATACCGACACGGATTATCAATCCGCGCCGATTCGCTTGCCATCCGACTCCAACGCACTGAAGGTTCTCCAGCGTATCCGCGATGAAGCGCATCGCTTTTCACTTACATATCACCGTTCGTTGCGTGCGAAAAAAATCCGCGAATCCGCCCTGGATGAAGTTGAAGGAATCGGGGACAAACGCAAGGAACTCTTGATCAAGGAATTCGGATCGGTTTTGCGGATTGCCCGGGCCAGCGAAGAGGAAATCTCAAAAATCAGCGGCATCGGACCGGTCATGGCCAAAGCTATCAAGGAGCATTTGTCCAGGAATTCCAAGTCCGTTGATTAAGCCCGAAAACCGAAGTTGAAGGTGGATGCAGAGTCGCAGTGCTTTCGTGCGAGAGG
>DAOLDL010000054.1:0-20868 GCA_035327305.1 Kiritimatiellia bacterium | reverse complement strand
AAAACCGGCGAAGTTCTTCCGGATTCGGTGCTGGCGGAATTGAAGAAGGTCGACGCGATTTATCTCGGCGCGATCGGCCATGTCGACGTGAAGCCCGGCATTCTCGAAAAAGGCGTCCTGCTGAAAATCCGGTTCGAGCTGGACCAGTACATCAACCTGCGCCCGGTGAAGCTGTATCCGGGCGTGGAGTGTCCGATCAAAAATAAAGGCCCGAAGGAAATCGACTACGTCTGCATCCGTGAAAACAGCGGCGGTCTGTACACCGGTATCGGTGGCATTTCCCGGAAGGGCACCAAAGATGAGGTGGCGATGCAATCCATGGTCTACACCTACGACCAGGTGGAACGCTGTCTGCGCTATGCCTTTGAGTACACCCGCAAGTTCGGCAAAAAAGCGCGGGGAGTCGGGCCGAGCAATACGCTGGCGTTGATCGGAAAATCAAACGTGCTGACGTACATGTATGAATTGTGGAACCGCGTGTTTGCCGAGTTGGGCGACCGCGAGTATCCCGACGTCAAGCGTGAGTACTATCATGTGGACGCCACATGTCTGTATATGATTGCCTGCCCGGAAATGTTCGATGTCATGGTGACGGAGAATATGTTCGGTGACATCGTGACCGATCTCGCCGCGATCACCCAGGGTGGATTGGGAATTGCCGCCGGCGGCAACCTCAACCCGGAAGGCGTCAGCATGTTTGAGCCGATTGGCGGCACCGCGCCATCGTGGACAGGCAAGAACGCCATCAATCCTCTTGCGGCAATTGGTGCGGGCGCCATGATGTTGAAATCAATCGGACAGGCGGATGCCGGAACGAAAATTGAAAACGCCATTGCTTCAATAACACCAAAAATGAAAAGTCAGTTGGCTAATGAGATGGGCTTTACCACGACGCAAATCGGCGACATGGTTGCGACTGCGGTGGCGGCCGCAGGTTGAGAAAGGTGTCGGGTGTAAGGTGTATTATCAAACCCTGAACTCTGAAACCCGAAACCCTTCAAAAACTTTTAGAAAACAGTAGTGATTAGAGGCAAGACAATGAAGCAGTATAACGTATGTGTGGTGGGAATTGGCGCGGTTGGAACCGAAATGGTCCGCTTGTTGAAGCGACGTAATTTCCCGATGAAAAATCTGACAATCCTGGCCCGCAGTGAGCGGGTTGAAGTGATTGATGGCGAGGAAGTCCAGGTTAAGGTTGCCAATGCCGAGGCATTTGATGGCATGGATTTTGCGTTTTTTGCGGGGACGGAAGGCGCGAAAGGCGCATCGCAAACGCTGGGCTGGGAAGCGGTGCGTCGCGGTTGCATTGTAATCGACAATGGCGATGACTTTCGCATGGACGAACGGGTTCCGTTGGTCATTCCCGAAATCAATCCGGATGCGCTCAAAAATCATCAGGGACTGATCGCCAACCCAAATTGCAGTACGATTATCGCGTTGATGCCGCTGGCTCCGTTGCACAAGGCCGCGCGGATCAAACGCATTGTGGCCAGCACCTATCAGGCGGTTTCCGGAACCGGCGCTCCCGCCGTTCGCGAATTGGAGGCGCAAGTTAAGTCGTGGGCCGCGGGCGACGCATTGCCTCGCGAGGTTTACCCGCACCAGATTGCGTTTAATGTCCTGCCGTCAGTTGGATCGTTCAAGGATGATTCTGGCGAAAGCACGGAAGAAATCAAGATGCGCAAGGAAACGCACAAGATTCTCGGCGACACCGCGATTCGCATTGGCAATACGTGTGTCCGTGTGCCGGTTGTCAATGGACACAGCATCGCCATCAATGTCGAATTTGAAAAGCCGTTGTCACCGGAGCAGGCCCGGGAAATACTGTCCCATGCTCCCGGGGTGAAAGTGGTCGATGATCCTAAAAGCGCCGTATATCCGATGCCACTGAATGCTTCCGGCAGTTACGATGTCGAAGTCGGCCGAATCCGGCGCGATCAAAGCACGGAGAACGGTTTGGTGTTGTGGTGCTCCGGCGACAACATCTGGAAAGGCGCCGCGCAAAACGCCATTCAGATTGCCGAAGCGTTGATTGCCGTTGATCAATAGCCGGTGATGTCCGGTATCGTGTTCCGGTGCGAGGGATTCAACTCTGCCGTTCGCGATGCTGGCGCATCAGGCTGATCAGTTCCTCGCGGAAATTAAACAGCGTTTTCAGGGCAATTTTCGATTTCTCTGCGGGCATTAAATTTTGCGGCGTTATTTGATGCAACATCTCAATCGCCTTGTGAATCAAATGAACGGATCTTTTCAGCCCGGCTATGATGTAACCGGGTTCCACTTCTTCGCCATACGCCAGATCGCCCAGCGTGTTGGAGGCGCGAACGCCGGCCGATTCCACCAGGCCGATCCATTCAAAAACACGGCTGTCTCCAGAATCGCCTAAAATATCAGCCTCCTCGAACTCTTTCCACAACGTTGAGCTGTAATTCAGAATCTTGAGCGCCAGCGGGTGTTCGATCGAGCCGTCGGTGTCGCGCACCCAGTCGATGCCTTCCGTAAATGGGTCGGGAATGCGTTCCGCCGGATCAAAAATATCGGTTTCACTGTCGATGTCGTCAAAGTCGTCAACGTCATCTTCCTCGTCGTTGTCATCGACATCGGCGAAAACGCCGCGTTCCTGGGCTTCGAGTTCCTCCTCAACCCAGGTCCATCCCATTTCGCGCGCGATTAATTTTTCCGAGTCGGGATGACCGTGGTATTTTTCCAGCACTTCACCGAGGCGTTCGTTTTTGCGATCCGAATCCTTGAGTAGCCGTTCCCACTCAAATTCATTCAATGGCCGGTTGGTTTGATTGAGGACGTGATCCTCGTCCATGTCCTCAATTTCACCCAAATGTTCGAGCCACTGACGGAACGATTCGCGGTTGGCTTCCATTTGAATTCGCTCTTCGTCGGCCGACATGGTCCAGACCGGGGAAGAAATCGCGAGTTTGTAATCCAGCGCCTCAATCACGACACGTCCGTTGGTTTCACAAAACCATTCAATGTACAGTGCATTGGCTTTTTGCGCGCGGACTGCCTGATCCTCGCTTTGCGGGACCACGTTAACTTTGCGGGAAGCGGTAATGTCGCCGGTAAGGCCGATTTGCAGGATGTCGAGATTGATGGAATCGGAAGCGATGGCGTCGCGATTTTCGAAAGTGATTTTACAGCCGGCGAGATCGCGCAGAAAGTTTCCGCGCAATTCCAAGTGGATGGGGGCGGCCTTGCCGGACAGCCATATCTGGCCGGTCACCAAGTCCTTCTGGCGATTATCCAGTTCGCCGCTACTTATATATTTGGCAATTCGCCACGCCATTTCAATTTCCTGTCTTGTCCTTCTTAAACCATACACCTATCTATTATCTAAAGAAATTATCAAGCATTTATTCCTCAAGATCTGTCTGACCGGAGGTGGCGGAAACCAGGCCTTTGGAATGGGAAGGGAGCGCAATATGATAGTACTGATGAGTGATTTTGGAACAGCGGATGGCTACGTCGCCGCCATGAAAGGTGTCATAGCGTCCGTGGCTCCCGGGGAATCGATCGTCGACGCAACCCACGAAATTCCACCGCAGGATATCGCCGCCGGCGCCTGGGCGCTGGCCAATTACACGCCTTATTATCCTGAAGGAACGATTCATGTTGCCGTGGTGGATCCCGGGGTGGGGACGGGTCGTTCGTTGGTGATGGTTGAGGGCGGCGGCCAATGTATTTTTGCACCGGATAACGGGTTGTTGAGCATTTGGTTGAGCAGTCTTTCCGGGTTTCGTGCGCGCAAGCTCAAGCATGGTTGGCATCGCCCGGGTTTTTTTAGCGCCACCTTTCATGGTCGCGACATACTTGCCTATGCCGCCGGACTTAAAGCCACCGGCAAACTCGAGGAAGCCAATCTTGAAGAAATGGATTACCCGTTAATGCGACTCCCTGAAAGTGTGGTCAATCTGAAACAAAACGCCATCCATGGCCGAGTGATCCATATCGACCGCTTTGGCAATGCCATAACCGGAATCACACGATCCCATCTGGAACGCTACAAGCGAAAACGGCCAAAGATATTTTTACCCTTCGGCACGGCAATACCGCTAAAAAACACGTACGGCGATGTTGCCGCCGGGAAAACATTGGCGCTAATCAACTCCAGCGATCACCTGGAAGTTGCCATTCACGCAGGAAATGCCTCCTTGACCCATGGTTTATCTCGAAATGCCGAGGTTAGAGTTGAGTTTTGATTAAAAAACAACGTTTCTGCGGTATCGAAATGGGTGAAACCCTTAATTTGCCGTAAAATAGCTCATCTTTAGCCAGGCTTAAGATTGTTGGCGCCAGTTTTGGTAAAAAATATCGCACTTTTGTGTTGCGTTATCGGCGGCGGGGCGTATTTTATCTGTAATTAGTTAATTTTTACAGGTGACCTATGATAGCCAATAAAACAGATAGTGTGATGGAAGGGGCGCAAGCCCTGGTGAAGTGCTTGGAAAAGCAAGGGGTGGAATACATTTGGGGTCTCTCCGGAGGCGCGGCCATCCCGATATTTGACGCTTTAGTGACCACTGGCACCAAGATCAAGCTGGTTTTGGTGCGTCACGAACAGGGGGCCACCCACATGGCTGATGGTTATGCGCGTGCCACCGGAAAACCCGGCGTGGTGCTGGTGACCAGCGGACCGGGAGCGACAAATACCATCACTGGAATTATGACGGCCCACATGGACTCGGTGCCCATGATTGTCATTACCGGTCAGACCATCACCCCCATGTTGGGCAAGGATGCTTTTCAGGAAGCCGATGTGTTCGGTCTCACCATGCCGGTGGTGAAGCACAGTTATCTGATCAAAAACACGAACGACATCCCCAGAGTTGTGAAAGAGGCATTCCACATCGCCAGCACGGGACGTCCCGGTCCGGTTTTGATGGACATTCCCAAGGATATAAGTTCCGGTGCGTTTACCGGCGATCTGGACCCGGAGATGGATCTGCCCGGATACCGTTCTCAATACGATATCAACCAGGATCATGTCGCCGCCATTGCCAATGCCTTGCGCAAATCCCGCCGACCGGTGATTCTGGCCGGCCACGGAGCATTGATTTCGCGGGCATATCCCGCCATCATGAAACTGGCGGAAACGCTCAAGGCGCCGGTAACCACCACGCTTCTCGGAAAAGGTGTGTTTCCGGAAACCCATCCGCTTTCTCTGGGCATGCTGGGAATGCACGGAACCGCCTATGCCAACAAGGCCATGGTGGAATGTGATCTCGTGATGTCCATCGGTTCCCGTTACGATGACCGGATTATCGGGCAAGCTCCGAAATTCTGCCGCGATGCCGTCCGGATCCACATCGATATCGATGCCGCCGAAATCAACAAGATGATCAATGTGCATCACTATTGCATTGGCGATGCCCGTTTGGTGGTGGAGGAATTGTTGAAGCACGCGAGTGAATTGGACACCAAGGATTGGCTGAACCGTCTCCACGGATACAAGAAAAAGTATCCCCTGAAATACGGAAAGCAGGGCGGTCTGAAAATGCAACACATCCTGGATGAGTTGTACAAAATGACCGGCGGAAAAATTATCGTGTCCACCGACGTGGGACAGCATCAGATGTGGGCCGCTCAATTCTTGAAGACCGTGCGCCCGGACGATTGGTTAAGCTCCGGGGGGGCAGGGACCATGGGGTACGGGTTCCCGGCGGCAATCGGTGCGCAATTCGGCAAACCCGAAGAGCAGGTCTGGGCCATCGTGGGTGATGGCGGTTTCCAGATGACCATGTGTGAAATGTCCACCGCATGCGTGCACAAATTGCCGATCAAGGTGCTGGTGCTCAACAACCATTACCTCGGCATGGTGCGGCAGTGGCAGGAACTGTTTTATGATGATCGAAAGAGTGGTGTGGATCTTGAAGGCAATCCCGACTTTGCCAAATTTGCCGACAGTTATCCAGGTGCCAAAGGTTTCACGCTCAAACGCCCCGCCGACATCCGCAAAATCCTGAAGCGGGCGATGGACTACAACGATGGTCCATGTGTCATTAATGCCGAGTGCGAAAAAACCGATAACGTGTTCC
This sequence comes from Kiritimatiellia bacterium, assembly GCA_035327305.1. Classification (GTDB taxonomy): domain Bacteria; phylum Verrucomicrobiota; class Kiritimatiellia; order CAIVKH01; family CAIVKH01; genus CALMUP01. The sequence continues at coordinate 14,818 of DAOLDL010000054.1, read as the reverse complement.
CGATGATCCCGGCCGGCAAGGCGCTCGAGGATATGATCATTGAGCGACCGCGTCATCGTTTGGAAAAGCCGACCGGTTCAACTTGAGGTGTAATTAACATGAGTACCAATCAAATTATTCACACGCTAAGCGTGTACGTTTCAAACAAACCCGGCGTGCTGGCCCGTATTGCCCAGGTATTTGCCCGCCGTGGATTCAACATTGAATCGCTGGTGGTGTCGCCGGCCATGGATGGGAAATTTTCCCGCATGACCATTGGTCTTAGCGGAAATCCCGATATGCTGGATCAGATCGTCAAGCAGGTAAGCAAACTGATTGATGTGATCTACTGCCGTGATCATACGGATGACGATGCCGTGGTGCGTGAACTTGCCCTGGTGAAGGTTCTTTGCGGTCCCGATCGCCGTGCCGAGGCGCTTCAGGTGGTGGAGCACTTCGCCTGCAAGACCGTGGATTTAACCGAGAAATCCATGATCATCATGGCGACCGGCGCTTCCGACAAGGTGGATGCATTTATACGTATGATTAAAAGTTTCAATGTGGTTGAGTTGGTGCGCACCGGCAAAGTCCTCATGGTGCGCGGCGATCAAATTACGTAATTGAAACCTTGAATCGGACGCTCTGCATGGTCAGGCATGCTGTGTCGGTGCAGGGTTGGTAGCGAACAATCACGGTTGCGTTGGGATTTTGTATCTCCGCGCTCCCGGATTGTAGTTCAACCAGCCATTGATTGTTTCCGGTACTCTTGGATGTCCAGCTTGTCCCGCGCGGCGCATCTTCAATTTCCAGGTAAAACCATTCCGACTGACTTTCCGACTCGTTGGATAAGGGGTTAAGTTTCCAACCATCAGGCAGGGAAAATGTCAGCAAGAACTGGTTACTGCTTTGGGCTTCAAGCTTGATCTCGATATCCGGTTCACCCGATGAGGTATGAATCTCCGATGGCAGTTCAAGAATTGCTTCGGCCAATGTTGATACCGCCGAGGGCACACGCGATAATAGCGTCTGGTTTTTATTGGCCAGTTGATGGACAAGCGCCATCCAGTCGATACGACCAAGCAGTTTTCCCGCCCGAGCCAATGCCTGTGCCGCCAGTCCTGTGCCGGATGGGGATCCCTGATCATAAACATCGCGCATGCGCATCATAATGGTAGCATGTTCACTGCCGGTCATGAAAAGTTCATTTGATTCCGGATCCATAAATTTTCGGATTAAGATCTCCGTCCCCACAGAAACATGATCAAGATAGGTTTGCTGTCCGGTGGCTTCGTATAGTTCGATATCGGCCAAAATCAGGGCGGCATGATCATCGAGATAGGCGGGAATGTCGGAACGGGTGCCGCACCAGCATCGATAAAGCTTTTGTCCATCGGTTAAATACTTGGCTATAAACTCCCGCGCATGAATGGCGGCATTAATCATGAACGTCGCATTCAAGTTCTTGCCCGCCGCGGCCAAGCCGGCGATCATCAACCCATTCCAGCTGGTGATGATTTTATCGTCGAGGCCGGGTTTGATTCTCTGACTCCGGGCTTCCAGCAGGAGATTTCGTGCTGGCGTCAAATGTTCGATTTCAGCCTCATCCGCGCTATCTCCACAATGCGGTATGTTGGCGCCGGTAAGTCGGCCGGTGGCCTCATCATGAAAATTGCCTTCGGGTAATATGCGATAGAAGCGGCAGAAGTTCGCAAGGGTGTCCGGATTTTCGAGCAATTCCGCCAGTTCATTTTGCGACCACAAATAATAAAGGCCTTCCTCGCCGCCGCTGTCGGCATCGAGGGCCGAGAAAAAACCGCCCTGCTCATGGGTCATTTCACGAATCAGCCAATGCGCAGTTTCAATTGCGATTCGGGCATACTTCTTTTCGTTAAATCGATTTGCGGCGAGTGCGTATACCTTTAATAAGAGGGCGTTGTCATACAGCATTTTTTCGAAATGAGGCAATAACCAGCGGTCGTCGGTGGAGTAGCGATGAAAGCCGCCGCCGATCTGGTCATAAATGCCGCCCCCCGCCATGGCATCCAATGTTCGTCGGATAATGATTTCGGTTTCCCGCGAAGGATGCAATTCCAGAGAACGTAAAAGCAAAAACAGTCCCGAGTGCGGAGGAAACTTGGGGGCATCGCCAAACCCGCCATGACGCGGATCAAATTGATTTTGAAATTGCGTCTGGATTGTCCTGGCAAATTCAATTGTGTCGGAAATTTTGTCGGTGGATTTTTCCGGCCGGTGGTGTTGCTTGTGAATGGCATCGGTCAACATGTTGGCTTGTTCTTCGACATCTTTCCGACGATTCACCCACAGATCGTGAAGGCGTCGCAAAAGACTCTTGAAGCCGATGCGCCCGCCCCGGTCTTCCTTGGGAAAGTATGTGCCGGCATACCAGGGGCGGCCATCCGGCGTCAGCCAAACCGAATTGGGCCAGCCGCCTCGCTGGGTCATCAATTGAGTGGCCGTCATGTAGAGTGCGTCAATGTCCGGCAGTTCTTCGCGATCGACTTTAATGCAGATGAAATGTTCATTTAGAAGCTTTGCGATTTCATCGTCTTCGAATGACTCGTGGGCCATTACGTGGCACCAGTGGCAGGAAGAGTAACCGACGGACAGGAAAATCGGCTTGTCGGATTTTTTGGCTTCTTCCAAAGCTTCCGCGTTCCAGGGACGCCAAGCCACCGGATTGTACGCATGTTGACGGAGATAGGGACTGGTTGAGGAAACCAGTAAGTTAGCTTGTCCCGGTTGCTTCATGCTTTCTCCAGCAATCCGGCAATTTTCTTGGTGTGACGGACAATTCTGTCCAATTCACTGATGTATTCCGTCATGTAAAATCCGGTGATGGCGTCCATTTGCCGGCTGGCGATTCGTGAAATGATTTCACCTTGGAAATACTCTGATTCCGGCAAATAACGTGCCCGATGGTTTCTAATTTCCCGCGCATGTTCGGCGCGGGATTTGTCTTCAGTGGACCACACGGTCTCCAACTCGGCAAGCAGGGGTTCGATAGCCCGGTATAATTCTTCGCAGGTCGCGCGCACAAACGGTATGTCTTTTTCAGGTATGTTGCCGCTCATGTCCAGGGTCAGGTCCGCAAGGTTGTCATTGTGGTCGCTGATTCGTTCCAGAAAAATAAGATATAGGTTCATCCATTGTATACGTGACGCCTGGGTGGCGTCGGCGACGTGACGGGCGACATTTTTCAGGTACTGCCGCATGGCATGATAAATCAGGTCGATCGTTTCCTCGCTGTTTTTGACTAATAAATATGTCCTGCGATTGGGCGATGCCAGCAGTTCGCGGTTGAGGATAAAGCCGCGACGAACGATGCGCGTGATGCGGGTAAGTTCCCGGTTGCTGGCGTCCAATGCCTTTTCCGGAGTTTCAATCAGGTCGATATCCAAAAACGATTGTTCCTGGAGGCGGTTGCTGAAGCGGATGGTTGCGTGCAATAAACGGACCAGCACGTTGCTGAAGGGCACTATAACCAAACCACCGATCAACATGATCGCAGTATGTACGTTCGCGACTTGGCGGGCCGGGGAAAATCCAATGGCTTCAATCAGTTGGCTTAACCATGGCATCAGAAGGATGGCCATACTGCCCGCAATTATATTGAAATAGAGATGGGCAAGTGCGCCTCGTCGCGCATCGGGACTGGTGCCTATGGAGCTGATCAGCGCGGTAATGCAGGTGCCGACTTGTGCGCCGATGACCAGGGGGAATACCTGGGAAATGTCAGTAAATACCCCGGATGTTGACAGGGAGAACAAAATGGCCATTGTGGCGCTACTGCTTTGCACAATCAACGTGAACGCAAGGGCAATGGCCATGGAGAGGAAGAATTCAATCCAGCTTCCGCCGTCATGTCCGACAAACCAGGATGAAAGCAACTCGCGATAAGGAAATACCGATTGGCTCATGAGGCGAAGTCCGAGAAACAATAGCGAAAGCCCGATCAATGCCTGGCCAACCCGGCGGCGTTTGATGTCTCCACGCCACAAACGAAGGGGTAGGCCGAGCAAGGCAAGCACAGGCCACAACCATTCGATGTCGAGGGCGATAAATTGCATGGCGAAGCTTGTTCCGAGATTCGCCCCGGCAATGAGCGGTATCGCTCCGGCAAGGCTTAACAAACCCGCATTCAGAAAGCCGACGGCCATCACCGTGGTCGCACTGCTTTGCAAGGTGGCGCCCATGGTGACGCCAAGTAAATAACCGTGCCGGCGGTTGGTGTTGATTCGTGATATCCATTTCCGCAACGTATCGCTGGAAGCTTCTTTAAGTCCGTCGGACAACAGTAGAATGCCGTAGAGAAATAGCGCCAGGCCGCCAAATCCGGTCAATGCATGGAAGTAATCGTTAGGCATGAAGGTTCCGGGATTTTTCTGTCGCAGGTTCGCAGGTCAATTCGTAGCCGAGCATGTTGTCGCCATCGAATAAGAATCTGCCGGTAAAAAGATGATCGTTTAACATGAAAGGAAGCCAATAGCGGTCGTCCGCCCACATTTCGCGGTAGGGTATATTATCCAGGGAGGTCCAGACCGGGTCGGCTTCATCGGTGGATGTCGGTACGCCGTCGAAACCGGACGCTTGAAAAACGTAGCCATGCAGTTTGAAACCATCCGCGAACTGGAAAAAAAGCTCGCCGGCAAACGTCACACCGGTCGGGGTAATCAAGAGCTCCTCCTGCGCTTCTCGGATGGCACAGGCTTTGGGCGTTTCACCCGGATCAATTCGTCCGCCGGGACCGTTGATTTTTCCGGCCCCGAGACCTCGTTTTTTCCGGATCAACAGGACTCGACCGTCTTGTACCACAAAGATGAGGGTTGCGGTCTGGTCCGGTGTCCAGCGGGACCAATTGATTTGATCGAACGAAGATACGATGCGTGCTTTTTGTATATTCATAGATGAAGAGTGAAGTATTCCTTCCATCTAATAACATTTGAACGCCGGAATTCAATCTTGTGTTACGTCGCATTAATCGCCAGTTGGCGTAATTTAGGCTTCGGCGTCTCATTTCCCGTGGTTTCGAGTCGAAACCCTTCGCCCGGCGCCCATTGCAGGCGGGTAACACCGGTCATCTTATTGAGGATACTTTTCCATGATGGTTTGGGCCATTCGCAATCCGCTGATGAACGCGCCTTCAAAACGCCCGTTGTGGCACCAATCGCCGCATGCCCCGGCCGTCACCCTGTCATCCCAAAGGAAATCCTTGTAGAGTGGTTCCTGCGGCGTTCCGTAGTACCATCGATGCGCATGCAGGTGTTTTGCGGGAATGGCCTGCAAGCCGATTTCATCGAAAAATACCGCCAGTAAATTGTGAGCCACCTCGTCGGGTGGAGTGCTTACATTTTCTTCTGACCATTCCGTGGAGGCTTGCAATACCCAACATTCATCGCGGGAGCGTCCGGGTTTCGAGCGGGAATTGGTTGCCAGTATCACCGGGCGCGAACTGAAGTGCGCTATATCAAAATCAACGTTCAGAGTTTTGTCGAAACCGGCTGTGACGGACCAAACCGGTTGCGTCCGGACTTTTACGGCTTCTTCGGAAATCGACGGAACTTTTTTGAATAGTTCGGCGGTTTGTTCCGCCGGGATGGCTGAAACCACGATGTCAAACATCTCTCGTTTTCCTCCGGCCATCAGTTGCCAGCGGTCTTGAGTTCGTTTGACCGATGAAACGATGGTATCAATCCTGACATCCAAACCTGCGCCGAGATGGCGGGCAATTTGATCCATGTCGGGGATGCCCACGTAAAGAGGCTGGTCATCTTCCACATTGTGCATATCACCCTGCAGAAATGACACCCGGCGGGCAGGCCAAACTCTGACGGCATCTTTTACTATCCAATCATCGACCTGCTCTTTAAGCATTTTGTTCTGTGAATAAAAGTAGGGACAGCCATGATCAAACTCAATTCCATTAAGACGGAGAGCGGCCAGGCGACCTCCCGGTGTTTTTTCTTTTTCAAACACGGTTACTGAATAACCCCGGTCGGTCAGTGTGCGGGCGCAAATCATGCCCGAAATACCGGATCCGATGATTGCAATTGTTGGACTCTTTTCGCTCAAACGAACAGCCCTTTGATTGACAACGCTTTGGCGATAATCATGTTTGCTTCCCCACGGAAGACAATGGATGGAAACCCGCAGGCAGGCAAATACAAAATCAGCGGGAAATATTAGAAAAGCGTTCAGCCATTGTTAAGTGAAAGGCTTTCTATTGATGTATTAACCGGTTGATTTGCGTTCGAATCCATCAGTATGGCCAGCTCATGAGCGAATCGTATTTCGGTTTACAATGCTTTCCAGGTAAAAGATAATGGGGGGATCACAATGTATAAATTCCTTCATCTGAAATACATTTGGCTGGCCGCATGGGTGTTCGTTGCATCCGGGTGTGCGAGAGCGGATACCAATGTATGGGAACGTATCGACAAAGGCGTCCTGGTGATTGATGTCAGGACCGTTGCGGAATTCAATTCGGGACATCTGGATGGCGCTATAAACATCCCGCATGAGAAGACCGATGCATTGGCGGCGGTCATCGGTTCCGACATGTCGCGGGAAGTTGTACTTTATTGTCGCAGTGGACGCCGGTCAGGTATTGCCATGAATGCGCTCCGTCAGCGCGGATATGAAAAAATAATCAACGGCGGAAGTTATGCTGGCTTGCTTTCAACCAGGCCTGCTCAAAATCAATAGCACGCCGTTATCCGCCGCTCATCGGCACCGAAAGAAATACCCGGTCATTTTCCTCCAGTATGCTGGAGCGTGTAACCCATTTATCGTTTACAAATACCGATACCGATTTCTGATGATGAACGGGTATGGCCAGTTGGTGTAAAAGATCGCCCGTCGTTGTTCCGGTTGCTACTTCCATATCGCATCCGCTGGGAGGACCGTCAACTTTCAGCATGGCGACATATTCCAAGTGGATCCTCATGGACGGATTTTTGCATGCCAGTCAAAGATCATGCGATAGCAATTTTATGTCCGGCATCATGATAAGGGTTTTTCCGATAGGGTAATCAGGGCGATAAATGAGCTTATCCCATTGAAACATGAAGGGTTCAGTTGGAATCTGGTTGTTAAACCGCACGGTGGGGTATGGATCATGAACAATAAATCAACCGATAAAGAATCAGTACTTGAAAAAGCCATTGAACGGGCGCGTGCGCGAAGGGTCATATTGCCCACCATCGCCCAGCAGAAACATCCATCCCGCATTCCCGAAGTTATTCAAAAGAAATTGAAGGAAATCGGATTGTGGGACATCAATCCGTTGAATCTTTTTAGAATTACCTGGAAAAACGAACCAAAACCCAAGGGTGGTGGATTTGGTGACGGCAACTGGGTGGAATTCCCGTCGGCAATTACCGGCGTCAATGCCCGCATCATCGGCTTGGTGGGTAAATGGTTTCCCACCGGTGCGCACAAGGTCGGCGCGGCTTATGGTTGCCTGGTTCCTCGACTGGTGACCGGTGAATTTGATCCGGTTCATCAGAAGGCCGTATGGCCATCCACCGGAAATTATTGTCGCGGCGGCGCATACGATTGCGCTCTGCTGGGGTGTCCGGCCATTGCAATTCTACCGGAAGGAATGAGCCGTGAGCGGTTCGAGTGGCTCAAGGAAATCGGCACCGATGAAATCATTGCCACACCTGGCACCGAATCAAACGTGAAGGAAATTTACGACAAGTGCTGGGAATTGCGACGGACGCGCGGTGATGGGATCGTGATTTTCAACCAGTTCGAGGAATTCGGCAATGCCACATGGCACTATCATGTGACCGGTTCGGTTATTCAGGAAATATATGAACAGCATATAAAAACCGGAACCTCGCGGCTGGCCGGTTATGTAAGCGCCACCGGTTCGGCGGGAACTATCGCCGCAGGCGATCTCCTCCGCGTCTACTATCCTCACATTCGTGTCGTCGCCACGGAAGCATTGCAATGTCCGACACTTTATCAGTTCGGATTTGGAGCGCATAGAATCGAGGGCATCGGTGATAAGCATATTCCGTGGATTCACAACGTGCGAAATACCGACATGGTGGCCGCAATCGACGACGAGGCCGTCATGCAGGTGATGCGGCTCTTCAATGAACCGGAAGGCCGTAAACATCTTCAGGAATGCGGAGTACCGGATTCCATCATCGAACAGTTGAATCTACCCGGAATATCCTGCATTTGCAATCTGATCGCGGCGATCAAAACCGCCAAATACTACGACATGACATCCGATGATGTCATATTCCTGCCCATGACCGATTCGATGGATCTGTATGCCTCGCGTTTGGAGGAAATGCGGGAAAGTCATGGAGCGTTTTCATCCCGGGATGCCTTGACGGTAAAATCGCGTTATCTCGATGCCTTGTCCATCGACTACTTGCGCGAGTTGAATTATTCCGATCGCAAGGCCCTGCACCAGTTCAAATATTTCACCTGGGTGGAACAACAGGGCAAATCCGTGGAAGAGCTTCGGGAGCTTTGGGAGCCGGAGTTCTGGACTGAAACGTTTTCAAATGAAAAAGTCGCCGAGTGGGATCGCGCAATCGAGCAATTCAACGAAGCCACCGGCGTGTTGAAGTCATTATCATAGGAGCAAAAGATGAAGAAGAATGTATTGGCGTTGGCACGGGAAATGGAACCCCGGCTGGTAAAATTCATGCAGGATATCATTTCCATCAAATCACTTAGCAGTGAGGAGGGACGGGTTGTCAAACGCATCCAGGCGGAAATGAAAAAACTAGGCTATGACGAGGTTCGCGTGGATCCCATGGGAAATGTCATCGGGCGCATCGGCAAGGGACCGATCAAAATTGCCATCGATGGCCATGTGGATACCGTTGATGTCGGTGATTTGTCGGCGTGGAAAACCAATCCTTTCGAACCCGTCATTAAAAAAGGCGTTTTGTATGGACGCGGCGCCAGCGATATGAAGGGCGGCGTCGCCTCGGCGGTATATGCCGGTGCCTTGCTGAAGCGGATCGGTTTCCCGAAAAATGTTTCGTTGTACGTAACCGGCACGGTGCAGGAGGAGGATTGCGACGGACTGTGCTGGCAATATCTGGTGAAGGAGGAAAAGTTGCGGCCCAATGTGGTTGTGATTACGGAGCCCACAAGCCTGCGAATTTATCGCGGTCATCGAGGTCGCATGGAAATTGAAGTCGAAACCTCCGGGGTATCTTGTCATGGGTCGGCCCCGGAACGCGGTGTGAATGCCATCTACAAAATGGCGGGCATCGTTGCCGACATTGAAAAACTCAATGAACGTTTGAAACCCCGGAAGCCGCTGGGCAAGGGGACGGTGACGATCAGTCATATTCGTTCAAGATCGCCTAGTCTTTGTGCGGTGGCCGATGGTTGCGTGATCCACCTGGATCGACGCTTGACCGTGGGCGAAACCGAAAAAGTCGCGGTTGATCAGATCAAATCATTGCCATCGGTCAAAAAGGCCAGGGCCATTGTTCGAGTCTTGAACTATGATACGCCAAGCTACACCGGCTTGTCGTATCCGACGAAAAAATATTATCCCACATGGGAAATGCCGGAATCCACGCGTGAAGTGAAGAAAGCACGCGAAGCCTACGAACAAGTGTTTAATGCGAAGCCGGTAGTCGGTCACTGGACATTCAGCACGAACGGGATTGCGACTGCGGGTATGCATGATATTCCAACGATTGGATTCGGTCCGGGCCATGAACATTTCGCTCATGCGCCGAACGAATGCGTTGAAATTGAACACCTTACCCGCGCGTGTGCGTTCTACGCAGGCTTTGTCCTCGCGTACGCCTCGAAATGACTATGCCATAAAGATATTCCCGCGACCTTGCGTCGCGGGGAGTCGCCGCGTGTTCGCTACGGAATCGTAAATGTTTTTCCGGCGCGCCGTCGCCACAAATCAGCGAGGCCGCCGCGCGCTGTTTCCCGGTAAGCGCTTTGAATATCGATCCCGGTTCGGTACATCACGTCGATCACTTCGTCAAAACTGACGAGGTGTTTGCCATCGGTCAGCAAAGAAAACGAAGCGCACTCAAATGCCCGCAGGCAGGCCGTCATATTACGTTCGATGCAGGGGATTTGCACATATCCCTCCACCGGATCGCAGGTCAGTCCGAGGTGATGTTCCATTCCGATTTCCGCGGCATATTCTATTTGTGGCAGGGAGCCGCCTTGTAATTGAGAACCGGCGGCCGCCGCCATGGAGCAGGCCGACCCAATTTCACCCTGGCAACCAACTTCCGCGCCGGATATTGAGGCATTGGCGCGAATCACGGAGCCGAACAATCCGGCAGTTGCCAGGGCGCGCAATATCTCCTTGCGTGTCGCCCCTTTGATCGTTTCAAAGTAATACAGCAAACCGGGCAATACACCGGCGGGGCCGCACGTTGGCGCAGTAACGATAATTCCTCCGGCGGCATTTTCCTCGGCTACGGCCAGTGAATAGGCGCTCAACAACGCGATATCCCGTTGCGGACTTTGCAGGTTCTGCGCCCGCATCCAGGTCGTGCGGGCGCGACGGGCAAGTTTTAATGATCCGGGAAGAAGTACCTGTGTGCTTTCCAGTCCTGATTCCACGCTTGCGCGCATGGCATTCCAAATGACCTCGAGACGGGGCCAGATGGACTTTTCGATGCGTTCGGCGAGTTGCCAGATGGTGAGATTGTTCGTTTCGCAATGCATCAGGATTTCCGAAATGCCTCGAAATGGATATGTGCATGATTCGCCTTCTTCAACGCTCCCATGCTCATCTTCAAGCGAGCCTCCGCCCGTGCTGAAAACCTCCCAGGAGTCGACGCAAGTTCCCATGGCATCGTATGCGCGAAACACCAGGGTGTTGGGGTGATGAGGTGTGGGGGTCTCCATGTTCCAGATGATTTCGCACGGAACGTCCGATATTTCGCTCAAAATCACTTGATCGGTCAGATGCCCTTTGCCGGTGTGGGCAAGGCTCCCGCGAAGTTCCGCCTCGATGCGGGCTGGTGGTACGACTTGACGATCGCGAAAAATACGCGCCGCCCGTTGGGGTCCAATGCTGTGAGAACTCGAAGGACCGGCCCCGATGCGGTACACATTTAAAATGGATCCAATTGGCGAAGTCATGCGTTGATCCTTTTCCATGCAACAGTTTCTCTTATCCAGTTGCGGAATCCAAGATGGATACTCCCTTTTTTCGTTATCGGGGAATTGCCTACGCCATCTTCATGGCGTTTGTGCCAGCGCGTTTCCTTTAACCCCGGTCGCGAGTTGCTAGGATAAATTCATGACATATACCCGTCCGGAAAGGACGAGCCGTGGGGAGTAAACTATGAATAATATGGAACGCATGTCGAGTATCATGAGAGAAGTCAAAGACAAGAACCGTGGTCTTTTCGAAAAAGATTTTTTGCTTACGTGGGACAAAAGCACGGATGATCTTCAGGCCGTGCTTGCGTTGGCGGAATTGCTTAAGCTTGCGCACAGGGAAAATGTGTCGCTTAAATGTTTTGAGTCCGGGCTTGCCGTTTCCATCTTCCGCGACAATTCCACGCGAACTCGTTTTTCGTATACCTCCGCCGCCAATCTGCTTGGACTTCAAGTGCAGGATCTTGATGAAGGCAAATCGCAGATAGCCCACGGCGAAACCGTGCGTGAAACCGCCAACATGATTTCTTTCCTAAGCGAAGTCATCGGAATCCGCGACGACATGTATCTTGGCGCCGGTCACACATATATGAAAGAAGTGGGTGAGGCTCTTGATGATGGGTTCACGAATGGCGTCTTGCCTTGCCGTCCGGCCATTGTGAATTTGCAATGTGATGTTGATCACCCCACGCAGGCAATGGCTGATCTGGCCTGGCTGAAGGAATATTATGGTTCGCTCGATTCTCTCAAAGGTAAAACCATCGCAATGACGTGGGCCTATTCACCAAGCTACGGTAAACCGTTGTCGGTACCGCAAGGCATAATCGGTTTGATGACTCGATTTGGAATGAATGTGCGACTGGCCTATCCGGAAGGTTACAACCTTATTCCAGATGTAGAAAAACTTGCCGCGAAACAAGCGGCGCAAAGTGGAGGTTCGTTTGCGGTAACGCATTCCATGGATGAAGCATTTGATCAGGCGGATATCGTGTATCCAAAATCCTGGGCGCCATTTTCGGTTATGGGTGAGCGAACGACATTGTTGAAAAACAACGATCACCCCGGATTGAAGGAACTTGAGAAACAAGCCCTGGCCCGCAATGCCGGTCACAAGGATTGGGCATGCACAGAAGCGCGGATGTCGAAAACCAAAGACGGCGAAGCGTTGTACATGCACTGTCTGCCGGCTGATATTTCCGGTGTGTCCTGCCGGGAGGGCGAAGTCGACGCCTCGGTGTTTGAAAGGTACCGCATCCGAACCTATCGTGAGGCCGGATGGAAACCGTTCATTATCGCCGCCATGATCATGTCATCGCGTTTTCAACATCCCGGGGAATTGGTTGATCGAATGATCAAGCGTGGAACTGCGCGACAATTCTGACGCGTGAAAGCGGAGGCATGATATGCCCATTAGAAAAAATCCGTTGGTTGTATTGGCGATAGGCGGAAATTCGCTGATCAAGAATCCGCGCAAAATGACCGTACTGGATCAATACCGCTCTGCGGGCGAAACCAGTCATCACATCGCACACTTGGTGCGCATGGGATACCGGATTGTTGTCACCCATGGTAACGGACCTCAAGTCGGGTTCATTTTACTGCGATCGGAAGCCGCCAAGGACGTGATTCACCAGGTTCCACTGGAAAGTTGCGTGGCCGATACACAAGGCGCTATCGGATATCAGATCGCCCAAACCTTGCGCAACGAATTGAACCGGCAACGTGTCAGTCGCAAAATCGCGGCCGTGGTGACCCAGGTGCAAGTCAGTCGGTCCGATCCGGCATTTCGCAAGCCCACCAAACCCATCGGGCCTTTCTACACGAAGGAAGATGCGATGGCACATCAGCGCGATGAGGGTTGGAAAATGAAGGAAGACGCCGGGCGTGGCTGGCGTCGCGTCGTGCCTTCACCGAAGCCCAGGAAAATTATTGAAGAACCGGTTATTCGTGAATTGGTGGATGCCGGCGTGGTGGTTATTGCTGTTGGCGGCGGAGGCATTCCCGTTTACCGAAGCAAGGATGGTGAACTTCGCGGATGCGCCGCGGTTATTGATAAAGACGTCGCGTCCTGTTTGCTCGCCCGGCATTTGAAAGCCGATATTTTTGTTATTTCCACCGGCGTGAAGCATGTGATGTTGCATTTTGGCAAACCCGAACAAAAGGCTTTGACGAAAGTCAGCGCGGCGGAGATGAGAAAATATTTGCAGGACGGCCATTTTGCCGAGGGGAGCATGAAGCCGAAAATCGAGGCCGCACTCGATTATTTGGAACATGGTGGCCGACTCGTTATTATCACCCGGCCGGAAGATCTTGAAAAAGCCATGCAAGGCAAGGCTGGAACTCATATAATTAATTGACGTGGAGGATGCGCATGCACATGGAAGGATATAGATGCCTGGTTTGTGATGCTTATGTCGAGTTAAGCCACTCCGGCATGGTCTGTCCCTCCTGTGGCGGAAATCTCGATGTCGTCTACAATTACGAAAATCTCAAGTCGGTTATCCGCAATGAACTGTCTTTGCATGCACAACGTTCGGACATATTCCGGTATCTGCCATTACTACCGGTAGAGGATGCATCGCTGGCATCTCCTTTGCATGTGGGAGGCACTCCGCTTTACCGGGCAAGTCGATTGGGAAGGCGCCTGGACCTGGATCGAATATATATCAAGGACGACGGAATGAATCCGACATCTTCGTTCAAGGATCGAGCCGGGGCGATTGCTCTGGTGAAAGCCAGGATGTCCGGCGCAAAAGTTATTGCGGGAGCCTCCACCGGCAATGCAGGAAGTTCCATCGCCGGCTTGTGCGCAAGCGTCGGCCAGGCTTGTGTGGTATTTGTGCCCGAGTCCGCTCCGCGGGCGAAATTGATTCAGTTACGATCGTACGGCGCCCGGGTCATAGCGGTGCGCGGCACATACGATCAGGCGTATGATCTTTGTTCGGAAGTATCTCGACGGCACGGATGGTTTAATCGCAACACGGGTATGAATCCCTTCACACGGGAAGGAAAAAAAACCAGCAGTTTTGAAATGTGGGAGCAGTTGGATAATGGCGTCCCGGATCGCGTGGTGGTATCGGCCGGTGATGGCAACATCATTAGCGGAATATGGAAGGGGTGGCGTGATCTGTACCGCGTGGGTCTTATTGAACGACTTCCAAGGATTGATTGCATTCAGGCGGCGGGCAGTGCGGCCATTGTCCGTGCAATTGAAAAGGTGCGCAACGGCCATTCCGGTTCTGCTTCAAGTATACTGTGGCGGGATGTGGTGATCGATCCGGTTGCCGCCGACACCATGGCAGATTCCATTTCCGTCGATATGCCGCGTGATGGAATGGCGGCGGTGCGCGCTGTAATTGAAAGTGGCGGGCATGCGGTTACCGTTACCGATGAGCAGATTCGGCAGGCCCAGGTCGAGCTGGCCGGTCAGGGCGGGATTTTTACCGAGCCGGCGTCCGCCGCGGCTTGGGCCGGACTTGCGAAAATGGCCGGGCAGGGGATGGTGCGATCCGGGGAAACCATGGTGTGCTTGTTGACCGGTAACGGATTAAAAGATGCCGCCAAAATTGAACCGGCGCTTCCTGCATTGCCGGTAGTTGAACCCGATCCGTCCGCCGTCGATCCGGTAATCAGGGATTTGCTTTAACCCGAAAACCGAAGTTGCTGGCGGCGCCGAGCCGCAGTCATTTCG
>DAOLDL010000053.1:0-21015 GCA_035327305.1 Kiritimatiellia bacterium | reverse complement strand
CCTCTCGCACGAAAGCACTGCGACTCTGCATCCACCTTCAACTCCGGTTTTCGGGCTTAATTCGACAGATCAAGTGAGCTGGCTTAGGCCGGTTGCGCCGGATCAGCTTCTTGCGCGATTTCCCCATCAGGAGCAGTTGAAGGCACTGCCGTTACATTCACGGAAATTTCAGGTTCTTGTGTTGGCTCGGGGTGATGATGCGCCTGTGGCGATTCTGACGGCGTGGCGCCGGGTTTCTGCAGATGTCCCGGCACTGCATACGTACCATTGAAAAATTCAATAATGTGCCCTTTGTCCACCAACCAGCCCAGGGGATTCATTTGTTCCACGACTTCCGGATCGTCCATGGTCTTTCCGGGATATAATTTCTCCACCAATTGCTTTTTGCTCCAACCGGGGTGTTCACTGATCAGATCCACCATGGCTTTGATATTCTGAATGGCGTGTTCAGCATCAAGTGGTTTGGGCGGAATAGCGGTGACGTAAGTGGCGTCCTTGCCTGCTTTGAATAGATAAAGTCGCATGCGCTTAAAAGCAGGACGTAAAGCCAGCATCAAGGTGAAAGGGAAGCGATTTTCCCTCAACCATGCCTGTTGAAGAAAGTCCTTTAGTTTCTGATCATTCAATTCGTTTACGCGGACCGCCGGCATGATAACCTTGCTTCCGGCCACCACATAGGCAGATGCATATTTTTCAAGAAAAACAGATTCAACCTGCGTCAAGGTCATGACCGCCTCGGTATCCGGTTCCGATTGCACCGGACGATAACGGACTTGAGTCCGGCACTCATCCTTCCACTTTTCAATCAATGCGGGATCGCGCACCATCTCAATATTGTTGCGATATTGGTCAAGTGACATTCCAGGGGCGGCATGAATTCTATAAGCTTCAAGCAACTTTTCATTGTAACCGTGATAATTGGGCGGTCCCATAAGCATGCCGGAACGCTTGCATTGCCCTACGCAGACAAAATTTCCTGCCGGCGGATCGATGATCGTTTCAACCCGCTCAAAATGTTTTTCGAGCATGGTCCGGACAAGGTGTTCCAGTAAACCTTCCTTGTTTAAGAACACCAGTTTGGTTTCCCGGCACTGCCACAATTGCAGGGGTTCACCCTGGTTGCCGGTGCGCGCTTCCAGCTTGATTAAATGGTATTCCGGTTTGGTTAAAAACAAACCGGCAATATAGGTTAGTGGAAAGGCTCGTTTGATTGCATGCAATTGCCGAACGATGGCTCCCATCCGATCGCGTTCAGGAATAAATGACACCTCCAGAGGAAGCTGGATTCGTTCCTGATGCATGCGGGGTTTTCGCCGGCCATCGCGTCCTCCCTGGAAATCTTCCTTGGTTCGGGCTTGACCGTTAGCGCCTGAATTACCTCGTTGATCGTTACGAAATTTCGGGGCGTTACTTCTTCCGGGATCGCGATTGGGGCCACGTGCGTCCCGTCGGGGCGGTCGCCGATCACGTCCGGATGTTTTCATATCTCCGGGATGATCCGAGTAACCTTTGGCTCCGTCACCACCGGAACGTGCCCAGTTCGGCACAAAATTCAAGTCGGTTACCAGGTCTTGCAGGTTGACCTCTTCCGAATGCGTCTGCGCATCAGGTTCCGGTATATGATTTTGATCGTCTGAATTCGCCATATCGTTGACTCGCCATAAAACTAGCAGAACAACCGAAGGATTAAAGTATTTTTGTATCTTTGGCAAAAGTTACCGGATAGGCTATAGTATTCACATGAAGTTACACGTTGAGCAATCCTTTCCCTTTACCCCCGTTCGCGAAGAGGATTTGGAGAAATACTCCTCCGCCATAACGCTTTCCGACATGGAAATCTTCGTTTTTCCCGAACTTCTCTACAGCCTGGTGCTGGCGAACATCATGTCACCGCGTATCTGGGCATGGAAGGACGATGCGTGGTTCAAGGATATTTCCGCGCAAAAGCCTTACCGCCGGATACTGCGACTCAAGCAATTTATCATTGATCATTATGAATTTAACCTCGACCTCGACACATGGGGGCTGACAACCAAACAACGCGAGATGGAACGCTTTTCGCGATTCATGGATGAGAACACCATCAGCAAAAGCAACGCATTGTTCGGATACGAAGGTGACAAGTATTACTTTGATTTGGATATCCGTCGCCACTTCGGTCTGGATAAATACAATTCCGATGATATTCCCTATTGGAAAACTGAAACCATCGAGGCCATGGATGCATTCATCCTGCGCCCAGGTTATCGAATGGGCGCTGGCGAGTGTGTGTCCCTGTCGACGCTTTATGCCGCATCAATGTTCATTGTTTGCGGCATTCCCCTGGATGACATTTTTCTGATGGCAACCCCCCTGCACTCCCAGAATTACATCATGGTGAATGACGGAATAATCACCAACAACCGGCGAATCATGACGAAAAACATGTGGTTCAATGGTTCAGAGCAAACCGTCAAGGCGCAACGTGCGTTACGCCATGAACAGGTGACCATCGTCAGTCATCATTCCGGTCACATTCATTGTGTCTACCCTGATGCGACAATCGACAGGAATCACTATCAGGCTTTCCAGAATCACTTGCGCGCCTATCTGGAAACCAACATTGATATGGAAATTCTCGCCAACTTTTTGCGGCAAAATTCCGATCTGCAAAAATGTTTTCAGTTCTGCCGGGATTGTCACGGCAAGTCGCAGTGGATTGAAGCCGAAAAAGTATATGCTTACGAACATACCGGTCCGTACAAGGCAAGCGATCGCACGCGGGATAAATTGCTCGATGACATCGACATGGATTTATACTATCCCGAGCGGATACCCGGCCGAATCTGCATCAATATTCTTGATGAATTTTTTCGTGAAAACAAAATCAACATCTCGGTTCCCGGTGATATCGATAAACTTAAGTCAGCGCTTAACAGCGCCTGCTCGGGCGCTTGTTCGGTCGTGGATCGACTGGTGGAGTTCGCTCGATTAAATCCCCGGTTCCCTGATCATCAATCCGAAAAGAACCATGTCGAAAGCAAACCACTGCCGTTGCATGCGGATATGGATCGACCGGCCATAACTGCCACCTTGGAATCATTGCGGACATCAAACCTTCTCGCGGATATGGCGTTTTATGCGGCCCGGGATTTCAGCCGGACGGATTGGAAACCGTTCCTGAAAGCGGCATTGGAACGAAATCCGGTTTCGGCGCGAGGTGCAGGAGATTGGTCGGACGTTCATATTTATGAAACCATATCGTCTTGGAGCAACGACTCAATATACGACTTATCCCGCATGGCCCAACCTGATGAGGTGTGGAATTACCGTCGGGGAGATGGTTTAGAAAAAGCCATTTTGCTTGCCAACATAATGCTTGCCCGAAACCCGGACTCACACGTTGTAATTGATGTCAAACCGGACAATGTCGTCATTCATGTCTCCGGCAGGGAGTTCCAACTGTCGAGCGCCAAAGGTTTGTCCGGTCGAATTTCCATTAATTGACCGGCCCGGTGGAAATGGCAAAACCGGATGTGAAAGTATGCCCCGGCGGAATCAATTTTACGCGTTGTGGTTCATTCAATGCGTTCGGCAACCCCATCCATGGCTCCATGCAGATAAACGGGTCCGATCCGGAACGAAAGAATTGCATGTAGTTAAACGAAAGACTATCCGGCTCGTTTAATGATGATATGACGACATACGGTTCATTTTTTGATTTCAAGCATACAAACCATGGTTGATCGAGTTCAGCGACATATTGCATGGCGGCCATTACAAGCGGATCCGAAACAGCGTCCGACTCTTTCCACGACTCCACATAGGTGAAATCGGCGCTGTAGCGCCCCAGTTGTCGGATATTTCCTTCGATCTGGACACCCTCTGTTTGACCGGGAAGTTGGAAGTATGGATGAAACCCCGCGCAAACCGGCATGGGACGATCGCACTTGTTCGTGTATCGCTGTCGGCAAGTGAGTTGATTCGCGGCGATGGTGTATTCCAGTTCGACAGTAAATTCAAATGGATACATGGCGCGGGTTTGTTCATCGTCAGATAATTGCATTACTATTTTGTCATTCAGCGCCGAGACAATATTCCATGGTTTGCGCATTCCGAACCCATGAAGCGGCATTTCGCGGCGCACGCCTTCCCATGTGTAGCTGTTTCGATTATCCGCAAGCGTGTGACGACCACATACTGGAAACAAAAAAGGCAGACCTCCGGTATCTTCCCTTCTCTGCCAGAAATTTTTCCGACAATACAGTAATTCAACGGTTTGCCCGTTCACCGGCAAACGTAGTGAAAAGCCGATACCGCCATGATCCGGCGCAAAGGATGCGCTGGCCGTGCGATCGGCGGTGTAAATGGTAATCAAGTCACCCTTCATGTTATTCGGATGTCGCTTTCGACAGGACGTTTTGAATAAACACACTCTTGGCGATCGTATAGGCGTTACGGTTAATGCCGGCCTCCATAATCAATCGTTTCTTTTCGATTTCGTATTGTCGCGCACAATCGGGGTGCTGTCGCAAGTAATTGCGGAAGTTGATCCACGCATGCCAATGCGGTGATATTTCATTAACAACATGTAAATGGATCACGGGGGGATCGCCCCGGGTAAAAAATTCTCGGCCGGGCAATCCATACTCGCCATGATGAATGTATCCTGCTTCACGGAGAAAGTTGAAGATCGAATCACGATGTAACGTTGAATCAATCCTCATCGCAATATCCACGATGGGTTTGGCGGATAGTCCAGGTACCGCAGTGCTTCCGATGTGCGCCAAACACAGGCAACCGGGTGATTCTGAAAGCTTTTTCCGCTCAATTTCATACAACACCGGCCAATCCGGATTATATGGATCAATGCGAAGCGCATTTAATGCGAGGCCGAGTGATCCGGGATCCGATTTATCATCGCCATGCGTCATGGCATGAAGCGTATGCTAAATGGAAGGAGGATTCCAGCTTCGTCAGGAATGAAATTCCTTGCCGGCCAAAACTTCTTTCACATAGCCCGTTCGAATTACAAAATCACCGAATCGTTCGCCTTTATTTCGTTCTTTTGCGTAACGGTGAATGATCGGTTCCAACTCGGAAAGAATCTGCGCTTCCCCGATATTTTCCCGGTACATTTTGTTCAGTCTCTGCCCATGGAAGCCGGCGCCGAGATAAAGATTGTATTTCCCCGGAGCTTTACCGACGAAACCGATTTCACCCAAATATGGTCGGGCACAGCCATTCGGACAGCCCGTCATACGAATGATCAGCGGCTCTTTTTCGAGTCCGGCGGCTTTCATAATTGCATCCAGTTTATCAATTAGGGACGGCAAATATCGTTCGCTTTCCGCCATGGCAAGGGCACAGGTCGGGAATGCCACACATGCCATGGAATTCAGGCGCAAACCGGTCTGATGATAAGACCCGGCAAGTTTAAACTTTTTCAGAAGTTCCTCAATTACGGGCTTCTGACGGGCGCTTACCCGCCCGATAATCAGATTCTGATTGGCCGTCAGTCGAAAATCTCCATCATGAATTGCGGCGATTTCCCGCAGTCCGGTCATCATGGGATAATCTTCGGTATCGAGAATGCGTCCGTTTTGAATAAACAGTGTGTGATGCCAGGTATCATTGAGGCCTTCAACCCAACCATACCGGTCACCTGAATCCTCGAACACAAAAGGCCTCGGTGGTTCCATGTTCCACCCGAGACGTTTATTCAACTCGAACTTAAACCAGTCTATGCCGCGATCATCTATGGTGTACTTGAATCGCGCATGTTTTCTATTCGTGCGATCTCCGTAATCCCGCTGAATTTTGACAATTTCCTCGGCGACCTGAAGCGTTTTGTCCTTCGGGCAAAACCCGATGACATCGGCCAGCCGCGGATACGTTTCCGGCTCGCCATGCGTCATCCCCAAACCGCCCCCGACCGTTACATTAAACCCCACCAAACGGTCGTTCTCCGCAATGGCGATAAAGCCCAAATCGTTGGCATAAATATCCACGTCATTACTGGGAGGAATCGCAACCGCGGTCTTGAATTTTCGCGGCAGATAATGTTTGCCGTAAATAGGTTCCTCGTCCTTGCGGCTCGTGGCAACCAATTCATTTTCAAGCCAGATTTCATGATACGCGGTAGTACGTGGCGTCAGATGTTCGCTGATTCGCCGCGTATATTCATATACCTCTTCATGCAGTCGCGATTGATGCGGGTTGGGATTGCACATTACGTTCCGGTTTACATCGCCGCAGGCGGCAATGGTATCGAGCAGTGCGGCATTGATTTCTGCAATCGTTTTTTTCAGATTGCGTTTTATGATTCCATGGAATTGATATGCCTGACGCGTGGTCAGCCGTATCGTATTATTGCACCATGTCCGGGCGATGCGGTCCATTTCCAGCCACTGTTTGGGCGTGCATACGCCACCCGGCACACGAACACGAACCATGAACTGGTAATGCGGTTCCAGCTTTTGCTTCCTTCTTTCGTCACGTAAATCGCGGTCATCCTGCTGGTAAATACCATGAAACTTGGACAACTGGGTATCGCTGTCCGCCAAGGCGCCGGTTAACGGATCGGCAAGACTTTCCGCCAGGGAGCCGCGCAAGTAGTTGCTGGCATCCTTGATTCGTTCGACTTCAACCCTCTTTTTCAATTCTTCCGGAGAGACATCCGTCATCGCTGAACCTCATTAATAGACATCGCGCTGGTACCGCTTTTCCTTTTGAAGCTGTTTTACAAATTCATCCGCACGTTCGCGATCCATATTGCCTTCTTTTTCGACAATCTGAATCAATGCCGCATGCACGTCATGCGCCATGCGTTTTTCATCGCCGCAGACATAGAAGTGGGCGCCTTCCTGGAGCCATGCATATATATCGCGGCTGTTTTCCAGCATGCGGTGTTGAACGTATATCTTATCCGCCTGATCACGCGAAAACGCAACGTTCAAGCGGGTTAGAACACCTTGTTTCAGATACTTCAGCCACTCCGCCTGGTAGAGGAAATCCGTAGTAAAATGCTGGTCACCAAAGAATAGCCAGTTTTTTCCGCTGGCAGAGATCGCATCGCGTTCTTCCACAAATGCGCGGAACGGAGCAACGCCGGTACCCGGTCCCACCATGATAATGGGTCGCGATGGGTCGGATGGCAATTTGAAGTTGTTGTTATGATCCACATAAACCGGAATCCGGGTATATTCCCCCACCCGGTCGGCAAAAAATGTTGTGCAGACGCCTTTGCGATCGCGATTATGGGCCAAGTAGCGAACAGCCACGGCAGTGAGATGCACTTCATCCGGATGTTGTTTCAAGCTTGATGCGATCGAGTAGAGCCGTGGTGGAATTTTACGCAATAAATCCACGAATATTTGTGGCGCCATTCCCTTGACCGGGAAATCAGAAACCAGATCGATGATTTCACGACCATCCAGATACGTGTTCAACTCTTTCTTGTGACTTTCCGAAAGCAATTCATCGAGCTGTGCATTTTGCGCAATTGCCGCATACTTTTGCATGGTCGGACGGGTAATTGTGGTGATTTCGAGGTTTCGGAAAAACGCGTCATAAACAGACGTTTCCCTGCCGTCGATGGTGACGGATTCGCCTCCGGCATAATTCAAGGCAACGAGCAATTCATCCACGACATCAGGCGCGTTGGTTGGATACACCCCGAGAGCGTCTCCCGGCTCATAGGTTAAACCGGAGCCTTCAAGGGAAATTTCAATATGGTGCGTTTCCTTTTGTGAACCGCGACCGTTCAGTACAATGTCTTCCAGCAATACCGAGGGAAATGGATTTTTTCGTGAGTAGGCGGAAGCAGACGGCATGGCCATGGATGAAGCAACTTCAATTCCCGGGGTAGAAACTTTTTCCACCCGTGTGGCAAGCTCCGTCAGCACATCGTTCATCCATTTTTCCGCCACTGACTCGTAGTCGACATCGCAATCAACCCGCGGATGAATCCGCGTGGCGCCAAGTTCAGCAAGTCGTTTGTCGAAATCAACGCCCATCTTGCAGAAGAATTCATAGCTGGAATCACCTAGTCCCAGCACGGCGAAGTGCAGGTCTTTCAAAGCCGGTGCACGCTTGCTGAATAGGAATTCATGCATTTCCTTGGTATTGTCCGGCGGGTCGCCCTCGCCATGCGTACTGACAATCACGAGCAGATTTTTTTCAGCCTTCAGTTGGGGCAACTTATAGTCGCCCAGCTTTTTAACAACCGTTCGAAGTCCGCGACTGCCGGCAAGTTGGTGCAACTGTTCTGCCAGCGCCTCTCCATTGCCGGTCTGTGATCCAACCAGAATTGTGATGTCCGATGCACCTGTTGGTGAAGTCGATAGACCTGAAGCGCCACCGACCGACGTCATGGCCGTCAAGTATCCGCCAATCCAAGCCAGTTGCTCACGACTTACGGAACCAAGAAATTGACCAAAAATACGGTATTGCTCGTCGCTGAAAGGTGTGCGACTTTTATCTGGGAGTGATATTTGCATAACTAGTTGGGCAATCCTCTACAGCGAAATCTTGAAAACTACAAATATTATATGAAAAAGCTTCATTACTACTATCTCTATCGGGATAATAGATATTATAAGGCGGGATTCTTGTCAATCATCACTTTAATGCAATATAGGTAATATCCATGTACAACGTTCGCTACATAGGGCATTCATCATCATGCTTTTAAAATTGGGTAAAAAAGGCCGAAAATTAAGAATTCTGCTAACCGAATTAGGGAATATGGCATCTGGCGATGAGGCGCTGTACATAGCCGCGACCCGTCGATTACTTACTGCCGGCCATAATGTTACCTGGCTTGTCCGACTTCCTTTTGAAAAGACGATAAAAACCGCAAATCTCTCCGTAAAGCAGATTATATTACCTATTCATGCCGAATGGTTTGAGCAACCTTTGAATAATGGTGATTTATCGTTGCAGTTTAAAATGAATGCACCGAAACAGTGGTCCATGTTGAATCGGCTTATTAAGTCGCACGACGTCGTCATGGTGTCACCAGGTGGAAAGTTTTTGGATGGCTATTCCATTCCCAGGGTTCTTTTAACCGCCGCCATGGCGCAACTTCAAAATAAACCAGTGATCATGTTGCATCAATCCGTCGGCCCGCTTTCTAAAGAGACTGATATTCAGTTGCTGTGTTCGGTTACCAAATCTTGCCGTCTCATTGTTCTGCGTGATGATCGGAGCCATGCGTTCGCCTCAAAACATGGATGGCTTGATGAACATGTGGTATTATCGCGCGACTTGATATTCGCTGAAAACTATCCGTTACTTTCCATGGCGGACGTCCCGTATGATTTAGGGGTTAATTTCCGGTTCGGTTTCAACGGTCATACCACCTTGGAAATGATCGATGCCTTTTTCGTTGATTATCGGAGACTGCACCCTAATCACAACGTACTTTGGTATTCCACCACGCATGAACTCGATCATGGCGCGGTTGCCATTGCTGATCGTCACCGTATAATCATTCAGCCCAAAGTTTCCGCTTATCCGGATTATTTGTCATCTCCCGGGAAATGCTCATTGAACATAACCGACAGTTTTCATGGAGCCATTTTTTCCATATTGGCCGATAAACCTGTCATTATCTGTCAACCGGATCTTGATTCTCATAAATTTCAAGGGTCTAGCGTTCCCGGAAGACCGACATGGAATCCCATGCGCGGCCTTATCGAGAAGTCAGACATACTTTTGATGCTTGAACGGATTGATGCCGTCCGTTCCAATATGCATGATTGCATGGAACTACAGCGACAGCTTTTGGATTATGGACGTGAGCACGCCCGTACAGGCTGGACTGCCGTGGAAAATTCGTTGGCTGGCCTGCAATCCGGCTGATAGGTTCAATTAGAGTGAAAATAGTTGCTTTACTATTCATATACAACGAGTCGCACGTAATCCGGAAATGCCTTGACCATTTAGTTCGGCAGGGAATTCATTTTTTTGTCACGGATAACGGCTCTACCGACGGCACGCGCGAAATCGTTTTGGAGTTCAAAGATCGAGGATTGATTGGCTGTGACAATTATCCCCGGGGCGAGAGTTTTGAGTTTAAGCGATTGCTATTACACAAGGCCAAGCTTGCCCGCGACATCGATGCGGATTGGTTCATTCATCACGATGCGGATGAATTCCGCATGTCCAACCTTCCCGGGGAAACCCTGCACGACGCGGTTTGCCGAATCGATGCGCTTGGTTTTAACGCGATTAATTTTCAGGAATTCACCTTCATCCCCACAGTTGAGCACCCGCATCATGAACCGGATACATTTCTTGCCACGATGAAATGGTATTATCCGTTTCTTCCCCGGCCATTGCATCGTGTCAACGTTTGGAAGAATGGATATGACGATCTTGACTTCATTTCAAGTGGTGGACATTGGGTGCAATTCAAAGAGCGACGAATATATCCGGAATCATTGTCGATGCGTCATTACATGTACATCAGTCTGGAGCAATTTCTTCA
Source organism: Kiritimatiellia bacterium (assembly GCA_035327305.1). GTDB lineage: Bacteria > Verrucomicrobiota > Kiritimatiellia > CAIVKH01 > CAIVKH01 > CALMUP01. Next base: position 10,541 of record DAOLDL010000053.1, on the reverse strand, counting down.
TAAATATCGAGATCGCAGACATCACCCGGAAGAACTCGAACGAGGTTGGCATGGCTGGCGGGAACAGGCAAATGAATCGACTTACTTCATACCTTCCGAATCACAATTGAAGGTTTATGATCCTGATCAACCTTGGCGCCTTGATGCCCGCAATCCTTTGCACAAGCATTTGATCTCACATTCGAGGATGGGTAATTCCGCCCCTACTCCGCCGGGATGAATTTCATGGCGACGGAGTTCATGCAATATCGCAGTCCGGTGGGACGCGGTCCATCATCAAATACATGCCCAAGATGTCCCCCGCAACGTGCGCAATGAACTTCGGTTCGTGGATAGTGGGGCCCCAGCAAATAATCGGTAGTCGTCCCGATATTGTTGGTGTGAACCGGCTGAAAGAAACTTGGCCAACCGGTTCCTGAATCAAATTTCGAAGCGGATTGAAACAATGCGAGTCCGCAGGCCGCGCAGGTGTAGGTTCCCTCGCCCATGTCCTTTAACCGCCCGCATGAAAACGGTCGTTCAGTGCCGTGTCGCCGCATTACCTGATACGTTTCGGGCGGAAGTTTTTCCCGCCATTCCGCTTCGGTGAATTCCCATCGCGTGTCGGAAACCAGGGCGCGAAGTTTCAGATCGTAAACAAGAATTGTATTATTGTTTTTTTCAGACATAGGTTTTGTCTCCGACTGGCTGATCAAGACAGCCATACCCATGAACAAAAATACGATGGGAAGCATTTTTTTCAACACAACGTCACTCCATTACTAGTGACAGTCGAAAATAAATTTCGTTGAATGGGAAATTATTTTACCACCGCGCCACTGGAAATTTCCTCGTCAACCGTAACCAGGGTGAGTTTTTCGCCCTTGGATGCCGCAAGCAACATTCCTTGTGACTCCACACCTCGTATTTTAGCCGGTTTGAGATTTACGACCACAATGACGGTTTTGCCGATAATTTCATCCGGCGCATAGTGTTGGGCAATACCAGCCACCAATTCACGGCGTTCCTCACCGATCATGACCATTAATTTAAGTATTTTATCAGATCCCTTGACCGGTTCCGCATGGATGATCTTGGCGGTGCGAAGTTGCACTTTGGCAAAATCCTGGATGTCGATTAAACCTGTACTGGTATTTGGAGTTTCCTCCATGTTTTCTGCTTTTTTCGCCGGCGCCTTGGCGTCATCCGTTGTTTTGTTTTTCGTATCGATTCTCGGAAAGAGCGGTTTGACCGGTCCCAAAGCAGAGCCGGATACCAACAATCCATACTTCAGACAACTCTGCAGATCCGCATGTTCGCCTTCCTTCAGCCCAAGCACTTCACGTATTTCAGCCATTTTGGCCGGCATAACTGGAGTCAGGAGTACCGAAGCCACTCGCAAAGCCTCCGCTGTGGTGTAGAGCGTGTGGGCAAGCGGTGTTTTGTCTTCCGCTTTGGCCAGCGTCCAGGGTTGTTTGATTTCAAGGTATCGATTGGTGGCTTTAACCATCTCAATGACACTGTAGATTCCCTGGTCGAGCCGGAAAGTAGATACACATTTTCCAATCTGCGACACAGCTTTTTCAACATCATTCCAAAGCATTCGCTCCGGCGATCCATCCGCCAGAATGTCCGGTTTTGCGGGAATTCGGCCATCGCAATACTTATTCATCATTTGCACTGCCCGGCTAAGCAGATTTCCCAGATCATTGGCGAGATCAGCATTGTAACGGCGGATAAACGACTCTTCGGAAAAGTTGGCGTCCTGCCCCGGCGACATATCACTCATGACATGATAACGAAAGGCATCGACGCCGTAACGATCAATCATGGCCATCGGGTCAACAACGTTGCCAAGCGACTTGCTCATTTTGGCATCACCAAACATCCACCACCCATGAGCGAAAATGGTTTTCGGCATTTCCACGTTCATGGCCTTTAGCATGGTCGGCCAGTAAACCGTGTGCGTGGTAAGAATATCCTTGCCGATCAAATGCGCGTTTACCGGCCACCACGTATTAAACTTCTTGTCATCACGCAAGTACCCCACCCCGCTGATGTAGTTGACCAGCGCATCGAACCAGACATAACATACGTAGTCCTTGTCGAACGGGAGTTCAATTCCCCATGCCAGCCTTGATTTTGGGCGGGAAATACACAGGTCCTGCAATGGTTTCCGCAAAAATCCAAGCGTCTCATTCCGACGGAAATCCGGTTGAATAAAATCCGGATGCTCCTCGATATACTGGATCAACCAATCCTGGTATTTACTCATCCTGAAGAAATAATTGGTTTCCTTGATCCGGACGATATTGGGAAGATCCTCGATTTTTTTCCCTTCGGGAATGTCTTTTTCGGTGATGAAGGTTTCGCTGGTGATATCATACAAACCATCGTATTCATCTTTGTAAATCTCACCTCGGTCATACAAGTCCTGCAATATGGCCTGCACGATCTCCTTGTGTCGAGGTTCGGTGGTTCGGATGAAATCGTCATGGGTTATTTCCAGTTTTTTCCAAAGCTCCTGGAAGCGCACCACGGTTGTATCGGCCTTTTCCTGCGCAGTAATTCCATCCTTGTCAGCGGCGCGCTGTACTTTTTGGCCATGTTCGTCGGTTCCGGTAAGAAAGTGAACTTCATCCCCCATCAGCCGGTGAAATCGGGAAAGTACATCGGCCAACACCGTCGTGTATGCATGACCGATGTGCGGCTTGTCGTTGACATAATAAATGGGTGTCGTGATGTAAAATTTATTGCTGGTCATATTTCCTCGTCAAACCGGCATTATAGGCATAAGAACGCCGCGTGAAATAAAATAATCCGCGTTTAGAATCTTCGGCGACGGGTATTTAAGATTATCTGCCGCATGGTTTCCGTATCCGGGGCGGCCAGCATGATGTCTTCAAACGCCGGGTCCTGAAACAACTGGGCAATTGCTGATAAAATTCGCAAATGCAAATTACGGGCACTGCGCGCACCGGTAATGACAAAGGCAAACTGTACCGGGGTTTCCGCCGTGCTTGGGAATATGGCCCCTTCCTTGCATCGCGCCACCATAATGGCTACCGGCTGGTCCGCGTCGATCACAACATGAGAAATTGCCAATCCAGGCGCGACTACCGTACTGCTTTCCTCTTCCCGTTTCATGAGCAGATCGGTCAAGGTCCCGGCGGAGATTCCTGTCGAAGTCGCCAGAGCAACACCGGCTTGCTTGAATAAGGTGTGGGCGTCAATTCTCTCCTTGATGTCGATCATGGGGCAGTTTCGCATCAAATCGGTGAAAATATCCTGATGATGTTCGGTGGGGGCATGCGGACGAATTCCATGAATAATATCCCCCCGCATAAGATCATCCGATACCATGGCCGGCACCCTGCGTCCCCGACGTTCCACAACCAATGGCAACATTTTTAATTCACGTATCAAGGACGTAAACTCCGGATTTTTGACCGGCGTTTCAATGGTCGAGGTGACGCGTTCAATTTCGCGACGCATGATTAATTCATTCCATTTGGTGGAAAAAACGGGCAATGCGTCTTCATCGGCCATGGTTTCGATCGACGATAGATTGGTAATCGCTTGAGGCCAGGTCCAAACCATCGGCACACCGAACATATCCCGGGCTTGAGATGCGGATAGCCGGTTAACTTCATGATTGGCGGTCATGGCAATAAAAAAACGAGCGTTGGCGGCGCCGGAGACATCCAGCAATTCCTCGCTTAATACATTGCCTTTGGTGGCCTGCAGTCCTTCGGCATGGGCGGCCTGGCACAGGTTGCTGTTGTTATCGATCATGATCACGCGTTCGGTAACCGACAAGTCGCGGGCCAGCATTCGCGCAAGCGGCGAAGCGCCGGCAATCATCACGAGGTCACGATTGTCATCCGCCCGGGCAAGCGATCCGTGACGGCGAAGCCAGGCTGCGCCGGTTTTGAGAAAGATCGGTTCCAACGCGGTGGTGAAAAACGCCATAAAAACCAGAATCGAGAACATGGATTGGTCAATCAACCCCATCTGAAGTCCGATTTCCGCAATAATAATTTCCACGGCGCCACGCCCATTCATGCCTGCGCCGATGACCAGGCCTTCGCGCCAGCCCAACCGCGTTGGCAAATAAAACAACCACGTGCCGAGAATCTTGGTTACGAGCGCCACGATAATGACCATGCTTAAAAACAGGGTATCCGTCCAGAGCACCGAAACATCGACCTTGAATCCCGCAACAACGAAAAAAACCGGCGCAAGAAACCCGATGGAGACATCGCGCACCATGCCGGATACTTCATGGGATAATTTTCGTTTAAGCACTTCTTCGCGGATGAACAAACCGGCGATAAAAGCGCCGATGATGGAGTGCAGTCCGGCCACTTCGGCCAATTCCGCAAAAACCAATCCCACCAGAATCACCAGAGTGAAGTTGGTTGTGCGCTCCGTAAAACCGAACCGGCGAAACAATTTGCCAATTAAGGGAAACACCCGAAGTCCGACAACAATCGTGATGCCGAAGAAAAGCAGAGCCTTGATCAAAACCACCATAAGGTTCACGATGTCCGGCGAAGCTGATTCGGCGTATCCCGTTATACCGGCAAAAACAACCAGGGCCAGTGTATCGCAGGCCAATGCACCAGCCAGCAAGACATTGGCGACGCGTGTTCCGAGCAATTTCAGCTCCATCAACGCGCGCGACTTTGTGGCCAATGAAGTGACTCCCATGGCCAATCCGATAAATAAGCCGGCATTTAAGTTATAGTCGTAATAGAAGCTGACCAGCCACAAGCCGCCAAAAAAAGGAATGATAAACCCGCCCAACGCGGCCAACACACCCGGCCAGGATGCTTTCATCAGATCCCGGTGATCCACCTCAATGCCGATGTACAGCATCATTAAAAAAACGCCGACCTCGGCAAGCAGACTTAATCCCTCACTTGCATGGATCAATCCCAGCATCATCGGACCGAATATAATGCCGGCCAACAACTCGCCCATAAGCGACGGATAGCCGAGACGACCGGCAATCGCGCCACCCAACGCGGCCACGAGCAAGACGAGCAGTAAATTTAACAGGCTGAATTCCATAAGATGGGGACAATGAATGCCCCCTATCTACCCGAGACGCAGGGAATATGCAACCAGCGGTTTATCGTAATCCGGTTCGAATCCCGGAATCTGCGGGATTAACCGTTGCTTTTGGCAGGAGATGCCAATTGAATGTAAGGCAGGATGCTTTCCAGCAGTTTGTCACCGATGCCGTGAACACCGCGAAGTTCATCCAGTGATCGGTAGGGCCGTTTTTCAATAATGCGACTTGCCATTACCGGACCAATACCGGGAATGCGTTCCAAGTCCCTTTGTGTGGCATCGTTGATATTCAAAGGCTCTTCGAGCAATCGAACTGCGGATGACATCAGTTGCCGAAGCGTTTCGGCTTCTTCGCGTTGGCGGGCGCGGTATTCCACAATCAGGTGGGGATTGCTTTCCGACCAAACGCCGCGATTGGATAACATCGCCGATATTTCCATATCGCGAAGCCGCAATTCAGTCTCGACGTGGGATAAACCGTCATAACGCTCCCGCTTGACCCCGAAATTCCGCCCCAACCCATTTTCAACCAGCAATTCCCCGAGATCTCGTCCTTCGGCAGTGACGATAAAGCCATAAATTCGTTGCGAACCGGCCCCGCCCAAAGCTTTTGCATGAGAAGTGTAAACCGTAAAAGGTTTGGATAAGACGTTGCGGGTATAGTCGGAAGCCTGCTCACCAAGTTTCATGACACGCTCCGGCTGTTCAATTCCGAAATATCGCGCCTGCTCCTGCACACGACGGGCGTCGTGAAGTTGATGAATTTCCGTCTCCGGGGTGTCTACAAAGTAAAGGCGGATGTGCAATGTGTTGCCACCCACGTCTACAAAAAAACTGTCGCCATCATTGATCCCGTGATCAACCAGCCTGGCGTTTTCATATGCGATTAAATCAGACGCCCTTCCCGTCAGGGAAAAGCTTATGGCGATCGCAATGACGACTACTAACTTCACATTTAGGAACGTTTTCATGACGTTCTCCCCCAATTCGCAACGGAAAACCATTGCTTATTAACTACTTAACATAACCCAACCACACATTTTAATAAAGTAAATTCGGACATGAAAAATGAGGCCGACATTCTGGCTAACAGAATGCAAATAAAGGCTTAACAATTTTCTGTGCTAATGTTTTTTGATGATAACCATAATTGGTGTAGCATGTCCGTATATGCATTGGACACCACGTGAGTTGGAAAAGTTCACAATCGTTGTTGCCGCCGATCTTGCCCGGCGGCGGCAGGCTCGTGGACTCAAGCTTAATTATCCTGAAGCAATGGCCATCATTACGTATGAAATCATGGAGGGGGCCCGGGACGGCCGAACTGTCGCAGAGCTAATGAGTTTTGGAGCAACCATTCTCAATAAGTCCGATGTGATGGATGGTGTGGCGGAAATGATTCACGAAGTTCAAGTGGAAGCCACATTTCCCGATGGAACCAAACTCGTAACCGTTCATAATCCCATACGATGAAACCAGGTGAAATAATTCCGGCTGATTCCGAAGATCTCGTCATCAATGACGGATTGGAAGTGAAAACCGTTTCCGTTTCAAATCGCGGCGACCGCCCCATTCAGGTCGGCAGTCACTTTCACTTTTACGAAGTCAATACGAGCCTTGATTTTGATCGCCCATCCGCCAAAGGTTTCCGGTTGAATATTCCCGCCGGAACAGCCGTCCGTTTTGAACCGGGGGATACCCGCAATGTGGAACTGGTTGCTCTTGCCGGGTTGCGAATTGTTCATGGGCTGAATGGCCTCGTCAATGGAGCGCTCGATTAAAATGAATCGTACGATATCCCGGAAAGCTTATGCGGAAATTTTCGGCCCCACAACGGGTGATCGCGTTCGTTTGGCCGATACCGACTTGTTGGTTGAAGTAGAGCGAGACTTGATTGCGGAAAACGGAGGGTATGGCAATGAAGTTAAATTTGGTGGCGGCAAAGTTATCCGTGACGGCATGGGGCAATCTCCTCTGGCAACCGATGCCGAATCGCTGGATCTGGTCATAACAAATGCTTTGGTTCTTGATCCCTTGTTGGGAATCATCAAAGCGGATATCGGCATCAAGCACGGGCGAATCGCCGGAATCGGACACGCCGGAAATCCCAACATTCAAAACGGAATCGGTTCGGTATACCCGGACCCGGCCACGGGGAGAAAGAACCCGATGATCATTGGTGCGGCTACGGAAGTAATTGCCGGCGAGGGATCCATCGTGACGGCGGGCGGGATCGACTCGCATATTCATTTTATTTGCGCCCAACAGATCACCGAAGCCATAACCAGCGGCATCACCACCATGTTCGGCGGCGGTACCGGTCCCGCCACCGGAACCAATGCAACGACCTGCACGCCGGGAATCTGGAACATGCACAAGATGCTGGAAGCGGCTGAAGCATTTCCCATGAACCTGGGCTTTCTCGGAAAAGGAAACTGTTCCACCCCGGGGCCGCTAACGGAGCAGGTAAAAGCGGGCGGTATCGGCCTTAAACTGCATGAGGACTGGGGAACCACCCCGGCGGCTATTGACTGTTGCCTTGGCGTAGCCGATGAACTCGATGTTCAAGTCGCAATCCATACCGACACATTGAACGAATCCGGCTTTGTCGAAAATACGATCAAGGCATTCAAGGGACGCACCATTCACACCTATCACACGGAAGGCGCTGGAGGAGGACATGCCCCGGACATCATAAAAGCCTGCTCTTTTCCATACATTCTCCCCTCTTCCACCAATCCCACCCGCCCGTTCACGGTAAATACGCTGGATGAACATTTGGATATGTTGATGGTCTGCCATCATTTGGATGCCGGAATTCCCGAAGATGTGGCTTTCGCCGAATCACGCATCCGCCCCGAAACCATAGCCGCCGAGGATATTCTTCACGACATCGGGGCCTTTTCCATGATGTCGAGCGACAGTCAGGCCATGGGCCGAATCGGTGAAGTCATTATGCGCACCTGGCAAACCGCGCATAAAATGAAAACTCAACGCGGCGTCATCACTTCACCCGAACATCCCGCCGCCGATAATTTCCGGGTCCTTCGTTATCTGGCTAAATACACAATAAATCCGGCCATCACACATGGCGTTGCCCATGAACTTGGTTCGTTACAAGTCGGGAAATTTGCCGATGTGGTAATCTGGAAACCCGCATTTTTCGGCGTCAAACCGGAACTGATATTAAAGGGCGGCATGATTGCATACGCAAACATGGGCGATCCAAATGCGTCCATTCCAACCCCTCAACCTACCTACTACCGACCCCAGTTCGGCGCGTTTGGCCGAGCCTTGAGCAAAACGAGCATCACATTCATGAGCCAGATCGCGATAGATCTGGGCATTCCCCAACAGCTTGATCTTCAGAAGAATATTTCCCCCGTAAAACACTGTCGTACCATTGGCAAGCAGGACATGTTGCTTAATAACGCAACACCGGAAATTGAAGTTGATCCGGAAACATATACGGTCAAGGCCGACGGAATCGTACTTGCATGCGAGCCCGCAAAAATTCTGCCCATGGCGCAACGTTATTTTTTCTTTTAATTTTATGCATGCGTCAACCACATCCATCACCATCGTTCGCGAACCAATTACTCATCCTGGCGGAAGCTTGAAAGTTGTCGCGGTTCCGGCAGATCGCTGGCAACTCGCCAAATTGCGATGGCGGGCAACGGCAACGGATGGGCGGGAGTTCGGTTTCGACTTATCAAAACCACTGCGACATCAGGATGTGATATGTGCCAATGACTACAGCATCTACGTGGTTGAACAATTGCCCGAACCCGTTGTTGTCTTTGAACGGAATGACGACCATGACGCCTGCGCGCTGGCCTGGTCGATCGGCAATCTGCACCAACCGCTTCAAGTTACCCGCGATGAACTTATTGCCCCTGATGATCCGGCGTTGCGGCAAATCACCGAACAATTCGATGTGAAACACCGGTCCGAAATCCGGGTGTTTCAACCGATTCGAAACACTGTCAGGCACACACACGGACATCATCACCACCATCATTGATGCGTTTATGAGCGATCAATTATGGCATTTGCTTCAAACCACGGACTCGACATTTCCGGTCGGTGGATTTGCCCACTCCTACGGTCTTGAGGGCCTGGTTCAAAACCATTGGATCACCAATTCCGAGGAGCTTCGATCATACATAAGGAATGTATGGATTCCGATGTTCCGGCATGTCGATTTCCCGATCGTTCGCTTATCCCGCGAATATGCTTATGACGAAAATGCCTTGTTTCGCATCGACCAATTGGCCTGGGCAACACGTGCAACCGCGGAATCACGTCGAGCACAGTCGCAAATGGGTCAGCAGAGATTGAAAATGACTGCAGGCCTGACCGGACACCATCGTTTGAGTGAATTACTGAATGCCATGCTAAACCACCGTTGGATGGCCAACTGGCCCACCGTCTGTGGTGTTGAAAGCGCTTGTCTTAACCAGAAAATCAACGACACCTTGCTTGCCTACGGATATCAGAATATCAACGGGATTCTGGCCGCATCCGCTAAACTCATACGAATTGGACCTACGGAAATTCAATCCATACTTCATGCATTACGCGACCCGGTTGCGGAAGCCGTGGATGGGTCGGCCACAATCAGTGAGGATGAAATCGGTTGGTTTACACCCATGCTGGACATATCCGGCGCCCGGCATGAACATGCGTACTCCAGGTTGTTTATTTCCTGAATCGTGTTATAGTTGCGGAATATAAACCGTAGTGAACCAACGATACGTAAAGGAGTAAACATACATGGCCACGATTACTTTTAAAGGAAGCCCCATCAAGACATCCGGTGAATTGCCTGAAGTAGGCTCATCCGCCCCGGCGTTTACCTTGACCGGAGCGGATCTCAAAGATGTAGGACTTGAAGCTTTTTCCGGAAAAAAGAAAGTCGTCAGTATCGTGCCCAGCCTTGATACCGGTATCTGCGCCATGTCGGCGGTCCGATTTAATAAAGATGTTGGCGCAATGGCCGACACAGTCATCATAAATGTTTCCGCCGACCTGCCTTTTGCCGCCAAACGATTCTGTGACAGTGAAAAGCTGGGACATATCGTTTCGCTTTCCACCTTCCGTGCGCCTGATTTCGGAAAAGCATATGGCGTGGAAATCGTGGAAGGTCCGTTGGCCGGTTTGTTAAGCCGCGCCGTACTGGTGCTGGATGCGAACAACAAGGTCGTATACCGTGAACAGGTTCCGGAAATTGCCCAGGAACCGAATTACGATGCGGTTGTTTCCGCCTTGAAAGCGATTTGATTCGTTTAACATAATTTCAGCAATTGATTTCCGGCTACGGCTAAAGCTGGCCAAATTTGACGTTGACCAACACGCTTTTGAGCCGGGCAGTTAAGGTCGAATCAGAGCAGTAATCTGTGACCTCCCCTTCAGATTAAACCCGAATACCGAAGTTGCTGGCGGCGCCGAGCCGCAGTCATTTCGGCTGGAAGGCGTTGCGA
>DAOLDL010000052.1:0-21027 GCA_035327305.1 Kiritimatiellia bacterium | reverse complement strand
AATCTGCGAATACCCCATCGGCTGAATGGGTGTCCCATTTCGGAACTCAGGAAAAAACAGCCGGACCTTCTGGTCCGGCTGTTTTGCATCAAACGTGATGTTAAATTAGGGCATTGGAACCGGGGGTAATTTCGCGCCTGATCGGTAGTAACGCATGGCCGATTCGTTGGTAATCTGAAGCATGACCGGACTGTTATCCGCATTTCCGGGAACATTCAAGTCCATCGGATACCATGTGCTGTTGATCAATCCGGTGGCCCAGAAAACATCGTACCAGCGACCGGTGGAGGTCGGCGACTCAATGCGAATCTGCATAACCGATGAGTCGGCAATGTGTTCGATGCGTGTCGTGTTGAACGACTGGTCATCGGTTGGGTCGGTATCGTAGATGTACTCTTCCCAATTTGTGAAGCCGTCGTCATCCGAATCAATCGACGCGAGGTTCGGTGTGTTGGGGTCCAGGCTGTACTGTTCGTACCACCAGTCGGGAATACCATCACTGTTGCTGTCGCCGTCGGCCGCTTCGCGGACGATTACGACCGTTGCACTGGTTGATATTCCTTCACCAGATCCTTCAGAAAGTACGCTTAACGAACTGAAGAAAAAGTCGTAATTGGATCCGGGTCCCCCGCTGTAGTTCCAAAAACGCGCTTGATCAAGCGAGCCGTTGTAAACGCCGGGAATTTCCTCGTTGCCGATCTTCAGCACGTAACTTGTGCTGGAAAGTATTGAGAATTCAACGGTGAGGCCCTGGGATGTCCAGCCGATTCCACTGTCGCGACCGCCCAGCGCATCCTCGACGGTGTATTCGGCGTCGCCGCCGTTAAAGTAGAATTGGATGAGCGAATCTCCATTGCTGTTGCGAAGGGAAACACCTACGCCCTGCTGATTCTCCATGATCCAGTTGTTTTGGATGGTGGCGCGGAATGTTTGTCCGGCGGTCAATGGCGATGTGAATGGACGAATGGCCTCGGACAGGTCGTCTAATTGAGACCACAAACCGAAGCCATGCGTGGCAATGGTCAGGTTGGGATTACCCGCTGTTGTGCCGATAAAGTGACCGGCGGTGCCAAACGCATTCAACGCCCATCCGCTACCCCAGCCCGTACCGAGGTTGGAGTTGTTTGTCCACAATCCTCCCTGGTAATTGACGGCTTGGTCAAAGGCGCTGGTTACGACGCTGGAGCCAATGTTCGTGCCGGTAACCGTGATCACGTTGGAGCCGACGCCCAAAGGCAGTGCGCCGATGGTCCAGGTTATTCCAGCCAATGCTCCGCCAGAGTCGCCCGTCAACGAATTCGTCCAGCGAAGATCTCCAGCGACGCTTTCACCGATACCCTGCAGGTTGTAGGTAAGCGTTGCGTTGCCAACGACGATGTTGTTAGGCGGGTTCGTGATGGAGAATCCGGTCGGCGCCGGTTCGCCGGCACAGACGGTCAGGGCAAAGTTCCAGTCGGCGCCGTTGTTGTTGTCCCACGTTCCGGCGCCGTTGTTGAAGACCAAATCCAGCTGGGTGGCATTGGTCTGTGGCATGATAAGAATGCGCCAGACGTTGTTGCTGATCTTGGTCATGGGTTGGCTCGGAACCACGGTCTGCCAATTATTGAAGCCGACGTGGGCGAATATTTGTGTGGCTGTGGACAATACGCCGGAATTCTGGCGGTAATCCACCGTTACCGGTTCGCAGGCGGCCGCGGTAATAAACGATGCCGTTCCGGGGCCGACCGGCGCGTCGCAATCGCGAATGCTGGTGGACCAGTTCAATCCATTGCGGTTATCCGTTATGGTTTCGGCATTGTCCTGGAAATACACAATGGCGCTGGGGGCATTATCCGGAACGGTGCCGATGGTGTAGGCGTGAACGCCGCTTCCCTGATTGGTCATTACATAGGACGCGAAGTTCGTTCCCTGATTGAAGCTGATCCACAGCTTGACGGGAGCGCTATTGCTCAACGGTCCCTGGTTGGCGCTGTAGGTGACCGTCAATGGCGCACAATCGCGCGGATCATTCGAGAAGCTGACGGTGGAGGGGTTGGAGCTGGAGCCGCCATCGTTTTCCACCCAGACATGCTGGATTTCCGACTGATGTACGTTGCCACGGGTATCTGTGGCCTCAACATAATAATCGAGAAGCTTGCCGCGGAAGCTCGGGACGTTGTTGTCCGTGATTTTGGCAAAGTAGTAGTCGGCGACTTTGGGTTCGGGCCAGAAGGAAGGATCGAACACGAAATAGTCGATTTGACCGTTGTTCGCGAGCGCGTTCAGTTCGGAACGGGTTTTCGGCAGTACGCGTTGGGTCATTGGAATCGTGATCCATGATCCGACGTCCGCGCCACCGGCATACGTTTCATTTTGATTGTTGGCCATTGAATTCACGCCGTCGTTGTCGATGCGGACTTTCAGGTTCACGCTGGAAATGCCGGAAACGTCAAAGGCGTGGGTCCATACGTAAAATTCGGAAGGCATACGTTTGAGAAACGCGGCATTGGTGCCGGAGCCGAAGCTGTTGAACCAGCCAAAGGTGTACCATCCGGGATTGTAGGGGAACCGCTGGGGTTTCAAAATCGTCGGCGGTGTGCGGTCATCATTGATGTTGGTCTGAATATAGGAGTGAAGCAAATCGGACGCGCGCTTGGTGGCCAGGCCGGGTTTGGCTTCGTCGTCGTTGCCGAGACCGCCGTAGTAATTGAAGCCCGAGTCTAGACCTTTCAGGTAAATATGCCATGCGCGCTCGACAATATTGCGATCGCTGAAACCATTGCCATCCCAGTCATAAGGTTCCTGAATGACCCACGGACGAACTTGACCGCCGTTGTCTTTCCATATCTGCTCGGCGGTAATAACGTAGTTGGCGCCGGCCATCAGCGGGGCGTAGCTGTAGAACTTCAGCGCGAAGCCGGGTTCTTCCATCATGGCCTTGGTGTTGGGATAACGCCGGGGATCATTGGCCGCGGCATTGTCCGGAATCAATGGCGGCTCAATCCATTTAAGGAAATTAGGCGAGCCATAGCACATTTCCGGAAAGACCCAGGCGCCATCTTCGATGTGGGTGATGGGGGCATGGGCCTTGAATGAATCGACGAAACTGCCAGGCATATTTTTCACATAACCATTGTTGGCTGACTCGTTGAAGAATTGGGGTGTCGCTTCCATCCATGAGCTGAAGCCGCCGCCCCATGCGTTATCGCCGTCGGTGGAAGGCATCACGATGACCGGGCGGTTGGGATCATTTGCGAAAGGCGCGATATGCGCCTGAATTTTGTTGATGCCCTCATTGGCATAACCATAACGATAGCTCAACACGTCATCCGACGGAACTGCGACCATGATTTTTTCCTGGCCATTGGAGGGGTTGACGTACTTGACTCTGTGCAGTTGATAGGCAAACGGCGCAACGTTCCATGCCGCGTTGCCGGGGTTGGGTTGTCCGTACCACCAGCCGTCGTTGAAGGTGGGTCCCAATTGGTCGGCTTTGTTCGGTGGACTGGAAAAAATCTGGTAGGAACCTTCGGGGTTGGCGACATTGTTGTAGCTGGGGCTGGTGCGGCTGATGTGATGGCTCGCTACGATCACCCATTCGTAACCTTCATCGACCAGAACATCAATAAGATCACGTGTATAAGCCATTTCGGTTGGGAAGAAACCCTTGGAGTGATCGCTCAAATCGCCGTTTCCATTCCATGCTTTCCACCAGGCTTGCTTGAAAATCTGAATTTCCTTGCGGAAAACTTCCTTGGGAAGAAGTGGGGCAAGAGAGTGGTGGTAGGTGAAGCCGACAAGGTCAAGGCGACCCCATCCACGCGCTTCGCGGTTGCCGTTTGCCCAGCCGCTACCGTAACCCAATTGATTTGCGCCGCCCAACTGGCGAACGTTGTCGATTAGAGATCCAGAGTAACTAATGGCAAAACCACCGCCGGAAAATGTGGTCAGGGCGTCGCGGGGGCGACCCTGGTAAGCGTTGCGACGATCATCAAGCCCGAAGATGTCGGTCAGGTTGTTTTCAGGGTGTTGCGCCGGGCTTAAACCGCCATAATTCTGGCCAGGCTTAAGGACGATCGAATCCCACGCATATTGCCCGCGCTCGGTCTGGGAGCCATTGCTATTCCATTCCGGCCAATAGATCGGCTGGTGGTTATGCCAAAAACGCGAAACATGAACATTTCCATTGGCCAACACACTTGAGGTTAAAGCCAAGACCATACCGACAACGAAACCACCAACTATCCATTTTACCTTCATATTACACCCTGATTTTAATAAAACCGCTTAAACAAAGTTTTCCCCGCATCTGTAAATCGTTACACCTATATTTCGGATTTGTTAAGCAGGCATGTAATAAATGTACCATTTTATTTCCGGGTCTGCTTTTGAAGCGATTTACCGGTGTGGTAGCGCCACCGCGTGGCGCATGTTTCGCCTTTTCGGGGTTCTAACTGTTCAATTTGTCTTACATTCAGTAACCTTGGGGTATGACGAATCGGGTAATCCTATCCTTTGATCAGGGAACCACCAGTTCCCGCAGTGTTTTGATGGATGAGGCCGGAAAAATCCTTGGTGTTACTCAAAAGGAGTTTGAACAGCATTATCCGAAGCCGGGATGGGTTGAGCACGATCCTGAAGAGATCTGGAAAACTCAACTTGCCACCGCGCGGAAACTGCTGTCTTCGTCGGGTACGGCTCCGCAGGCCATCGCCGGGATCGGTGTCACCAACCAGCGGGAAACCACCGTGCTCTGGAATCGCAAAACCGGCGTCCCGGTTGCCCCCGCTATCGTCTGGCAGGATCGGCGTACCGCTTCTCAATGTAATGATTTACGCGAAAATGGTTTGGAGGATTTGTTCCGCAGGAAAACCGGACTTTTGCTTGATCCCTACTTTTCCGGCACGAAGATCAAGTGGTTGCTGGATCATGTCGAGGGATTGAGAAATCTCGCGAATGCCGGCGAATTGGCGTTTGGAACCATTGATACATGGCTGGTTTGGAAGCTTACCAAGGGTAAATACCACATTACCGACCACACCAACGCCAGTCGCACGTTGCTTTACAATATTCACGACCAGGCGTGGGATAACGAGTTACTTCAAGCTCTGGATATACCCGCGACCATCCTGCCGGAAATCGTGCCGTCTTCCGGCGAGCTTGCCATAACCGATACGGAATGGTTTGGGCGCCCCGTTCCCATAACCGGAATCGCTGGCGACCAGCAGGCGGCTTTATTTGGCCAGGCTTGCACCGATTCCGGCATGATTAAAAACACTTATGGCACAGGATGCTTTCTGCTTTTGCATGTGGGAGGGAAGCCCGTTGATTCACAAAATAAACTGCTGGCTACAGTCGCCTGGCAGGTAAAGGGCGATACATGTTACGCCTTGGAAGGAAGTGTTTTTACCGGCGGCTCGGTGGTGCAGTGGTTGCGGGATGGTTTGGGCATCATCAAGAAGTCCGGTGATATCGAAGCGCTGGCGAACAGCGTGAAGGACAGCAACGGCGTCGTGATGGTCCCGGCCTTCACCGGCTTGGGCGCGCCGGTGTGGGATGCAGGGGCGCGTGGATTGATCATCGGGTTGACTCGCGGCGTGACGGCCGCGCATATTGCCCGGGCCGCATTGGAAAGTATTGCGTTTCAGGTTTCGGATGTGGTTGGCGCAATGAAAAACGACAGCCGCGTTGAACTGCGCGAATTGCGCGTGGATGGTGGCGCCGCCGTAAACGATTTGCTGATGCAATTTCAATCCAATCTTCTCGGCATTCCCGTTGTTCGCCCCGTCAATACCGAATCAACGGCGACCGGCGCGGCGTATCTTGCCGGCCTGGGTGCGGGTGTGTGGTCAGCGATTGATGATCTGTCCCGACTTTGGCGGGCTGACCGGACGTTCGAACCGCAAATGTCGGAGGATGAACGCGCCAACTGTCTGGCAATCTGGCAAAAAGCTCGCGACCGGGCGGTTCAATGGGCATAATTCTTTGTGGCCGCAACATCATACTCTGGTAACCAAGCGTGCAACGCGAACAAATCATTGCCCGTCTACAATCCGCCAACGCGCCATTTGATGTTTTAATTATTGGTGGCGGGGCGACGGGGTTTGCCTGCGCGGTGGACGCCTTGAGTCGCGGTTATTCGGTTGCTTTAATTGAGCGGGGCGATTTTGGCGAAGGCACGTCCAGTCGAAGCACGAAATTAATTCATGGCGGTGTCCGTTACCTCCGGCAGGGCAACATTCATCTGGTGCGCGAATCCTTGCGGGAGCGCTCCTGGTTCTTTCGCGCCGCTTCGCATCTGGTCCATCCTCTCGAATTTATCATACCGTGTCGCTCCCGAATTTCGCAATGGTACTACCGTGCCGGAATGGGCGTGTATGATGCCATGGCGCATCCGCCGCCCCATGAACACGCACGCGTGTTGTCCCGGGAGGAGGTCGTGGCGCGTTCGCCGGGATGCGCGACGCAATTTTTGGCCGGCGGTGTCCGCTACATGGATGGACAATTCGACGACGCCCGCATGATTATTTGTTTTCTTCGTCATGTGATCGAAACCGGTGGTTTTCCTCTTAATTATGCCGCCGCAGTTGAGTTGATCAAGGAGCGCGGACGAGTCGTCGGCGTCATGGTTGAAGACCGGGAAACAGGGCGGGTCTTTCCCGTTAAAGCACGCGCAGTTATCAACGCTACCGGGGTTGCGGTGGATGCGGTGTGCCGCATGGATGGACAGTTGGAGAATAAAGTGACCTCCAGCCAGGGGATTCATTTGGTTCTGGATCAATCGTTTCTTGGAGGAACTTCCGCATTGATGATTCCCGGGACATCCGATGGACGCGTGCTGTTTGCGATTCCCTGGCATGGCCGGGTATTGTTCGGCACGACGGATACACCGTGGCCGGACTCGTCACGCGAACCGAAACCGATGGAGGAAGAAATCGAATATCTGTTGAATCACGGCGCGAAAGTTTTCAGGCAGGCGCCGGTGCGTACGGATGTAAAAGGCATGTTTGCCGGACTTCGCCCCCTACCCAAGCCGCATGGAAATAAAAAGACCTCCGCCATCAGCCGTGATTTTCGAATTGATGTCTCGGGGTCGAGATTGGTTTCCGTGTACGGCGGGAAGTGGACAACATGCCGGGCCATGGGGCAGGCAGGTGTCGATCAAGCTGTCCGGGCGGGCGGATTGCCCGTGCGGACGAGCCAGTCACAACAAATAATTTTTACAACCGGCATGGAGCCGGAGTCGCATCTTCAACCGCCGAATCGCTTATGGGTGTTGCATGCCGTGCGCAATGAAATGGCCCGCAATCTTGATGACCTGTTGTTGCGGCGCGTTCGACTCGGTGTGCTTGATCATGAAGCCGCCATGGAAACCGCGCCGGATTGCGCGCGCTGGATGGCCGAGGCGCTGATGAAAAACCAAGCGTGGATTCAGGAACAGTGTGCCGCGTGGGGCAAAACCTCCGGAGCGTGAACAACCCGGGCGCTACCCCGGGGCCAGCATCCTCAAGGACCGTGTTGTCGGCTTGCCATTTTTCACGCATCGTCGCATGATGCGCGCGAATAACGGGAACCAAATATGACCGCGACACAAACACCAATACTGGATTTTATTCTTACCAATTATAAGAACTTTAACGCGCGTGCCACCCGCGACGCCACGATCGCGTATTGGCGCCACATCGAGAAAGGCGGAAAAATGTTCTGGGCCATGGCCGGCGCCATGTCGTCCGCCCAACTCGGCATCACCTTGGCGCCGGCGATTCGCGAGGGCCTGGTGCATGGACTTTCCGTAACCGGCGCCAATCTCGAAGAATCACTTTTCCGCCTGGTTGCACATGATCATTACAAGGACTTTCCCGACTACCGCTATTTCACGAAAAAGGATGACACGCGTATTCTGGAAGACCGCATGCGCCGCGTCACCGACACCAGTATTCCGGAAGATGAAGCATTCCGTGCCGTCGAAAAAATCATTGTTCCGATGTGGATGCGGGCGTCCCGAAGTGGCGATCGCCGTTTCTGGCACGAGTATTTCTACGAACTGATCACGAAAATCGGACCGAAATTGCGCCAGGGCAATCCGTCGGAATGCTGGCTTCTGGCCGCGGCGAAGGCGAAGTTGCCGATCGTCGTGCCCGGATGCGAGGACTCCACGTTCGGCAACATCTTCGCCTCCCATGTGAAACTCGGCGAATGCAATGCATCGATTGTGAAATCCGGCATGGAATACATGGGTGCGTTTTACGACGAATACAAAGTCATGTCGAAAGGCGTGGGCGTCGGGTTTTTCCAAATTGGCGGCGGCATTGCCGGCGATTTTCCCATCTGCGTTGTGCCGTCAATCAAGTACGACCTCCAGCAAAACGCAAAGCCGTGGGCGTATTTCTGCCAGATTTCCGATTCGACCACTTCCTACGGGTCGTATTCCGGCGCGACCCCCAACGAAAAAATCACATGGGACAAACTCACGGAAAAAACCCCGATGTTTGTGATAGAGTCTGACGCGACCATTGTCGCGCCGTTGATGCTTTCCGCATTGCTGGAATGCAAGCGCAACCCCAGGGTTGCATCGCGCAAAATCGCCGCCTTGCGCTGACCGTTGACGGTGAACAGCAAGAGCACGCCTGTCATGCGTCATGTAACCGGGGCATTTATGCATTTGCCGGGATTCGGCCCAAAAAGAATCTCTGCGGCGCGATCCCGGGGCGTGAACACTTGGATGGAGCTTCTCCGCGAACATCATGCCGACCTGCCCGGACTGGATGATTCCACGCCTGGCTGGGTGAAGACCGTGCGACAATGTGAAGTCGCTGTTCAGTCTGGTGATCTGCGCTTCCTTGTAAATACATTTCACCGCGCCGAGCAATGGCGGATTCTTGCCGACTTCATGCAGGACGCCAGTTTCCTTGATATCGAAACTTCGGGAGACCAACTGCGTCCGGAAATCACTCTGATCATGGCGCGTCATCGCGGGCGGATGTACACCTTCATGGCGGACCGCAACCTCGACGACTTTCTGGCCCTGATGGATGAAATACGCCTGCTGGTCACATTTAATGGTGCGTCATTCGATGTGCCGCAGATGGAAAACCACTTTCATATCCCAATGCGCGACATTCCGCACATCGATTTGCGTTGGTTGTTTTATCATGTGGAATTGCGCGGCGGCCTAAAAGAAATCGAGCGCAATGTCGGACTCCAGCGGCCCCCTGATCTTGCCGGCATGGATGGCGCGGAGGCGGATTGGTTGTGGCGTCGATGGAAAGCGACCGGAAACAGGAAATTGCTGGACCGATTGGTGCGTTACTGCGCGGCCGATGTTATTGGTTTGGAGCATTTATCACGCTGGCTGATTGCGCGACAAACCGGAGCGACACCGCCAATATTTGACTGGACGGGATTGCCGGAATGCGACGCGGCACTCGCGCCAAGGACTCCGTTGCCCATACCCGATACTTCGAGTGCGGAAAAGCGTTTGCGGGAACGGTTGCGCGCGATGCGCGCGAATGGCTAGTCCAATTATTTCGCGTCCTTCATAATTCACATGTGACCTCTTTGCGATAACATTATTTGTTAAGCGCTTCAACGGACGGGCCGATAAATTGTTTCAGCCAAAGTCGTTGCCGAAAAAGTTCTCTATTCTGTGTAAGTGAGTGTTGCTGAATAAAGCAAAACGTTTTATTGAGTTGACAAAAACCCAAACCGAAACGCAATGATTGCATGAGGTTGCAATGGAGGCAGGTAGACCATTATGGAGTCACCTTTAGTTGATAATTACTACGAAAATGCGCCCCTTCCAGGTGGACGCGTAGTTGATCGGGTTCGTATAAATGGTGAAGTTGAGCCATGGCCTACGAACAATGTGCGCTATGTCAGCCGACGTTGGCTGGGACCGGTCAGTATTTGCACCCAGGGCATTGAGTTGCCGGTCGGATATCTTGGCACCCATGAGCATATTGGCCGCGGTCGCTATCCCATGCATACTCACCCTCATGCCGAAATAATTTACACATTGAACGGCAAGGGATCGATCAATTTTCCGGAACGTAATCTCATCGAATTATGTGAACCAGGACATGTGATTGCCATCCCGCCTGCATGTGCACACCAGACGAACTGGAATATTGAACACGAAGATGAGCATTGGTTTGCAATGGTGATAAATTTTGACATCTCTATAGATGCGGCACAGATGCTGGTTGAGGTGAATGATGCGGCGGACATGGCGTTTACGCCTTTTTATGAGTGGTTTTTTATGTATGAGGGTAGCGGGTTCAATGTATTGGGAGCGGACAGGGAGGAAATTGACGCGATAATGGATCAAATCTCAAAATCATTAACCAATCCACGGTACGGGGTTTGCCCGGAAATAATTGCGGGCCTTTTGAAGGTGATTTCCATTTTTTCGAGGCACATACGGCAGGAAGGGTTGGCTAGCGGAGCCAACATGCTTTCTCCATGCATGAGCAAAAGCGGGGCAATCTTGAAGGCGCGCTCCATGATGAATGGTATCGGCTTTCTCGACGCTGGTTGTGTCGCGCGCGTGGCAAAGGAGGTGGGAATATCAGAATCCTACTTCATTCGGGAGTTTAAGCGAAAATTCGGTATCACACCCAAACAATACGCAGTTGGTGTATTGATGAAACGCGCTGCCGCGTTGATGGGACGCACGGATATTTCCGTCAAGGATGCGTGCTATCAGTTGGGTTTTACGGACCCGTCAACATTTACCAAGGCATTTACTCGTTTTCATGGCATGACGCCAACGGCGTTTCATAAGCGAGCTGTTCAAAACCTCAAACAAACCTGAAGCCTTTGCGCTCATTCTTGCGTTTTGAAACTTGCTTCGCTGGAAGCAGAGTGTGAATGAGCGCAGATTCGCAGTTCAGTTTATGACTGTTTTTTTCCGAAAAACGTCTGATGAAAAGACGTGATGATCGTCTCGATTTCCGTTTTGATGGACTCCGTTGAGAGTGGGTTGCCGATAGAGGTGCGGCGATCTGAAACGGAGGTCGATCATGAAAGAAATCAGTCTCATGCCGATAAAGCCAGTGCATTATGCCATCACAATGATGTGCATCTTCTGGGCGCTGGGCGGCGGTAGCGCCTTCGCTTTTCCATCTTGGATGGGGGTGTACGGTTCGTATTTACGCCACAACGGAGGAAACCCTGGAGTTTTTACGGTTTTAATGAACCAAGACTATTGGGGGTTACATGCAGAAGTGGGCATAAGCGTCAATGGCGGAGCATTTAACACATATGGAATGACCTACATCGGAAATGCTAGTGGAAATTCGATTTATGAATTCATTCCTTGGTGGGAATTTCCAGCAACACAAATTGTCGATTTCTATTTTCATGGTTGGGATGATTGGGGCGGAAACATATGGGACAGCAATGGGGGACAGAACTACTGGTTTCCGGCACATCACAATGGTCGTGTTCAATGGGTTGGAAACACTTGGAATTATCCATCTAATGGTTCAATCACATCGAACGACAATTTTTGGGTGAATATTGAGACGTGGCCGGCAGGTGCTACCAAAGAAGGCATGGTGGTATATACAGTTAATCGCGGGTTAACTTGGAAGTCAACAAATCTGTCGTTTAACGGTCAGGCAGGTAACAATGATAAATGGCATGTGAACATGGGTAAATTTGGGCCGGCAGTAACGCTCAGGTATGCCATCATAATCAAGGATTGGGTCGGAAGTGATCATTGGGATAATAACGGGGGATTCGACTTCTACTCCTTGGTCAATTACGACCCGTACTTAGATCAGGATGGCGATGGCATGCCAAATGGATGGGAGATTGCCCACGGTTTTGACCCGGCATCCCCACAGGATGCCGGTGCCGATAATGATGGCGATGGACTTAGTAATGTCGCCGAGTTTGCCGCAGGAACCGATCCCTCTGTCCAAGATACCGACAACGATGGCCTCAATGACGCCATAGAGGTGCTGGGGACTCATACGGACCCGCTCACCGCCAACACCCATACGTTGAACCTTGTGCTGACAATTAATGGGGCGGATGCGACGAACACCGTAGGTGTTTGGTCCACTTTGAACGGAGTAACAATTAACACGGGAACCAACCGGGGTGTCGCGGAATACGTATTTACGGTTTCGTCGGCAGACACCTACTTGTTAAACCTCGATGGTTACGTCTTACCCTATCTTGCGGGAATTTCTAGGCCTGCCGATCTTGATGTCTATATCAATGGCGAATGGATTCAAAGGGTTCTGTGGACGCCGGAACTGACAAATACCGTAACTCAATGCATAACACCATATTTACAGCAGGGAACCCATTCGATTCGTGTTGTATGGGACAATGACCGCGCATATAATCGGTTAACTCTTTCGAATATAAAGCTCTACTCTCTCGCGGGTCCAGATACCAACAACGACGGCATCAAGGATTGGGTGGAGAATTGGCTTACAGCTCGAAACGGTGCAGATCTCTTACCCCCTTCCAGCGCGGTATCGCCAGCATTCCTGGAGGGAAGGGTAGCTTACTTCGGGTTGATGAGCGCCTCAAGCGGCGTTGCCTTGAAGCGAGGTGCTGGCGCTCGTTGGTATGCCGACGTACCACTGAATCCCACCCAGGCAACGCAGGTTGTGTTAAGTTACGAGGGCGGCGTTCTTCTGGAATCTGAAGATATTGAATGGGATACCACGAATCTAATTCTTGGTCATGACATGACACTACGCGAAGGAGATGCACTGCTGTTGACCGCTTACCCGCTAGGTGCTGTTATCGGGGATGTCGATATTGAGATCGATGGAGTACCCACCTATGCCACTACAATAGGAACTCCGGTAGCCCATACTTTTTCCACAGCCGGTTCATACGTCCTGACTGGAATCCACGACGACGGCATACTTACGACAAACAATATTACCGTCACGGTGGTCGCCGCATCGTTTGATGATAGTCCGGCAGCCTGGTTGGGTAAGGTACGGGGTTGGAATTGTTCCAATATCAACACCGGACTTCTTCTGGAGTTCGCGCCTCACATATACTATGCCGACACGGGATCCCTGCCCGGCGGCGGTCGTTCGTTCAACCTGCGCGCCGATAACGTTACTCCTGCATATGCTGTGGTGCGATTGGGGAATGGCGGCGCGATTCTGGACAATATCGAGGTACGCGGCTTCAACCTGTTCTCTTCAGGGCAGGTCCGATTCGAAATAGTGGAAACCTATTCCGATGGAACCGAATTAGTGGAGATGGATATCGTTCACAGTCCGTTGTTGCCTGATACGGTGATTGACCTGGAAATATTTGCCGGTGGAATCACCTTCGATGACGGTAGCCTATTTAAACAACTGGATGCCGCTGACTTTAACGAGTTGAACCAAACCACGGTTCGCTTCTTTAAAGGGGCGGGGGTGCAGAATTCCTCCTGCCATAGGTTAAGGGTCTATCAGAACGGCGTCTTGCTGGGAGAGCGGTAATGAGTCGCGGTTTGTTGATTAGCATGCTTCTTCTTGGAGTCGGAGCCCTGGGGTGGGGGATATATAATCGACTTGGTGATTACCGTCCCCCTATCAGTCTGGAGCCAGAAGGCCGGGTGGATACGGCGAGCGGTTCAGTGTCTATCCCAGTGAAGGAAAATCTGCCAAAGCGAGAAACAACACCTACTCGTTCCCAAGCAGTTTTCGCATTAGCCTCAAAACCGAATGACTTTGATAATCTGAGTTCAGCAGTGTTTCGCGTTGTGGTTCCTGACGATTCGGTTGGATTGGCCGAGAGGTCGGCAGCGTTGAGCGCAC
This sequence comes from Kiritimatiellia bacterium, assembly GCA_035327305.1. GTDB lineage: Bacteria > Verrucomicrobiota > Kiritimatiellia > CAIVKH01 > CAIVKH01 > CALMUP01. Next base: position 7,261 of record DAOLDL010000052.1, on the reverse strand, counting down.
TTTCCCGTTTCTTATCTCCTGATGATCGAGATGCGTTATATGCCTTCCTGCTCGACAAGGATCGGGTTCCTCACCTGAATTCTGTCCAACGGCGGGTTCTCGTCAACGACGTCATGAAGACACTTCGGCTGCAACAAGACGATACTCTTGCACTGAGCGAGGTGTTCTCCGCCGTCTACGCCGATCAGGCCGAGGATGTTGTCATTCGCGATTATGCCTTGCAGCATCTGGGATCCTGGCTGGAACGCCCGGTGTATGACGAAGCCGGGGTGTTCGTGCTTTGGCAGGCAGTACAGGAGCGGGAATCCACCTTGGCCGGCACCGCGATACTCTCGCTGATGCGAGTAGCTCGGGTGCATCCGTATGTGGACCTTGCTGCTGTCGCGGACGCTGCAGAGCGTATGGCGGGTGACCCGCGTATCGCAACCGCATCCCGTATCACGGCGTTAAGTTTGAGCGCAGAATTGGGAGGAACCGGGGTTCTTTCAACTGCTCGTGGTATTGCGCGAGATTCCAGAATCGTTGGTTTGCAAGCCGCCGCGGTGTCGCTGGTGGGCAAACTGGGTAACCGTAATGACCTCCCCCTTCTTTTGGCCATGGTCGAAGACGAAACCATTCTGTGTAAGCCGGCCGTCAGAGAGGCTATTCAAAGACTACAAAGGCTTTGATTGGTAATTGAGGAAAGGAATACAGATGAAACGTACTTTATATTTTTTGGCAGTTTGCCTTGCCGTCGCCAATTCCCCAGCATGGTCGGCTTGTACGGGTGACAATCCCTGCCTGACGCCGACCAGTACAAAACCACCCGGTTGCTATATTTGGAGTTGCGAAAATTGCAGTTGGGTCCCCCCGCCAGATTGTTGTGGCGAAATTCCGTTTAATCCGGATACCCAGGACTGTTGCGATGGGGTAATCTTTGACAAGTCCACGCATAAATGCTGTGAAGATGTATTAGTCATTAACATAAACAGCACTTGTTGTTTTCTGGAGGATGAGCAAGTGTGGGTCGAGGTTCCACAGGGCAAAAAATGCTGTACATTCACGGATCCAAACGGGCAGTTCCATCACGAGATCGTTGACGAATCGAGTGATTGTTGTGAGTGGTGGGATGCAAACGGAGACGGGGGAATTGCTGTCGCTGCTCAGGGTTATAAATGTTGTCCATATACAGATACCATAAATGATGCTGAAATCGTTCGTGTGGTTGAAAGTGCTAACGAATGTTGCTGGTGGGTGGACGCCAACGGTGGAGTTCATTTTGTCGAGGCGGGCCCAGGACAAACGTGTTGTACGCTTGAGGATGAATCGATAATAGTCGTGAGTGAAGGTCAGGCCTGTTGTCGCGATGAAGGTGGTCATGTTCATGAGTATGATCCATCCCTCTTCCCGGTTAGTACAACTCAATGTGTACAAAACGCTCAGGTAAGCTATAGTCAAATAAGCTGGAATTCATCTGGTGGGTCTGGGTACGACAATGTTGTGTGTCTCGGAGGAGAAATATCTGCAAGCGTAACACCTAATATATCGCCGGCCCAAAAGCGCACAACGACGTCATATACCCCATGCAACGAACATATTGCTACATCGACAATGAATCCATCGGTGAATACTTCCTATAACGTCACGGGGGTATATTCAGACTCGGGTGGTGGAGGTTCCGTTTCATTCACTCCAAGCCAAGCAGGAGTTGGTATGGTAACTTTTAGCGGAAGTGCGAACCTTTCAGGTTCAGAATGCTCCGTTTCGGGGCCCCAGAACGTTTCAGGCAACTACGCCGTCATCAATACCACGGTTACTACGGTTGATAGTGCGTGCCTGTTTAGTGATACGCCTATAACGATTACAACCGTACTTGAGCCCGTTCAAATCACCGGATTGTTCAAAATAGAAATATACGATGAAACGGACAACTTGATCAGCACCGTCGTTTCTGAATCTCGACCTGGTGATACTTACACAGACGAATGGACTCTTGAAAATGTAACGCCTGGAGTATATAAAGTCGAGGCGACATGGACTGTGGGAGGAGTGTCGTGTTCCCATTATGATTTCGTTACGATCGAGACAGTCAAGTTTGAAACGGATTTGACATGTCTACCCTGGAGGAATGGCGGGAGCTATGACAATGTCTGGCAACTGACATCCGAAGATACCAACCCGGATCGAGTTCTTCTTTCATTAAATACCGGCGCCGACGCTTCAATTCATGTTGAAACCGGTATCCTCACCTTTGGAGTTGACGGAGAAACTATTGTCATCAATGCCGCACTACTCATTGGAGAAGCCGCTTCAGATGAATGCTACGACTCTATTTCAATTGACATTGTAAAACTCGATCCGATTGAAATGGATGGAAAAAGCTACCCCTTGCCGCCCGGAAGAAGCGCTACTGCGTCGACGAAAATAGCTCCTGAAGGCCGCAATCTTCAATGGGATATTTATAATACCAAATCAGACAAGGATCAGCCTCCGGTGATCGCCCACATTTCTGGTGATGGTGAATCTGTAAGCATCATCGCGGATGAGAATTCCGGGACCGGATGGGTTTACTTCAGGGTTTATGATGATGAGTGTGATGAATGCATTCAGAAAGCAAAACTTTATATAGGCTGTAGCTCTTGTGGTACAAGTTGTGATCGTATTCCTGGCGGTGGGTTTGTAAATCTTTCAAGTATTGATATACGGATGACTCTGGGCCAAGCGGTCAACGGGGGTGCAGCTGGAGACCTGACGATTAGTGCCGAAGCTCCAGCCCCGAACATTGCCACGCCCTCATCGCTGGAGTTTTCTTCGTTAGCCCCCGGGGTGAAAACCATTGTTGATGATGAAGATAATATTCGGCAAATTCTGACTGCTCAGACGCTGGTGGATGTCGTTACGATTGACAATGTAGAATATGAAGTTCGTTTCTATTCTCCCGAAGCAATTCTGGGCGTTGACTCGGAAGGCTTGTATATTATCGATACAGTTGCCCAGCCCTTTACCGTTTGGCGAATCAAAAACCCCGACTCTTCTGGCGTGACCTACAACCAACTGGCGGTCACGAAGATTATTGGCAACTTGACCACGGAATATCTCTATGCGTATGACGATTCGCTCAGCACGTGGTCTTTGGATCGCGATGGACTTCAAGTTGAAAAAAGAGTGTCGTCTATCGACGCTCAAACTGGAAACCGTATTGAAACACATATCCTGGAAAATTCTCTGGGTTTGGTCGCCGAGAAAACTGAGACCGAATATCATGCGTTTTCGTGGGGAGAGTCGCCGATTAGAATCGTTTCTGATCCAGATGGCGACGCACTGACTTCCACCACCGAATACTACTCTGACCCGATGAATCCCGGCAGTGAAGGTAAAGTCAAAAAAGTGATTGATTCTTCCGGTTCCTGGACACGCTACGAGTACGATAACGATGGCAGAATTACGCACACGGTACGGGGTTGGTTGGATGCTGGCGAAAACGCAGCCAATGAATTGGCGCGATACACGGAGTACACATATGAAGCGGTCGATTCCCAGGATAGTGAGCTTCCGGGTGATGCCAGAAAGCCGCGTGTCGTTACGGAGTACATTGAGGATATACCCGTATCCCGCACCTATCATGTGTATATGGAAGATGAGGGTGGGCGCATTGAAATCGTGGAGCGATGTGATACGTCCAGCGCCGCTTATGGTGCATCGGGTAATTTACGCACCATCACAGCCTATCATCCGTTCATGAGGGGCGCCCTGACATCCGAAAAGGTCAAAAGCGTTCAATTCAAGGATGGGCGAAAGGATGTTTACACATACAGCCTGGGTACGCTTGATGCAGGGCAAACCCCCCCGGTATTTACTCCCGATGTCGAAGGGACCTATCGACAGACTACAGTTACCCACGAAGGTCCCTCTGGCCCCGTTACCCATAAAAGCACACGGGATGTATCTATCGAAGACGAATTCGGAAATGTAGTACTTCGGGAAACGCATGTTTATGACGGAAGCGACTGGGATAACATATCATGGACGGTAAACAACCATGATGAGTTCGGTCGTCTGCTTTCATCTCTCAGATCGAACGGTGAATTGACCGAGGAGAGTTGGAATTGTTGCGGCAAAGAGTCTGAAACGGACGCCGCCGGGAAGACCATCCTCTATAGCCATGACGCCTTAAATCGAATCGACATGATGACTCGGGTCGGCATATCGGGCGGGTCATGGCCGGATCAGGAAAATGTAATTGTCACGTATACCTATGATGGCGCTGGCAGACAAATTACCGAAACCACCTCGTCGGGCGGGTTGTCGCTCACTACCTCCAATCAATACGATCTGGCTGGCCGCTTGATCAAATCCAGAAACCATGCCTCGATCATCACCGAGTATGAATATGAGCAGGACGGCCTTTTAACCCGAACGATTCATCCGGGTGGCGCGGTGGAGGAAACATTGACATATCTGGATGGCCAGATGAAAAGCGTCACGGGATCCGCCGTGGTCGAGAAACATTATGAATATGGAGTCAATGCCGATGGAACCAAGTGGACCATGGTCTATACCGGTCCCGGTGGTTCTGATTCCGAGATGTGGGAACGTTCCACTACCGATGCGCTTGGTCGCACCATCAAGGTCGAACGACCGGCTTTTGGCGGAGGCGCTCTCACCAACGCATTTTTCTACGACAATGTGGGGCGCTTGAGCAAACAGGATCCGGGGAATGGGGCCGCCGCCACACTGTTCGAATATGATGAAATGGGCAATATGATTCGATCCGGGCGCGATGTGGACGGAAACAACCTGTTGACCCTGGCTTCCATGGATCGGATCAGCGACAACGAAACCGCGTTCCTTCAGTCGGGCGGCGACTGGTGGCGGCGGTCCGTGTCGAAAGTATATCCAAACAACGACGGCGCCACCCCGGTAACGGTCAGCGAAACTCTTGAACGGCTAACCGGTTTTACTACTCCAGGAATGGTTCGTGAAATGATCACCAAAGATGTTCTGGGCAACATCACGGCATCAAGAACCTTTATCGACCGCGAGGCCGCAACGGTGGAAACCGCCGTAGACTACCCCGACTCGGACACCGACCAGGTCAATATCGAAGTAAACGGGCGAATGGTCTTCTCCAAGACCCGCACCGGCGTCGAAACAACGTATGCCTATGACGACCTCGGCCGGCAGGTCGAGGTAACTGATCCGCGTACCGGAACCAGTTTGATCCATTACAATGCGCTCGGTCAGGTTGACTACATCGAAGATGCAATGCAAAACCGAACATCCTTTGGTTATGATTCCCTTTCCGGACATCGCATTTCCGTAACCAATGCTCTGTCGGATACCATTTCAACCGATTATGACGAACAGGGACGCATGATTCGACAATCCGGCGCCACCTATCCAGTGGAATATGATTATGACGAATTTGGAAGGATGGTCGTAATGAGAACCTGGCGGGATGAATCAGGAACCCCTGACGCCACTTATTGGAATTACGATCCGGCAACCGGTTTGCTGACGAACAAGGTCTTTGCGGATGGCAAAGCCACCACCTACACCTATACGTCCGATGGCAAACTGGCCACGCGGGTCTGGGCGCGTGGGGTAACGACAACCTATTCATACGATACTGCCACCGAGACTTTGACCGGATTGACCTACTCCGACACCACGCCTGATGTCACCTTCACCTATGATCGTATCGGGCGCCAGATTACTGTTGAGGACGCTTTGGGCACACGTACCAATGTTTATAATGCGTCAACTCTTCTGCATCTTGCCGAACAATTACCGAACGGGATCGAGCTGGAGCGAACATACGATAGCCTCGGCCGCCCAGCCGGGATCGCCGTCTCTGGGGGTCCAGGCAACTATTCCGTGACCTACGGTTACGACAATCTCGGTCGCTTCTCCTACATCACCTCGTCCGTGGAATCGGTGCAATCGGTAATTTCCTACTCGTATCTACCTGAATCGGACCTCATCGAAGGATGGACATACAGTGCCGGGGCGAGCTTCGCACGCACCTATGAATCCCATCGCAACCTGATCAACGGCATCGAGAATATGTCCGGCACAAATCTCATCTCCGCCTTTGCCTACACCAATGACGAAGTCGGACGACGTATTCAGCGCATCGATACCCGGCCTTCGATGTTATTCTCCAATACTTTCGAATACAACGCGCGTTCCGAGGTCATATCAGCACTGATGGGCGATGACGATCACGAATACGTCTACGATGCCATCGGCAACCGGGAGCGCTCACGCGTCAATGCCGCGACCAACACCTACACGGCCAACGAGTTAAATCAATACATCTCCGTCACCAACGCCACGGGAATCGAGGCGGCATACGACAACGACGGCAATCTGGTTGAGTTCGGGGACTGGAGCTTCACCTGGGACGGGGAAAACCGGCTTGTAAAGGTTGCATCCAACCAGTTGCCCGTGGTAGAAAATCTCTATGATTATCAGGGTCGTCGCGTAATGAAAATAACCCCCACGTCAACCAGCTCCTATTTGTACGACGGCTGGAATGTGATCCGTGAGACACGAGCGGAATACACACCGATGGAGGTCGCGAACCCCAGTTTTTCGTCCGGGTTGTCCGGTTGGGAAACGACTAACGCTACGGCCATCACCTGTTTCGGGGCCCCCGCCGCATTGCTTGAAAATATCGGGTCGTCGATCTCGCAGGAGGTCGGCGTCGTCAGCGGCGAACAATACGTGGTGACATTTAATTACCACCCGTGGGCGTGCAGTGATGTAGGTCCTGGCTACAGCTGGTATTTTCACCGACTGACGGTTGGCCTCGGCGACGCGGTCGATACGGTTGGGGGGTATTACTGGCCGGCCTCATGGGGCATGGCAAGCAACTTCAGCCTCTCTTTTATACCGACGTCGGCGGGATCGTTGCGTTTCATGTTAACCAACGGGTTGTACAACGCGACGGTGACGGGAATTCAGGTGCTTCACCTGGAACAGCGGCAGATATACCAAGTATGGGGGTTGGACCTTTCCCAGAATCTTCAGGGAGCTGGTGGCGTGGGGGGGCTTGTACTGACTGTACAGGATGATCAGATGTATGTTCCAAGCTACGACGCCAACGGCAATGTCACCGAGTACGTGGACAGCAATGACGTTGTGGTCGCTCATTACAAATACGATCCGTTCGGAAACATCACCGTGCAGACAGGCGACATGGCCGATCGTTTCCCTTACCGCTTCAGTACTAAATACACGGATGACGAAACCAAATTGGTGTATTACGGCTACAGAT
>DAOLDL010000051.1:0-21263 GCA_035327305.1 Kiritimatiellia bacterium | reverse complement strand
GAGCAGCTCATTCGTAATGAGCAGGTCGTCGGTTCGAATCCGTCCATTGGCTCCACTTTATCGAATTGGTCGATTTTATGCCGCACACACGACTCACGTTGTCTGAAGCCGCGCGCTATCTGCATCTCTCGGAAGATGATATACGACTTTTGGTCAAAAAGCGCGAAATACCTCATGAATCCGCAGGCAGTCGTGTTTCTTTCGTAAAAGGCGAAATCGACGCCTGGGCTTCCCGCCGCCTCCTTGGTTTTGATGGCGGTCACCTGGCCGACTACCACCGTAAAAGTTCGGCTAAAATGCATGACATTTCAAAGACCAGCACCATCGTTGCGGAGTTGCTGAAACCTTCTTTCATACGGCCCGCACTAAACTCCCGTACCAAAGCGTCTGTGGTGCGCGATATGGTCGATCTGGCCGATTCAACCGGTCTCCTGAACGACAAACATCAATTGCTCGAATCTATTAATGAGCGAGAAAGGCTGTGCTCGACGGCGCTTTCCGGCGGCATGGCCATTTTGCATCCGCAACATCATGTTCCATATTTGTCGGAAGACTCTTTTGTTGTTCTGGGCCGCACAGTGCAACCTATACCATTCGGCTCTCCCGACGGGCGCACCACGGATATGTTTTTTCTCGTATGCTGTCAGGATGAGCGGATTCATCTGCATGTGTTGGCCCGAATATGCATGCTTTGCTACCACACCCCACTTTTGATGAATCTGCGGGAAATGGATGCGGCCAATCAAATGTACGATGCACTGGTATCGCAGGAAATTGACGTCATTCGCGGTTTGGTCTGAAGCCTTTTACGGTTAAGGCGCAATTCGAATAAATTGGTGGAGGGTATGGGAGTTGAACCCACGACCTCCTGAATGCCATTCAGGCGCTCTCCCAACTGAGCTAACCCCCCGACATTATTCAAATTGTCTTACTACCAGCCGCATTTGCGGAGTTAAGGGTGGAAACATATAGAGAATCGATTATGCTGTGTCAATCTTATACATTAAGGCAGAATAACAGGAATTGACATGCGTATTTTATTAAGCAATGACGATGGTATTCATTCTCCCGGTTTGGCGGCGTTATTTGAGGCCGTTCGGGATTTGGGTGAAGTAATTGTAGCCGCTCCCGATTCGCAAATGAGTGCGGTCGGGCATGCCATCACCATTTCAGATCCCATCAAGGTCGCTGAAGTTCAAACCGTTGCCGGCTTGCGGGGTTATGCCATTGGGGGAACTCCGGCCGATTGCGTGAAACTTGCCGTGGAAGCGCTGTTGGACAGCCCGCCTGACCTGGTCATAAGTGGAATCAATCTCGGCCCGAATGCCGGTATAAGTGTGATTTATTCCGGCACCGTCTCGGCCGCCACCGAGGGAACCATTCTGGGGATTCCCAGCATGGCGGTATCGATTAATACTTTTAAGAATCCCCTGTGGGAAACGTCGGCAAAAGTTGCGCGCGAAATGGCGGTGAAAGTCATCGCCGGTGGTTTGCCGACCGATACACTGTTGAATGTGAATGTCCCGAACATTCCTGCGGATCAAATTCGCGGGGTCAAGGTCACCACAATGGGTCGATCGCAGTTCAAAGAGGTTTTTCATCGCCGCACCGATCCACGTGGCAATGTCTATTATTGGATGGATGGCGAAATGGAGTTGGCTCCCGGTCAAACCGGCACGGATGTTCAGGCTCTTGATGAAGGTTATGTCTCGGTCACGCCATTGCGATTCGATCTTACCCACCATGATGTGCTGGGCGATGTCCGTGCATCATTAAAGCTTTAATGGCTGACCCCGCGTTGAGTTTAGACGTTAGAACTCGGTTCTATGTTTTAACGCCGCCTCAAGCGTGACGGGGTCGGCATAGGCGAGGCCGCTTCCCGCCGGAATGCCGCGCGCAAGACGTGTAATCTTGATGGTTTTATCTTTCAACTGCTCTTGAATGTAATGGGCTGTGGCATCGCTTTCGACGTCACTGTTCAAGGCAAGTATTACCTCGGAAAAACGATTTTCATGGATTCTCTGCCAGAGCGATTTCAAACGCAGGGTTGCCGGGGTTTCGCCCCGAACCGGCGAAATTTTTCCCATCAGCGCAAAGTATCTTCCGCGATAGGTTCCGGTGCGTTCGATAATTTCAATTTCAACCGGATCTTCAACGACACACAAGACCTGATCGTCGCGGCGCGTATCGGTGCACAATCGGCAGGGATTTGCGTCGTGTCCGGTCATGGAGCCGCACCATTGGCAGGATGTGACATCGCGACCAACTTGAAGTATCGCGTCTTTTAACTGGTTCAAATAGCCGTCGCGGTTTCTGGCAATGGCAACCGCCATACGCTCGGCTGAACGTTTGCCCACGCCGGGCAAACGGCCAAGCAGTTGTTTCAATCTTTCAAGGCTCTCGATGGAATTCATCCAAAACTACATTCCGGGTATGCCCAAGCCGCCGGTGACCTTGCCCATTTCCGAGGCGGCATCTTCGCGGGCGTTCGACAAACCGGTGTTGACTGCGGAAATGATCAAATCCTGAAGCATGTCAACGTCGGAAGGATCGATGACTTTGGGATCGATGCTCAAACTGGTTACGGTCATGTCGCCTTTGATGACGGCTTTGACCATGCCGCCACCGGAGGTGGCCTCGTATTCGCGCGCGGCCAATTCCGCTTGAAGTTTTTCCATGTTCTTCTGCATGGATTGTGCCTGCTTCATCAATTTCATCATGTTTACCATGTGCGTACTCCTGTATGCGTTTGAGGTCGGTGTGAATTACTGTCGGATATCGCTGATTCGCCCGTTAAATGTTTCCATGGCGCGTTTAACGGCTGGGTCTTCGGCCCATTTGCGCTTGGCTGATACTTCCTGCCCCGGGGGGAGTCCGCCATACGTCGTGTCGCCTGCGCCATTATCCTTTTCAGGCGTTGATGGCACGGGTATGTCCGCCGGCATCTGGCCGGCTTGTCCGTTTTTCAATTCCTGGAAATGAACCGTGATTTGCCGTCCAATCACATCCTGTATGGCATGTTGGAAAGCGGCCTTGCATTTAGGATGTTGAAGGTGGGGCAGGTGGCCGGAAAATTCGGGATCGCATCCAATGGTGCAGGTGACATCGGTGATTTCTTCCGGGCGCGTATCCAAAACGTAGGATTTCGAGAGCGGCGCTATGATGCCGACTTTTTGGCAGATCTTCGGCCAGTGACTGGTCAGCAGGTCCAATTCACCCGCAGGATCAGGACTGCCTACGATTGGTTCAGATGTTTTTTTTTGCGCGGTGGTGGGACGTGTTTCCGTTCGACTCGTTTCAACGGATTGCCGCGGGGCGGGCGAAGCTGTACGAGGAGTCGCCGGAGTACTTTCCGGCTCGTCCGGCAACGCGCCCCCTGCGGCAGAGCGCAGTCCGGAAATGATTTCATCCAAAGTCGCGACCCTCGAAGCTCTGGCGCAACGGATCAAAGCGGTCTCAATAACCACACGTCGGGAAAGGGCGAATTTCAATTGCCCTTGAGCCAGAATTAAAAGTTCAACAATCTTCACCAGGCGATCCGCGTCAATCGAGCCGGCCTGTTCGCGGTAAATATTCCACTGATGTTCGGGAATTTCCTGTTTGTTGATGACGTCAGGCGCGTACGCCATGACCAGAAGGTGGCGGAAATAATCAAGCACTTCAGAGGCTAGCCGCTGAAGATCCTTGCCTGCCGCATCCAGTTCAGCAATCACGGAAAGTGCTTCCGGGATGGATCCACTTAAAACGGCGGCGCATAATGCTTCAAGTTGACGCCGGGAAACCAGGCCGAAAACCGAAAGCACGTCTTCCTCGGAAATCGTTTTCCCCCGAAAAGCAATTACCTGGTCCAGCGCCGATTCGGCGTCCCGCAGTCCGCCTTCCGCCCCGCGGGCGAGCGCATACACGGCATCGTCATCAATGGTCACGCCTTCGGCTTTTGAAATTTTCGCCAGGTGCGCGGCGATATCGCCGGTGGAGATACGTCGCAAATCAAATCGTTGACAACGCGACAGAATAGTCGCGGGAACTTTCTGTGGTTCAGTCGTCGCAAAAATAAATTTCACATGCGGCGGCGGTTCCTCAAGCGTTTTTAATAGCGCGTTAAATGCGCCGATGGAAAGCATGTGGACTTCATCGATGATATAAACCTTGAAGGGGCCGCGCGCCGGGAGAAATTTTACATTGTCGCGTAAATCCCGGATATTATCGACGCCGGTGTTGGATGCGCCGTCGATTTCCAAAACATCGAGATTGTTACCCTGACTGATTTCCCGGCAGGAATCGCATTTGTCGCAGGGAACGCCGTTGCGGTTGGTTGCGCAGTTCAGCGCCTTGGCCATGATGCGGGCAATCGAAGTTTTTCCGACACCGCGAGGTCCGACGAAGAGGTACGCATGCGCAACGCGTTCGCTTTCAATTGCATTTTGCAGGGTGCGAATGACGTGACTTTGACCCACGACCTGATCAAATTGCTGGGGACGCCATTTCCGAGCTAAAACTTCATATGCCATGGATTTTTCCAACACCTTGGAACCGCGACAAACGGCCAGGCCAGGTTGACCTACGGCACCCGGACAGCGACGGTTACCGTTGCTACCTTCCGGTCCTGGCGGGGTTCACCTGCGTCCGTCGCATAGGGCCCAACCTGACCGCTTGATCGCGGCATCAAAGCGAACAGGCGGGAACTCTCCCGGTTACTGAACGCCCTTTCACCGTAACCGAGACGAACCCGACTTGGCAAGCTTCTGATGGGTTGTGTTGTAATTGCTTGCCGTGGTGGTTGTGACCGGCTCCGGGTTATGATACATCAGTTGAAATCTTTGGTTATTTATCGAAAGGTTGCCATGAAATCATACCGCAAAGAATTATGGTTCAACGTCCCGTCCCGCCGGGCATTTATCAATATCACACCTCAAGTGGAAGCTTGCCTTGCCGAGTCTGGAATTCGAGAGGGGCTGGCGCTTGTGAACGCGATGCACATCAGCGCCAGTTGTTTCATCAACGACGATGAGCGGGGATTGCATGCGGACTTCGAACGCTGGTTGGAAAAACTTGCGCCTGAAAAACCCTACGAGCAGTACGACCACAATGGAGCCGAGGACAATGCCGATGCACACCTGAAGCGCACCATCATGGGGCGGGAAGTGGTGGTGGCGGTTACCAACGGACATCTGGACTTCGGGCCATGGGAGCAAATCTTTTACGGCGAGTTCGATGGAAAACGTAAAAAACGTGTGCTGGTCAAAATCATTGGAGAGTGATTCTTGCCGAACATTGCCAAAGTAATCGTCGACCTCTCGCTGGACCGGGAATTCGATTACCTGATTCCTGATGATCTCGTCGGGGTCATCACGGTGGGTTCCCGGGTCGAAGTCCCCTTCGGTCACAGCTGGAAGACCGGATTTGTCATGGCGTTGGCTGATTCGTCGTCCTTTCCCGATTTGAAATCCATCCGGAATACCGTGGGCGAGGGGGCATACCTTGCTGAAGATGTAATTCAATTGGCCCGATGGATCAGCGACTACTATCTTTGTCCTTTTGAATTGACGATTCGCACCATGTTGCCCGCGCCGGTGCGCCGCCGGGATGCCAGATTTCGCAAACAAAAACTGGTGGATATCACCGAGACGGGTAAAAAAGTGGCGGCTGATGGCGCCATAAAAGCGCCCAAACAGAAAACAGTTCTGGATTGGCTTGTGAAAAATGGTCCATCGCCGCAACGGGAGGTAATCGCGGAATGTTCGGTCACAACTGCGGTAATCAAGGCATTGGAGGAGAAGAAATGGGTGGAGGCCGGCGAAGGGAAACGCATACGCAATCCTTTTAAGGATCATCAGGTTGTACCCACTTTGCCGCTCCATCTTATGCCCCAGCAAAAGGATGCCCTGGATGCGTGTTGTAAGGCCATCGACAAAAAGGAACCTGAAGTCATCCTTTTGAATGGAGTAACCGGAAGCGGTAAAACAGAAGTTTACCTGCAGGCCATCGCCTATACGGTAGCGCAAGGGAAAGGCGCCATCGTACTGGTGCCGGAAATTGCCCTTACCCCGCAGACTGTAGACCGGTTCCGGGCGCGTTTCGGTGATGTCGTGGCGGTTTTGCACAGCGATTTATCCGATGGCGAACGGCACGATGAATGGCATCGCATTCGCAAAGGGGATGCCCGCATCGTCGTTGGGGCGCGATCCGCGCTTTTTGCCCCGCTTCCGAATCCCGGCCTTATCGTGGTCGACGAGGAACATGAGCATTCCTACAAACAGGATGAATCGCCCCGCTACAATGCCCGCGACATGGCGGTCATGCGTGGACATATCATCCCTTGCGCCGTCATACTGGGATCCGCGACCCCATCACTTGAATCCGTTTTGAATGTGCGGAAAGGTAAATACCGCCAGGCTGTGATGCCGCACCGGATCGATCACCGCAAAATGCCGGCAATGCGAATTGTGGACTTGAAATTGGATGCCGAGGCGTCCGGGCGTCCGAATGTCTTATCCGCTGATCTGGTTGAAGCCATTCGCATCCGACTCGATAAAAAAGAACAAGTCATGTTGTTTTTGAATCGCCGCGGCTTTTCCTCTTCCCTGTTATGCCCCAAATGCGGGGAAGCTCCCAAGTGCAATCAGTGCAGTGTGACGTTGACGTACCATAAGGCGACACAAAAGCTCATGTGCCATTTTTGTGCGTCCGAATTTCCGGTTCCGACGCGATGTCCGAATCCGCAATGCCGCGACCCCAATTTCAAACATGCCGGGATCGGTACTCAACGCATTGAAGAGGTGGTGAATAAAATATTTCCACATGCCCGGATTGTGCGCATGGACTCGGATACCATGACACAGCGCGAGTCCTACCGCACGGTGCTGGGGGATTTCCGAACCGGGAAAATCGATATCCTGATCGGGACGCAGATGATTGCCAAAGGGCTTGATTTTCCAAACGTAACCCTGGTGGGGGTGGTGTTGGCCGACATGAGCCTGCAGGTGCCGGATTTCCGGTCAGCCGAGCGGACATTTCAGTTGTTGACCCAGGTGGCCGGCCGTGCGGGGCGAGGAGATGTAAGCGGCGAAGTGATTGTCCAGACCTTTTCTCCGCATCACTGGTCCATACAAGCGGCGAGGCGCATGGATTTTGAAGCGTTTGCCGATCAGGAATTGGCATTCCGCGAAGAGCTGGAATATCCGCCTTACTCGCACATGATTTGTTTGACCTGCCGTGGACCGGATGCCGCTGTTGTGGAATCTGCCATCCAGAAAGTTGCGGATGGCATGAATGCGGCGAATTTGAAAGGTATTACGATATCTGGTCCGGCGCCATCGCCGCTGGCCAGATTAAAAGGCCAGTACCGGTTCCAGTTGATTTTCCGATCTCGCCAAACCGCCGCCATGACCCGTCCGTTACGGGAAGTTCTGCGGGGGATGAAATGGCCGAAAAATGTCGGTTTTGCAATTGATGTCGATGCGCTGGACTTTATGTGAGTTTACCCGGTTAAAAATGGTCTGATATATCCTGAAGCTGAAGTAGATCAAGCTGATAAATTTGGCGAGCCGTGAGCGCCAAATCGTCTGCCTGCCACCCGTTTCACGTTGTGCTGGAAAATCATCCGCAAATCCATTATATTGTCCTGATTAACAATAGGAAAACTATGAAACCACTTGCCATTGCTGAAGATACGCCGGTTGTTGCCAAGACCAAAGAGCTTTGCGAAACCATTCTCAATCAACCGGGTTATACCCAGATCAAGGAAAGTATTCTGGCATTTTTACAGGATGAAAATGCCCGCTCCATGTACGAAAACCTCTGCAATCTTCAGGAAACGCTTGTCCAAAAGCATGAAAGTGGCCAGCCCATTTCCCCCGAAGAAGACGCGGAATTTGAACGCTTGGAAAAGGAATTCACAAGCCATCCCGTATCCGGAAACTTCATCAAGGCCCAACGGCAAATGCATAAAATCGAAAAAACCGTTTCCGAGTATGTCCGCAAGACGTTTGAACTCGGTCGCGTGCCCAATTCTGATGACTTTTCCTCGGGCGGTTGCGGCCCATCATGCGGTTGCAGTCACTAAGCAACAATTTGATTGCGCTCTCCGCATGCGGGATCGATACACCATAGCCGTTGCCGGCGGCGGCGCCGCCGGCTTCTTTGCCGCGATTACC
Organism: Kiritimatiellia bacterium; assembly: GCA_035327305.1. Taxonomy (GTDB): domain Bacteria; phylum Verrucomicrobiota; class Kiritimatiellia; order CAIVKH01; family CAIVKH01; genus CALMUP01. The sequence goes on along the minus strand of DAOLDL010000051.1, from coordinate 13,107 downwards.
TGCGCTGAAAGCATTCCCGACTGCGATGTCATCCTGCTTGAAAAAAGTCCGGAGCTTCTCGCCAAGGTTATGATTTCCGGTGGCGGTCGTTGCAACGTGACCCATGCTTGTTTCGATCCCAAACGTTTGGTGGAATTCTATCCCCGTGGCCACCGGGAACTGATCGGCCCGTTTAACCGCTGGCAACCCCGCGATACCGTGAAATGGTTTGAGGAACGCGGTGTTAAATTGAAAGTGGAACCCGACGGACGAATGTTTCCAACAACCGATCAATCCACCACCATCACAAATTGTCTGATTCGTGAAGCAAAGCAGGCGGGAGTCAAAATTCTTGTCGGCAAGGGTCTATCGAAAGTGAAGCGTGAAGATCGCGGATTCGAACTCGGATTATCGAATGGCGAAAAGATGCGATGTGACCGGCTGTTGATCGCCACCGGTGGGAATCAAAATTCACCCGTATTCCATTTAATCGAAGAGCTTGGACACACCATAAAACCATTGAGACCTTCGCTGTTCAGTTTCGACTGCGATGATTCGCGCTTGAAGGATTTGGCCGGTATCAGCGTTTCCAACGTCCAGGCGACCATTCCCGGAACCACGTTGCGGCAACGTGGTCCGATATTAATTACCCACTGGGGGTTAAGTGGGCCGGTCATTTTGAAGCTGTCCGCATGGGGTGCGCCCCAGCTTGCCGATATGAACTACAAATTTACGGTTCGCATCACGTGGGTGCCTGACCTGACAGAGGCGGAACTGCGTGAGCAAATCAATCAATGCCGCGCGGAACATGCGCGTAAAACCATTCAATCGTGGAATGCCTGGAAAATTCCCCAGAGGCTTTGGGAGTCGTTGGTCGGCCATTTGAAAATCAAAGCGGGTACGACGTGGAACCAATTTCCCCGGAACGAGGTCGAATCGCTGATCAGCATGCTGTTGGCCAGCGATTTTCAAATCGATGGCAAAAGCATGAACAAGGATGAGTTTGTCACATGCGGTGGAGTGAGTCTTGATGAAGTTGATTTTCGGACCATGGAAAGTAAAAAGTGCCGGGGATTGTATTTCGCCGGCGAAATTCTCGATATCGATGGTGTGACCGGGGGCTTCAATTTTCAATCGGCTTGGACCACCGGCTGGATCGCCGGTAAATCCATCGGGCAGGAAATATGAGCGAACTCGCCGTAGCCCTGTTTCAATCGATTGTTCCCATCTTTGTCCTGGTCATGTTTGGCCTTGCCCTGCGTCGACTGGGCGCCATCGGCGAAAAGGGAAACGACATGGTAAGCCGGGCCGTCATTTACTTTTTCTTTCCGATTCTCGTGTTTCACCGCCTCGCCCTGACCGAGGAACCATCGACACTGCTTTCTGATTGGTTGATTCATGTCTGGGCCGTCATAATATTAATCGGCTCTGGCTTAATTGGTCTATTCTGGCACAAATTGACGCATTCCAATGCGGATCGCCGTATGTTTGTTTTTATGGTGGGTATGCCGAATTGGATTTATCTTCCACTCGCTTTGGCCGGTCCGTTGTGGGGGGACGAGGCGGTCCGATTGATCATTTTGTTCAACATCCCCACGCAAATTCTATTGTGGACGGTTGGAATCTGGCTTTTGCATGGCACGCTTCGCGGCATGCACGTATTAAAATACATTTTTCTAAATCCGGGATTCATATCCACGGCGGCCGGATTAGCCGTCGCGTTTGAGTTGATCCCCATGACATTCCAGCCGGATGGGAAAGGTTTGTCCTTGGTGAATATCAGCCCGGTATTGCACATGATCGGCGGCTTGACCATACCACTGTCGTTGGTGGCGCTGGGACTATATCTCGGTGAAAGAGGAAATCAGAATCCCGGTGCTTGGCGTGATATCGGTTTGGTAACCATCGGAAGAATTTTCATCGCGCCAATTATACTGGGGGCGAGCATCCTTTTTTCGGTCGAGATCGGACTATCCATGTCCAGCATGCTTCGCTGGGTTTTATACTTGATTGTCGCGATGCCGGTTGCTGTGTCCGCTCCGATGTTTGCCCAGATGTTCGGTCGCGACCGACACCTTGCATCACGCGGCGTGGTGATATCCTCCATGATCAGCTTTGCTAGTGCGCCACTGTTCGTCATTTTATTTTTGAAGTTGGAAGTATGGTTGGGGCTGGCGGACGGCGGATTCATTCCGTAAGATGCAACAATTAAGCGAGGAATTACGATGGCTTCTGAATTACAAAGTGAACGCCGTCCGTTAAGTTCATCCTTTGTATGGTTGAATTGGACGCAGTTTCAAGGCGCATTAAACGACAACATTTTCAAGCTGTTGGTTACGTTTTATTTGATCCGCAATTTCGGTCCTGAACATGCGGCGCGCCTGTCGGGATTAGGCGGAATAATTTTTGCGCTTCCCTTTCTGTTGTTCGTTCCCGCCGCGGGCATTCTCGCTGATCGCTACAGCAAAAGCCGGATTACCGTAATTGCCAAGTTTGCGGAAATCATGGTGATGGCGACTGCGGCGGTCATCTTCTGGTTCGGCAATCCATACCTCGGTTTCGCCGTGCTATTTCTGATGTCGACGCAAAGCGCATTTTTCGGTCCTACCAAGTATGGAATCATCCCTGAACTGGTGGAGCCGCCCCAGCTTTCCCGTGCAAACGGATACCTGGTTTCGCTAACGTATCTTTCCATCATATTTGGTACGGTGGCGGCCCCGCTTCTGACCCGATCCATTGTCGGTGAATCGATGGAAGATCGTGAAGGTTCCAAGTTTGCCATTGTGGCCATGATTTGTGTGGTGATTGCCATCACAGGTTTCCTGACCAGTTTGCGTGTGAAGCATACGCCGGCCATGGGCAGTTCGGCCAAAATTTCGATACTATTCTGGCGTGACATTACCCGGACCTTGAGGGAAAACCGTCACGACCGCTTCCTGTTGCTGGCCATTCTTGCTTCCGCCTATTTTTCACTGATCGGCGCATTTATTCAATTCAACCTCATTCCGTTTGCCATTGAACATCTGGACATGACCGAAACCGATGGCGGCCTGTTGTTTCTGTATGCCGCATTGGGAATCGGCGCCGGATCGCTGGTGGCCGGGCGACTCTCCGGGCGTAATATCGAATTCGGTATGATACCGATTGGTGCAATGATCATCGCGTTGTCTTCCGCGTTGCTGTTTTTCCTGCCGTATTCAATCCTGACCACGCGCATTCTGATGTTTGCGGCGGGCGCTGGCGCCGGACTTTTTATCATTCCCGTCGAAGCTTTTATACAGTATCGCGCGCCGGAGGCGAAACGCGGTTCGATTATCGCCGCCAATGGATTCCTTAGCTGGATGGGTGTGATGGGGGCGGGCATTCTCGTCTATGGGTTGAGCCATATTTCGTTTTGGAAGCCGGCCTATACATTCGGGCTTTTGGGGATTCTCACGTTGCTGATGACGGTGCTGTGCCTGAAGGTGCTTCCCGACTTCTTCGTCCGTTTCGCCTCCATGGTGTTGATTCGTTCGATCTATAAAATTCGTCGGGTCGGATTGGAGAATTTGCCGCGTGAAGGCGGCGCGCTTCTGGTCGCCAATCATGTATCGGCTTTGGATGCATTGTTGATCCTGTCGTCTCAACAGCGGCGCATTCGATTTCTTATGGCGCGTGAAATTTATGAAACACATCGCTTGCGCAAATTATTCGATTTGATGGGGGTGATTCCAATATCCGAGAATGACCGGCCTCGCGATCTGATCACATCATTGCAGGCGGCGCGCGAACAGTTGGACCGGGGATTCATGGTGTGTATTTTTGCCGAAGGCGCCTTGACCAGAACCGGTCAGATGCGCGAATTCAAGAAAGGGATGGAGCGAATCGTCAAAGGCACGAATTATCCGATCATTCCCATCTACATCGGCGGCGTATGGGGAAGCCGTTTCAGTCATTATCGTAGCATTGTCCGTGGCGACAAGGCGCCGATTAAATGGCGGTATCCGGTTACGCTGGTGGCGGGTTCCCCGATGCCTTCCGAAGCCAAAGCCTGGCAGGTGCAAACGGAAATTCGCCGGCTTTCCGCCCACTATTTCGAACTTCGCAAAGGTCCGCGACGCAACATCGGCATCGCCTTCGTAAAGGCGGCACGGAAATACGGATCGCGCATGGCGATGAATGACACCACAGGAAAACAGGTGACATATCGCAAAGCGTTGTTGGGAAGTATCGTACTGGCGCGTCACTTTCGAAAACTGCTTCGCGATGATCACGCGGTCGGCGTGGTACTTCCTCCGTCGGTCGGGGGCACCATCGTTAATGTCGGATTGGTGCTTGCCGGTAAAGTGCCGGTGAACCTGAACTTCACAACCTCCAATGATGCGTTTCAATCGTCCATCAAGCAAGCCGGTATCAGGCACATTATAACCGCCAAAAAGCTTGTGGAAAAAGTCACGCATTTGGAGTGGCCGGAGAACATGCTGTTTGCCGATAAATTTGCCGAAGAAATCCATTCCCGGGACAAGCTGGTGGCGCTTGTCATGGCTCTGTTTTGTCCATCAAACTGGTTGTCCAGTGCAGATACCGTGACCGGTGATGAGTTGTTGACCATCATGTTTTCCTCGGGAACAACCGGGGAGCCGAAGGGCGTCATGTTGAGTCATCACAATGTGCTTTCGAATTGTGAGGCCATTACGGAACTGTTCCGACCCGACCAGGACACGCATTTGTGCGCGACACTTCCGATATTTCATTCCTTCGGATTTACCGCCGGCATGTTCTTTCCATTGCTGAACGGGTTGAAAATATCCTATCACGCATCGCCATTGGACACCGCGAAAGTGGTTGAAGTGGTGAAGGAGAATCGATGCAATGTATTTTTCACCACACCGAGTTTCTTGAGTTCGTACTACCGGAAGGCGGAACCGGAAGAATTTGCATCGCTTAAGTTTGTGGTTGTCGGAGCGGAAAAATTAAAACGCCAGCTTGCGGATGCCTTTGAACAGAAATTCGGAGTCAGGCCGTTGGAAGGTTACGGCACGACCGAGATGTCGCCTGTGGTGGCGTTGAATTTGCCTTCCGCTGAAGGCGGGAACGCACCGCAGGTTGGAAATCGCGATGGAAGTATTGGACAGCCGTTGCCGGGCGAGGCGGTGAAAATCGTCGACCCGGAAACCGGGAAGCCGTTGGAACCGGGGCAGGCCGGCATGATGCTGGTATCCGGTCCGAATCGGATGCGGGGGTATCTGCATCGTCCGGATCTGACTGAAAAAGCCTTGCGCGATGAGTGGTATGTCACGGGTGATATCGCCCGCATGGAGGAGGACGGATTTATATTCATCACCGACCGATTGTTCCGTTTCAGCAAAATCGGAGGTGAGATGGTTCCGCACATGGCGGCGGAGGAGGTGCTCATTGAAGCATTGCGCCTGGTGGATATATCCATTGCCATAACCGCTGTGCCGGATGAGCGAAAAGGAGAGCAACTGGTGTTATTGTACACGGAGGCCGTTGGATCGCCGGAAAAAATCCGGGAAATTCTTGATCAATCCAATTTGCCGAATCTTTGGCGCCCTTCATCTTCCATGATGTTTAGGATCGAAAAACTGCCGCTGACCTCGACCGGTAAAGTGGATGTACGACAACTTAAGGAAATCGCGTACGAGTTTGTGATCCGGAAGTAGAGAAAACGGTATGATAACGTGCGCACGCTATCATACCGTTTTGCCGGCGAGGTAACCGGCGTGTACAACAACCTTTATTCCCGGAAGCGGTAACCCACACCGCGTACGGTTTCGATGAAATCGCCCGCTGGGCCGAGCTTCTTTCGTAGCCCCGTCACCTGGACATCCACCGCCCGCTCCGTGCAATTGTAATCGTCACCATGCACCGCATGAATGATTTTGTCCCGTGAAAATACCCAACCGGGCTTGCCGGCAAGTGTTTGTAGAATCCGGAATTCGCTGAAGGTCAGCACAACGGGTTTTCCGCTGACCTTGACCTCATGGCGTCCCGGAATGATCTCGATGTTCTTGATCGCAATAGGCGGATCATCGTGCATGGCTTCTTCCCTCGTTGAAAAATGAGTTCGATCGGAAGATGCCGGCAGTGTCGTTGTGCGCATTACTCCGGGAGTCGACACATCATCGGACTTCTTCAGCATCATAAGAGGGGATGGAAGATTACCGTTTTCATCTTCCAGCAAACGACAAACCGCCGCCGCCTTATGGGCAGGGATCACCATACCCATTACAAAGTAGTCGACAGAAGCCGTCTCCGCCAATTTGCGTACCTGATCGGAACCGCGGACCGAAGAAAGCATATACAAACCATCGGATGGATTGGCGTCACCATTCGAACCAAGACGATTCTTGGTTATGGTGTTTAATTCACGAGCCTTATCTTTCGTCATTATCATGTTTATTGTCCTTTTGAAGTTGCTGAATCAAAAAGCAATAACCATGCCAAGTGGCGCAATAAATCTAAACAATAATTATAACACGTTTGTAATAAGCATGATGCGATTACGTTGTGCGAAGAGGTTGTTTGTAATAAAATTGTTAATAAGATACGAATATGTTATTATAGCACCAGTAATATACAATAATGTAACTATCTGCGTTGTGTCGGTGTATGAATTTAGATTTCAGGATTTATTGTCGCAGGATTTCATTCCCAATCGTTTGAAGATCATTTCGGCCGGACAAAATCCCGTGAACGATGATTGGATTAGATTAATCCCCACAAATGCGGCAAGCAGTAACCAAGCCGGTGTTTGGGTGAAGTGTGCAAGTCCAATGCTGATCAGTACGAATGTTCCGGCCACTATGCGAATTGCTTTTTCTGTTGTCATTTTATTCTCCTTATATCCTTCCAATTATTGGACGGGTTTGGCGATCAAAGCTCCAATGATTGAATAAACAATCACGGAAATTCCAAGGTTGGATGTGAGCGGGCAGGCGCCGGTACGGCATCCGATAAACACATACACCGCGTAACCCGCAAACGCGCCGATAACCGCGCCAACCAGAATTCTCAAGAATACCTGTTTCATTTTAACTCCGTTTTGCCGCCATACATCATTTGGTAAACGACCGGAACCACGACGAGGGTAAATGCCGTGGACACAAACAATCCGAAAATCAATGCCCAGGCGAGGCCGCTGAAAATCGGGTCAAGGGTAATGGGCCAGGCGCCCAGCAACGTTGTGCCCGCAGTTAAAAGAATTGGTCGCATCCGCACGGCTCCGGACTCCAATATGGCATTTTGCAATGTTTCACCATTTGCCACAGCGGTCCGGATAAACTCAATCAAGACCAAGGCATTTCTTACGACGATGCCGCTTAAGGCTATCATGCCGATCATGGCCGTTGCGGTGAAGAATACGGGGTTGTCGAAACCGCCAACGGGTCGGTTTACCAGCACATTCAAGAACCAGAATCCCGGCATGATGCCGATCATGGTCAATGGTATTGACAGCATGATGACGCCGGGGATGCCGTACGATCCGGTCTGGTAGACCAGCAGAATGTAGATGCCCAGCAACGCGGCGCCGAATGCGATTCCCAAATCCCTGAATACATCAACCGTAATTTTCCATTCACCTTCTCCACGCCAATTCACGCGTATTCCGGGATGGAGGGGGTTTTCCGCAAAGTGTTTTTGCAAGGCAAGTACCGCATACGCAGGACCTCTCCCCGCCATTTCGGATTCGACATAAACAACTCTTTCCAGATTTTTGTGCAGAATAACCTGATCATAAATATCGACCTCGAAACGGCCCAACTCGCCGATCTCAATCACGTTGCCTCCGAGTCCCTTCACCGGTGTCCGACCCAGTCGCTGGATATCGGAACGGCTTGTGCGAGGCAGTCGCGCGATGATTGGAACTTCATTCTGATCCGATTCCGTATGAATAGTGCCAACCTGCATTCCCGAAAGCGCAAGTTGAAGGGTGTTGACAATTGTTTCCGTGGAAATCCCATTCAATGCCGCCTTGTCGCGATCGACCCGGAAAACATACTTACGTTGTTCGGCTGCTACGGAGTCATCGATATCCACCATGCCATTTTCAGTTTCCATGCGGGCGCGAATGACCTTTGCCGCTTGAATCAAGTCGTCATAGGTGTGGTGCGAAGAGCCATATATTTCTGCCACAACCGAGGCCAGCACCGGAGGTCCGGGAGGCGTCTCCACGATTTTAATAACGGCATTATTTTCCTTCGCCACCCGTGCGAGATCGTTTCGGATGCGGAGAACAAGGGCGTGACTATCCATTTTACGCCTGGTGTGATGAAGCAAATTAATGCGGATATCGGCCAGATGTGGTCCTCGACGCATATAGTATTGTCGAACCATGCCATTGAAATCCATGGGCGACGCACCGCCTACCATGGTGGTAAAATCGACAACTTCCGGCACGGTCCGGAGAAAGTCCTCCACATTGCGGGCGACGGCATCCGTTCGCTCGAGGGTTGTTGATTCCGGCATGTCGATCACCAGCAGTAATTCGTTTTTGTTGTCGAACGGCAACATTTTAAGCGGCACGGGGCCAAGGGCAAGTCCGGCGGATAAGGCAAAAAGCGCCCCGACGATCACCAACAACAGGCGACTTTTGGCACGTGAATCGATGAAAGGTTTAACCATCCGGCTGTACCATATATATGTTCGAGTTTCCTGTACGCTCAATGGTTTTGCCTCGATTTCGGAATCGGGAATTTTCAGGATAAATCGCGAGAGGGTGGGGGTAATCGTCAGCGCTACAATCGTGGAGAAAAGAACCGCGATGGGCACATTCATGGCCATGGGCGCCATGTAAGGCCCCATCATTCCGGTTATAAAGAACATGGGGAAAAACGAAACCATGACGGCCAGTGTCGACAGCACGATGGGCGGCATCACTTCGTTCATGGCGTCGAGGATTGCCTTTCGCCGATCTTTTTTCTTCATCAGCAGATGCCGATGAATATTTTCCACGCCCACAATGGGATCGTCAACAAGCAGGCCGAGCGTCAGGATCAGCGCAAACAAGGTAACCCGGTTGATGGTGTAACCCATCGTGTAATTAAAGAGCAGGGTCAGCGCATAGGTAATCGGCACGGCGATGGCGACGATAATACCTTCGCGCCAGCTCATGCTTAAGGCAAGGAGTCCGATAACCGTAATCACGGCAAGTCCGAGGCTAAACACGAGATTGTTGACTTTCTCGTTTGCGGTGGCGCCGTAATCACGGGTGATCCGGATGGAAACGTCGTCGGGAATGACCGACCCTTTCATATCCTGCAACGCGCGATCGACCTGTCGTGCGACTTGTACGGCGTTTTTTCCGGTTTTCTTGGCCACGGCAATGGTGATGGCCGGACTCGACGTCATTTCGTTTTCAGCGCCAGGTCCGAATCCAATGCGGGAATAGGTTTCAAGTTCCGCCGGACCGTCTTTTACTTCCGCCACATCACGCAAATACACCGGCCGCCCCTCATGGACGCCGATCATCAAGTCATGAACATCGCGGCTATCCTTAAGAAAGGGGCCGGTCAGCACACGGATCATCCGGTCATGCTGTTCGTAAGCTCCACTTTCCAGAAGCGCGTTGGAGCTTTTGATTGCTTGAACGATTTCCAGCGGACTGATCTTGTAGGCGGCCAGTTTGTCCGGTTGAAGATATACATGGACGACCCGGCGTTCGCCGCCATGAATGGTTATGCGGGCGCTATCCGGAATCCGTTGAAGCTGGTCTACCGCTTCCTCGGCCACCCGGTACAGTTCGTGCGTTCCATAATGATTACTGTACAGTGCCGCGGTTATGACCGGAACATCGTCAATTTCGACCGGTTTCACCACCCAGCCACTGATGCCCGGAGTTACCTGATCGATATTGGATAACAGCTTGTTGTATAGTTTGATCAGGCTGTTTTCACGGTTCTGTCCGACATGGAATCGCACCGTCACCACCGCCATGCCCGGTCGGGACATTGAGTAGACGTATTCAACGCCGTCGATTTGAAACAATAGTTTTTCAAGTCGGGAAGCGACCAGTTGTTCAACTTCCTCCGCGCTCCCGCCTGGATAATTCACGAAAACATCCGCCACCGGAACCACGATTTGCGGTTCTTCCTCGCGAGGTGTTAACCACAGGGCGGCGGCTCCGGCAATCAGGCTCATGATGATCATGAGCACGGCAAGGTTGCCGTCGAGAAAGGCTCGTACGACGCCGGATAAAATGGATTGGTTCTTTTCCATTATTATTTCTCCAGCACCGGTTCAATGAGAATGGTTTCACCATCCGACAGGCCGGACAGAATCTCGATGTTATCACCCATCGTTTGGCCAGATCTCACCAATCGTCGAATAACTCTGTCGCCCCGGACAACTTGAGCCATTTCCAATTGACCGACACGATAAATTGATGATGCCGGGACAACAATATCATCACGGGGATCAATCTCGAGTTGAAGCCGGCCAAAGGCGCCTGGAAACAGTGTGGTGTCGTTTTGATCAAGCAATACCCTGACCAATCGGGTTCTGGTTGATGGATTGATCTCGCTCACGATTTCCGAGACGACACCGCCAATGCGAAGTTGAGGATGATCAAAGACAACGGTGGCAGGATCGCCCGTGATGATATGATCGACAAAGCGAACGGGAACCGGGATGTCCAACCGCATAAAATCAGGATTATATACACTTGATAAATGTTGTCCGGGCGAAGCAAGGTCTCCCGGCTCGATATGCCGGTCGGAGACAATTCCCGCCATGGGCGATCGAATTTCCGCGTAGCTCTGAATGATGCGCGCTTGTTCAAGAATCGCCAGCGCTTGATGATATTCGGTTTCGGCGGCATTGCGCTGTTGTTCCGTGGTCGCCTTCGCTTCAAATAACCTTGTCTGCCGGCGAAATTCTGCCTCCGCCAAATTCACTCGGGCCTCGGCCGCGCGAATTTGTTCCCTGAATTCCCGGTCATCCAGACGAATTAACAGTTGATCTTTCTCCACCGGTTGGCCGGCGGATACATGAACCTCGCTGACGCTTGCGCCAATTCGGGAGCTGATTTGAACTCGATCGCGTGCGATTACCGTGCCGACAATTTCCACGACTGACGGGCTGACTTGTTTTTGTACCCGGAATGTTTCGGCACCGGCGGGCAAGGGAAAGCCCGGCTCATGCGATAACGAATCCGGTGCGACGCGTTCGTTGAGTATTCCGGTAGTCCACACAATTAAAAAAAGCAGGGCGGCGATTCCGGCCAATACTTTCCAGGCGCTTTTCAGGAATAAAGGTAGTATGTTGCGTTTCATAGCGTTTTTCCTTGGTGATTCATTTTTTTTCGCCGGTTGCATGGTCGGCGGTACCGTATGCCCCGAGCGCCCGTTTCAAAGCTGATTTAGCGATGAGGTAATCATACGTCGCGGCAACTTCACGGTACTGGGCGGATGCATGGCGGGACTGTGCGGCCAGCAATTCGGCAATGCCTGAACTTCCTTGCTCGTACCGTTCCTGAACGATGCGGTGCGCCTCCAGTGCGCTGACGGCTCCCTTGGCGGTAATGGCAATACGGGACCAGGCTTCCCGGGCATTCAAGCGAGCCTGATCCAGCTCCAGAATCATTTGATTTCGAGTGCTGTCTGCGCGTGCCTGGGCCTCTCGTCGTCGTGCGTCCGCGATGGCAATTTCAGCCCTGGTTTTAAAACCACGAAACAGATCAATTTCCAGGGCGGCGCCGACCAAATAACTGTCTTCAAATCCACTTAAGGAATCACTGTCCCAATCCACGGAACCGAAGGCATAAAGTCGGGGTAACCGACGTCGTTGATTCTGTTTCATTTCGAGTTCCATCGCTTCCGCCTCCCGCGCCAAGCCTTTGTATTCGGGACGCTCCATGGCAAGCATTGCGTCGACTTCAAAATCGACCGGATCGAGGCTGATAACGTCTGGTGTTAGAGATGTATTGCGGTCCGCAACCACACTGCCGACCGAAGCATTTAGCGCGGCTATAGCCAGTTCCACCCGGTTTAATGCGCGCGAAACATTAACTTCCGCTTCGGCCATATCAACTTCCAACTGTAAAACATCCGACAACAAACCTGATCCGTGTTCATGTCTTGATCTGGCAATTCGAAGGTTTTCGCTGATGCTTCGCAAGCTGGCGTGCTCGACATCAACCATGGCGATGGCTTGCGCGAGCGTGAAGTAGGCGCGTGAGACCTGAAATACCAATTCATTTTGCGCGGCGGCGGTAAGATGTTTCTCCGCTTCTTTTCGCAATGTCGCTGTATCGATGGACAAGGAACGAAGTCCGCCATCGGCAACCAGCATTCGGAATCCGAGCGAAGCCCGGAAATTGTCCGTGACATCCGGTTGATTGAAGTCATTGGCAAGATCAGCATTTCTCTGATTCAGATTCATGAAAAATGCCTGGGGTGGATTATCGGTGCGGGTATAGGTGCCGGACGCCGTAATTTGGGGGTACCATCCGGAACGCGCCGACTGGATCGAGGCTGATGCGGCATCAAGACGATGAAGCGCGGCGTTCAAATCCGGATTATTGTCGAGCGCTTCAGCAATGCATTGTTCCAGCGACAATTGCCCATGGGCGGAATATGCAAAGAAAAGGATGGCCAGAAAACAGGGTGGAAGAACCTTCATGCCAGCTTCTCCTTTTTGCGCATGCAGTCCAGAATCGTTAATGCGCGAGAATCAGCAATTTCATACCAGACTTCCTTGCCCTTGCGTGTGCTGATAAGAATACCCACGCGTTTCATCTGACCGAGATGCTGTGAGGTAACGGCTTGGGGCAGACGAAGGGCGGTATGAATCCGTGACACTGTTGCCAAACCTTCATCCTCAAGAAGTTCAATAATTTTGAGCCGGTGCGGATGCGCCAATACACGCAACGCCGCCGACATCCGTTCCAGCCATTCAATTGATATTTTCGCTTTCATAGCACCTCTATACATTAATATATTAATATATATAGATATTAATATATGTCAACAATAATTCTGTCCACTGGAATGATGGCGATGGATCACGGGTGGGCTAAATCGCATTCACTTTTACAAATTTCTTTAATCCCATGTCGTTTCATACTAACGTATGCGCCCGTGACGCCCGGGTGGTGAAATGGCAGACACAAGGGACTTAAAATCCCTT
>DAOLDL010000050.1:0-21466 GCA_035327305.1 Kiritimatiellia bacterium | reverse complement strand
CCGCTGACCTCGTCCTTACCAAGGACGTGCTCTACCAACTGAGCTACGTGGGCCATCCCATGCACGTCCATTTTTTACAGGCACCCAACCGCCATCAACCACGCCTGATGTTCAAACAACCCGCCCGCTCAAGTTAATCCCGAACCGGCATCCCAACGCGTCACGCCCGGACTGGGCACAACCCGCCGCAAAAACAACAAGACAACGCGACCCGACCCTCCGACGTTTAAGCATGAGAGGTTTATGTGCCGCTTTGCTTGAGTGTTTTGCTGGTTTATAGGAGCAGATTTACACCTGCATCCGGAAACTAATCAGCCCGCAAATGTATCTATAAGAATGGTCAAGTCAACACGTTTTTTCGAAAAATTAAAAGTCTTTTAATATGCCGTCCAACCGATTAAAGGTATGCCGGAAAACGATCACGAATCATTTTGAGATCAGCCGGAGTGTATGAATAAGGTCAACTTTCAACAGAATTTGCCGACAATCGGGATTCTTGGCGGTGGACAGCTCGCCAAAATGATCGCACTAAGTGCCTACCCATTAGGCATTAGCGTTAAAGTATGTGTTAAAAAAGGGGCGGACGCCCTGCCCGGCATCACCGGTGATGTGCTGGAAGCGGACTGGAACGACCCGAATGAGGTGTTGAATTTTTCGCAACATGTTGACATTGTTACACTTGAGAACGAATTTGTCAACCAGGAATCGCTGGAATTGCTCGAAAAGAGTGGCAAACAGCTGGTTCCGTCCTCCCGCTCTATACGCCTGATTCAGGATAAATGGCTTCAAAAAGAGTCCCTTTTAAAGGCTTCGTTGCCCATAGTTTCCTGTCAGGCAGTGGAATCGGCCCGCGATGTAGTTGATTTTGCCAACCGCTTTGGTTGGCCGGTGGTCCTGAAACGACGGCATGAGGGATACGATGGCAAAGGGAATGCCACCATTCATAACGAATGCCAGGTTGATTCCGCCTGGGAAAAGCTTCAAGTAAACCAGAGCGGCTTGTTTGTAGAAGCCTTTTGTCCGTTTGAGCGCGAAATTGCCGTCATGGTGTGCCGCTCCATTTCCGGAGAAGTGGCCACCTACCCCGTAGTCGATACCGTTCAAAAGGATCACATCTGCCACATCGTTCGCGCCCCATCAAGTTTGAATCCCGATTTATCCGCCCAGGCTAAATCACTTGCGCTTTCGGCAATTGAATCCATTGACGGTCACGGCGTCATGGGCGTGGAAATGTTCGTAACGACAAAAGGCGATATACTTATTAACGAATTGGCGCCGCGTGTTCACAACTCCGGACACTATACCATTGAAGCCTGCTTTTGCTCTCAATTTGAAAATCATGTAAGAGCCATTCTGGGCTGGCCGCTGGGATCTACAAACATGAAATGGCCGGCGGCGGTTATGGTGAACCTGCTCGGGCAGGGCGACGGCCCGGCCAGGCCGATGGGACTGGAAACAGCACTGGCCATGCATGGCGCCAATATTCATATCTATGGTAAAAACCGAAGCGCCCGGGGGCGTAAAATGGGACATGTCACCGCTACGGGAAATACGATAGTGGAAGCCGAGGCCATCGCAATTACGGTGGCTGAATCTTTGCGATTTGGCGCCACCTGACCGTTTCGGGATCGACGATTTTCATCGATGCAAAACGTTGTCATCTTGATTTCCGGGAGAAGCCCGCTTGAGGAAATCGGCGGCGGACATTGTTCTTACGTCCGTGCACATGCGTATGCGGCCGTCGCCGCCGGATACGAAGTTCACGTGTTCTGCGTCAGCGATTATTTCTCCGGCGTGCATGATACGCCGTACGGCCGTGTACATCATGCGAGCGCCATGAAAACGCCCCCCCGTCAGCGTTACATAAAAAAACTAGCCGGTCCAATCTCCGAAAACATACTTGAAAACAAGGATTTGGTTGATCGTGCCGTGGTCGTACATAGTTTTGGCGTTTGGGCTTACGCCGGAAAAATAGTATGCGATCGACTTGCGCAACAAGGACAACACCTGCCACACGTCATGAGTATGTACACGGCATATCGCGAAGAGGCGTTGGCTCAACTCAAAGCGGTCACGGAATTCAATTTATTCCTTGTAGTCAAACAGTTCTGTGAATGGATCAGCATCCGCTTTTCCGCGTCAGCTTGCGAAAAACAAGCCTACCACTCCTGCGACGCTGTGGTGGTTAATTATGAATCGGTAAAAAAACTCCTGCACAAAATTCATGGATATCATCCGAATCTGCGCATTTTACCATACGGACCCGAGACCGCATTTCATCCAAACGCTCCCGCTCACGATATAACGCCTGCAACCGGCGTTCCCGTAGTTATGACTATTACGCTTCAGCGCCCGAAGAAAGGCGTGGTTACCTTGCTGGATGCATTCGCTCGATTGAAAAAAGAAAAGGTTTTGTTTCGTGGTCGTGTTGTCGGCGGCGGCACATTGAAAACAAAGCATGAGCAATATTCGAATGCTTTGGGGTTGACCGATTGTGTCGAATTTACCGGATTTGTGGATGCCGTCGACCCATGGCTGAAAACAAGTTCCATTTATGTTCAACCATCCATCCGCGAGGAAAGCGGTGCGCTGGCCCTGCTTGAGGCCATGCGGATCGGGCTTCCGGTGATTTGTTCCGCCGTGGATGGGATGGCGGAAGATATTCGAAACGAAATTGACGGCTTGACCGTTCCGCCCGGCGATGCAATCGCCCTCGCCTCCGCAATAAAACGACTAATAAACGACGAAGTAGCGCGAACTAAATTTGCCCGGGCGGCACGACAAAGATTTGATGAGCGTCATGCGCCGGAAATTTTTTCCCCCGCGCTTAAGGATTTGTATGAACATCTTTGAGCTTCATGCGCCGGAAATTGGAAACTCGGGAGCTGTGTTTTCATGGACGGTAAGCTCAAACGATCTCTATCTGCGAAATTCATTTCGAATCAACATTCCTGATGCCGACAAACTGCCGGTAAGGTTCTGGCTTTTACTGGCGATGATTTGCCTGCACACACATTGGATACTTTTGAGGCCACTGACCGTAAAGCTACCTCATCAACTTCTCCCCGGTGAAAAAGACATCTGGTTGCGGTTGCTTCAAATTGGATTTCAAACCCTGGAAGGGCATCGACAAAATCCGGATACAGACCTGGCCATTGATTTGCAGGAGGGAGACAGGATTCTGCCACCCGCGAGGGCGTTATCGCCATCGGCGCGTTGCGCCACATCATTTAGCGGTGGGCGCGACAGCCTCGTTCAGACTGGACTACTGCTAGAATTCAGCGAGCGGCCACTGCTTGTTGCCACAACATCCCCCATGCCTCCGCTTAGCGATCATTCAAACGAACGGCGGCGGCATGTATTCGATCACATGAAGTCACGGAGCGACCTGGAATTTGTCGAAGTCACAAGTGATTTCCGGTCTTCATGGAACAATTCATTCGCCGCAATGCGTGGTTACCCCGTTTCGGTCAACGCCATGACCGACACGTTGCTGTATACATCGGCGGCCATCGCCGCATCCCGGTTGAGAAACATCAACTCGGTTTATCTCGCCGCGGAAAGCGAAGTCTCCGACAATGCCCGCCGTGACGGGCGCATTGTACTATTTCACCACTTCATGTATTCAATACCGATACAGCATGGCATTTCCCTATTGCTGAAACCGTGGGGAATGCAATACGGATCACTAACGTGTCCACTTCGCGGACCGCATATCCAAACCCTGTTGCGCCGCCGTTATCCGGAATTGGCCAATTGGCAATACTCCTGCTGGAAAGTTTCCGACAAGGAAGCGGCATGCAGTTGTTGCGACAAGTGCCTGTTAATGGGCCTCGGAATTATTATAGAGGGAGGAAAACCCGAAGACATCGGAATCGAATTGGTCAAAATGATGCACTTTGCAGAAAGCTTCAAACCAATCTACCGGGACAGTTCACAGATTGGGCCGCTGGCCCGGGACAGAGTTACATTCGAGCATCAAATGAATATTATCCGCTACATGCAACGTGTTGGAGTGACAAAAATTCTTAAAGTGAAACCCGGCCTGTTTGCCAGTCCCGGTGGTATCAAGGGGCTGATGGCTTATGCCAGCGCACACCGCAGAGCCATGCGAATGGAAACCGGCAAGCAAGCCGGATGGCGGCCCGAATACGGAGATTTCATCCCTGGCGCTATAAAAAACCGGGTTCTCCGCCTTTACTCGGAATCGCTTTCCCCGGCTGATGGTGCAACTTATGCTGAAGACCTTTCGGGAAACAGATTCCTGGTGGAATATCTCAATCAATCTGGTATCCATTCGGAAAACACATGAATGCGACAAACAATCAGTATCAGTGGATTGTGGATGATCAGGGGCCGATCGCATTGATTGTCAGCGCCTGCTTCACTACTGATAAATCCGTTTTCTTCACGAAACCGGAAATGGAGCAACAGCTCGGAATTATCAAACATCCTAAAGGCGCAATAATCCAGGCGCATGATCACCGCGCAGTGGAACGAACGATAAACTCATGCCCTGAATGCCTCATTCTTCGTCGCGGCTCCTGCGAGATGACACTTTACGACCGAAGGCGGAACAAGCTTTCCGATCACCTTCTCAACGAAGGTGACATTGTGTTGTTACTGGCCGGCGGCCACGGCTTCCGCATGCTGGATGATTGTGAACTGATAGAAACCCGCGCCGGCGCATTTCCCGGAGATTCCGGCAAGGAGCGTTTTTGATTCCGGTCTGTTCACCCTGGCTTTTGCATGAGGACAGAAGTGCAGTTGCCGAAGCCCTCGAACGCGGCTGTCTCGCCGGAGGAGGCGACTACATTTCCCGCTTTGAACGCGCATGGGCTGAAATTTGTGGAAGGCGTTTTGGGGTTGCCGTATCCAATGGAACAGCCGCCCTTGAAATCGCCGTGCATGCCCTGAACCTTCCGGCTGGATCTGAAGTAATTCTTCCTGACTTTACCATTATTTCATGTGCACGGGCAGTCATTGCCAACGGATTGAAGCCCGTGTTTGTGGACGCTGATCCCGTGACATGGACCATGAATTCCGACCACATTGCAGATGCAATAACGTCTCGCACGTCAGCCATCATGCCCGTTCATATTTACGGACATCCCGTCGACATGCCGCCCATCATGAAACTGGCCGGCCGGCATGGACTAGCGGTTATTGAAGATGCCGCGGAAGCGCACGGCGCGATGTGCCATGGTAAAAATTGTGGCAGTTTCGGCGAGGCAAGCGTTTTCAGCTTCTACGCGAATAAAATCGTCACTACCGGCGAAGGCGGCATGGTGGTTTTTGACGATGAGGCCTTGTTGTCGCGATGTCTTCGTTACCGCGAGCTGGGGTTTACTCCGACACGCCGGTTTTTATCCGAAGGACCTGGCGGCAACTTCCGCTTTACCGCCATGCAGGCCGCATTGGGACTTTCTCAAATAAGCAGATTATCCACCGCTATTGAAAGAAAGCGATTAATTGCCGCCACCTATCGAAGACATCTCAAACCGGTCGACGAGCTTATGCTTCCGGTGGAAATGCCGTGGGCAAAAAATGTTTACTGGATGTTCGGTGTGGTACTCAACGATGACGCGCCCTACTCTGCCGCCGACGTCATAACCGCCATGCGAAATCAAGGCATCGAAACGCGCCCATTTTTTCTCGGAATGCATGAGCAACCGGTTCTTCAACGTCATCTACACCAGGATGCAGAATCGTTTCCCGTCAGCCGCAAATTAGCCCGGCGAGGATTGTATCTTCCCAGCGGCCTTGACCTTACCGAGGATCAAATAGTCAGGATTTCTGAAACGTTGATCGAGCAACTTCAAAAATAAAAATGTTTTTCGGTAGCCTCCGATCGGTTAGATTGACCGCATGACAAAAGCAAAGATTGGCATTGTAATGGGCAGTGACTCGGACTATCCGGTCATGAAAGCGGCGGCGGAAACATGCAAGGAATTGGGAATTCCATGCGAGGTTAAAGTTGTATCCGCGCACCGGACGCCCGACGACATGGCGCGGTATGGAAAATCCGCGGCCCGCCGCGGCCTTGCAGTCATCATCGCCGGGGCCGGGGGCGCCGCTCACTTGCCCGGTATGCTGGCCAGTCACACATCCTTGCCGGTCATCGGCGTTCCTGTGGAAAGCAAACACCTCAAGGGACTGGATTCCCTGTTGTCGATTGTGCAGATGCCTGCGGGTGTCCCGGTCGCCACGGTAGCCATCAACAACTCCCGCAATGCCGGCTTGCTGGCGGCATCCATTCTCGCAATTTCCGATTCAGTCCTGCGCAAGAAGCTCGATTCCTTCCGAAAAAAACAATCGGATGAATCGCGGAAGAAAAACAAAAACCTCAAGAACTGACGAATTTTTTCCGTCACTGATTCATCAGGTAGGATTGGACGTAATCCTTCACGCCATCTTCAATCGAGGTGAACTCGGCATCGTATCCTGCCGCGCGCAATTTATCGATCTTCGCCTCGGTGTGATACTGATACTTGGAACGCAATGCTTCCGGCATATCAATAAACTCGATCCTGGGTGAAATGTCCATGGCGGAATATACCGCGCGTACCAGATCAACCCAGGTCCGGCACTTGCCCGTGCCAACGTTGAAAAGGCCGGACGCGTCGCGGTTGCGGTCAAAATACAGACAGACATTTACAGCGTCACGCACATAGACAAAATCACGGACCTGCTCGCCATCGCGGAATTCCGGTTTACCCGATTTGAACAACTTGACCACTCCGGTTTCCCGGATTTGCCCGAACGATTTATGCACGACGGACCGCATATCCCCCTTGTGATCTTCACGTGGTCCATACACATTGAAAAACTTCAATCCGACGATCTTTCCCAATAGCTTGTTGTGGAGCGCCCACAGGTCAAACATGTGCTTCGAGTATCCGTACATGTTCAAGGGCTTCAGGCTTGGCGTGACCTGATCGTCATCAGAGTAACCCATGGCGCCATTGCCGTAGGTGGCGCCGCTGGATGCGTAAATGAAACGCGTTCCGTTGCGCAGGCACCATTCACATAATTCGCGGGTAAAACGATAATTGTTATCGGCCAGATACGCCGCATCCGTTTCAGTGGTGGCACTGCAAGCACCCATGTGAAAAATCGCGGAGATATTGGAGTGTCGATTTTCCTGAATGGCTTTCCGGAATGATATATGGTCTTGAAAATCCTCATACTTCATGCCCACGAGATTTTTCCATTTTTCGTCGCGACCCAAGTGATCGACCACAAGGATATTGTCATCGCCACGCTTGTTGAGCGCCTCGACGATATTGCTTCCGATAAAACCGGCTCCGCCGGTTACGATAAATCTTTCGCTCATGTCATTCGTCCCGATATGCTTCCAGTATATTCTTGATGGTGTTGGTGGTGGAACGTCCCTCAACCATTTCTGCCAACACCACTTTCCCGCCATTTGCCTCGACGACATCCCGCCCGCTGACGTAATGCGCCCAATCCGAGCCTTTTACCAGAACATCCGGAATGATTTCGCTGATCAACTCCTTGGGTTCGTCCTCATCAAAAATGACAACATAATCGATGCACTCCAGAGCCGCAAGCACCAGTGCCCGATCCTCCTGGCGGTTAACCGGACGTTTGTCGCCTTTATACCGCTTCACGGATTGATCGGAATTCAGCCCCACAACGAGCGCATCACCCTGCGCGCGTGAGAATTGCAAATAAGTGACGTGACCGGCGTGCAGAATATCAAAAGCGCCATTGGTAAAAACAAGCTTGCGGCCTTCCTCGCGTAAACGCGCGCGCGCGACCCTCATGGCCTCCCGCGATACTATTTTTTCATCCGACCCTCGTGGTGTCATGAATGAACCGTATCAACTTCGAGGTAAATTATGTAGAAAAATTTCGGGAAACAAAGATCGCCGTGGGCCGACAGGACAGAATGGTGTCAGTGTTCAAGTTACAGAGGAAAAAAGACTACGATAGTTCGTGCGCCTCACGAAGGCGCTACTACACCAGACTTTACGACCGGCTTTCCGAATAAGTTTGATCATCGGCTCTTCGTTATTTAGGGTGAAAATATGAATAAATACTTGCGTTATTTTGTCGGTCTCATCCTGCTGGCTTCCAGTGTCGCGGTCATTTCCTGTAGCGAACGGCAGAAGTATTTCACCATGGGGACCGGTGGTGTAACCGGGGTGTACTATCCCACCGGCGGCGCTATTGCCAAACTGATCAACGACAAACGCTCGGAGTATGGCATTCGCATTTCTGTCGAATCAACCGGTGGTTCGGTTTATAACATCAATGCGCTGGCCAGCGGCGACCTGGATTTTGGCATTGCACAATCAGATCTTCAATATCAAGCGCTTAACGGTTTGGGCGAATGGGTCGGCACTCCGCAGATTGGCCTGCGATTTGTCATGGGCATGCATCCGGAAATCATCACACTTGTCGCGGCGGATGATGCAGATATTCGTTCGCTGACTGACTTGAAAGGAAAGCGTGTTAATGTAGGCAATCCCGGTTCCGGCAACCGCGCCAATGCGATCGATATTCTGACCGCCGCCGGTATTGACTGGGAATCAGAACTCACGGTGGAATCGCTCCGCGCCTCTGAAGCTCCTCGTATGGTGCAAGACGGACGCATGGATGCCTTTTTCTACACCGTGGGACATCCTAACGGCGCTATCAGTGAAGCCACATCAGGACGCCGCAAAGTCAGATTTGTTCCCATCACCGGCTTGGACTCCTATGTGGAATCCCACCCCTATTACTCCATGGTGGAAGTACCGGTGGATTTATACCCGATGGCGGTGGTGGATGGACCGGTAAGCTCCATCGGCGTCATCACCACCCTGGTTACCCACGAAAAGGTAAGCGACGACGTCGTCTATGCCGTGGTGAAAGAAGTGTACGAAAATTTTTCAACCTACCGTGAATTGCACCCGGCGTTGGAGCGATTAAAACCATCCGATCTTCTGCGGGGACGAAGCGCACCTTTTCATCCCGGGGCGGAGAAGTTCTATCGCGAAGTCGGCTTGATCAGTGAATGAACCACAAAATACGCGAATAAACGCATACGTTTAATAAGCGGGAAAACATTCATTTCCCACCCTTGCTTTCGCGTTTTTCGTGGTTTTTTCCGTCGTTATTCCGTAACCAACTCAGCCAGACGAAAACCGGCATCCTCGATCATGCGAATGTCTTTATCGTAGCCCTGTCCGCCAGTGGTCAAATATCCTTCCGAGAACATGGAGTTCGCGGGGTATAGCGCAAACGCCTGCATGTCGCGCAGATTGACTTCGCGTCCACCCGCCACGCGAATATCGCGGGACGGATTTACAAAGCGGAACATGCACAACGTTTTCAGGCATTCAATCGGTTTGAGACGCGGAACATGCGCCAACGGCGTTCCCGGGCGCGGATCGAGAAAGTTGACGGGAATGGACTCGACCTCCAGCTCACGCAACTCATAAGCAAGATCAACCCGATCATCAACGGTTTCACCCATGCCAACAATTCCACCGCAACAAGCTTCCATACCCGCTGACTTGGCCGCCTTTACCGTGGCGACCCGGTCTTCGTAGTGGTGTGTCTGGCAAACATTCGGAAAATAATTCCGGCTGGTTTCCAGGTTGTGATTGAACCGGTTAACGCCCGCCTCGGCCAGTCGTTTAGCCTGCTCATCGTTCAACAGCCCCAACGATGTGCAGATATTGATCGGGATTTCCGCTTTGATACGCCGGACCGCTTCGCAAATGATGTCCATTTCCTTATCCGACGGCCCGCGGGTGGCGGTAACCATGCAATATTTCACAGCTTTCATCTCATGGGCCTTCCGGGCGCCTTCGACCAATTCCTCGACCGATTGCATGTGGTAGCGGTTCACTCCGCTTTGAGCGCCAATCGCCTGACTGCAAAACGAGCAATTCTCCCGGCACAATCCGCTTTTGGCGTTCTGGAGCACATGCAGGCGGACATCCCAACCGTGAAACCGATGCCGAACGCGAAATGCCGCGTTTAACAAAGAGAGGATTTCCTCATCGGGCGCATTCAGGACGGCATAGGCCTCCTCACGGGTCGGCGCCTCGCCTCGCAGTGAACGATCAGCTATTTCATTCCAATTCACGGTTTCGTCTCCCTTGCGTTGAGTAAATTTCATGCGTAGGATAATGTCAGAAAGTTGTTAAAACGCAAAGAAAACATGAATTCGGAAAAATGGATCAATGACCGGCTGGCCTCCCTCCGTGAAAAGCACCAGCATCGGACGTTGGTCACGGCGGTGGCCGCAGGCGGAAAGTTCCGCGAGGGAAACCGCGACATCCTAAACTTTTCCTCCAATGATTACCTGAATTTACTTGGCCGCGATGAACTGAAAATTGCGGCTATTGAAGCCATCAAACGTTGCGGAAGCGGCAGTGGCGCATCCCGATTGGTCAATGGATCGCTTCCCATTCACGAGGAATTGGAATCTGCCATCGCCCGTCACAAGGGTTACCCGGCGGCTTTGTTTTTCGGCTCGGGCTTCATGACCAATGCTGGCGTGGTGTCATCGTTGGTAGGTCGCGGCGATTTCGTGATTGCCGACCGGTTGATTCATGCCAGCCTGATTGACGCCATTAAACTAAGCGGCGCAAAACTTGTGCGCTTCCAGCACAACGACATGAGCGACATGGCAAACTGCTTGAAGAAAATCAACCGGGGAAAAGGACGAATCCTTGCCGTCACGGAATCCGTATTCAGCATGGATGGCGATCTGGCCCCCTTGGAAGATTTCACCGCGATTGCCACGCGAGCCAATGCGATGATCATGGTGGACGAAGCCCATGCAACCGGCGTTTTCGGCAAATACGGAGAAGGCTTGGTGGCAAAACATGGCCTGCAGTCCAAAATCCATATCACGATGAGCACCATGAGCAAGGCTCTTGGCGGTTACGGAGGTTCGGTTGCCTGCTCCAATATCATGAAGGAATGGCTGATCAACAATGCGCGATCATTCATTTACACCACAGCTCCGCCACCAGCCCAGTGCGGCGCCGCTCTGGCGGCTCTCCGCCTTTTGCGTGATGAGCCGGGACTTGGAAAAGAAGTCCTCCACAGAGCGAATTTCTTCCGCGCCTGCCTCAAAAAACAGGGATATCCCGAAAGCGGCTCGAACAGTCAAATCATCCCGGTCATCATCGGCAGTAACGAAGCCGCTCTGCGGATATCCTGTCGACTTCGCGAACAAGGGGTGCTGGTTTGCGCGATACGACCACCCACCGTTCCCATTGGCACCGCACGCCTGCGTTTTTCCATTACCCTCGCCCACAACGCGCAGGACTTGGAGCAAGCCGCCGCGGCATTGTTTACGTGCGCCAAAGCGGAAGGTTTGCAACCATGAAACTGCTCGTTCAAACTGGATGGGGATACGCTCCCGAATCCTGTCGCATGCTGACGGACAAATTGTCCAAGCATTTCAATGTTGTCCTCCGCTCGTTTGTTGAAGAGTTGAATCCACGCGATTTGGAAACTGAACCGTACTGGCTTGCCGGTTGGTCACTTGGCGGGATCAAGGCGATTGAATCGGTTGCTTCGGGGATAATCCGACCGCGCGGATTAATTCTGATCAGTTCAACGGCTCGATTTTGCGCTCATGAAGATTACATGGCTGGCGTCGATCGCTCCGCTCTTCGCTCCATGATCATCGGGATCAAAAGGTCTCGCATCAAAACACTGGAAATTTTTTATCGCGATGCCGCCGCACCGGTGAATTTAAGCGCCGATGAGTTACACGACCGGATACAACAGGCAGATGAATTTTCAGACGAACAACTTCGCAACGGACTTCAGTCTCTCGACCAACTCGACGTCAGAGGTATACTCTCGGCCATAGAAATTCCCACGCTGATACTGCACGGCGGACAAGACCGGATAATCCCCATTTCGGCTGGAGAGTTTTTGTCTCGGGGTATTAAGTCCAGTCAACTTGTGGACCAATCCTCCGCCGGTCATGAAATGTTGCTTACGCATGGCGATTGGATGGTCGATCAAATCACAGAATTTATACATCGTCATGAAGGCGACAACCGTTAAATTACCTATATGAAGGCCGACGAAGCTCAAAACCGGATTGAGAAATTGCGCACGGAACTTCACCGGCACAATCATCTATACTACATTGAAACGGCCCCGGTTATTTCGGACCGGGAATTCGATGCCCTGCTGAAGGAATTATCGGACCTCGAAAATCAGTTTCCTGAATTTGACGATCCGACATCCCCCACCAAACGTGTGGGCGGCGAACCGCTCAAGGAATTTTCCAACGTCAAGCACACGCGACCAATGATGTCGCTGGATAATACCTATGAAGAAGGGGAACTTCGCGAGTTTGATCGACGCGTCAAAAAACTTTTAAGCGGTCGCGAAGTCTCCTATGTACTGGAACCCAAGATCGATGGCGTTTCAATTACGGTTCACTACCGGCATGGGCGGCTGGTATTGGGGGCAACCCGGGGGGACGGAACCACGGGAGACGATATCACGGAGAATTTGAAGACTATCGGATCCATACCCTTACGACTGGCCGGAGACCATCCGCCGGAATATCTGGAAGTGCGTGGAGAAGCATTCATGCCGACGGTGGGATTTGCACAACTTAACGCACAACGCGAAAAAGCCGGCGAAGCGCTGTTTGCCAATCCGCGAAATGCAACGGCGGGATCGCTGAAACAACTTGATCCGAAGATAACTGCTACACGGCCGCTGGGTGCCGCCTTTTATGCGATCGGTGAATTCAAGGGAGATGCTCCACCCACACATGCCGGGGAAATTAAATTATTGATGGCGCTGGGGCTTCCGGTGCCGGAGTGGTGGTGTGTCTGCCGGAACATTGATGATGTAATCGCACAATCGGGGGAATTGCAGGCTTCGGAAAAAAGCCTGCCTTACATGATCGATGGATGCGTCATCAAGGTGAATGAACTTGAAACATGGGAAATGCTGGGAACCACGGCCAAAGCGCCGCGATATGCCATCGCTTATAAATATGCGCATGAACAGGCAACCACCGTGTTGAATGCCATAACCGTACAAGTTGGGCGAACGGGAATCCTGACCCCGGTGGCCGAACTGGAACCAGTGTTGTTAGCCGGCTCGACAATTTCACGAGCAACACTTCACAACGAAGATGAAATCAAACGAAAAGATATTCGAGTCGGCGACACGGTCATCATTGAGAAGGCTGGGCAGGTAATTCCCGCAGTGGTTTCTGTCGACCTTTCCAAGCGCCCGGAAAACAGCAAGGCTTTTAATCTATACGATCACATTGGCGGAACCTGTCCGGTTTGCGGCGGCCCAGTGGTAAGGGATCCGGAATTTGTTGCATGGCGTTGCGAAAACAACTCCTGCCCGGCCCAGATCAAGCGTACGTTACAACATTTTGCCGGAAAGTCCGCGATGGACATCGAAGGCATGGGCGAGGCGCTGGTCAACCAACTTGTGGATACCGGGCTGGTGCATACTGCGGCGGATATTTACCAACTGACCGTTGATCAAGTTGCCGGATTGGAACGGATGGGACCGAAATCATCCGAGAACCTCATTCAGGCCATCATGGAAAGCAAGGATCGCCCACTGTGGAGGTTGTTGCATGGCCTGGGAATACCACATGTCGGCGAAGGTGCGGCGCGCAAACTGGCCGCCCATTTTCTTTCGATGGAAAAACTTAAGAACGCCACACCGGAGGAATTGGAGAAAGTTCAGGATATTGGCACAATCATGGCCACCGCGATTGTAGATTACTTTTCCAATCCACAGAATCGCGCCTTAATGGACCATCTGTCCGCAACGGGACTTCGCACGGTTGACGAGGCTCCGGTCGTCACCGCCAGTCAGAATCATCCGCTGTTTGGAAAAACGATGGTGGTCACCGGAACCTTGCAGAATTATTCCCGCGACCAGATTAAAGATGCCTTGCGAGCCAAGGGAGCCATTGTGACGGACAGTGTCAGCAAAAAAACCGACTATGTGGTTGCCGGCGAAGCCGCAGGCTCCAAACTGGACAAGGCGGCCAAACTAAATGTGAGAGTGCTGACCGAGGCTGAAGTCGAGGAAATGTTGCGCCGGTGAAATGATGCATGGCGCAATCAAAGGGTATCCGTTATTCTCCTGACCATGCAGGAAACCGAAACAAAGGAATCCTCTGTAGAATCGCGAGATCAAGCCGCGACACCGGCACCCCCTGCTCCGCCACCACCGCCGACAATGCCGCCATGGCCGGAATTATCCGATCAGGAGCTCCTTCGCTACCGCATTTCCGACCTCAAGGTAAAAATAGAAGGTTCCGTGGTGGAACAACGCATCCAGCAACTTTATGCTGAACTTGCCGCGAAAGGTCTTCAATTCCGTCCACCATGTTATTTGAGCACGGAATGGCTTACCCCGGACCGGATACCAGCCGTAGGCATTCCATTTTATCTGGCGCATCCGCGGCTGATAAAACTTGAGCGTTTGATGATGGTGGAGGCGGAAGGCGAGTCGGAAAAAGAGTGCATGAAACTTCTGCGACACGAAACCGGTCACGCCATTAATTATGCTTACCGTCTTTACCGTCGAAGTCGTTGGCGTGAACTTTTTGGAAACATGTCCGTGCCCTACGATCCTCATCGTTACATCATGCGGCCTTACAGCAAACAATTTGTCGTTCACCTCAAAGGCAACTATGCCCAGGCGCATCCGGACGAGGATTTCACGGAGACATTTGCGGTCTGGCTGACCCCCGGACTTGATTGGCGGAAAAAATATGCCGGATGGGGGGCGCTAAAAAAACTGGAATACGTCGATCATTTAATGCAGTCCATCGCGCAGAAGGCTCCCGATGTGACCGGCGGTCCCCGGTACTGGGCGGCGGCAAAAACGCGCTCGACACTTGAAACGTACTACAAGAACAAACGCCGGGTGTTCGGCGAAGGTTATCTGGGTTTTTATGACCCCTTGCTGCTGAAACTTTTCACCCCGAACGCCGGAAACAATGCGCAAAAAGCCTTTAAATTCCTGACGTCACACCGCAAAAGCCTGATCAACGTAATTTCCGATTGGTCTCGCCTGCCCAAATATTCCGTACAGGAATTGGTGATGAGGTTAAGCCAGCGGGCGCGCGAAATGCAGTTATACGTGCGTGAAGATCAACACCATGCCTTGTTTTCCATCGGCATTTGCCTGACCGCCCAATTACTGGCGGAACAAAACGATTACCGGAATATTACGGAAGAATCCTGAAATGAAAGTCGTTGTACTTATTGATCGTGAAACAACCTTTGACCATGACCCGGAGTTCACCGGGGCAACAGATGACGTCCGTGAATCCATGGAGTTTCATATAATCACGGCCATTCGTGAATTGAATTATGACGCGGTGGTTGTCCCATTTGGTCCGGACCCCCTGGAATCGGTGCGCAGTATTACCGATATCAAGCCGGATATTGTATTCAACCTTACCGAACATTTCCGCGGCAATCGCCGGCAGGATGCCAACATTGCCGGGTTGCTTGAATTGATGGACATCCCGTTTACCGGAACCAGTGCGGAAGGCTTGCTTTTGTGTCGGGACAAAATCACTGCCAAAAAACTCCTGGGGTATCACCGCATTCGCCTTCCTCAATTCTTTTCCGTGCCACCCATTACCAAAGGCA
This sequence comes from Kiritimatiellia bacterium, assembly GCA_035327305.1. Classification (GTDB taxonomy): domain Bacteria; phylum Verrucomicrobiota; class Kiritimatiellia; order CAIVKH01; family CAIVKH01; genus CALMUP01. The sequence goes on along the minus strand of DAOLDL010000050.1, from coordinate 5,819 downwards.
AAATCAAGTTGCCTAAACGCATTCCCTTCCCCTTGATGGTCAAACCTGCGCTGGAAGACGGCTCCGACGGCATAAGCATGGCCTCCATCGTCAAGGATACCGATGAATTAAAAACCCGGATCAAAATGATTCATGACCGGATGAGCCAGCCGGCGCTATGCGAAGAATACATCGAAGGCCGGGAAATTTATGTCGGTATCATCGGCAACGACCGATTGACAGCTTACCCCGCAAGGGAAATCCGATTTGGAAAAACCGATGAAGGCGGCCCGCAAATCGCCACTGCCAAAGTGAAATGGGATGAAGAATATCGCAAAAAGTGGAACATTGAATATGTTCATGCCGAACTTTCTCCGCAACAGGAATTGATGGTGGGACGTATCAGCAAACGTATTTATCGCGCGCTTCAGATCCGGGATTACGGCCGCATTGATTTGCGATTGACCTCCGGCGGCGAAGTGGTGTTTATCGAGGCCAACCCCAATCCGAACCTTGCGGAAGGTGAAGATCTGGCGGAATCGGCGCAAAAAGCCGGCGTGGATCACAACATGCTGATCGATCGCATCATCAAGTTTGCCCTACAGCGATACCGCCGCTGACATGAAAAAACCCGGGAAATTATCTGCGCGACTATGCCTCGCCATTGCCGCTCCCTTGATTTTTCTTTTGATTGCCGAGGGGTTTACCCGGATTTTTGGGCTTGGATATCCGACCGGATTCTTAATCTCATATCCTCACGACGGATCCACTTTTCGGATCGACAATCAACTTTTCGGATATCGTTTTTTTTCGCCGACAATGTCGCGTGCACCTACGCCGATCATGTTTCCCGAGAAAAAAAATGAAAACGAATTTCGCGTCGTAATCCTGGGTGAATCCGCGGCCATGGGAGAACCGGAACCCGCGTACGGTCCGGCGCGCATGTTGCACTATCTTTTATCCGAACACATGAGCAACCGGAAGATTCGCGTGATCAATGCCGCGATGACCGCGATTAATTCGCATGTCATCCGGGAAATTGCCCGCGACTTGTCACGCATGCAACCGGATGTGGTTATCGTATACATGGGTAACAACGAGGTGGTCGGGCCTTTCGGGCCGGGCACGGTATTCCAATATCCATGGATTTCACAAAGTTTGAACCGCTTGCGGGTCATGGGCAGTCGCCTGCATTTTGCAAGCGTTGTTCGCGCCAACTGGTTCAAATGGAACGGTGGCGACGCGGAAATGTGGCGTGGCATGGAAATGTTCAATAATAACCGGATCGAGCCAACCCATCCGAAACTACCCGGAGTTTATCGAGCGTATTCCAGAAACCTGTCGGCCATCGTCCGGGAAATCATTCAAAGCGGGGCCATTCCTGTCTTGTGTACCGTGGCCGTGAATCTGGCCGATCAAGAACCGTTTGATGGAACTCCGCTGACAAACAGGGATCTGGACGGACTAAAATTATCGCGTGACCAGGATGCGTTGAGATTTCGGGCCGACAGCCAGATTAATCAAATCATCCGTGAAACCGCCAAAATGACACCCGGAGCCGTCCTTCTCGACACTGAAGCGGAATTCGAAAAAGATGAAATTCCGGGCAACCGCCTGTTTCTCGATCACGTCCACTTCACTTTTGAGGGTGGATATACGCTTGCCGGATTGTGGTTCAATAAAATAACCGGAAAAGAATCCTCGAACCTCTCCTTGGATGCCATGGCCGATCTTCTGCTCTGGAATACGTACAGCAAAATCGAAACTGCGGAAGTCATGATGGGACGCTTCATGCGTCCACCATTTTCCAACACAGCAAACAACCGGCAACAGGTATTTGGATGGGCGGTCGAAAAAGCGCGGTTATACCGGGAAGCGTTTCAAACACCGCTGGATGATTTACTGGTGGCCTATCGTGAACGGATGAAACGTTACCCCGATGATTTCCACTTTGCACAACAGGTCTCACGCGCCCTGCTTATGGAAGATCGCTTTCAGGAGGCCGGTGAGATGCTTTACTCCATGCATCAGCAATTGCCGCATCGAGCGGAAGTTCGGGGATGGATGTGCATCTTCGCCGCCATCGCCGGTAGAACCGATCGAATATGGAGCATCATGACTGACAACGCGCCACCGTTGGGCGAGTTGCCGGCCGACATGCTGGTCAGCGGCGCGGAAACTTTGTGGCAGTCCGGGTATCAAAAAGAATCACTCGCCATGCTGGAGAACGCGGTAAGACGATTCCACCACCGCCCGCGCTTACAGGGAATGTACACCTCACGACTGGCGCAAACGGGCAATGTATCGGAAGCGCTCGATCGTTATCACAAACTTGTCGGAAAGCGAAACTCTCCTACCTGGCTTCATCAGGAACTCGCAGTTTTACTTTACCTGACCGGCGACACCGCAGGAGCAGAGCGCCTGCTGGCTCCTCTTAAAAACGCCACCGATCCGGATGAAAGAATCAAATGGGTGCAGTTCAAGGTCCTTCAGCACAAGTACGATGAAGCGGCAAAAGTGCTTGAGGAAATAATCAGTGCAAAACCCAGCTTCGCACTGCCATGGCATATAGCGTATGTCATCAGCATGAACCGGAGGGACTATGATGATGCCATCCGTATTCTCGAACGCATTGTAGAACTTGAGCCATGGTTGGGAGATCGCTGGTTATTGCTGGGGCAACTCCATGAACGGGCAAAACAAAAAGAAAAAGCCATTCACGCCTATGCCATGGCTTACAAGTTAATGGACGAGCGGGACCCGGCGGAGCAGGGTTTGGAACGCCTCGGCTTTAATCCCGACAACATCCCGCCCCCCCGACCCAAACTTTAAACGCGTAAAATATCGCGTTTAATCCGGGGATCGCTAGTCAATTTCCAACTTGTAATCCGTCACCGCACCCATGGATGCGGATGTGACATGCGAAGCAAATTTCGCCAGCACGCCAGTGGTATAACGCGGGGCCGGACGCTTCCATGCCTTCAACCGTTTTTTTATTTCAGCGGCGGATACATCAAGATTCAATTGCCGCTTTTCCGCGTCGATGGTTATGCCATCGCCATCTTTTACAATCGCCAAAGGTCCGCCGGAAAATGCCTCGGGCGTAATATGACCGACCACAAAACCATGGCTACCGCCGGAAAATCTTCCATCGGTAATCAGCGCGACATCTTTGCCGAGCCCTTTGCCCATAACGGCTGAAGTCGGCGCCAGCATTTCTCGCATGCCCGGACCGCCCTTGGGGCCTTCATACCGAATCACGATTACATCGCCTTTTTTGATACCGCCATCGAGAATTTCCTTCAGCGCGGTTTCCTCGGAATGGAAGACCCTGGCCTTGCCGGTAAACCGCACTCCTTCCTTGCCGGAAATTTTTGCGACAGCACCGGTTGGCGCCAGATTTCCGTAAAGGATTACCAAATGTCCGTCTTTTTTTATGGGATTGGCTAGCGGACGAATTACCTGTTGTTTCGGAGGATACGGTTTCGCTCCTTTAAGGTTTTCTTTCAGGGTTTTTCCGGTAACCGTCAGGCAATCGCCATGCATCATCCCCTCCTCCACCAGCGTCTTCATGAGAGGAATGGTTCCTCCGATCTTCACCAGTTCGGCCATGACATATTTACCGCTGGGTTTAAGGTCGGCCAAAACCGGAACCTTCCGGCCAATACGGGTGAAGTCATCGATGGACAATTTGACGCCGGCAGTATGAGCAATGGCCAACAAATGGAGAACTGCATTTGTTGAGCCACCAAGCGCCATGGTCAAAGCGATGGAATTTTCGAAAGCCTCGCGGGTGAGAATGTCACTGGGACGGATACCGCGTTTTATCAAATTCAAAACAGCGCGACCGGCATTTTGACAGTCGATCCGTTTTGCCGGTGAAATCGCCGCTTGCGCGGAACTGTTGGGAAGGCTCATGCCCAGAGCCTCGATGGCCGAAGCCATGGTGTTTGCCGTATACATGCCGCCGCATGACCCTGCGCCAGGAATGGCAGTTTCCTCGATCTGCTTTAATTCACGGTCATCGATGTCTCCGCGTGCATGAGCGCCCACGGCTTCGAATACGGACACAATGTCGACATTTTCCCCTTTGTGTTTACCGGGCAGAATTGTGCCGCCATAAACGAATACGGACGGACGATTTAATCGCGCGAGAGCCATCAGGCAACCGGGCATGTTTTTATCACACCCGCCAATGGCTACCAGGCCGTCAAAGGCTTCGCATCCTGTCACAGTTTCAATGGAGTCGGCAATCACCTCCCGGGAAACCAGTGAATATTTCATGCCCTCGGTTCCCATGGAGATGCCGTCGGAAATAGTAATGGTGTTGAAAATAACCGCCTTACCGCCCGAGTCATCAACGCCTTTGGCCGCATACCGCGCCAACTTGTCAATATGCATATTACAGGGCGTAACCATGCTCCAAGTGGAGGCGATACCTATCTGGTTTTTCTTGAAATCTCGGTCGGTAAAACCGACGGCATGCAACATTGCCCGGCTCGGCGCACGTTCGACACCTTCGGTAATTTGGCAGGAATGACAGCGATGCAAACTGCATCCATTAGATTTTGTTGTTTTTTTCGTTTTACTCACAGTATGTTCTCCAAATAAGCTGGGACCATGTTTCTACGTTTGGAAGGAACCGTCAAGCCAGCAAACGCAAGAATGATAAAGGGTGGGAAATGAAATCTAAAGTTTTTGCCAGTGTACAACGGGAACCGCGCCTCCACATCTTGTTTATCGGTATGCTAACCGCAACGTTGACGCTATCCGGTTGTGGAAAACCGGAAGTATCAACCACGGCAACAGAATCGACCGCCCAAACAGCTGAAATTGACATAAAAACCATTCCCGCCCCAAAAATCTTCATGGATGCCGGAAAACAGGCGGATTTTGAGCGTCTCTATGAAACCTATAAGCAATTTTTCGTACAACCACCTGTTGGAACTCCAGTCCGAATAGTTCGCAAAAATGGATTGCGCGTGGAAGGCGAAATGATGCGCTATACCGCGGATGGCATTGCGATTTCCACATCCGATGGAATTTCCATCATCCGGCGCGATGATATGACCGATGAAACGGTCAGTACATTATTCGCCGATCAATTCAGCCGCATCCTGGCGGAAAGCACCGTGAACGACGGGGGCCGTACCCCGGCGGACATCTTCAAGGTTCCAACCGATCTGTCCTCCAAGGAAACACGACGGTTTACCGCGGACCGCATGAATCCACACATTGGGCCGGGACGTCAATTTGCACAAATTGACGGCGTCGAATTATTTCGCGGACAATCCGTCTTCGTCGTCGCGGAAACCAATGGCTGGATCTGTGTAAAAGAGTCGGCGGATTCAGATCGAGTGCTTGGCTGGTTGCCCAAATATGCCTCGTTTGTGACCAATCCGGAGAATAAAGATTTAATCAAACGCGAAGTGGAAACCCTGATTGAAAATGGTTTTCTTATAGATGTGAACCCCGCGCGCAACGAGGCGTTGGTTGATCTGTATGAATGGCGCATATCTGACAGCGCATCGGTGGAGGGCATGAGCCGCCTGTTGGCTTTTTATTGCGGTCATCAGAAAGGCTCCCGGTTATTCTGGGTGGATATCAAAGATGCGTTAAGCGGACGCCGTCTAGCCGAATACAGCGAGAGCAAGGGGTTCCGGGTTTACTAATCCCGCGAGCAGAAGAAGATTAACCGCAGAAAAGCATTTTTCTGAATTCGGATTCAGCAAAGGTGTAGTAGCGCTTCCGTGAGGCGCATCTATTGCCGGGCTTACATTTTCAGCTGATGGCCAGCAATATAAGACTGTTTTAGCCGAGACCGCCACTCGCTCATGCAA
>DAOLDL010000049.1:0-21511 GCA_035327305.1 Kiritimatiellia bacterium | reverse complement strand
CGCTCGCGGAAAGGTCGAACGTGCCCCCGCCTTTGGCCGAGCTGAAATGGGTTTCATCCAGCGCGAAGTTGGCCGCCGAGGAGATACCGCCCACAATGATGTTCCACGAATAAGACAGGGTGTTGTCCCAGTTCGAGATCACGCTGTCGTCAATGAACACCGTGGTGGTGGCATTGATGGTGGCCGAGCCGCTGTTATTGATGAAATCGCGGTTGGCGGTATTGGATACATCGCCCAATTTCACTCGGAGGGCCGAACCGTTGTTCATGGTCAGGGAGGAAACATTGAGTCGCCCGATCGTGGTCGCGTCATTGCCGGGACGGACCGTTCCGGTCACGGTCAAGCCGGCGACCGCGCCGCCGCCCATGAGGGTCGCGCCGGAAGCAACCGTTACCGCCGAGCTGGTGTTCGTACCGTTCTGAACCAAGGTGCCCGCGCTGACCGTAGTGTTGCCGCTGTAGGTGCTGGCGCCGGTGAGGATTTGTGTGCCAGCGCCGGCCTTGGTGAGGGAAATCGTGCCACTCCCGTTTTCGATCACCCCGGCGAACGACGTAGAGCCTGCACTGGGTGAAATGGTCAACGTAGCGCCACCCGCTGTTCCTTTGGTTACAGTTCCGTTTCCGGCCAGCGAGCCGATGGTCAATGTGTTGCGCACATCCAGCGTCGAGCCGGACACCATGGCCACCGTGTTGTTTGCGCTTAGCGCACTGCCGTTGGATAACCGGAGGGTACCTGTGTCCACAGTGACCGCGCCAGTGAAGCTGGAATTGTCGGTGCTGAAGTTAATTGTTCCGGGATCCGTACTCACCGTAACCGCACCGCTTCCCGCCAGGCCACCGCTGAAATTCAGCATGCTGGAGGCTCCACCAACCGCGCTCAAGGTGATCGCCCGGTTGAAGGTGACGGTTCCGCTCAATGAAACAGAGGTATTTCCACTGTGACTGATCGTTGCCGATCCTGAACTGCCGGAAATCACGGTTACATTGTTGGCATGCGTCCGCGCAGAACCGCTGAATGCCAGTTCGACATTCGCACTGCCCGACGTATCGCCCACCGTCACCGTGCCTGCGCCCAGTGAAGCCGCATTTGCCGTAGAAAGAACTGTTCCGGCCAGAATATTAAGTCCTCCGTCAAACGTATTGGCAACGCCAACGCTTACGGTTCCCGGTCCGACCTTGGTCAAGCTGTAACTGCCGGAAATAATTCCGCTCATCACCAACGAATCGGCATCGACACCCACGCTGGAATTCGCGCCAAGATTGATTGCGCCGGACAGTGTGTTTGCACCGCTGATACTACGGATCGCGCCACCGGAAGAAAGGCCGGTACCGTTAATGCCCATGCGCTCCGCGGAAGAAATGCCACCGCTTATCTCGAACGCCGCGCCATTTGCCACGATATTACTGCCGGTGGCATTTCCCAGGCCGTTGCCATGGGTGATCCGAATGGCGCCGGAATTGATGAAGCTATTGCCGGAAAACGAGTTGTTTCCTCCCAAGGTCAGTGTGCCCACCCCTTCCTTGGTCAGGGTACCCGACCCGCTGATCACCCCATCATAGGTAAAGCTGTCGGTCCGGTTGAAAACCAATGCCGCATTGTTCACGATATTCGCGGCGACCGAACCGCTGGTTCCTCCCGCACCGATTTGCAGGGTGCCCGCGCTGATGGTGGTTGCACCATTATAGGTATTGTTCTGACCCAGCACCAACGTTCCCGCCCCCTGCTTGGTCAGCGTACGGGTTCCGCCCGACTCGGTGACCACCCCGGATAGAGTCAGGGTGTTTGCACTCACTGTAATTGTACGATTGGCGGTCAAGGTTCCGGTTCCGCTCAAGGTCAAGGGATTCGATCCGACGAAGGTGGGATTGCCGCTGACCGTGTAATCATTGGGCGCGGTGATACTGCCGCCCGATGTGTTGTCAATGGTGCCCGCACCGGTGGTAAACGTTCCCGAACCGAGCGCATTGTTGTGATTGATGTTTAATTGACCAAGACTGATGGTGGTACCCCCGCTGTGGGTATTGTTTCCGGACAGGGTCATCGTTCCCGATCCACCCTTGGTCAAAACACGCGCGCCGCCGGATTCGCCAAGAATACCGGACAGGATCAGGTTGTTGGCGGTGACATTGAGGGTGCGGTTGTTGTTGAGCGTCGTGTTACCGGAAATGGTCAGGTTGTCGGTTCCCGCAAATGTCGAATTGCCGTTCCAAGTAACCTCATTGGCTACGGTAAGCGGACTGCCCGAGGTATTGTCATAGGTGATGGCACTCGGGGTAAACGTCCCTGTGCCCAACGCATTTGCATGGCCTATGTTCAAACTGCCGGCCGTGATGGTTACACCGCCGTGATCGTTGTTGCCGTTCAGGGTCAAGGTGCCCGTTCCATTCTTTGTGAGAACCCGGCTTCCTGAAGATTGAGTCACCTTGCCGTTGATCGTCAGTGTGCTACCCGAAACAGTCAGAGTACGATTAGCGCCACCCAAATTGAATTCGCCATCAATGACCAGGGGGTTCGATCCCCCGAAGGTCGTAGCCGCGTTGACATTGACATTGTTTCCAATGGTCCGGGTTCCTCCCGATGTGTTGTCGAAGGTGTTGCCGGATGCGATGGTATAAGCTCCTGAACCAAGCGCATTATTGTTGTTGATATTCAGCGTGCCTCCGCTGGCATTCTGGCTAACCCCGCCGCTATGGGACGAATTATCGCCGGACAAGGTCAAGGCGCTGGCGCCAGATTTGGACAGAGCGGCCGATCCACTCAAACTGCCACCCAGCGTAACGTTGCCGCTGATGGCATTGACATCCGTTGCGGCGCTGATCGTCAAGTCGTTGTTGATCGTTTGTGTATTCGATGAAAGGTTGGTAATGCCGGCATGAATATTCATCGCATTTCCGCCGATCGTAAAGGCCGAGGCGCCGGAGTTGAAAATGATGTTCGCAAACGCGCTGTTCGCGGCATAATTTACGTTCGGCGTGGTCCGGGTGCTTCCCGCAAACCGCATGATGCTCGACACACCGGACTCGGGGTAAAGATCGCCCACCCAGTTTTCCTCGGTCAGGGTATTGTCATTGGCGCCACCGCCATCCCACGTGGCATCGGTGGGGCGGACCACAACCACGACCAGGAACAATTCGCCGCTGGTTATTTCCAAGGATGCCGTATGCGAAGCGGCCAAGCCGGCGCCCGCGACCGTGACGGTGGAAGGAGCGGTGCCGGCCACCGAGGCGGTTCCGCTTTTGGAAATCAGCTTGTAAGATCCCGCCGTAAGCGCCGAACCGGTATTGGTCACGATCACTGAATTTCCCGACGCGAGGGTGAAAGATCCTGCGCCGGCCACATCCAACGGCGCGCCGCCGCCGCTGGAAAAACTTCCAAAAGCTATTTCCGTACTGGAGCCGGCGGTCAAACCAATTCCGCTTGCGGTGTTGATTCGTGCCGGATTGCCGGAGCCGCTTGCGGTCACAAGTATTTTCTGGCTGGTTGGCATTGAATACGTGGACGAGCGACTCGCGACACTAAACGCTCCACTGGCGCCGATAACAACTCTGGGAACATCACCGATCGCCCCGCTGGCGCCGTGCAGGGTGACGGTGGCGGAATTGATGACGAGATCGCCGCTGAACGTATTATTCCCAAACAGGCGCGTTTCCGTATTTCCACTGCCGGACATGGTAAGGCCACCGCTACCGGAAATGGTGTTCATAAACGTGACCCCATTGTTTGCGCCATTGATTGTAATCACCGCGCCACTGCCTATGCTGGCCGTTCCGGAATTGCCGGAACCACGTTCACGCAGATTCATTACGGTGATGCTCGTATTGGCGGTCAGTGAGGCCCCGGACGATATTCTAACATCGGAATCACTGCCTAAAGCACCGCCTGAAGCAACGGTAATACTGCCGACTTCAATATCGGTGATACCGGTGTATGAATTGGCACCGGAAAGAGTGAGTGTGCCCGCGCCTTGTTTAACCAACGTGCCGGAGCCACTGACCACACCCGAATATTCATAGGCATTGGAGCGGTTAAAGCGAATCGTCGCATTGTTCACGATATTGGCCGCCAGAGCGCCGCTTGTGCTACCGTTGCCGACAGATACGATGCCGCCGGATGCATTTGTTGAAACACCGCTGAACGTGTGGTTCGCAGTTAACAAAACAGTCGCCGATCCCAGAACAGAAAGGCCACCCGTACCGGAAATAACGCCGTCGAGGGTTAAGGTATTGCCACCGTTCACATAGATTCTATTACCGTCATTGGTTATTTGACGATTAAAGACCAGTGGTCCGGAAGTTGGGTTCAGTTCTGTGTCCTTTTCAAGAAATAACGGAACATTGAACGTATAAGTACCGGACGATTCGGCATCGATTCGCGCATTACCCGAACCGCCACCCATGGATAGGTAAGCATTTCCATCCTGATTAATCGTTCGACTCGAACTGTTTTCAAAACGAATCCGGTGGATATGATGCTTGGTTCCACCCAAAGCATTTAACGTCATGGTAGTTTGATTACCATTTCCGAAGCGAACGATCACAAATGCTTTCGTCCCGGAGGAACTCCATTGGCCGTCGGCCAAGTCTTCGCGACGTATGTCCCAACTATCACTGTCACGAAACCAACGATTTTCGTCGCCATCGCCGGATGACCACCACCCCGAAGTAGCCGCACTACGCCAATAAACATTGGCCTGACCGAAAACTTCAACAATAGAAGTCGAAAACAAAAATACGGCTACAAATGCAATACAAAAGCTCGACAAACCTCGCCTAAAACGAGGCTGATCAATGCGTCCTTGCACCCGAACGGAAAAATGATTGTTTGATTGCATAAAATTCACAAACCAACCTTTATATAAACAACCCTCGCGTATGCCAAAATCACTGCAGTTTTGACCTAAAATATCACTCGAAAAAATACGGAAAGCCCAACAGTTAACCATAACGAAGGGCACGTGAAATGTTAAGCTATATTTTTAATAACAAGAGGAAAGGGATAGTAAATCGTTAGACCAGTGCAAAATACGGCCATTATTCACTTAATCACTCCGCCTGATTACGCGCGATCAGCGCAATTACAGTAAATCGCTTTAGCGGGCGGGTGGTGTCTGCTGAAATTATTACTCAACCTTATTCAACCACAACCTATTCTCCAGCAGAGTGATAGCAGAGTAATCACCCACCTGTTTTGCCAGGTCGATGGCCTGCATGGCCAGAATGCGCGCTTCTTGAACCCGCCCACTCGAGGCATAAGCTATCGCAAGTGTGCCTTGATACCGATGTGATACAGGATCTAATGACACCGCCCTCTCGGCCAAAAATACCGCCTTTTGAATGTCTTTAGCTTCAGCTTTTTTCATGTGAAGCAACAACCAGGCAAGGTTATTCATGACATACGCATCTTCTGGATGAATGATCAAACAACGCTCGAAGATATCGATTGCCTTTGAATCGAAACCAGCGCTCATGAACAAACCGCCCAAATTAACCATGGTGGCATAATCCCGCGGGTTGCGGTTTAACGCGGCGCTCAAATAGTTGATTGCTTCAGGATATCGACCCATTCTCGCACACAATTCCCCATGTCGGGCATCAAGCCGCGTCGGGTCGGGATGGATTTCCTTCAGCTTTAATAAAGTCTGCTCGGCTTGTAAAAGTTCATCAAGCAACATATGTACTTCAAATAAATTCACCCAGGCGCCGAGATGTCGAGGGTGGTGTTTAAGCGCCAGGTTAAAGAGGTCGCGCGCCACATCATGCCCGCCCAAAAATAATGCCAACCTGCCCGCTATAAACATTCGAGAGCTGTCAGGTTCGCCGGATAACTGGTGCGCTTCCAATTCTCTGGTTAAACGGGCCATGTTCCAATCGCTTTTTATGCCGTCGCGCAAATCCAACATCATTTGTTTGAATTCCGACTGCCTTCGATCCCCTTCCGGTTGATCGGCAAAAACGCCCATCCGCATGAATTCCAAGACGCGCTGTAATCCAGCATAACGATCTATCTCCGTAAAAAACAAATGATCGGCCACTTCGTAGATGTCGATTTTGGTGAACTGCTCAAGTTCGTCAATGCCCCATATCGTGGCCATGCCCCGGGCCAAATGCGAACAAATGAAAACCATTCCTTCAAATGTCAAATGCACATGCTCGAAAAAGTATTCGCGATCATTTAGAAAAGCGGCATTTGATTCATGCAGTGCGGCGTCGGTGTCAATCCCCAGAACCGGTTTTCCGCGATACTCATCCGCTATGTCCAAAATGACTTGCTGGATGCGGCTATCGGCTCGAAAGCGATAAAGGTCCAGATCTCGGGCTTTGCGAAAAATCGGCCAGGCCAAATCCATCGATTCATCGGCGATTCTGCGCGCCAATTCATATACTTGCCAGGCTGACGTCAAAGCGCCCCAACGGCCGGCACGCCATGCTTCGTATACTTCTGCGTCAGTCAATACATTCGGCTCACTGTTCAAAGGTGGCCAATCGGTTATATTTACCGCAGGCACCGCGATGATGATGGGAACATTTTCCCGGTTCGCCGATGCAACGATCGCGGAAATATTTGCGCGAAACCGACGCTCCATGACCACGAGGGAAGGATCACTCCACGGCAACGGCTTGTCCAAAAACTCATCAAGGCCGGACCATGATTTATGCACCGGTGTTTTATGAAACGCTGGCATTTGTTCCACGACTTCCCGCAGTAACCAGCCCACCCGTGTATGGCGCATCGCAAGCGACAAGCCGGGAAAAAATCTCCCGATCATGCGCCCGCCGAATACCGAAGCCGGCCCATAAGGGCCGATGGCTTCATTGTGGCCGGCGTATACCACAACCATATCCGGCTCCACTTGAAGAGCCTCCTTCATAAATCGCCTTAACACATGCGAGTTAATTCCCGTCATGGTGAGATTGACGGCTTCAATTTTCCACTCCGGGTGAGACCGGTTCCAAACCGCCTCCAGTACGCGAGCCATGTTAAAATCTTCCGTGGGAAATCCTGCGGCGGCGGACTCGCCAAGCACAACTACGCGTTTTACATCCGGTGCTTTATCAACGGGTATCCAAACATGGCTGGGAATTGGCGCCGACTCTCGTGAAAACAACAATCGCCCATAACCGGGATTGGTTGCCCAATAGTCCCGATCATGAAAGGTGACTTTTTGTAATAGCGTCAGCGAAGGTGAATAACCGGAAATCCAAAGTAGAGCCTCGGCCATGATAAATACACAGGGCGGAGCCAAAAGTATTAACAAGATACGCCCCGACCATTTACGAATACGATTCATGAATCCAAATTAAACATTGACCCTTCACTTCTGGCAATCCATGATTGGCCCGTTCTTTGAGTAGTAAAAATCATGCACGACTAACGGAAGTCCGTGAAAATCGGACGCGGTCGCGCCGCTGTAAATCCGCTTCCCGCGGTTTCGGGAAAACCATCAGCTATCAGCCACTTTTCGCCACGCGATTGGGAAGGCAGTTGATCGGTCGGATGAGCCAGAAGACGAGCCGGGCATGAAAGTTTCTTTTTCCGCGAGTGAAGAAGGAGACGTCCCGTTTGACGACTTCCTCCCTTTTCTCGCGGCGAAAGGTATCGCCTCCGCGTATGAGGCAGAAAGGTCGTTATGTTTCGTTTGTCTTTGCCCCGTATTTCCGGGTGGTTGCTCGCAAGTTTCGCTCTCACCTCCTCCGCTTCCGCTTATTTGGACACGCACCCGGGATTTCGTTACGATTCCATGTACGACACGGTCGGCCAGTTTGTTTTGATCAGCGGATTGGACGCAGATGATTCAGCCGCGTATGTAAGCGCGGGCACGAACATCTGGGCGGTCAACATCACCAATGGCGTCGCCACCTCCGCCGGCACATTGCCTCCCAACGTCAACGCCGGGTTTGTGCGGCTTCGCGACGGCGATCTGCATGCCGCATACGATCAAAGCTTTGCTTTTCCGTTTCCCTCACGTCACGGCATCATCGACTCTTTCGGCGATTTTCAAGATCGCGGCGGTCTTGACGGCATTTATGATGCGGCCGTTAATTCTCAACAGGAATTATTCATCGCGGCCAACCCCGGATCTTCAGGCGCAAAAATCTTCCGCTATGACCCCGTCACGACATCGGCCGTGGAAATCATAAATGTTGGCGGCTTTTCCGGCGGCATTGCTTTCGATGCGCAGGACCGCCTTTACGTCGCCACCCAAAACGGAAATGGCGTTCTTCGTTTCACCGGTGCACAACTTACCGCCGGGAACCTTGCCGCGTCGGACGGTGAAATGGTGGTTTTCATCAATGCCAGCTATTTAACCGTCGATCGCCACGGACGCCTCTATGCGGTTTCGGGATTCGGCAACCGACTTGCCCAATACGATCCGGAAACCGGTCATGAACTTCGCGTGATTGCCGTAGACGCAGAAAACAATTTTGGCATCGGCCGCGTTCAGTGGGATGATACCAGACGTCAATTGCTTGCGGTGTATTCCGACTTTTTTGTGAATTACGCAAGCGATCTGCTCACCATCCGCTTCTCCGCCTCCGATGAAGGTATCCCCGGCACATCCTCTGTATTTCGCGGCTGGGCGGCGGCCTACCACAACTTCATTCGCCCCGATCCGAGTAGCGGCGGGTTCGCCCGCGACAGCGTCGGCAACGTATCAACCTCCCCGGCGGCGGCCATTCTGGGACGTCCCGTTTCATTTGACCCCAACGCATGGCCGCTCGGCAACCTGCTCTCGCTTGGAAACGGCGGCTCCATCACGCTCGAATTTGATGATGTGATCGTAAACGGACCTGGTCCAGATTTTGCGGTGTTTGAAAATAGCCTGGACTTTGACGGATTCACCTATGCGGAATTCGCGTTTGTGGAAGTTGCCACTACCACCAATGCGTGGGCTCGTTTTCCTGTCACCTATTACCCAACCAATCTCGCGGTTCCGTTCGGCCCCGAATTCGGGCTGAACGACGTGACCGCGGTAGACGGACTCGCCGGCAAACACACACTTCCATTTGGCACGCCATTTGATCTCGACTGGTTGAGACACCACCCCAACGTCACCAACGGACTCGTTGACTTGAATCGCATCGCCTACGTGCGCCTGGTTGATGCGGTTGGCAACGGCTCAACCACGGACGATTTCGGCAACCCGATTCTCGACCCCTACAGTGGTTTTGCCAGTCCGTCTGATGGATTCGATTTGCGCGGTGTTGGCGTGATTCACCTCGCCGGCATTTCGATGATAATTGAAAACAACGAACCCGTTGCTGAATGGTACGGGTATCAAGGGCGAAGCTATCAGCCGCAAGGGTTGACCGCAGGTGACTGGGCGAACATCGGCGCCTCCATCACAGGAACCGGCGGCATGCACCGGGTGACATTAAATTCCGGCGACAACTACCAGGTGTTGCGTATACAGCAGGAAATTCCTGCCTCGCCATGAACCACGACATTTCCAATCATTGGAAAATCTTGCGCGTAAAATTTCCAGTCATTGGAAAAAATGGATTTACGCTCATCGAATTGCTTGTGGTGATGGCGATCATTTCCCTGTTGATTGGATTGTTGTTGCCTGCGCTGTCACAGTCGCGACAAGCATCACTGCGCGCCGCGTGCGTTTCTAATCTCCGGCAATTGGCCATGGCGAATCATGCTTATGCTTCCAGCCATCAGCACTTCGTTCCGGCGGCAACCGACATCTGGGGAGGGAACCTTATTCGTTGGCACGGCGCGCGCACATCAGCATCCGCGCCATTCGAACCGGAGCGAGGCCCTCTGGCGAATTTTCTCGGCGCCGACAATCGCGTCAAGCAATGCCCGGCTTTCCGTCCGAAAAATTCCGGTTTCGAGTCCGGATGCGGTGGTTACGGTTACAACGCGCGGGGAGTCGGCTCACAAGCGTATCTTTTGGGTAATTATGCCGGCTCCGAATCGGGAATGCGACCGGAAGATATTCGTGATCCCTCGCGAACCGTGATGTTTGCCGACACCGCATTTCTGCAATGGAGCGCGGGAAGACAGCGTTTAATCGAATACTCCTTTGCCGAAGCTTATTTTCAGATCGCCGATACATCCCCCCAGGAAACGTATCGAGCGGCGCCATCCATTCATTTCCGTCACGATGAACTGGCAAACGTCGTGTGGGTGGATGGACATGTAACTGCGGAAAAAATGTCCGTAGTGTATAACGAAACATTTACGAAACACCTGATCGGATGGTTTGGACCCGCCGACAATTCGCTGTTTGATCCGCACTGATCCGTTTCATGCTTGCAGACCTCGCCAGGTCCAAATACATTAGGTAAAAATTTTCAGGCGGCATATATATGCCAATTAAAACGTATTATCAATTTATGACAAACGGGAGACAGCGCCGTGGACGATTTAATAACAAGCGATCGCATTCAGATCGAAAGGAAACAGTTTTTCTTTGATTTAAAGGAGAATCCACGCGGACGTTTTTTGCGTATCACTGAAGATGTTGGCGGTCGGCGCGACACCATCATTGTGCCATCCACCGGGTTGGACCAATTCATGGAAGCGGTTGCCAGAGTCATCAAGGTAAATCAGGAAAACAGCATTCAAGTGGCCGCCGACTGATTTGTCGGGCCGGCCACCGAATCGGCACATCAAAAGGGCTTGAAGCGGGGTAGATGAAATCAGCCGAAGAAAAACAACCCAATGAAACGCTTGATCCGACGGACCGGGAGCTTGTGGCCCGCGCCCAGCGGCAGGATCTTGATGCCTACAATGAGTTAATTCAGCGCTATCACAAAAAAATCTACGCGCTGGTTTACAATATGACCTCCAACAAGGAGGACGCCGAGGATTTGGTTCAGGAAGTCTTTTTCAAGGCCTACTCCGCCCTTAAACGGTTCAAAGGTGATTCTTCCTTTTACACCTGGGTTTACCGGATTGCTGTAAACCGAACCATAAATTACGTAAAAAAGCGTAAAAAACGGACAGGTTTGAGCTTGGACGACATCGACGGAGGTGTCGAAAGGGACCCGACTTACGTAGAATTGTCGGCCAAAGAGTCGCCCTTTCGGGACGCCACCCTATCCGAACTACAGGAAAAATTGAACAATGCCCTGCAGACGTTGTCAGAAAAGCACAGAACCGTGGTAGTAATGCATGATATACAAGGCGTCCCACATGAAGAAATTGCCCAGACTCTCGGGGTATCATCAGGAACCGTCCGATCACGATTGTTTTACGCCCGGCAGATTTTGCAAGCCGAGCTTGCCGAGTATGCGCCATGAATAATGAAGAATTGAAACAGTATTGCCTGGAACGGGCGGGGGAACAGCTCCCGCTGGAAGCCCAAACCTTCCTGAATAAAAATCCCGAAGTCAAAACGCAAGTCGACCGACTCATCGTCATTCAAAAACTTATTGCATTAAAGCAGTATGAACTCCCCCACCCGTCCAGCTCGATTCGATGCATGGAGGCGGTATCCGCAAGAATTGAACAATCGCGCAACGCGTCCATTTGGGCAAAACTAACTGAATGGGTTTCCGATGACAATACCGGTCGCCAACTTGCATATGGCGCGGCCGCGCTTGTGATCTGCGTGGCGGGCGCTTCGGTGTTGTTGCGTGGCGGATCTGCCGATCAGGCTTTAGTTCAAAACACCGAGATCGCGACACCTGCCGTAATCGAACTCGCCACGGAGCAACCTTTGGTTATGGCAGTCACACTCAAAGATGATTTTCAAGACGCCGCCATTCCGGATAAAGAGATGCTTGTCAGCGTAAATCCTGAACCCATGGCTACCGCTGACAAACCGTTGATTATTTTGCGCGTGGATTCAACCCACCAACCGGAACGCGGACGCCTGTCTTTTGGCGGTGACGCATCCGTGCCCGTTCGGTTTGACTACTGATTCGACGAATAACCTTTTTTCCGCAGTCAGTAGTTTTGCCCCAAACTGAAAGGGATAACCAGATATGGTTGCTTACCCTTTAATTTCCCAAAAATAATTCGGCCCGCCGGGAGGCTCGCCCTCCCCCCGGTTACAGAAAAGATATACCTCGTGGGCAGGGCGAAGCTTTCACCCGCGCAAAGCTGTGGCGAGACAGGGCTTGGTGTACACATCAAACAAATTCGTTGGCGAGTGTTGTCAGATTATTCGGGCAGATACTCGACATGCACAATGCGGATTCGAAATCCAATCGCCCCTGCCTCGATCGCCCCGGTCACATCGGCGGACATGACGCCGGCGAATCCATTGAGCGCGGTATAACCGTTCAACGCCACCCAGTCGGACCCACTTAAACTGCCGGTGTATTCAACAGCATACGTGCGGTTACCTGCACCCTGCCATTTGATCACAAACTGATTGCCATCCAATTCAAGTTCAGCAGAGAGGAAATCACCAGCGACACGCGGGTCCGTGCCAGCCAGTAACTCCTCGCGATCGCTGACCCCATCGCCGTCGGTGTCCGAACTGTAAGGATTCGTATCCTGATAGTATTCGGTGAGGTTCTTGAGTCCGTCCGCATCGGGGTCGATTTCACGTTGCACGGGATCAAGCAGATTGATCTGATACAATTTTTCCCATGGCGTGGTGTACATGGCGGAAGCATCGCCGAAGCTCATCATGGCAGGAATCATGTTCATGCTGTACGCACGGGTCTGTTCATTGAAGATGATGCGGTAGGCGCCGCTCAAAGGAGTGCTGACCACAATATTTGCCGCACTGGCCTCGGCAATGCCATTTAATGGAAGCGTGGTTCCCGAAGGATTCAGGTCGCCCCAGTTTCCACTGGCCCAAGCGCCGTTCGCGGCAAATTTGAATTGGATTGCCGAGAACAACACAACGTCATACTGCCATGTGTAGTGATCCACCAGCACCATGTTGTTGGCCGCAGGATTCCAGCTATTGAACGAGCCGGCAACGGTCATGGAATTGTAAGCGCTCATGAAGCCAACGCCGTTCTTGAAGACCCAGTAGCGGCGGGTCTGATCATTGAACCGAATCGTGTAAGTGCCGGAACCTTGCTGAATCATGATGTTGGCGCCGGATTGATCGGCAATGAAGTCGGCATTGTTATCACCGAAGTTCAAACTCCAATCGCCAAAAACATCAAACTTGAAGCGTTCATTAGATCCGGGACCAAACACCGCTTCAACTTCCCATACGTAGTTGCTCACCAGGGTCATCGCCGTGGTTCCCCAACCATTGGGTGTTCCACGGAAAAACACTTGGTTGTAGGTCTTCAACAGGGCGGCACTCTGTTGAGTGATGGTTACGGTACCGGTGGCCGACAAACCTTCGTTATCAGTAGCCATCAGCGCAAACACATAGGTGGTCAACGATGTCCGGGCAGGAATTGCCACAGAGGCAATCGCACCGGCCGGGTTACTGATGATCGCCGCCGGACCCGACACCTGGCTCCACGCGTAAGAAACGATGGATCCCTCGACATCATACGATCCACTACCATTAAGCGTAACCGTCCCACCCGACAATCCAATGGTCTGATTGGTTCCGGCATTCACTACCGGAGGCTGATTGACAATTTGTTTGATACGCCAGTATTGCCGCGTCTGGTCATTAAACCGGATGGTATACGTACCGACGCCCTGGGTGATCATGATGTTGGCTCCGGACTGGTCGGCAATGCCGTCGTTGTTGTTATCGCCAAAGTTCAAACTCCAATCGCCATTCACATCGAACTTGAATCGCTCGTTTGTCGTGGAACCGAAACTTGCCTGCACTTCCCAAACATAATTACTGACCAGCGTCATGATCGTAGTGCCCCACCCGTTCGGTGTTCCACGGAAGTACATTTGCTCGTAGGTCTTCAGCAATACCGGTTCGGCTTGGGTAATTGTTACGGTACCCGTGCTGGATGCACCGTCATTGTCGGTGACGACCAACGCGAACACATACGACGTGGCGGCGATTTGTTCCGGAATCACTACCGTGACAACCGCCGTACTATCGTTTGTGATTGTTGCTTCCGGTCCGGATACCTGACTCCAAGAGTAGGAAACGATACTGCCGTCAGCATCGCTGGAGCCGCTTCCATCCAAGGTCAACTCACCACCGACCAATAATATCGTTTGGTTCGTGCCTGCATTGGCTACCGGCGCAATGTTTTGCTGGGTGATACTCACCGTACCGGTTGAAGATGCGCCGCTATTGTCGGTTACAACCAACGCAAATACATAAACTGCGGATCCCGATTGGGCGGGAATATTTATTGTGGTTATGGCCACGTTTGCATTGCTGATGATTGCGGACGGGCCGGAAACCTGACTCCAGGCGTAGGCGACTATCGTTCCATCGGAGTCCGTGGAGCCGCTTCCATTCAAAGTGCGGTTTCCGCCGGCCAGCGAGATCGTTTGGTTTGCACCGGCATTCGCAACCGGAGGAACATTAACGATCTGCTTGATGCGCCAGTATTGCCGGGTCTGATCATTGAAGCGGATAATGTACGTGCCGGCGCCTTGAGTGATCATGATGTTCGCGCCGGATTGATCGGCAATGCCATCGTTGTTGTTATCGCCAAAGTTCAGCGTCCAATCACCATTGATATCGAACTTGAATCGCTCATCGGAGGCATTTCCAAACACTACTTCAGTTTCCCAAACATAGTTGCTGACCAACGTCATCAATCTGTTGCCCCATGCATTGGCCGTGCCTCGGAAGTAGACCTGATTGTGGGATTTCAACAACTGCTGGGTTACGGAAACGCTTCCTGTGGCCGACAACCCGTCGCTGTCCGTCACCACGAGGCGGAAGACATACACGGTGCCGTTCGAGCCAGCAGGAATCGTCACGGTTGTGATGGCGGAACCAGCATTATTGATGGTCGCGGATGGACCGGACAACTGACTCCATGCGTAAGAAACGATCATGCCATCGGGATCGGTTGATCCACTACCATTCAAGGATACGTTACCTCCGGATGGCGATACATTTTGATTCGGACCGGCATTGGCGACAGGAGGTTGCGGCGGGACATATTTGATTATCCAATAATGCTTGGTCTGGTCGTTGAATCTGATCGTGTAAAGTCCGGCGCCCTGCGTGATCGCGATATTCGCACCGCCTTGATCGGCAATGCCATCGTTGTTGTTATCACCAAAGTTCAGAGACCAATCACCATTGATATCGAACTTGAATCGCTCATCGGCAGAAGAACCAAACGTCGTTTGAACTTCCCAGATATAGTTGCTGACCAGGCTCATGCTGGTGGTGCCCCACCCGTTCGCGGTTCCACGGAAGTAAACCTGATCATAGGTTTTGGAATAGTTTACCGCCTGACTGACCGTCACCACACCGGTGGAGGAGAGACCATCATCATCGGTAACTACCAATCGAAATTGATAGGTTGTGCTTTGCGACCGGGCAGGAATGGTTGCACGGGCGATTGCTTGCGTGCTATCGATCATCGTTACGGTTGGACCGGAAATTTGTGACCAGTTATAAGATACGATTTCACCATCGAGATCCTTCGACAGCGATCCGTTCAACCATGCCGTGCCGCCAGAAGGCCCGAAATTTGTGTTGGCGGATACTTTGACCACCGGAGGTGTAGGCGCTTTGTCGCCGGTAACAATGATATCATCCAGCCGGATTTGCGCGCGCGCACCAGACACCCCGGTGTCGATGTAGTAATACTTCCATCGTAATTGTACATAGGGCTTATTGTCCATGGCGGATGGCAAAGAAACGGGACCAAAGTTCTGGGTATGACCAGCGGTTGCGTTGCGGACATACTCCACGGGTTGACCGTTCTCAAGTACATCAATGAACGGACCGGTTCCGCCGATTCGATATTGAAGGCGCAGAGCGTATGTACGGAAGTTGGGCGTAACCGTACCGGCGGTAAACAATACTTTTACATTCGTACTTCCGATTGTGGACAACGCCACAATCGCGGAACCCACGAAACCGGAACCGGGCTGGGCCACCTTGTCACCGGTGTTGATAAAGGACATGCCGTTGGCCCCCAAGCCGTTGATTCGACTTCGGCTCGAAATGTTGTAAGCCAACACCCAGTACGAGTCCATTTCCACATTCAAGCCTGGATCGGCGGAATCAACCTGCTCGAAGATCATGTGAGCGGGATAGGTGCCCGCCGGTTCAGTCGCGGCCCATTCATTAAACATGAAATCACCGACATTAAGACTGAATGGTTGAGGATTCAGGCCTGATTGATCCTGCTCGAACAAGGCAGTATAGGTTCGTTCTGATGCGTGGGTGAAACTGTACGTGAGATTCGTGGTTATATCGGCACCGGTGACACCATTCACCCATTTCACGAACTTGTAGCCGGGCTTGGCTTTCGCAGTCAGTGAAATCGTGGTGTTAGTGAAGTAC
Organism: Kiritimatiellia bacterium; assembly: GCA_035327305.1. Classification (GTDB taxonomy): domain Bacteria; phylum Verrucomicrobiota; class Kiritimatiellia; order CAIVKH01; family CAIVKH01; genus CALMUP01. Next base: position 5,181 of record DAOLDL010000049.1, on the reverse strand, counting down.
GATCCGGTCCATGGATAAACCGAAGCGCTGACACCAGGCAGGTCCGGTGTGACATCCATCGTATTGACTCTCACATAACCTTCGTTTACATCGGATACGTCGACGATTATGTTTCGACGTCCGCCCAGATTGAAGAACGATTGTAAATGACCCCAAACGGCCGTTGGGCGTTGAGTGGCATAATCACGAATCCGCTGTACATCGTTACTCCAATTGACGGGTTGACGCCAACGGCGGGAGTGTTCGGCCATTTCCGGGGCGATGTGTTGTTGCATGGAGTTCAGTTGAGCCAGCAACCGCTCGGTTTTAAAGGAACTGTTCAAATGATCGCTGTAGCGGGTGACAAATGATTGCCTGAATTCTGTGTTTTCCAGCAAGCGGCGGAACAACAATGTGGCATTGGTCTTGTTGGAAAAATGCTCGCCATTTACGGAGGCGGCATGGGCGAGCATATTATAGTCGGCGAATTGACTGCGACCGGGGACATAATTAAAGTTTGCACCAAAACCAAAATCCGTATCAAACAACATCCAGCGCCAACGTCCGTCATGTCGATACGGGGCATCTGGTGCGCGATTGGTGGCAACGGAACGCCACAAGCGCATATTGTTACCCGGCCAGTCGCTGTTTCCACTGAAGGTTTCAATGGTGAAGTAGTCGATGAAGTTATCGACGTCCATCCGATCTTTAAGGATGGCGTAATTGTTGGAGGATACAACACGCTGAATGTTTACGAAATTCAGCAGGTTGGCGTAGTCACCAACCAGCGGTTCGTAACCCCGGTCGTAGATGGGCTGTTGACTGATCGCGAGATCAGATTCCAACTGTACAAAATCATTCGGGCCCAATCCATAGTGACTGAAGTGATACCCGTCATCAAAGCGATCGCGGATATTGTGAATGCCCCAGTATTCTCCATTCAAAAACATAACGACTGGGCGGTAATACTGGCGATCCAAATCGGTATGAGCGACCAACGATTGCGCGTAGGCATCGCGGAAGATGGCGTTGCCCCAATCATTTCCACCCGAACGCAGAATAAAGGTTTCAAATCTATTTATCGGTTTGTCGGGAAATATCTGATAGTTGAAAGAGCCGGGACTGCGCGCATAAATGCGCAACGACTTGCGAGGGCGACTGCGCGTCGAACTACCATGCAGACGAATGCCGATATTACCGGAAAATCCGAGCGTGCCATCGGTTTCATAAAATTCCAGAGAGCCGGGGCGTTCCCACTCGCTTCCACTTTGGAACATGTTGCCATGGTTGCCAGGCACGTAAATACCGATGTTGGGATCAAAGAAATTCGCGGCATCGGTGTTGATGGAAACGATCGGCAGGCTGTAACGATTGGCGCCGGCAGGATGAATAACGTACGATTGCGTTATGGTCCGGCTCGGCTGCGAACCGGTCTTGAACACCTTGGCGCGAACCGTGCGGAAGCGGAACACTTCCCCTTCCGGAGCTTGCCAACCTTCATAATATGGCGGTCCGGGATTCGGATCGTTATTGGTAGGAATATTGGACAAGTTGGCGGTCGGGGCACGTTGGTTGATCGTGATCGGACCGCTATAGACAGGTGAACTACTGGTAGGTTCGGAGCCATCCAGCGTGTAGCGAATCACGCCTCCGTCAACGGTCGTGGAAAGCGAAAGCGAAACGGAAGAAGTATAAACACCACCCGCGATGGAAAATTGTGGAGGTTCCAGATCAAGCGGGATGCCGACGGTTGTGTTTGCGGCTCCTGGCGTAGGAGCGTCAAACAAGTGGACGGGGCCGGTTCCGTCCGGTTTGCGGCCAGCGGAACGGTCAACACCTATGATAAGTGCGCCAAAAAAGTCCACGGTTGTGCCATCCGGACGGGTAAGAACAATGTCCTCGCCACCGGAGCTGATTGCCCAACTGGTATGAATGGCATTGCCGTTGGTCACGGCGGGGCGGTCCTTGTTGGATGCCCAAACCATCATAAATTCGCCGGGCTGTATGCTGACATCGCCAAAGCGCCATTTGTAAGGATTGGATGCGTTATCGGTAAGACCCCACTGGTCCAGATTCACTGCCGCTGGTCCCGGATTGTACAACTCAACCCAATCGGATGGCTCCCCATCTTCATCCATGATGGTCGATACATTCGACGACATGACTTCGTTAATGTAAACGGTTTGCGCTAACGCCATACAAGGCAACAGAAACAAACCCGAAACGACCCACATCCAACTGCTAAATGTAATTCCAATTCTACCCTTCATAACACTTTCCCTTGTTTTAAAACCGCTCTCCAAAATTGTTCAACCGCTTTAATATACGACACCGCAAAACAAATCAAGCGTTTTACTTAATAAAAAGTATATCGATTTACTTGTCGATGGGAAACACCGGATATCAATTTTGTATGATGCTTGTTGTTATAGTGTTACGAAAACAATTCGCACCGCATAGCTTGGAAAAATCGGCAAATTAAACAGATAGCGCGCTAAAAATGTGGGTAAAATCGACGATATAATGCGTAAAGGGGCGGCAATGCGGCTTGACGCCCCCCCGCCCTCGACTAGGCTTATGGAATGTCTCTCTTGGTCATTCTATTCTGGGTATCGCTTGCCTTGGTTTTCTATATCTATGCTGGATATCCGTTATGTATTGGATTACTGGCCAGGTGCTTCCCACGAGAGACCAGGAAAGAACCAAACAAGCTGACGGCAACAGTCATTATCTCCATTTATAATGAACGTTCCGGACTTTCAGATAAATTGCGGAATTTACTGTCCATCGCAGAATCCGACCGAATTGTTCAAATTCTAATCGGATCAGATGGAAGCACGGATCATCCTGAATCGGTAATAGAAGCGTTCAACGATTCTCGACTTCAATTGGCATCATTTCCCGGACGTCGCGGCAAACCCTCCGTGCTCAACGATCTCATACCCCAGGCAACCGGCGACATCTTGATTATGATGGATGTACGTCAACGCCTTGACAATCACGTGATTCCCGCCCTCATGGATAATTTTTCGGACTCAACCGTTGGCGTTGTTTCAGGCGAATTGATTTTTGAGCGATTGGAAGGTGACACATCGGTTGCCGGAGGCATTGATGCATACTGGCGCTATGAGAAATGGCTTCGCGACCACGAGGGCCGTGTTCACTCGGTGCCTGGCGCCACCGGAGCGCTGTATGCGATTCGACGCGAACTGGCCAAACCAATTCCAACCGAAGCCGCACTTGATGATGTGTTGATACCGATGCTGGCCATCGCACAAGGGTATCGGTGCATATTCGAACCGGCGGCTATAATTTATGACCGCCCGGCGCAATCAACCGATCGGGAGGCCATACGCAAAAGAAGAACCTTGGCTGGTTGTGTTCAATTACTGAAGTATTACCCCAAATGGGTACTTCCGTTCGGTCATCCGATTTGGTGGCAATATGGATCGCACAAAATCAGCCGCCTGTTTTCCCCATGGCTTCTGTTCTTAACCTATCTGTCATCAGCATTGCTTGTTCAACAGTCGTTTTTTTTGATGATGCTGATACTTCAAACCGGTTGTTACGTTCTTGGTATTGCGGGAACTAAAATCAAAAATACTCCACGACCGCTGGCGTGGATGGGCTTTTTCCTCGCGATGCAAGCAACGCTGTTGCGAGCCTGGTTGGATGGTATAACGAGACGAAACCTGGCGCTGTGGAATCGCGCATGATCAATCAAGCGGATTGACTCGCAATATTTTGGCGCTTATCAAGACCAGGACCCCATTTACCAGCCAAACAGACAGGCGATAGGGATTGCCATCAGGGATTGTATTATATCATAATAAACCCATGATCAGGGGGAAATGTATGAATAAAATAGTCCAACAAGGTGTTGTTGCTGGATTGATCTGGACACTGAATGTCATGGTGGCCCAGGCGCAATTTAGCCAGGTCGCCTCGGTCATGAACGGCTTTGGTGGACGCTCCACCGGCGGCTCGTACACCCACATCGGCGCCGGTGCGCAGCCCGGCGGAATAGGGGTGTCGTATGAAGGCGGTTCAGAGAATTACACCGGAGGACACATCAACCGCGCCGGATTCCTCAACACCTTCGTGATGTATCCCGGGACTGACACCAACGGCAACGGCCTGCCCGATGAACTCGATCCCGACAACGACGGCGATGGACTCTGGGATCACTGGGAAGTCACCGGCGAAAAATTCTCGCCCGAATCACCCACAAATCCCAACCTGGTAGACTCCGACGGCAACGGCATCTCCGACTTCGACGAAATGATCGCCGGCACCAATCCCAACGATATCAACGCCGCGTTTGAAATCATCGACGTGCAAAACATCGCTGGCCAGCGAGAAGTTACCTGGACCGCGCGTGGCAACAACGAGCGAATCTACGTCGTGCGCTCCCTGGATAATAGCTTTGACGGGACCCCGTCTACCGTGGTGTGGAGCAACACCGTGGCTGGCGGTGTGGCGCCGTGGTATGCAACCACCGCCAATCTCGCCGATCCCACCGTCACGTCACGTTTCTTCGCCGTCGAAGTCATCAAGCCCTAAACGCTAAATGATCCCTTTGTCCGATAGAGATTCCGGCGCCACCTTTGGCTCGGCGGGAGTCTCACCCTCCCCTTGAGCCGCAATCAGGAAAATTCCACCGGAAAATATTTCAAAGATTATTACTTTAAGGAGTACCTAGTATGAATAAACGCCACGCCTTATGGATCGTCTGCGCGATCGCCTTCGCCACCCTCACCCAAGCACAAGCGCCCAACCTGATCCATTATCAAGGTCGACTGATAAACGGGACCAACCTGGTAAATGGCCCAGCCAATCTGACCTTTCAGATTCACAGCCACCCCACCCTGACCAACGTACTCTTTCAAGCCACGAATGCCGTGGTCGCCGTGGATGGTTTATACGCCACATGGATCGGGCAACATGTAACCATCGGCAGTCTTGACAACGCCCTCTCTTCGCCGGAAGCCTGGTTACAGGTCATCGCCAACGGCCAGCCATTGAGTCCGCGCGAACGACTGCTATCGGTTCCCTATGCCCGGCAGGTGCATGGCCTGGCCATTAACGACCGGCAGTCCGTCACGCTGGCTCCCGTGCAGGGTACCAACACGATGTGGGTGGAAGCCCGGGCCTCGGTCATCGGCGGGGGCAACGACCAGACCATCGAGGATGCCTGGTACT
>DAOLDL010000048.1:0-22811 GCA_035327305.1 Kiritimatiellia bacterium | reverse complement strand
GATTCCGTCAAGGTGGCGATTCTTTGTCAAACTTTCCCAAAGTTTGTCGCTGAACATATTTATTATGCAAAATAGAATATGGTTAATATTTGATTGTTTTTCGTAAATAACGAGGTGGTGATTTTTTGTTTAACCATTTTGCTTCGCTTATAACATACGGTTGCTTGGTGATCATGAAGAGTTGGTCGTTTTTATCATGAACTGTGGTACACTTCGTGCCCGTCACGTCCCGTTGTGGCAGTTTAGGCGGGTTAATTTTTGGGTGGCAAGCGTTTTGTTGCTGTTTTTTCCAATTATAGGTAGACCCCAGGCCTCTTTGCTTTAGCAATTACAAGGGGCGATCATGAGCCATTTAACAAGCTTCGCAATATCCGGAATGGATGTCGTAAGTAATCACTTGTTTTCGAGGTGGCCTCAGATTTGCGTTGGCCAGGATTACCATTTTGCGATGTAAACAGCGCTATACTCGTCGGAGCCTCTGAACTCATCCTCAATAATTCAAGGCATTCTAAATAAATTACTGCCGCTTCCACGGTTTGAATATCCATTGCCTCCTGTAACTCCCTGATGTTCCCTCCATCTTCAAGGAAATGCACCGCAAAGCTATGTCTTAATATCGCTGGTGTTATGTGCTGGTTCTGATTCTTTGACTTGATTCCTGCGGAATCAGAACCATGGCGCACAATAAGTTGTATTGCCCTTGCAGTTAATGGCTTACCAGTTGTCTCGCCAGGGAAAACCAGATCTTCCGAGCCTTGAATTACCCGCCACTCCAACATGATTTCAATAATGGTTTTCGGTAAATGCAGAACCCGTATTTTTTCACTGTATCGCGATCGAATATTTAATGTTTTCCGATCAAAATCAAAGTCACTCCAGCATAACTTCTGAAGCTCAAAGGTTTTTAATCCGCACCCATACAATAATCCAATGACCAACTTGTTCCTGACCGTCTGTGCATGATCCATTATCTTTTCTATCTGTTGACGCGTCACAATCTCCGGCAACGTTTTCTTTCTTCGCGGTCCCCTCACATCCCACAACAAATTCATACCCGATAACTTGTCAAAGAATGTCCGAACCACGGAAATATTCATGCCCGTCCAATGCCAAGTACAATTAGGCCGTCCAAGCTGTATCAAGTATTGCCTCACATCATCCCTGGTTATTTCTGCAGGTAGCTTGTTTACCGTGCGCACAAACATTTTCAGTATTCGCCAATAAAAAATCAGTGAGGCATGTTTGTAGCCACTCTTTTGAAGATTCTTCTTTGCCACAGACCAAAACTCAGCCCAGTTCGAGTAACAGCACAATTGCATAGGTTCCAGTATCGCATGGACCCCACCCGGATTACGTGCGCGAATTCGCGGGTAAATTGATTTTACCGATCTATTCATTAAATCTAATCCCGATCAACTTGAAACAATTGCTTCACCCACTTTGGAATCTCAACATACCGACGTATGGCATTCTTTATTCGCAACCGCGCGGGTATGTATTTCACTGTTTCCACAGCCAGTATCCTTGTATTTTCAGATTTCAAGCTGTTTTCAATCGCACCTACGGGTGCTGATGCCTTCTGAATCGGCCGAATTGTGAGCTTTTCCAGCGGACTGGCCACACCATAAGGACCATTTTTTACAACATGAGTATAAATCATGGTCGTATTCAGGTCCTCATGCCCCAACATTTCCTGAATGGTTCTGATGTCAGTCCCTGACTCCAGCAGATGAGTGGCAAAACTGTGCCGCAAGGTATGTGTTTTTACATGTTTATTGATTCCTGCATCTCGCGCGGCAACCCGAACCGCCCGTTGAAGTATGTTTGGATACAAATGGTGCCGCCGCGTAACACCACTTATTGGATCCTTTGACAAAACATCCGACGGGAACACGTATTGCCACGACCATGACCATGGCAGTTTGGGATATTTCCGCTCAAGCGCGTAGGGGAGTTCCACGCTTCCATATCCCTCATTCAAGTCCTTTTCGTGCAATTCCTTGGCGTAAGCCAATTGGCCCTGTAAATCAGGGATCAGTATTTGCGGCATCACCGCAACCCGGTCTTTACCGCCTTTGCTGTCACGAACCACAATTTGATTTTGCAGAAAATCGATATCCTTTACTCGTAACCGCAACGCCTCTATGATTCTCATGCCGGTTCCATACATCAGCCTTCCAAGCAAGCTATGAACCCCCTGCAATCTGGAAAGAACATCCACCACTTCCTCGGCGGTTAAAACATCAGGCAACCGACGTGGACGCTGAACCCAGGTTACTTCGCCCAAATCACCGACTTCGACTTCCAATACATGCTTGTATAGGAAAATTAATGCACATAGCGCCTGATTTTGAGTTGAAGCGGCAACGCGGCAATTGACGGCTAGATATCCTAGAAATTCTCTTATTTCCGCCGCACCCATGGTGTCGGGATGCTTATTGCCGTGGTGGTACATATACCGCTTTATCCAATCCAGGTAGGTTCGCTCCGTGCGATACGAATAATGATGAAGTCGCAAAACTTCTCGGGTCTGGTTAATAATTTGCTCATTTCCCGAAACCAAACCTGACGGGCGATCCCCGGAGTCTTTGGCAGAAGTATTATTCATCTTTTCCTTGGGAAACTTATTATTCATCAGCAATATCCACAGCATGTGTACATTCGTTCACTACCGTAGTTTTTGTCAAATATAAAATGAAATTTCACTCTAATTGATTGTTCGGATTCGCTATGGCTAAAAATGCAGTCCTGTGGCATTATCCAATGCATAAGTGCGTATATCATGCGAGTTGACGCATGAGTGGAGCAGTGATAGGGATTTTGCATGCATGGTTTGATTAAAGTTAAGAATTTTCCGCTGATCATTTTTTGTTGCTTGATTGGTTCGTTGATGATGTCGTGTGAACGAATCAAAAACGTTGATGACAGGGATTCAAACATCAAGCGGGCCAGGGATCGCCGAGCGGTTGGCGATTTCAATGGCGCACTTGATTTTTATGATAAAGCTCTACAGCGCCGGCCTGGAGCGGCGTTTATTCATTGGGAAATGGCGGCAATCTACGACCAGCATTTGACGAATGATGTTCGCGCCATCTACCATTATGAGCGGTTTCTTGAGCTTGATCCCAAAACCGAACGGCGGCCTTATGCCGAACAGCTCCTTGCCGCGGCTAAATTGTCATATGCCGCATCCTTGCCGGTTCGTCCCAATGAAGCTGTTCAGGAAATAGCGCGATTAAGAAAAGAGTTGGATGTACTGCGCAATTTATTGGCGGAGGAGCGTGAACGAGCGGTCCGAATAACCTTTCCTGCAGTTTCAACTGCCACGCGCACAGTTGCCGTGTCTGAGCCAGTCGCGTCGCAAGCAGATAAACCCAGGCCCGAACCGGCCAAGGCTGTTAGTTTGGAACCCTACGTTGTTCAACCGGGCGACACGTTAAGCCGAATCGCATCCAAAATGTATAACGATCCCAACAAATGGAATATAATATTTGAAGCTAATCGAACTATATTAACCCGTCCGGAAAATGTCCGGGTCGGTCAGACATTGATGATTCCTAAATGATGTATGAATGTATCAGGGAGTTAATTTATGAGCGCAAATGATTTTTATGACGAAGATTTAATACGGCAACGCGATCGTGCAACCCGGATTAAAATGGGTCCCGGGGATGAACCTGCGGCGAAATCTCGCGAGGCAAATCCTGATGATGCGTTGAGTCGGCCGGTATCCGAACTGAATTTGACGCGTATGGCCCGTCATAAACAGGAGGCGGATACCCAGGCTACCCGGACTATGCAGGAGCTTGAAGCCCTGCGCAAGCGACAGGAGCAACTCGAGCTTGAAAAGAGGGATCTGGAAGAATTCAAGCGCAAGAGTGAGGAGTTTGAACGCGGAAAGCGCGATGTCATTGCAAATATAAAGCGTAGTCTCACCGCAATTGAACGTGATGAATTGGAAACCCAGCGAATTCAGGAATTGCTTGAATCGACACGCACCCGTTTCAAGGCGCTTCTTGCAGACCTTGAGGAATTAAACGAGCAATCATGGTCGGAAAGCAATATCCGTGAAGAGTTGGCGCAGGCGCTGGGTGTGATCGAGGACGCACGTATCGAATACAATAAATCGGTCGCAAAAATTGAATCACAAAAATCCGGAAAAACCGATGCGTCAACTGCTCCATCGGCGCCGATTCTTTTCGAAGATGGCGGGTCAGCTTTTGACGCGGAAAAATCGTTTGTCTACTGGTTCAAGCTGGGGGTGGCGATTTCGCTTCCTTTGATCATTACCCTGGTTGCGTTGGCAATTGTTTATTTCAGCATGGTTTTCAGCGGGATCATTTGAGGTTGTCATGGGATGGCTTAAACAGGAAAGCGCGTACGAAAAGCGCATGAGGGAATTGGAGGAGGAGGCAGACCGCGTACGCAAAAACATGAATGTACTGATGAAGAACATGAATCAGGAATCCATGCAAACACGCGCCGCAACAACTTCCGGCCGACCGTCCTCGCCGGCAATTGCCCGAAGCGCCTACCCGTCATTCATGGAAGATGGGATGAACCAGAATGGCGTGAATAATGACGCCAATGAAGATGCAGATTCATCGCAAGAACGCGATAGTTCAACGTATTCACATTCTTCGAAAGGTGTCACCCGTGGTGCGGGGGTGATGAAGCCGGAAAATTTGGCAAACTATCTGGCCAGTGGGAGTTTCGGTAAAAGCGGTCCGATAACCCGCGAACGAAAAATGCAACGCAACAAAGCCATTTTTATGTTGGTTTGTGCGCTCATTGCCTTGTTCAGCCTGTACGTATGGTTTAATTGATGTCCAACCCGGTTCAAAAAAAATCTGACGGGCGAACTGACCGCACGGGCGTTTCGCGACTGAAAATCAAAACCTCATGGGGCGATATATTCGTCGATGTTAAAAGTGGAAAAGTAACATCGTGTCAACTGCCCCAAACTTCGGATAGCTGTTCACGGCCGCTTGAAATAAAAAACTCCTCGATTTCCAATTCGCTTGCCGAAAACCGTAGCGTGATCAAGAAGGCTGAAGCGTTTGTGCGCGATATTCTGTCGGGCCAATCGGTAAAACCGCCTCCGGTGACGTTTCCTGAAGGAACGCCGGTTCAAAATGAAGTATGGCGTGTGTTGCATGCCATACCATTCGGCAAGGTGATGACGTATGGTGAAGTCGCCCGTAAAATCGGCCGACCACGCGCGGCTCGATCGGTAGGCCAGGCATGCGGCGCGAATTTAATACCATTGATTATTCCTTGCCACCGTGTGGTGGGATCAGGAGGCGCTTTAGGTGGATTTTCCGGCGGATTGGCCTGGAAAAAGCAGTTGTTGCAGATGGAAAAGTGGCAGTCGCGTTCTGCAAGTGTCAGAAGGACGGCGCGCTGATGCATGTGGCGGTGGCTTGCGGAGGAACGGGCGGCCATATTTTCCCTGGATTGGCCACGGCAGATGAATTGATTCATCGCGGACATGAAGTCACGTTGTGGCTGGCCGGTAAAGATGTCGAAAATGAAGCTGTCGGCGCCTGGCCGGGAAAGGTGCACACGGTTCCGGCCCGGGGGTTGCCGTCCGGTCTTTCCGTTTCATCCGGAATCGCGGCGTTCAATTTGATTCGCGCGATTAAAAACGTGAAGATCGATATGAGCAAGAATCGTCCGGATATACTTTTGGCGATGGGTAGTTATGCCTCGGTCGGGCCGGTTGGTGCGGCGATTCGTATGGGCGTACCGTTTGTAATGCATGAGTCGAATGTGATACCTGGTCGTGCGGTGAAAATGCTTTCCCGGTGGGCGGTAACCGTAGCCGGTTGTTTTGAGGAAACGCGATTTTATTTGCGGCGACGAAATCTTGAAATCACAGGGATGCCATTGCGTCGTGAAATTCTGGATTCAGCGGCGCAATCGAATCAGCCTGCCGGATGTTTTCGTGTTCTGATCATGGGTGGAAGTCGCGGAGCGGTGCGGATCAATGAATTGGCCGGTGAGGCGTTGATAGCATTGCATGGGAAAGGACTTGCGCTTCAAGTCGTACATCTCACCGGTGAAAAAGATCGGGAGCGCATGGTTGGCCGTTATCATGATGCGGGAGTTCCTGCGCATGTGCTTTCCTTCACAAGGGATATAGGGGCGTTGTACCGGCAATCCGACTTCGCGATATGCCGGGCCGGCGCGGCAACGTGTGCGGAATTATCCGCATTTGGCCTTCCTTCATTGCTGATACCTTATCCTTATGCCATACACGATCATCAGACGGCTAACGCCCGGGCGATGGAGAAGGTCGGAGCGGCGGACATGGTACCGGAAGGGGATGTCACTGTGGAGTGGCTCACGTCCTATATCGCTCAAATGATATCGCGCGTGGAGCGTCGAAAGGCAATGTCGGAAGCGGCCAAGTCGCGCGCCACCGGAAATGGAGCCGTTAAACTGGCCGATTTAATTGAGCGAATTGCGTCGGAAGTTCCACATGCAAGGCGCTGACGCGACACGGATTGTCCCTGACATTGCCGATATCTGGAAAAAGCGGCAAGGTGTGATTCACATGTTGGGGATAGGCGGTGTGGGTATGGCCGGATTGGCGATTCTTCTGAAACGGTCTGGTTGGACGGTGCATGGTTGCGACTCCACGGAAGGCTCTTTGACATCATGGTTGCGGTCGGAAGGGGTGGGCGTGTTGATCGGGCATGATTCGGTGCATTTAAATGACCGCCCGGATTTTATAATTCGCAGTCCGGCGGTCCGAAATGGCGAACCTGAACTTGAGCGGGCAAAAAAGTTGGGCATACCGGTGGTGGATCGAGGACAGATACTTCCTTTGCTTTTAAACAACCGTGTGTCGATTGCCGTGGCGGGAACACACGGAAAGACCACGACTACCAGCATGATTGCATGGATGCTTGATCAAGCAGGTTATCCGGTGTCCTTCTGTATTGGAGGTATTTGTCCGGGGTTGAATGTTGTGGCCCGGGAAGATTCGGAAAGTTGCATAGTGGTTGAGGCAGATGAAAGTGATGGAACGTTGCGTCATTATCATCCAACCATTGCCGTTATCACGAGCATGGATTTGGATCATGTCGACTTTTTTGCGGATAATTCGCAAGTACATCAAACGTATCGCGCATTTGTCGAAAATGCCGAAAACGTGGTGTTTTCCGCGGATGATCCGATGGCCACGTCGGTTGCTGTCGATCATGCGCAATCGGTTGGGTATGGGTTGCAATATGGTGACGCCCGCATCACTGGCATTCAACTCGGCGCCAGTGAAAGCTCATTTATTTATCAACTTTCAGATCGAGAGCCGCTTGTCGTGAATTTGGCGTTAAGCGGAAAACATAATGTTATAAATGCCGCGGGAGCAATAACGGCAGTTTCACGACTTGGCGTGGATATCCGGGTGGCAGTCGCGGCATTATCCCAATTTCAACTGCCCAAACGTCGATTTGAAATTGTAGCCGACGGAAAAGGAATAACGGTCATATCCGACTATGCGCATCACCCGGTAGAAATAGAATCTCTTTTGCAACAAGCAAGTCTGCGGCAATCACGCCGGATCATTGGAGTATTTCAGCCGCATCGGTACAGCAGGACCAGAGCTTTCCGGGAAGCATTTGCCGAAGTATTGATAAAGCTGGACGTCTTGGTGTTGGTGCCGGTTTATTCGGCATCCGAGCCTTATCTTGAGGGAGGAACTTCGGAAGACTTGTTTCTCACTCTGCGCGAGCGTGGTCAAAATCCCATGCATTTGGCAGAATCCGTCGAGGATGGTTGGCAAAAGCTAAAAAAAATCTGGCAGAGCGGCGATCTGGTGCTAATCATCGGCGCCGGAGATATCGATCTGATAGGAAAATGGTCATCCCGCGAGCTTGGGTGACATGAAGGAAAATCAATGAAACATGTCGTTGTGTTAATGGGAGGAATTTCCGCAGAAAGGGAAATATCCCTGAAATCGGGCCGGGCAGTTGCGGAAGCATTGCGCACGCGAAATTTTAAGGTGACCGAACTGGATATTACCTCGCGTGAGTTTGAACTACCGCCTGATACCGATATGGTATTTGTAGCTCTGCACGGAACGTATGGCGAGGATGGTGACGTGCAGAAATTTCTTCACAAAATGGGTGTTCCGTATTCTGGTTCCGATGAAAAATCAAGCCGGATATCGTTTGATAAGATGTTAAGCAAGAAGTGCTTCGAAAAGCACGGGGTCAATACGCCACGTTATGAGGTACTTCGAAACGGACAGCCCCGAACCCTGCCTCTACCTGTGGTGGTAAAGCCGCCTCGTCAAGGTTCCAGCATTGGATTAACCATTGTGAAGGATGAGTCTGAATGGCCGGTCGCGTTGGAGACGTCTCTCAAGTATGACGAGGAAGTATTGGTGGAGGCGTTCGTTTCGGGACGCGAATTGACGGTGGGAATAGTGGGGCAGGAGGTGTACCCGGTTGTGGAAATTCGTGCGCCGGGCGGGCATTACGATTACCGGGCCAAATACACCACCGGCACGACGGAATATTTGTGTCCGGCGCCACTTGAAGAAGAAGTGGCCCGTGAATGTCAGCATTTGGCTTGGAAAACGTTTCAGGCATTGGGCGCCAGAGGGCTTGGCCGGGTGGATATAAGATTAACCGGTGACAATATTCCCTACGTGCTTGAGCTGAACAGTATCCCGGGATTTACGAGTACAAGTTTGCTTCCGAAAGCCGCTCGTGCCGCTGGAATAGAATTCCCGGAGCTTTGTGAAAAAATTGTCATGCTAACCCTTCAGGACATGCAATAATTTTTTAATGGTATGATTGCGCCCGGTAATGCTTCGTGTTAGAAATACCACATCGATTATAATTTCGTGGAGTGTTTGTTACGATGTGGTTTTTACCAAAAAAAAATAATCGCCGCGGCAATTACAACCGGGTCGTCTTGAATCGTCGGTCTCCGGTGTATACCGTGCATGCGCGGGCGGCGGAACGCCGCAGTGAATTGATGCACAAAGTCGGTGCGGTGGCGCTTGCCGTGGTCGCGTTATCCGGTGTTTCCTGGGCCATTGCCGCCGGCGGCGGGCAGATTCGGCAATGGCTATTCACGCAAAACACCCAATTTATAATCAAAAATGTGGAAATTTCCTCGAATGGCCGTCTTACCGGTGACCACATCAAGGAATTTGCCGGTGTTATTGAAGGGCAGAATCTTTTCGATATCGATATACTCCAGGTGCGCAAGAAACTGGAAGAAGGACCTCTTATCAAAAAAGCCGAAGTACAACGCCGTTTGCCGGGAACATTGGTTTTGCGGGTGAGCGAACGCATACCTCTGGCGCGAATTGCGCATGGACAAGCGGGATTCTTCTTCTCGGTGGACCGGGATGGCCATGTGCTTGGCCTGGCTGGTCGACAATTGGCGGCGATGCCTCTAGTGACGGGATTCAGCGACCGCGGTCTTTCTCCGGGTAGTGTGTTGCGCGATGGCGGCGCCATTGATGCCTTGAATGTGATCAGCATGTGTGACGCGGCGCCGATCAGCCAGGCCATTCGAATATCGGTGATAGATGTCAGCAATCCTGACTACCTTAATCTCACACTTGACAGCGGCACCCGTGTGTTGCTTCCACGAAATCCGCCCAGAAGCAAGCTTGAAGATCTGGTTTTGTTTCTGCGCGAAGCGGGCGGACGCAAAACCTTTTTTGATCTGACGGTGGATCGCAACATACCTGCCACCTGATTCACGCCATGGAAATCACCCCGTTTGCCGCAGTTGACGTAGGAACCTCCCGGATACGGGTGGCTGTGGGCATACCCCGTGAAGACGACCACATTCAGGTGCTGGGTATGGGCGAGTGCATTTCGTCCGGAATCATGAAGGGCGAAGTCGTCAATTTTGACAAAGCGTTGACGGTTGTTCGCGCGGCGTTGGAACAGGCCGAGGAAATATCCGGCGCCAGCATCAAAAGCGCATACATGGCGCTGACCGGTGGCCATTTCCAGACCATTGTAAATCGCGGCAGTATTCCGATTCTCGACAACAACATGGAAATTCTCGAAGAGGATGTGGAAAGTGTTGTTGAGTTGGCGGGTACCTTGAACTTGCCGCCGGATCGTGAAAAAGTTCACAGCATTTGCCAGCATTACTTTTTGGATGATCATCGTGCCGTGGTTAACCCCATTGGAATGGAAGCCTCCAAACTCGGGGCGGATGTGATGATCGTGCATGGCAATCGGAGCCGGATACGAAACGCAGTGCGGTTACTCAAAACGGTGCCTTTGGAAGTCGAGGATACACCGGTGGCAGGATTGTGCTCGGCGCTTGCGGTTCTTCAGCCCGAGGAAAAAGTGCACGGTGCGTTGGTCATTGATATCGGCGGCGGCACCACGGATTTTCTCGGATACGCGGACAATACCATTGCCGTGGCGGGATCGCTGGGGGTGGGGGGAGATCATATAACCAAGGATATAGCCTGTGGGTTGCGGATATCCAACGATGTGGCCGAAGCGCTCAAAGAGCAACGAGGAACCGCGATCGTGGATATGACCCAGCGGCTTCAACGCCTTGATTTGCCGGAAGGCGCGGGACCGGAAGGCCGGGTGGTGCGGATTGGAGATTTGCACGCCATCACCAGTGTTCGAATCGATGAAATGCTGGCAATGGTGAAAGTACAAGTGGAAAAAGACGATTTGTTACAGCGATTTGGATCCGGCATCATTTTCACGGGTGGTACAGCTCATTTGCCTAGATTGACCGATCTCGCTGAAAAAATATTTGGCGTCGCATGTCGCATCGGAAAAGCCCGGGATATCAGTGGGCTGACTTCGGCTTCGACCTTGCCGGAATATGCAACCGTGTTGGGTTTATTGCGATTTGCTTCCCGAACTTCCCGCCGCCGGGAAAACGGAAACGGATTGATGGGTTGGTTTTCGCGCATTTGGAAGGTGAGCACGTAATGAATGCGGACCCCGGTTTGGGAAGACTGTTTCAGCATCCGGACGTCAAGCCGCGCACCCGGATTCTATTGATGGGTTTGGGGGGAGCCGGCAGTAATGCGGTTTCCAACATGAGTAAATTCTGGGCGGAAGGTCCGCCAGTCATTGCCTTGAACACCGACGCCCAGCACTTGGCCGGTTGTGATGCGCCGCGCGTCCTGCAAATTGGAGAAAACACCACGCATCTGATGGGTTGCAGTGGTGACATGAATTTAGGTCGGCAGGCCATGCAGGAAAGCATTGAGTCGATCAAGGATCAGTTGCAGGATGTCGATATCCTGTTTCTTGCCGTCGGTTTGGGCGGCGGCACGGGAGGCGGCGGCGCACCTGTCCTTTTGCAGGCCGCGCACAAGATGCATATCATGACGCTGGTATTTGTAACCATGCCGTTTTCCTATGAAAGCGATACCCGCAAAATTCAGGCTGAACATGCACTGAAAAACATTTCGCAAATTGCCGATGCGGTGGTTGTGCTTCAAAACGACGACTTGATTGAATTGGTCGATTCCCAGGCGGGAATTCAGGAGGCGTTTCGCAAGTCGGATGAACAGGTGGCCGCCACAATTCATGCGCTATGGCATTTGTTGAGTTATCGCGGAATCCTGAACATCGACTTCACCGATTTGAGGTCTTTGGTACAAAAAAGCGGGGGAATCTGCCATTTCGGATACGGCGAAGGCAAAGGCGCGTCGCGTGTTCCATCCGCAGTTCGTGCTTTGTTGGAATCGCCATATCTGGCCAAGGGACGCGCCATTTCCGAGGCGCCGGCGTTCATGATCAATATTACCGCCGGGCCTGAACTTACCATGGCGGAAATTCAAGGCATAATGGCGAAAATCAAAAGCTCCTCGCGTCCGGATGCCGATTTGTTTTTCGGCGCGATCATTGACCCGGCGTTGCGCGGTCGCATTGCCTTGACGGCGATCGCCGCTGATACGGTATCTGCTCGCAAATCCAAAACAAATGAAGTTGTTTCCGAGGATGATGCAGGAATGGAGATGGCGGGTGTTACGCGAACCAAGGAACCGCAACAGGATTTGTTGGCCTTTGCGCCGACACCCAAAAATGCTTTTGAAGGCTCCGAGTCCACGCGCTTCCGCGGACAGGACATTGACATGCCGACTTATTTGCGGCGGGGCATTAAGCTGTCGTTTGAATAATCCAGACGGAATTGAATTGAGCCAATTACCGGCCGGCCCAATCGAAAGATTTTAGATACGGGTTTGTGCGTTTTTCCTGGCCGATGGTGGTATCCGGTCCGTGGCCACAAAACACCCGTGTATCGTCGGGAAGTTTCAATAACTTCTGCAGGGATTCAGCCAACAATTCAGGGTTGGCGCCGGGCAGGTCGGATCGGCCGATTGAACCGCGAAATAAATTGTCACCGCTGAAAAGCACTTTTTCGTCTGGAAAATAAAATGCCACACCGCCGGGGGAATGTCCGGGTGTTTCGATGACGCGATAGGCAAGCCCGATGTCAGTCCATTCCTGGTTTTCCGCAAGTGTTCGTTCGATTTTGGGGGGCGCGGTCGGTTTGTCATAATATGGAGGAAACGCGGCGCGGTCTGTAAATGCCCAAGCGGCATCCTTGGGATGCATGGCGACAGGCGCTGGCATCGAGGCGACCATTTCGGCCAAGCCCGTGACGTGATCTACATGCCCGTGCGTAATCAAATAGGCCGCCGGAACCAACTGTTTGCTTTTCAGGTGGGAAATTATATCCGAGGCGTTATCGCCGGGATCAATAACCAGAACGTCCGGTAAATCGCCATTATAGACGATAAAACAATTTGATTCAAACAGGCTCACCACCAGTGTTTCAACGTCAATCATATAGATTCATTCACTTTCCGGAGCGTAAATGCGGACGCCCGTTCCCGGTTGCAGATGGCACGGTGAGACAGTATACTGGCGCATCTTGGTTAAGTAAATAATGGAAGAATTACATGGACTTAAATTTTAATACCACCGTGGTGGCGGGAAATGAGCTTTGGCGGCTGGTCACGCTGTTCGGTTTGATCCTTATTGCTTTAATTGCCGGCAAGCTGGGAAAAATAGGTTTGTTGCAAAGCGCTGATCTGATTGAGAAGCGGGGCAAAGTATTGACGGCGACTTCGCTTCGGGCTTTGGCGAGATCGATAGGTTTCATCGCAATTGCCATTGCGTTTCCGATTGGTTCGGCGTTTTTGGTCATGGGAGACATGATCGAGTCGATTATCCGCGCCATCCAGGGCGTGTTGTTAAGCCTCGCCTTCGGCTTCACGCTTTATCAGATGGTCGATGTCGTTTTCATTTGGCTCCGTAATTATACCGCCAAGACGGAAAGCAAAATGGACGACATGCTTGTGCCGATTGTTCGCACGAGTTTACGCGTTACCATAGTTGTGCTAACCTTGTTGCAGGTTGCGCAGTCCTTGACGGACCGCCCGCTGACTTCCATTCTGGCCGGACTTGGCGTCGGTGGTTTGGCTATCGCGTTAGCCGCGCAGGATACGGTGAAGCACTTCTTTGGCTCGCTTGTGCTTTTTGCCGACAAACCGTTTCAGGTTGGTGAACGCATCACGGTGGATGCCGCCGACGGGGTTGTGGAAGAAGTCGGCTTTCGCTCCACCCGCATCCGCACACTCGATGGTCATCTCGTAACGTTTCCCAATGGCGACTTAGCCAATAAAACCATCGTCAATGTTACCAAGCGGCCTTTCATCCGTCACCGTGCGTTCATCAATATCACATACGATACACCGCCGGCTAAAGTCCGAAAAGCGCTGGATATTCTAATGGATCTTCTCGATAACCATGAGGGTATGGAGCCGCATTTGCCGCCCCGCGTCATTTTTGACGAGTTTGCTTCGGCCTCCCTGAATATACTCGTCATGTATTGGTACCACCCGGGCGATTTTTGGAAGTACAAAACATTTAATGAAGATTTGTCGTTGAAAATTCTTGAGCGTTTTAATGCTGAAGGAATCGATTTCGCATTTCCCAGCCAGACCTTGTATTTGGCAGGCGATAAAAAACGTCCACTTAACGCCACCATTAATGTGGCGGGCGATCAGAATACGGCCGGCTGATCTTTATGAGCATCGCGGACAATGTTGAAGCGGTGCAAGCCAGATTGCGGCGCGCCGCATTGAAGGCGAACCGGAATCCTGCGGACATCGAATTGATGGCGGTTTCCAAAAACCACGGACCGGAGGCAGTACGTGAAGCCGCTGATGCCGGCCTGACATTGTTTGGTGAAAACCGGGTGCAGGAAGCCGCCGTCAAGATTCCCGAATGTCCAGGTAATTTGCGTTGGCATTTGATCGGACACCTGCAACGGAACAAAGTCCGGTATGCCATCGAATTATTTGAAAGCATACATTCGGTCGACTCATGGCGATTGTTGGAATCCATTCAAAAATTCTGTGATGACGCGAGCCGACGCATACAAATACTTTTGGAAGTCAATGTGTCAGGCGAGTCCGTGAAATTTGGTTTCAAACCCGAGGAAGTTCCGGAGGCGCTGAAACGTTCGGGAGAGCTTGCGCGAATTGAGATTGTCGGACTAATGACCATCCCTCCCTTAACCGAGGACCCTGAAGGCGCTCGTCCCCATTTCCGCGCCTTGCGCAATTACCGCGATAAATGGCAGGATGATCTCGGTATCCCGCTACCGGTTTTATCCATGGGTATGTCGCATGACTTGGAGGTCGCCGTAGAAGAGGGAAGCCATATAATCAGGGTTGGCACAGCTATTTTCGGTCCGCGTCCGAAACGTAATGTGCCGGAGGAATCGTAATGCAACTGCAGAATATAAAACTCGGCTTTATCGGGGCCGGCAACATGGCCGAAGCGATATTGCGCGGACTGATCGACCGCGGTGTTGTATCGGCCGATCGTATGATGGCTTCCGATCCATCAGCCGAGCGACGCGCACTTATTCAGAAAAGCCATGGCATCATTGTCACCGGCGAGAATTGCGAAATCGCCCGCAAATCCGATGTGCTGATCCTTGCCGTCAAACCGCAAGTAATGGCGGAAGTGCTCCATGCATTGTCGCCGAATTTAAAGTCGTCGCACCTGCTGATCAGTATTGCCGCGGGTATTCGCACATCGGCGATCGACACGATGTGCGGCTCGCTGACATCCATCATCCGTGTGATGCCCAATACACCTGCGTTAATCGGTAAAGGAGTATCTGTGTTATGCGCGGGGCCGCGTGCCGGAGAGTCGGAGATGTCGCTGGCGGCGCAATTATTCAAAGCAGTTGGAGAAGTATTAACGGTGAATGAGGACGCCATGGATGCCGTTACGGCAATAAGCGGAAGCGGGCCTGCGTATTTATTTTATTGGATGGAAGCGATGCTCAAGGCGGCAGAGGAGGCGGGTTTTGACCCGGATACCGCTAAAAAACTTGTTTATGGGACGATAACCGGCGCGGCGGCTTTAGCGGATAAAACATCAGAGCCGCCCGACACGCTTCGGGCGCGTGTCACTTCAAAGGGCGGCACCACCGAGGCCGCCATTCGTGTATTGAATGAGCGAGGCGTTGGTGACGCCGTGGTTGAAGCAGTACGCGCCGCCACAAATCGGTCCCGCGAATTGTCCGGCGGTTAATCATGAAGTCACGGAAAAGAGATTTCCGCCAAGAAACCAGTGAACCACATGTGGCGCCAAAGGTTTCTTTTCTGGAATCCATCACTCGATTCTGGGTCACGATATTCATCATTGCCATTATTTTGTATGTTGCGGCTCTGCTGATCAGTCGAACCGATGGCTTTCGTGGGATCGTTCGCCAGCGCTTGGAAATGTTATCCGGAATGAATCTATCGATAGGCCGGGTGCATGCCACGCCGGGTTTGGATTTGGTTTTGGAAGATATTCGGGAATCTGTAACGAATGATGTGACCGTCGGGCGCCTGCAAATCAAAAGAGTGGAATTAATGTGGCGACTGGCGCCGTTGATTCGTGGCACGGGCTGGCCATTAACCTATTTGCATGTTGAAAACGGCCATGTATTGTTTGCTCAAAAATCGGACGGTACCTGGACGCCATGGCCTGATTTTCACACCATGGTATCACCTTGGTTGGAAATTCCCGGGGTTTTGCCTTCCAACGAACCATCAACCATCGACTGGATGCGCAGGGAAAAGGTTCAAGTATCCCTGAAAGACATCAATCTGCTCTGGCGTTCTCCGTTGGATGGGGATCCTCCGGCCATCTTGATCGAGGGGCTTGATTTGAAAACTTCAATTGTAAAACCGTTTTCCGAGTTGGTGCTGTGGTTTGATATTAAAATAAACCGGGCGGCCAAGGGGGGGGTGGTCTGGTTGCGGCAATTCTCCATGGAGTGGATCCGCACGGCGGACATGGATGTTGTTCTGCGGTACAATCAACAACGCGAGTAGAATCGCCGCTTGCTTATCAGGTGTGCCGCTCTACTTCGTCCACAAATGTGTCGGGGTTGATTGGTTTTTCGATGTATCCGGTACAGCCGGCCTCCATCGCCTTTTCCCGGTCGCCAACCATGGCGTAGGAAGTGACGGCGATGATGGGCACCGCGCGCAGGGAATCTATAAGGCGCAGGGACTGTGCCACCTGATACCCGTCCATGTTCGGCAATTGTATGTCCAGCAGGATGATGTCCGGTTTGATGGTGCGGGCCAATTCGATGCCGCGCGGACCATCGAAGGCTGAAACAATTTCATACCCCCGCTGGTTCAGCAGAAACTCGGTCAGATAACGGTTCTGCTCATTGTCTTCGATTAATAGTACCTTACGCCTCATTCTAAAGGCCTCATTGTTAATGGTAACTGTACCACGAATTCACTGCCGCGTGAAGGTTCACTGCGCACATAAATTTCGCCACCCATAAGATCGGTCAGTCGGCGGCAAATGGCCAATCCCAACCCGGTACCTTCGTGTTTTCTCGTCAATCCGGTGTCGATTTGGCTGAATGGTTTAAAAAGGGTATTCAAATCCTGCTTGTGAATACCGATGCCGGTGTCGCTGACCCGGAACCGGATGGCCGCCTCATCGGTTGCGTTCTCTCGTGCGCGGAAATCAGTTACGCATTCAACAGTAAGCGTTACGCCTCCTTGTTCGGTGAACTTTACGGCATTGGAGAGGAGGTTCATGAGAATCTGCTCAACTCTCCGGCGGTCGCCGATTATGGTCGGAAGTTCGTCAGGCATGTGCAATTGAAGTGAAAGCCCCTTTTTTTCGGCATCCGGTCGTATGAGGTCCACAACGTGGTGGATGGAAGCCGGCAAATCCACGGCATCGGCGCGTATGGATAATTGACCGGCCTCGATTTTTGAGAGGTCCAGCACATCGTTGATCAATTCAAGGAGATGCCGCGCACTACGCTGAACCATGCCGAGTTGTTTCGTTTGCTCGGGGGTGAGCGGACCGGCGAGGCCTTGCAGAATCACACCGGTAAACCCGATAATGGAATTCAGGGGTGTTCGCAATTCGTGAGACATCGTGGCCAGAAAACTGGATTTCAAGCGGTCGGCGGATTCGGCGCGGGTCAAGGCTTCCTGAAGTTCCGCCGTTCGCTTGGATACCAGCATTTCCAATTCTTTTTCATGTTGCTGCAGTTTTCCGGTCAGGATGGTCAGCGCCGTATAGCCGGACTCAAGCGCGCCGAATGCGCGTTGCATAAGCAACAACAGCAACAGGGCGGTAATAATGACGTAAGCTATGCCTTTATAGATGCTCCAACGAATCAGCGTGTCGGAGTCGCGCACCAAAAAAGCCAGCGTCCGGTCTGAATAATAGATCCACAAGACGGCGAATACGGTGTAAGTAACCGCGATGATCCAGGCGCGGGATTTCAGCCCGGGCATGCCGACCCATGGACGGACAAACGCCAACCACCGTGCAATTCGTTTCGCAGTCATCAAATTACCTGCATCGAATTATGCCATCAAATAGAATGCCCGGCAAGTTGTGCGTGATATTGGCGTGTACCGCAATACCGATGCTGTTGCCGGGGATACACGATTTATTGAACCTCACGGAGAATTAATCCATTCAGATTCGCCGTCGTCATAATACTCTTTTTTCCAGATAGGCACACGAGCCTTGATTTGATCAATCATCTGTCGACAGGCATCAAATGCTTCCGCCCGATGTGCGGTGGCGACTCCAAGCCAGATCGCAATACCTCCCGGATCAACCACTCCGATTCGATGAACGCATCGTGTCCAGATCAGGGGGTATTGGCGGGCAACTTCCTGCACAATCAATTCATATTCAGCATTGGCCAAAGCCGGGGTTGCTTCATATTCCAGACGAACAACTTTTTTGCCATGGCTGAAGTCGCGAACAATGCCCTCAAAAACGACAAGCGCGCCTGCCGTGTGCGCCGAAAATTCATTTCGCAATTGCTCGCTATCGATGGGGTGGTCGGCAAGGTTAAACATCGTTATCCTCCAGAAGAGGGGGGGAGAAATAATACGCGGTCGTTATCTTCAATAGCGCTTGTCCAGGGCTGGATGGTGTCGTTGATGGCCGGTCGAAATGCATCGTGTGGCCAGGGAAACTCGTATTTACCGGCAATTTCAGAATATAATTGTCGAACGTTGGCGGCAACCGTGGTGATGCTTTCCTGCGATGATCCGGTGCGGTCCCTTAACATCGCAACATAATGTATATGGACGGTGCGTTTCATTGTCCTATATCAGTTTTGCCTCCGGTTTTACGAATCAACCGGATTTCCTTGATAACCATATCATGCGATAGCGCTTTGCACATATCATAGATCGTCAAAGCCGCCGCACATGCGCCGGTCAAGGCTTCCATCTCCACGCCGGTTTTATATTCGGCGCTGACCCGACAACGAATCGAGATGGTTTTGCCTGCTGGTTTTACTGAAATATCGCACTTTTGAATGGGCAGGGGGTGGCAAAACGGGATAAGTCGACTGGTTTCTTTCACCGCCTGGGTTCCGGCAATAATCGCCGTATGAAAAACCGGTCCTTTGGCCGTTTGCAGGTCACCCTTTTTAAGTTGCTGGTAAACTTCAGGAGGCAATGCCACAATCGCCTCCGCTTCCGCCGTTCTCAATGTAACGTTTTTGCCACTGATATCCACCATGGCAGGTCGACCCTGCGCGTTGACATGCGATAATATTGAAGTATTTTTTTTCATTATTCGTGGTTATCTTGAGTCGTTGCGAGTATCAATCATTGACCCGGTTGCCGCCCAGTCAAAAAACGGAAGAATAGAATTTTCCGGGATGGGTTTATCACCCGGTGGAATTTCCACAAAACCACTGCTTTCGCACAAAGAAGCAAAATCCCCGGATCCGTGATAAGGCAAGGTTTGAATTTCCAGAATTCCCGCTTCAGAAATTCGTCCGCATACCGGCGGAAAAGTGGTCAATGAACGATGGGGTCTCATAAGTGAGATGTTTCTCGCCTTCAAGGGAGGGGCCGCGGGCAGTCCCAGGCATTTCATAACAAACGGTGTCACGTAGCGCCGGAAAACCGTCAGCGTTGATACCGGATTACCGGGTAAACCAAAAACGTGACATCGTTCTGTTTTGCCAAACCAAAGAGGTTTTCCGGGTTTTTGCGCCACTTTATGAAATATAGTTTCCACGCCTGACCGGTTCAATGCATCAGGAACATAGTCGTATTTTCCCATGGAAACGCCGCCGCTCAAGATCAGAATGTCAGCATTACGAAGTGATTGACCTATTTCTTTCTCAATTATTTCCCGGTTATCGGGCACATGGCGGGAATTCACGCTGATGATTCCCAATCGATTCAGCGCCGCGACAATTCCGAGAGCATTGGATGCGCGAACTTGAACGGGCGATATTTCCGCTTGAGCGACCGGTACAACTTCATTCCCGGTGGAAATAATGTCCACGCGTGGAGGGACGGAAACGCAAACGTCCGCGTGTCCCACGGAACCCATGATGGCAATTCGCGGCGCGTCAATCCTTACTCCGGGCATGAGCAATCGATCGCCGGTTTTGCGATCAATTCCCCGAAGATGAATATTCTGCCCCGGCACAAAAAGCGCTTCACTTTTTGCATGTGCCATTTCGTTGGTGATGTCCAGTAGCTCAAATGGAATGACGCCGTCGGCATTATCCGGAACGGATGCGCCGGTCATGATCTGTGCGCAACCGTTAATCGAATCAATCAGATTGATGGATTCATTTCCCGCCGGCAAGGTGTACTCGATGCGCCACGATCGAATTCCCGCGTTCCATGAATTCATGCTGATGGCAATGCCGTCCATGGTGGCCCGATTTATGGGCGGATAATCGCGGTCAGCAAAAACAGGTTCCAACAGCACGCGATCGATCGCGTTTTGCAGGGAAACAATTTCCTGTTTCGGAGCCGGGGCCGATGCAAGTATCAAATCATGGGCATTCTTGACGGACTGCATTATCAGCCGCCTATTTCCGACATGAGGCGGTTTCGAGGGATGATTTTATCGGCCAGTCCATGGCCCCACGGTTTGAACCAAATGCTGTCCTGGATCAGCGTTTTGATTTCCAGATCCTCCGCGCCTCCTCGAAGCAGGGGCAACAATGGCAGTTCCTTTTCGCGAAGCAGGCACAATCGCAATACGCCATCGGCGGTTAATCTCGCCCGGTTGCAACCCGCGCAGAAAGGAGCGCTTACGGATGAAATAAATCCAATTTGACCCGGTGCGCCGGCAAGTCGGTAACATCGGGCTTCACCGTCGAGTTTGCCTTCGTTGACCGGTGACAATTTGCCGAGTCCTGATTCTATGGTTGCCATCAACTCCGATTGCGTTACGACACGGGATTGCTGAAATTCCGACGTGGCTCCAAACGGCATCATTTCAATAAATCTGACTTGCCAATTGTGGGCAAGGCTAAGCCGCGCCAGGGATACAACATCGTCGGTGTCATTGATGCCGCGCACCGGAACGCAGTTGATCTTGATCCGGTAACCCAATTCTTCGGCCATCATCATGCCGGACCAGACATCCTGAAAGTTTCCCCAACGGGTGATTTGTTTGAATTTCGCGGGATCAAGCGAGTCGATGCTGATGTTGAGTCGGGACAAACCGGCCTTTTTAAGTGGGGCGGCAAGATGTTTCAGCAGAATGCCATTGGTGGTCATCGCCACTTCCTGAACTCCCGGCAGGGCGGTCAAATCGGCAACCAACGGTACGATATCCTGCCGGATGGTCGGTTCACCTCCGGTAAGGCGATATTTATTAAAACCAAGTTCGCTGAAAATACCGGCGAGACGGATGATTTCATCGTTTCGCATCAAGTCTTCACGTGGACGGAATACCATGTTTTCGGTCATGCAATAACGACAACGGAGATTGCATTGATCCGTCAGGGAGATACGGAGGTAGTGAATATTTCTACCGAATTGATCAAGCGACATGCTGTATTACCTCATGGCGTACGAAAAAATATGGCGACATCGTAGTCAGTGAAATTCGTCGGATCGACGGCTACGTCTACAATCGTCAGGCGACCTTCAAGGACATCCACATCGTCCCGAAAGGTTCGATCGCCATTTCGTTGATCCAGTACAATCCGGTAAATGCCAGGAGGGCGGTCATATGCTTTTTTCTTGCGGGCGCCAACCCGATCCTGTCGTTCACCATTGATGAATACATTGATATCCGAGCCGGTATTATTGACCACATAGATGGCTCCTTGGCCGGCGGGTGGTTTATGGCTGTAGGAGTCCTTGTGACATCCCGTCAAAATGCCCGCCACGATGGCGACGGCGAGCAAAAAGAGCCATTGAATACGATGCGTTTTCATCTCTTCACACTAGCAAAGTTATATTATTTTCAAAAGAAAATTGGTTGCCTTACGATGATCTTACCTGCTGAAGAAGGTTTCGTGCGGCATCCGCCTCGGCTGATTTCTTTGTTGGGCCTTGACCTTCAGCCGAGGTTTGTTCGTTGATGCCGGCCGTAACGGTAAACCATCGGCGATGTGGCGGACCCTCTTCTTTGATCACCGCGTATTCAGGACACTTTTTCCCGTTTTTTTGCGCCCATTCCTGCAATTGACCCTTGGGGTTGTCGCTACCTTCCTGGATTTCGAGCGATTCAACCATTGTTATGAAAAGATTTTGAAACACGGAATGAACGGCTTGGTAGCCGCCGTCCAGGTAGATGGCGCCAAAAATCGCCTCCAGCGCATCGGCAAGATTGTTTTCCTTGTGGTGTCCGCCGCTGGTTTCTTCACCTTTTCCCAAGCGTAATTTGGGGCCTAATGAAATAGTCCGAGCAATGGATGCCAATGCGCTGGCGCTGGTGATGGCGCTTCGCATCATGGTTAACTTTCCTTCCGTGAAACTTGGATTCCGGAGATACAGGTATTCCGCGGTCACAAGTCCCAGGACGGCATCGCCGAGGTACTCCATGCGTTGATTATCACCGGGCAAGTGTTGTTCGTAGCGCACGGATGGATGGGTGACCGCCAGTTCAAGCAACGATCGATCTTGAAACTTGTAGCCTATGGTGTTTTCAAGGTCTGCTAATTCCATGGTGTGATCATAGTCGCGAGGGATATGTTCGTGCCAGTGTAATTTTGTGCATGAATTTGACTGATTCATACTGAAAATTCTGCTTGGTTGCATTTAGCCCGGATATTTCATGATTGAGCGCCGGAAAATGGAACCCGGGCTTTCATTTTCAGCTGATGGCCAGCAATATAAGGCTGTTTTAGCCGAGACCGCCACTTGCTCATGCCAATACCCGGGTTAGAAAAAATGAACAGAAGGAAACGAAAATGGGTATGGGTATTTTACTGAGTTCAACGACACCTCCAAATGCCCACGTAAATTATTGATTTTCCAATGGTGCGATTGCTGGACG
>DAOLDL010000047.1:0-22975 GCA_035327305.1 Kiritimatiellia bacterium | reverse complement strand
GCGACTCTGCATCCACCTTCAACTCCGGTTTTCGGGTTAAGAATAAAATGGAACAACGAAATGGGCGAAATACGCGAAATTGAAGGCGCGGTAATCTGTCTTTCGTGTATTTCGTGGTTCGGGTTTATTTTTACGTCGCATCCTGGATCTTCGTTCCTGTGCGGACCTTGAGGTTGGGCACAAAAAAGCCCGGGTTGAAACCCGGGCTTTTTATACAAAAGGCTGATGTAGCCTTAGAAGCTGTGGCTCAAGCTCACGAAGCCAAGCACATCAACGTCATATGCGTCGCCGAGGACTTTCTTCTTGAGTTGGTCGATGTAGGATACGCCGACGGTCACGAAGTCAAAGGTGAGGGAAGCGGTCAGCTGGTAATGGCTGAATCCGTTTTCACCACCGTCGAGGTCCCAGTAACCGACCAGGGCTTCAAGGTTCAAGGTCAGGCCTTCGTCGAGTTCCAGTTCGTGGCCGATGCCGAGTTCCCCGTAGAAGGAATCTTCCGCCGCGCCATCCAAGCCGTAGTACAAGCCAAGGCTGGGGGAGAGCGGGAGGTCGAGTCCGAGGGTCAGCCCGATTTCACGATCAGCTTCGCCTCCGTTGGGGTAAACGTATTCCGTATAGACGACACCCACGT
Organism: Kiritimatiellia bacterium; assembly: GCA_035327305.1. Lineage (GTDB taxonomy): Bacteria > Verrucomicrobiota > Kiritimatiellia > CAIVKH01 > CAIVKH01 > CALMUP01. Next base: position 22,344 of record DAOLDL010000047.1, on the reverse strand, counting down.
CGACTGCTTCAATCGGGAGGGTGTATCCGAGCACGAAGTTTACCTCGGAGAACTGGCTGTCTGTAATGCCGCGGGAACGATCGCTCTCAATGTCGAAGTTGGCCCAGATACCGATATCAATCGGCAGGCCGGAGATATCAACATAGGGTTGAGCGACGAAGTTTTCGTTCAACGTGGCACCACGCCAAACGTAAGCAGATAGAACATCTACGCCTACGGTGGCTTCGGCTGCGCGAACAGCCGGGGATGAGACAACAGCCAACAGGGCCGCCGCCGCTACTGCTTTCATTGCTACTTTCTTCATCTACTTTTCTCCTTTGATGGTCGGTTTCCCGACCTTTGTTGCTTTACCGGTTTTTCCGACACCGACATACTAACAAAATCTTAATTTCCGATATAATTTAGTCATATCTCACAGCTGTCAAGGGGGATCGACTAAAAATCGATTGCTATTGATAATGCAGTATCGGTGCGGGGTTTCTACTATAACGTGAAAAAGGCCCGGCATGTGACTGCCGGGCCTTGGTGTATTATCCGATGGCTTCCTTGCCTTTTTCGCCGGTGCGAATGCGAATGCAATCCGCCAGCTCCACGACAAAGATTTTTCCGTCGCCGATTTTTCCGGTTCGGGCGCCTTTGATGATCGCGTCGATGGTCGGTTGAACGAAGTCATCGTTCACACCGATTTCAATGCGGACCTTCTTGAGCAGGTTGACTTCAATGTCAGCGCCGCGGTACGACTCGTGATAACCTTTTTGCTGGCCGCAACCGAGGGCGTTGGTTACGGACAACTTGAAGATGTCCGCGTCGTAGAGCGATTGCTTAACTGCGTTCAATCGCTCGGGTTGAATAAATGCAATGATCAATTTCATAGTATGTTTCTCCTTACGTACAGTTGGTTCCGGTTACTGGTTGCTGAAGATCTGGAACCCGCTGTAGGCTTCCATGCCATGTTCGCCGATGTCCAGGCCGCGCAATTCTTCGTCGGCGTCGACCCGCACGCCAATAGTGGCCTTGAGAATCGAGAAGGTCAAGAAGGCCGCGACAAAGCAGAATACGCCATAAGCGGCTACGCCGATCAACTGCGTGATGAAGCTGTGATCTTCATTGATGCTGAAAATGCCGACGGCCAAAGTTCCCCAGATGCCGCAGGTCAAGTGAACGGAAATTGCGCCGACCGGATCGTCCAGCTTGGCTTTATCCAGCGCGATGACCGAGAACACCACCAATACACCGGCAACCAGGCCGATGATGACGGCGGGAATCAAGTTGACCGTGTCCGCGCCGGCGGTGATGCCTACCAAGCCGGCCAGGGCGCCGTTGAGGGCCATGGACAAGTCGGGCTTTTTCTGCAAGCCCCACGATGTAAACATCGCGCCAACGATACCGGCCGCGGCGGCCAGCGACGTGGTCACCAATACATAGGAAACGCCTTCCGCATCGGCGGACAAAACGGAGCCGCCGTTAAATCCGAACCAACCAAGCCAGAGCAGGAAAACGCCGATGGTGGCCAGGGGCATGTTGTGACCCATGATCGGCTTGATTGTGCCGTTGACATATTTGCCAAGACGGGGGCCGATCACGATTACGCCGGCCAATGCCGCCCAACCGCCGACCGAGTGCACCAGCGTGGAGCCGGCAAAGTCATGGAAGTCCATGTTATACAGCCAACCTTCGCCCCAGTGCCAGGAACCGGCGACCGGATAGAAAAACGCCACGTATATCGTGGAGAAGATCAGGAAGCTTGAAAGCTTCACGCGTTCGGCGACCGCACCGGAAACAATCGTAGCGGCGGTCGCGGCAAACATGGCCTGGAACAAGAAGTCCGTCCACCAGGTATAAGCGCCGTCGGCATACGTTGCCGGGTCGTAATCCGCTCCAGGGAAAATTCCGAAACCGGCAAAACCGAAGAAATTGCCGATTGAGAAATCGCCCGGATACATCAGGTTAAAGCCGCAAAGGGCATATGTCAGAATACCAATCGATATAATCGCAGTATTCTTGAACAGAATGTTGACCGTATTCTTCGCGCGGGTGAGGCCCGACTCAAGCGAGGCAAAGCCCAGATGCATGGTAAACACCAGGAAGGTGGCGACCATCATCCACACGTTGTTTACCGTGAACATTTCCACCGACACAGCTTCGGCGGTTTCTTCCACGGCTTCTTCAACCGCGGCCACCGCTTCTGCTTCTTCCTGCCCAAACGCCACCGGGGCCAAGCCGAACAGCGGCGCGGCCACCAAAGCGAAGGACAACCATTTCCTTAATTTGTACATATCACTTCTCCTTAACGTTGTTATTGCTTAACCGGCATTCATCGAATTGCTCCGGTTTGGCCTGTATTAGCACTTGGCATGCCAAGTCTCGGGAGAGGGCGGTTGGTTGTCGTGTAATCTATTCAACCGCAAGTGATTAAGATAATTAATCAATTATTACAAAAATTGCCAACCATGCGATACCGACCACAATAATGTAGTCCCAGCATATATTAAATACATTATTGTCGGCGATTTTGTGGTCTTGAAGGTCAGGTGGCGTATTTTTTCGGGTCGATGCCGTACTGGTGAACTTTGTAGCCAAAAATCCGCTGGGTGGTGGAAAGCAGGCGTGCGGCGGATGCCATATTGCCACGTGTGGATTTTAGAGAGTCGACAATTATATCCCGTTCGTAAGCATCTACCAGTTCCTTCAACGAGCCGCGCGCCATGGTGCCGCCGCTGGTTTCCGCAGTCTGCAGGGTGGGTGGCAGGTGGTAGGGATGAATCACATCTCCTTCGGCCACCAGCACGGCGCGTTCTATGCAGTTTTCCAATTCACGCACGTTGCCGGGCCAGTGATAGCTCATCAGCATGTCGATGACCGCGCTGGAGAGGCGGCGGACTTTTTTGTTGTTATCCTTGGAATACTTTTCCAGAAAGTGATCGGCCAGCAATACAATGTCGGCTTTTCGTTTCCGAAGCGGGGGCACGTAGATGGGAAACACATGCAAGCGGTAATACAGATCTTCCCGGAATTTTCCTTCGGCAACCATGGCTTGCAGGTCGCGATTGGTGGCGGCGATCAACCGTACGTTGACCTTGATGGTTTCCGCGCCGCCGACGCGCTCGAACTCGCGTTCCTGCAGGACCCGCAGTAGTTTAATCTGGATCGCCATCGGAATGTCGCCGACTTCGTCGAGGAACAACGTCCCGCCGTGCGCCAACTCAAAGCGGCCTTTTCGATCGGAAGTCGCACCGGTAAACGATCCCTTGACGTGGCCGAACAACTCGCTTTCGATGATGCTTTCCGGCAATGCCGCGCAGTGGGCGCGTACAAAGGGTTTGTCGGCCCGGTCGCTGTTGTAATGCACGGCGTGGGCGACCAGTTCCTTGCCGGTGCCGGATTCGCCCAGTATCAGGCATGTGGTGTTGCTTTTGCAGACTTGCGCGATCTGGTCGTAGACGTAACGCATTTCGTGGCTGTTGCCGATAATGTTGGACGGACGGAACCGATCGCGCAATTCCTGGCGCAAACGTTCGTTTTCCTGTTCGAGTTTTTCCGTCTCCTCCTGGGCCGCGCGCCGCAATTGAACCGCCTGCGCAATCATGGATCCGACAATGGTAAGCAACCGCACGTCGTGTTTGAGGTCGCGGTCGGCCTCATATGGCGTCTCCGCGCTCAATGCGCCGACCACTTCCTGGCCGACTTTGATCGGTACGCACATGAAGGATGTGTCGGGGCGTTTGCCGCGTTTGGTTTTGTCGACAATCAGCGGTGAGTCGCTTTTGCGGGGGACGATGGCCGGTTCACCGGTCAGAATCACTTGTCCGGTCACGCCTTCGCCCAGTTTGTAGCGACCGCGACGTGCTTGTTGGGGCGACAATCCATGAGCGGCTTCAATCAGGATATCCCCGGTCTTCCGGTTGAGCAGGGTGATCGTGCCGTGTTGCAGATTCATGTTATCGGCCAGCGCTTCCAGTACGGGGCTGACCACCTCGCGCATGTCAAGGCTCTGGTCAAGAATGCGGCTGACATTATAAAGCAGGGTCAATTCCTGCATACTGCGGCGCGATTCCCTGGTGTTGGCGGATCCGGATTCAGCGGTGATGGCTTCATTCATGGTGCTTGAACTCCTCGCGCCTTGTGTGGATGGGTCCGGTCGCGAATTGGTTTTACGCGTTCACTGTATAAATTGGTGATGGGCAGTCGGCGATCGCGACCAAAAGATTTCGGGGTGATTTTGATGCCCGGAGGGCCTTGGCGACGTTTGTACTCGTTGCCGTCGATCAATGAAATCACGCGGGTGACGGTGGCCGAATCAAACCCTTCGGTTACGATTCGCTCGGCGCTCATATCGCGCTCAACATAACGCTCGATGATGGCGTCGAGTATGGCGTATGGCGGCAGGGAGTCTTCATCTTTTTGATCCGGACGCAACTCTGCGGACGGCGGGCGTGTGATTGTGGTTTCGGGTATGGGCGGCGTGGACGGCGATTGCTCGTTGCGCCATTTGGACAGCGCGAATACAAGCGTCTTGGGCACGTCCTTGATGACGGCGAATCCGCCCGCCATATCCCCGTAAAGAGTGCAGTAACCGGTGGCCAATTCGCTTTTGTTTCCGGTCGTCAACACCAGCCAGCCATGCTTGTTGGAAAGCGCCATCACGATATTGCCGCGAATGCGTGCCTGCAGATTTTCTTCCGTGGTATCCGAGGTTTTGCCCGGCCATAAAGGCGCAAGTTCGGCCAGATAAAGTTCATGGATCGACTTGATCGGCACATCCATGAACTCAATGCCAAGCCGGTCGGCCAGATCCTTCGCATCCGAATGCGTGCCTTCCGACGAAAACTTCGACGGCATGGTGACGCCGACAACACGGTCTCGTCCGAGCGCATCGACGGCGATGGTGGCCACCAGCGCGGAATCAATTCCGCCGCTCAACGCAATGACTGCGCGCGCGAAGCCGTTTTTGTTCATGTAATCTTTAAGCCCGAGACAAAGCGCCTCGTAAACTTCGCCCGCATCGGCCAGGCCATTGACGTCGGGATGGGAAGGCGCCTCGGAATTGGTTTCCAATGCCTGGAAATTCCGGTCTCCTTTTTTTCCAATGATTGGAACCTCGGCGACCAGTAAATCTTCATCGAAAGAACGTGCGCGGGACAAAATTTTCCCTCCGGCATCGAGGGCCAGGCTTCCGCCATCGAAAACCAATTCGTCCTGCCCGCCGACCAGGTTGCAATAGAGGAGGGGCGCATTGAGAAATCGAGCGGTGCGACCGAGGATTTCCTCGCGGCTTTTCCATTTACCGCGATGATAAGGCGAGGCGGATAGATTCACGATCATGTCGGGTTTGGCGTTAAGCAATTTTTGGCAGGCGGGAAAGTCCGTCGACCAGGAATCTTCGCAGATATGCAGAGCGACTTTGGCGTCCTTTACCGTGATGACCAACGGATCGTGGCCTTCAGCAAAAACGCGTTTTTCGTCAAACACGCCGTAATTGGGCAACGTCATTTTCAGGTAGCGGCTGGTGATCCGGCCTGCTTGGACCACGACAGCGGCATTGTACACACGACCTTCGTAATGGATGGGGGCGCCGATCACGGCGACGATTCTTTGCGGTAGTTTCGATGCGATGCGATTAAGTTGTATTTCAACGTCTTCTATGAAGTGGCGCTTTAGAACCAAATCCTCCGGAGGATACCCGCTTAAAGTTAGCTCCGGGAATACAACCAGGTCAGCGCCAGCTTGCGCCGCTTCCGCCGCTCGCACAAGTATAAGCGAGGCATTGTGTTCCAGTGCGCCAACCGTAGGATTTATTTGAGCCAAGGCAATGCGTAAAGAGTTCATTCTACAAAAATGTCACCTGAAAACTAAAATACTACAACTTTCGCAGTGGGTTGCGAACTAAATTCGATAATTCCGTTGTTTTTCCAATTCCGTTTGAATGATTTCTAAAAAATCCCTATGTTTTCACGCACCTATGAGCAGGATCAAAGAACGGTTGTGGCATGCTATCAAGCGTCCGCATTCTGATATGCATCCGCAGGATATTGAATGGTTGGGCATAAATAATGTGATGCGGACCGCCAAATTGTTGAATACCTTCAAATTCCGCAAGGAGAGGCGCATGCGGGATCGGCTTTACCGGCGTGAGTTGGATGCGTTGTTGCGGGAAAATGGGAATCCGTTGACTGATCACGGTTTCATGAAGAACGGGGTTCTGATTGATACCTCGGGGCGATGGCCGCACTTGGCGGAAATGATGGAGCAGTGCGAACAAGTGATTGAGCGCAACGGGATGACACGAACCGGCGCGGTGGGCCGCGAATGGATTCGCGATATCATGGATCAATCTTTGCTGTCCGAATATCCCGCATTGCTCGATTTTATCACATCAACCGATGTTCTTAAAATCGCCTGTGATTATCTCGGCTATATTCCCACGTTGTCCACCACGGTCCCGCCGGGCATGCGCTTGACCGAGTCGCATCAGACACCTGAAGTCGCCGCGAAACATACCTATGCGCGGAGCCAATTGTTTCATGTGGATTTTCACGACAAACACATGGTGTATGTGATCGTACTGCTTCGCGATGTGAATGCGGATTGCGGACCGTTTTGCTTTTTTGATTCGGATGCGTCTGCCCGCATCATCAAGGCGCTTGGTTACGGACGCCGGGGACGGGCATACCGCTTGAGCGATGATGAGGTTTTCAGTGTTGTCGATCGGAAGGAAATGCATGTCTTGACCGGCAAGGCCGGTACGGTGCTGTTTATGGATCCGAGCAAGTGCTTTCATTACGGAAGCCGGGATGTCGTCGTAGCCCGCTACCAGGCGATGTATGCGTTGCTTGCCCCCAACCGCGCGGATTTTACCGAGTGGTATTTGCCGCCCCGCGATTTTCCGGTGAAGGAAAACGATTCGCGGTTGCGACGTCTTGTACTCGAAAAAGCGCCTTATCTCGTGGGCTGATTGTTCGCAGGATGAATGGCGGCCTTGTAGAGGCGGCATCAACCCGCGTGGATATCGACGCTGGTTTCCATGACGGAATTTACGTCGGATCCCCAGAACGCGCCGGTGATGCTGGCCGCGCTTCCGGGGTAAAGACCGGAGGATACCGGGACATGCTGGTCGGCCACGGCAAGTCCGGTTGATGGATCGTATCCTCGCCATCCGCATTGTGGAAAATAAACTTCCGCCCAGGCGTGCAGGTATTGATTGCCGTCCGGCGCATGTCCGTTCCAGTAACCGCTTGCGAACCGCGCGGCAATGCCCTGCGTACGGCACGCCTCCATGAACAAGACCGCGATATCACGTCCGGCTCCTTCCTCCGACTTGAGGGTTTCCGCCGCAGTTTGCGGCTCGCCGGTTAAACGCACTTTGACGGCAATCCGTTCATACAGGTCTTGCGTAAGCGCAGACAGGAACCGCAATGTGTCGTATCCGGTGGCGCGGGCGATTTCTTCAGCATACCAGGCTACCGGTCCATCGTGTTGAACCGGTTGGCAATAAGGCCTTAAATTCATGCGAGCCGGATCCTGATAACGTACCGGAAGGGTCATGACCCCAGGGTCGGCAAGGACAAATTCGTAGGGGTTTTCCCGCAATGTTTCCACCTCGCTGATGATCAGGATCGTGAGTTTATCCGTCATTTCGTTGAACCAAATCTGCGCGGCGGCATTTCCCTCGAGGTCGGTGAATTCCGTCATGCCCGCCGGGCGGGGTGAAATTTCCAGGGTGAAATTTCTCAACGTCTGGCTTCCGTCGTTCCGCGGGCGTACACGCAATGTGTGCGGATCGAGTGCGACCGGACGGCTGTACGTGTACGAAGTGGTATGGCGGATTTGAAACAACATGGACCTGGTGTCCGTGAAGGTTATCCGCCCGGAGTGCGGAACTCGAAAAAGGTTTTGTAGATGGCCGCGTCGACATGGTTGAGGTTGTCCTGGAAGTCATCGATGAATTCGTGCAGGCCGCGTTTGATAATGTCTTCGGCGCTGTTGAAGGCTAGAAATGAACGAAGGCTTCCCAGTCGCTGTTCGGCGATGTTGGAATATGTTCCAAAAGGCGTGCCGGTGATGTTGTGCAGGGCGTTTTCGCTTCGGGAAATACAGTAAAGCATTGCGCGCGGAAACTCGTGGTCGAGCACAAGGAAGTTCACGACTTTTTCCGGCGTGATGCGGCCGTGACGTTTGCGGTACATTTCGTAGGCGCTGGCCGATCGCAACAGCGCCGACCATTGCAATTCATCGTAGGGTGTGCCGATGTCCGCCAGGGAAGGCAGAAGCAAAAAATACTTCACATCGATCAGGCGCGATGTTTTGTCCGCCCGCTCAATCATGCGACCCAGCCGCGTGAAGTGCCAGCCTTCGTTGTGCGTCATGGTGTTGTCGGTGATGCCGGTGAATAAATTGCCGGCGAGGCGGATGTCGGTGTAAAACTGGTTTCCGTCGGATAGAAATGAACTTTTGTGGCCGGGGGAACGGTCGCGTATTTTCAGGTAAAGGCGATTCAGGTACTCCCACATTTCCGATGATATGGTTTCCCGCACGGTGCGCGCGTTTTCGCGGGCCGATCGGACACAGGAAAAAATCGAATTCGGGTATTCCTTGTCGAAGGTCAGAAATTCGATGGCGTTTTCCATGTTCGCTTCATCGTATTTGGCGGAAAACATCTCGTAGTCGCCGGTGATCTGGATCAAGGCTTCCCACGGGTTTTGACCCTCAAGTTGCTGATCCAGCATGAGGCTTAAATTCACATTGATGAAGCGCGCGATGTTTTCCGCGCGCTCCACGTAACGGCTCATCCAATAAACTGAATCCGCAACCCGGCTCAACATCATGGCATTAACCGCTCGCATTCCTTGGGTTGTTCGGCCGACCGTTTGACTCCAGGACCCATGTATCCTTGCTTCCGCCGCCTTGCGAGGAATTCACCACCAGCGATCCTTTTTTCAGGGCCACGCGCGTGAGGCCGCCGGGAAGCACAAAGATATCTTTCCCATATAAGATGTACGGGCGAAGGTCGACGTGGCGCCCTTCAATTGAGTCGCCAACGATGACGGGAACCCGGGAAAGGCCAAGCGTGGGTTGGGCAATGTAATTGCGCGGTTTGGCCTTGATCTTTTCCGCGAATTCGGCGCGTTCCTTTTCCGAAGCGTGAGGGCCGACCAGCATGCCGTATCCTCCCGACTCGTTGGCGGCCTTCACCACCAGTTTGTCGAGATTTGCGAGAACGTGCTGGCGGTCTGCATCTTCCCAGCAGAGGAACGTCGGAACATTGGGAAGAATCGCGTCTTCGCCCATATAATATTTGATCATCTTGGGCACATAAGCGTAGACAACTTTGTCATCGGCAATGCCGGTTCCGGGGGCATTGGCGAGCGCCACACGACCGGCCCGGTAGACCTCCATCAATCCGGGAACGCCAAGCGCGGAGTCCGGTCGAAATGCCAGCGGGTCTATAAAATCGTCATCGATGCGCCGGTATATCACATGTACTTTTTGCAAGCCGCGGGTGGTTCGCATGTGGACATAACCATCGTGCACCACGAGGTCGCGTCCTTCGACCAGTTCAACGCCCATTTGTTGGGCGAGGAAGGAATGCTCGAAATATGCGGAATTGTAAATGCCCGGAGTCAGGACCACGACTTCCGGATTGGAAATGTGGGCCGGCGCCAGATTCTGCAACATGTCCAGCAGGCGGCCGGGATAATTGGAAACCGAGCGCACATGTGAATTCGAGAAAACTGCCGGGAAGGTGTTTTTCATCACCCGGCGATTTTCCAGGACATAGGAAACGCCGGATGGGCAACGCAGGTTGTCCTCCAGTACGTACATTTGTCCGTCGCGATCGCGAACCAGATCGGTGCCCGTCACGTGGCACCAGATTCCCTGGGGTGGTTTCAACCCTTCGCACAAGGGTCGATATGTCGCGGCGGATTTGATGATCTCCTCCGGAATGACCCCGTCTTTGACGATTTTGGCGTCAGAATATATATCGTTTAAAAATAAATTAAGCGCACAGATTCGTTGCTTCAGCCCTTTTTCCATGACTGCCCATTCGTCGGCGGCGATGATGCGGGGGATGATGTCGAAAGGGAAAATTTTCTCTGTGCCCTCGGTGTCTGAATAAACCTGAAACGTGATGCCGAGATTCAACAGGGCGCGCTCGGCTGATTGTTGATAACGAATCAGTTCGCCGTCGGAAAGAGACGTCAGACGCTGAAAAAGAAGTTTGGAGCCGGGGCGTGGCGTCCCGTCCTTCTCAAACATCTCATCGTAAAACGAATCGAGTTGATAATTTTCAAACCGCATAAGTCACTTGCTTAACGCCATTACCATAAGCATTCTTTGTGCCATAAAGCCGCATGTTCAATTAATTGATATAACCCATTGCTGGATAAATATCTGCTAAACATGCTGAACATTAATAAAACCATTCAAAGAATACAATCTTGTTTATGGTCTCACAAAAGCATACATAAATGTATTATTTGCTTGTGCCGGGGAGTATTTATTGAAAGCCATAATTTTTCATTCCCTTGTCTCAAAATATAGGCAATAAAACTCCCCCATGCAGTTGGTTGAATTCGACTTTAGCAAAAAAGAAGAGCGAAGCATATCTTTAGATGAACTTTCGTCTTCACCCGGTGATGGCGTTTTCTACTGGATGGTAATTGGTTCCGGCGAAGAAGCTGAAGGTCGGCGTGCTCTTGAATTGCTGGGCGCCAATCCCGAGGGCGCCCGCGCGTTGATCGGACCTCAACAGGAAGCACGGTACGATCTGTATGATGACGCCATTCACTTCTCCGTTTCCGAAGCCTGGCTCGATAATGGTTCGTTGCAATACGATGTCATTGAGTTTTTGCTGGGCAAGCACTACCTCGCCGTCATGACCCCGGGCTTTTCGCCGGCCATTGAAGGTATCAAGCGGGTTTATCGGGATGATTTCTTTAAGTTTGCCCGGTCTTCCGGCTTCCTGCTCTATGAACTAAGCTCGCAATTGTTTGAGTCGTACCGACGGACTTACCACAATTTTACGTCGGAGGTGGAGCGGGTACAACTCACGTTGTTTGGTGAAGTATCCGATGAAATCTTCGTGTCGGTTTCGAAATTGACCACCGACATTCTGGGCTTCCGTCGCATGGTTCTGGCTTCTCGCGACTTGTTCAAGGCGCTTTCATCACGCAAGTCGGCATTTGTCAGTGAAACCACGCAACCGTCGCTGAATCAGCTCGCCGACCGCATGGAACGGCTTGGTATGGACTTGGATGGCGAACGAACCATCCTGAATGAAACGTTGAATCTTTACATGGGCATGGTAAGTCATCGCACCAATCGGATTATCAATCGACTCACCATTTTCAGCATGATTTTTCTACCGCTTAGTTTCCTTTGCGGTGTTTACGGCATGAATTTTGAAGTCATGCCGGAGTTGGAATGGGCTTATTCGTATCCGGTATTCTGGGTGGTGGTCGTACTGTTCATGGTCACATTCTTTACAATCGTGAAAAAGAAGAAGTGGATTTGACCCGGGTTAACCGGCCCCCGCCGGGGAAGTTTTTTCAACCAGCAAGCTAAGCTTTTTCAGCGCGGATCCGGAATCGATGGATTGTTCGGCCATGGCTATTCCCTCTTTTATCGAGGTTGCTTTTTGTCCGGCAACAATAGCCATCGCGGCGTTTAGTACAACGATGTCTCGCGGGTATCCCTTTTCGCCGGCAAGAATGGCGCGGATGATTTCCGCATTTCGGGCCGGATCCCCGCCGGTCAGGTCCGAAGGCTGGCATAATTTGAACCCGTAGTCGCGGGGATCCAGCGTGAATACATGTACGTTGCCATCTTTGACTTCGGCAACCTCCGTCAATCCGGTCAAGGTGATTTCATCCAAGCCGTCATGTCCATGCACGATATAAAGATGGCGGGCGCCCAGGCTGGCCGCCGCCTCGGCGAGTACGGGAACCAGTGCGCGCTGGTAAACGCCAAGCATTCCGTAACGCGCATTGGCGGGATTCGACAAAGGGCCAAGTATATTAAAAATACTTCGTATGCCGATTTCCTTGCGCGGACCGATGGCATGCTTCATGGCCGGATGAAGCGCGGGCGCGAACAAAAAGGCAATGCCGATTTCTTTCATGCAGGCCGACATGACATCTGGCGACACCGACACGTTGACACCCAGTGATTCCAGCACATCCGCACTTCCACTTTTACTGGATACGCTTCGGTTGCCGTGTTTGGCCACCGTGATTCCTGCCCCGGCCACGACCAGCGCCACCGTGGTGGAAATGTTGAATGTATGCGCTCCATCACCGCCGGTACCACAGGTGTCGACCACCACGTCCGCGTGTGGTTCAACGGCTGTGAAGTGTTCGCGCATGGCGGTTGCACTGCCGGCTATAATTTCGGGCGTTTCTCCGCGAATCCGCAGAGCCGTCAAGTAAGCGGCGATTTGCGAAGGGGTCGCCTCGCCGTCCATGATTTGCCTCATGACCAGCAAGGCTTCGTGCCCGGTCAATCCTTGTCCCTCGGCCAATTTCGCAATCGCTTCACGTATCATGCTGAATCTCTCCTGCTCTTCACCCTCGTATTAATCTAATTCTTAATCCTGATCGTACTCGTAATCTATGATCAGGATTAAGAGTATGAGAAGGTTTAGGATGAACAAGCTTATCCGTTTAATCCGAATTTTTCATATTCTTCCAGTGCATACCGGTCGGTCATGCCCGACACGTAATCGCATGCGGCGCGCCAAATGCCGTCGACCGCGATGCGTGAACGGGCTTTTCGTCCCATTGAGTTCGGGTTGCCGACATAATAAAGAAATAATTTTCGCATCATTTCCACTGCGTCTTCGTTTGCTTTGTGAACATCGTTGTGCCAGTAAACACGCTCAAATAAAAATTGCCGGAGAGCAACGAGTTTCTCCAGAAGTCCGGGACTGAATGTCACCAGGCGTTCCGGGGCGGAAATGACGTCGTCGGGCGCGCTCGGTTGATGTTCGAGAAGTTTTCGCTCGCTGTATTGAATGACGTCGCGAACCTGTAAATCCAAAAGGCAACGGACGATTATGCCCGCACGATGCTCGTCATCGAGTTCGGGGTAATAGCGGTTGGCGTGTTCGGTGGCCATTTGCCATATTTCAAGTTCAGCCAGATGTTCCGGTTGTATGAGGCGGGATTCAAGCCCGTCGTCGATATCGTGGGCATAGTAGGTCAGATCGTCGCCGACGTCCGCGATTTGCGCCTCGATGTGCTGGAAGGGACCTATCGGTTTGCCATCCAGCTCCGCTCCCGGTTGCTTGGAAATGTGTTTTCGCAAACCCGCCCGCAATTCCCAGGTCAGATTCAAGCCGGGAAACGCCGGGTAGCGTCGTTCCAAATTTTCAACCCAGCGCAGGCTTTGCGCATTGTGGTCAAACCCGCCTTGTTCTTTCATCAATTCATCCAGCGCACGTTCTCCCATGTGACCAAAGGGACTGTGACCGATGTCGTGCGCGAGCGCGATGGCCTCGGCGAGATCCTCGTTTGCCCGCAACGCCCGGGCAAGGGTGCGACTGACTGCCGCGACTTCAATCGTGTGGGTCAGGCGGGTGCGGTAATGGTCGGCGGTGCCGTTGACGAAAACCTGGGTCTTGTATTCCAGACGACGGAAACAGCGGCTGTGAATGATGCGGTCCCGGTCGCGCTGGAATTCAGTGCGGATATCATGGGCCGGCTCGGGGTAATGCCGCCCACGCGTCCGGCCGCTACGCAAAGCATACGGCGCGAGCGACGCCTCCTCCAGGTCTTCCTGATGTCTCCTTGTCCGTAACATTGGCGTTATAGTACGGCAGAACCGATGATCCGGTCAATCGGCAGGTGAATAATCAAAGATTGAAGGAACGTTCCATTCCCGTTTACTATCACCGGCAATGACATCGTTCAGTGAACATACCGTTTCCAGGAAAGAAGTGTTTCGCGGGAAAATGCTGACGCTGGAGCAACACGACATCGAGCTTGAGGATGGGCGCAAAGCCTATCGGGAGATTATCCGACATCCCGGTTCGATCGGGGTTTTGGCCCGGCATCCTGATGGTCGATTCGCCCTGGTTCGCCAATACCGCAAGGCGGTTGAGATGGAAATGACGGAAGTGGTCGCGGGGCTTCTGGATCCCGGTGAGGCGTCGGAAGTCGCCGCCCGCCGCGAACTCCGTGAAGAAACCGGATTTGATGCGACTGCCATCACCCGCCTCGGAGTCTTGTACGCTTCACCCGGATATGTTGATGAGAAAGTCGGCATTTACTTCGCTGAATTGGAGTCGGAATCGCGTCCCGCCGAGTTGGATCACGATGAGCGCCTTCATCTGGTCATGATGACGCGTGAAGAAATCGCGTCAGCCATTTGCTCCGGTGAAATAAGCGACGCCAAGACGCTTGGCGCCTGGGCCATGTTTCTGGAGCATGAACGAGCGGGAAAAATCAAAGGATGAAAACCGTGAAGGAATTTTTCCGGAAAGCGCGGCAATTCATCGTTCATGATGTATGGGTTTCCGAGCTTTCATCGCTTACCGGCATCAAGGCCCTTATCAAACGTCTGTTCCGGATATCCGAACTTGTCGTGCGCGGCTTCCGTGACGACAACCTGACGGTTCAGGCTTCCGCGCTGACGTTTGCCAGTCTGGTTTCCCTCGTTCCCATACTCGCCATTGCGCTTTCCCTGCTGAAAGGGTTGGGCGCGGGCGAGGAATTTATTCTCCGTGTTCAGGACAACATGGAATCCATGCCCGAGGAGTTTCAGGCGTTCATCGAACAGATGTTCGACATTGTGAATCGAACAAATTTCTGGGCGCTTGGCTGGGTGGCGGTGGTGGTGTTATTCCTGACCGTGGTTCAGGTGCTTAGCAGTATCGAAGGATCGTTCAATCAAGTCTGGGGCATCAAATCCTCGCGCGCTTTCTGGCGCCGATTTGTCAATTACATCAGCATAATCGTGGTTGTTCCGGTTTTGATCCTGATCGCGTTCACAATGAACGCATCGCTCTCGAGTGAAACCGTAATCGCCCGCCTTGGCGAGGCCGCATGGATCTACCGGGGGCTTCTGCAATTAACCCCGTTTATCATGACAACGGTCGCGATTTTCTTTTTGTTTATATTTGTTCCAAACACGTCGATTCGCGTCCGACCCGCGCTCATCAGCGCGATTATTACCGCATTGCTTTGGCTCGGATGGCAAAGCATTTATGTCAGTTTGCAAATCGGTGTGGCACGCAACAATGCCATTTACGGGACGTTCGCCTCGGTGCCGATTTTTCTTGCCTGGTTGTATGTGAGTTGGGTGATCATTCTGCTGGGCGCCGAGTTGTGCTTTGCTCTGCAGAATCACGCAACATACGATTTGGAGCGCAGTGCCGGACATGCCAACAACCGCGCCCGGATCATGCTGGCCTTCTCCATTTGTCTGCAGGCCGGTGAAGCGTTCCTGCGCGGCAGGTCGTTGTTTAATGCCGTCGAATTTGCGCAATTGCATCGCATCCCCGTGCGATTGATCAACGAAATCATACGGCTGTTGGTGCGTGGCGATATCCTGGTCGAAACTGCCGGACCCGAGCCGGGGTATCTTTTGCGGCGACCTCTTTCCGATGTTACGCTGAAGCAAATCGTTGATTTGGTTAATCAGGATGGCGTCGGTCCCGAGCGTTACGGTTTTGGCGGCGACGCCCCGGCGGTTTTTGCCGCCATGGAGTGCCTCGATCGCGGACTGGGCGGCGCGCTGGAGGGCATCTCACTTCAACAATTACTCGATGAACATCCCATTTCGGCGCGCGAATCATGACCGGCATTGCTTTCGATCGGGAACTCAACGATGAGCAGTTGCAGGCCGTGCAGGCGCCGGACGGCCCCGTGCTCATCATCGCCGCGGCCGGAACCGGGAAGACCCGCACATTAACGTATCGCGTTGCCTGGCTGGTGGAGCAGGGTATCGACCCGCGGCGGATTCTCCTGTTGACCTTCACCAACAAGGCGGCCCGCGAGATGCTCGAGCGTGCGCACGGCTTGGTCGGCGAAGCGGTGGGAGGATTATGGGGCGGCACGTTTCATCACATGGCCAACCGCATGCTTCGTATGCATGCGGACTTGATCGGTTATGGACGCGACTATTCCATTCTCGATGAAGATGACGCCAAACGGTTGGTCAAACTTACCATTGAAGACCTCAAACTTCCGCCCAAAATGTTCCCCAAACCGGAGGTGTTGCTGTCGCTGTACGGTTTGGCCGCCAGTCGTTCCGACTCCCTCGAACAAATGGCCGAAGATCGTTTTGCCAATGCGTCATTTATTCGTTCCGAAGATGTGGTGAAAGTTCATCGGATTTACAACGAACGTAAGAAAACGCTGAACGCCATGGATTTCGACGACCTTCTGGCGAATGGGCTTAAGTTGTTCCAGGAGCGTCCGGAAATTCAAGAGCGGTACAGCGAACGGTTTCGATATGTGATGGTAGATGAATACCAGGATACAAACACCATTCAGGCGGAATGGGTCGATTCATTGGCGCGTCATCATCGGAATCTCATGGTGGTGGGGGATGATTTTCAGAGCATCTATTCCTGGCGCGGCGCCGATTTCCGCAACATCATGAATTTTCCCAAACGTTACCCCGAGGCAAAAATTTACCAGCTCGTAACCAACTACCGTAGCGTTCCGGAAATTCTCGATGTGGCGAATGCCTGTATTGCCGGAAATCCGGAGCAATTTCAAAAAAGTCTCAAGGCCGTTCGCGGTCCGGCGCAGAAACCCCGTCTGGCCCAATTGCAGGACGGCGACCACCAGGCAACGTATGTGGTGGAACAGGTTCGACGCTGTTTGGCCATGGGTACGCCAGCCCGCGAAATCGCCGTCCTGTATCGTTCTCATTTCCATGCGATGGAATTGCAAATCCACCTCGCGAAAAATCGAATTCCGTATGTGATCACATCTGGTGTCCGCTTTTTTGAACAGGCCCATATCAAGGATGTTTGTTGCCTGTTGCGTTTGGTCGGAAACCCCATGGATGAATTGGCGTTTGGCCGCATGTTCGAAATGTTCCCGAAGCTCGGACCTAAAACGGTGTCCAAGGTCTGGGAAAAAACGGGGAGACGGTTTGATCCGCAATCCACAGCCGACCGGGACCAGCTTTTCCATGCACTTCCCACCGCCGCGCGGGAAATCTGGCAACCGGTTCATGAAAAAATGGCGTTGCTGTTCAATGACCGACCCAAGGTACATCCGTCGGAAATCATCTCCATGTTTGTCGAAGAGTTTTACCGCGCGCATGCGTTGACCATGTTTGATAATTCTGATCGCCGGATGGAAGACGTGGATGAATTGATTCGCTTTACCACCCGGTACGAAACCGTTGCGGAATTTTTGAGTGAAGTCGCGCTTCAAAGCAATCTCGACAACGAACCGACCGGTGATGACGCCGCGTTTAAGGCGATCCGGTTGAGCACCATTCATCAAGCCAAGGGTTTGGAGTGGGGCGCGGTATTTATCTTGTGGGTGATGGAAGGATTGTTTCCCTCACAAAAAACCATGATGGACGATGGCGATGTCTCCGAGGAACGTCGTCTATTCTACGTCGCCACTACCCGTGCGCGCGATGAGTTGTACCTTTGTTGTCCGAGATTTCGTCGAACCCGTGACGGCGGTATGCAAATGTATATGCCGTCACGGTTCATCATGGAAATTCCGGAACACATGTTGCAATCTGTCCGACCCGGCCGATCATACTACTAAATCCGTCACTCCGGCAGTGCGGCTGGTGGTGTAGTGGCGCCGCACTCCCGATGATTCATCAACATCCGTTGGAGGTATCTTTACGATTGAGCGACATTCCTCCTTGCGGGTGGAGCGCTTTACCTGTACGGTTTCCGGCTTTTAAGGACGTTTAACCCATGTTGGCCAAAATATTTTCCGGCGCCGTTTATGGCGTGGATGCTTATCCGGTGGAGATTGAAGTCAATGCCGGGCACGGTGACACCAAGGTCGTTGTCGTGGGACTTCCCGATGCCGCCGTAAAGGAAAGTTCCGATCGGGTTTGGACGGCCATGATCAATTCCGGCTTCGCACCACCGATCGGCCGAACCACCATCAACCTCGCCCCGGCCGATATCAAGAAGGAGGGGCCAAGTTTTGATTTGCCGATCGCCTTGGGTATGATCGCCGCAACGGAAGGAATTCCGGAGAACAGTTTGGGATCGTTATGTGTCGTCGGGGAATTGGCGTTAAGCGGAGAAGTTCGCCGCATACGCGGCGCGTTGCCGATTGCTTTAATGGCGAGAGCAAATGGGTGCCGCGGCATGTTGGTTCCGCCCGACAATACCGAAGAAGCCGCCGTGGTCGCCGGTCTTCCTGTTTATCCGGTGCGAACGTTGCGGGAAGCCGCCGATTTCCTGGCGGGAAAAACCTCCATTCAACCTTGTTCGATCGACCAACGAAACTTTTTTTCCAATCACGCAAACTACGATGAGGATTATTGCGACGTAAAAGGGCAGGAAAATGCAAAACGCGCCGTAGAAGTTGCCGTGGCCGGCGGACATAACCTCCTTGCAATCGGTCCGCCGGGAACCGGAAAAAGCATGTTGGCCAAACGGGTGCCTACAATTTTGCCTCCGCTAAGTTTGGAAGAGGCGCTTGAGACCACCAAGATTCACAGTATTGCCGGTATGCTTCCACCGCATCAGGCATTGGTGGCCCGCCGTCCGTTTCGGACGCCGCACCACACCATATCCGACGCGGGGTTGCTCGGTGGCGGCTCGCATCCAATGCCCGGAGAGGTGAGTCTCGCCCATCATGGCGTGTTGTTTCTGGATGAACTTCCCGAGTTTCACCGCAATGTTTTGGAAGTGATGCGTCAGCCACTGGAGGACGGTATTGTGACGATTTCCAGGGCCGCGGCAAGTTTGACATTCCCCTGTCGCTTTATGCTGGTTGCCGCGATGAATCCGTGTCCGTGCGGATATCATGGCGATATCAAGCGTGAATGTCGTTGCTCACCACCGCAGATTCAGCGTTACCGGTCGAAGATATCCGGGCCTTTGCTCGATCGGATGGATATTCAAATTGAAGTGCCGGCTGTAAGTTACCAGGACTTGTCATCCATGGGTAAAGGCGAGCCGTCGGAAAAAATTCGCGAACGCGTAGTCGCCGCGCGACTCATTCAGCACGATCGTTTCAAAACACTCAAGCATGTAACCTGTAATGCCCAGATGCGGTCGCGGGAAATCCAAAAACATTGCCGGTTGGGGGATGGGCCGCAAAGCCTGCTCAAAATGGCGATCACGGAATTGAATTTCAGCGCTCGCGCGTATGACCGTATACTCAAGGTTGCGCGAACCGTAGCCGATCTTGCGGGCGTCGAGGATATTGTTGAAGAACACATATCCGAAGCGATTCAATATCGCTCTCTGGATCGTCAATGGCAGGTCTAGGTCAGCGCGGTTCGGCAAGCATGATATGGGTCTGGTTGTCCCGTTCGGATACCCAGATGATGCGTCGACTCGCGGTTTTTGGGTCGCGATCATCTTCGTCATTGGTGGTGAGGCGCACTGGAGTTAATGGGCCGCTGGCGCGAAGGTCTGCATAAAAAATTTCCGAATCCCAATTGTCGTAATAGCCCATCCACACAATCAGATCGTCGTGAATTTCGGGGTTTGTATCATCGAAGCGGTTTGCGGTGACCTGGGTGAATTCACCCCGGTTGATGTCATATAAATAAATCTCAAAGTCGTCGCCGTCAAAACTTTGCCAGACGATTTTGTTGTTCCAGATTCGGGGATAAAGGTCATCTTCTATAAAGCGCATCGGATTGTCGGGATCGTGGCTGACGCGAGTCACGTGGCCGGTGCGCCACATATAGATGTCCGCTTCTGCCGACGAATAACCTTCCCAGACGATAACATCACCCCAAATTGAAGGCGCCACATCATCGAAACGGTTGGAAGTAATTTGAATGGTTTCATTCAACACGCTGTCGTACATGAATATTTCGTAATCGAAACCATCCCAGCCATACCAGACGATTTTGTCGCCATGCACCTTGGCGCCCATGTCATAATAATAGTTGGTGGTCATTTGCATGCGGTTGGTGGCGATCAGCGCCATAATTTCCCATCCGAAAGGCCAGCCTTTTGCTTTTTGCCAGACGATGGTGTTACCCCAGAGGTCAGGATTAAAATCATTTCGGCGATCGTGTGTTACCCGAAGGATATCAGTATCGCCTATTTTCCATGACCATAGTTCCGCCTCGCCGCTGGGTACGCGTCTGGCCGCGTTGGTTTGCATGCCGACGACCGGCATTCCACTTTCATTCGTGGCGGTGGCGTCGGTTGGGATGGCGATGAATACTTGTTCGTCGCCCTCGACCCTTGCTTCATACATTGCGGGTAGTTCTCGAATATCACCGTTATCCCGGTCCATGACTTCTCTTAGCACCCACGTGATATCGCCTTCAGACTTCCGGTAATTGGCGACAAATATCAATTGGTTGCTGTGAACGACGGGTTTGGACGCGCCATAAAAAAGATTGCCCACATCTTCAGTCAAGTCTCGTCGCCGATTGTCAAAGTAAACGGCAATTTCTGAATGAGCGGATATTATATTGTTTGTGTCGAAATACATCCATGCCGCCAGCCCGGTTTCGCTGATTACCGGGTCACGGTTTATCCGGTTGGTCATGGATATCTGGTTAATGTTGAAATCAATGGCCTGGGCGGAATGGAGAATGCAGAAAGAGGCAAGAAATAAAACAGAAATCTTGCCTCTGCCCTCTGCGATATTCAGATATAGAATTCGTCGCCTCAAAAAACCCATGACGGAATTTCCGTAAAATAAACCATGACTATAGAGAATAAAAGCCCTTTATGACCAGCCCGAAAGTGTTGATCAAGTGATTTTTACCTGTTGGTAATAATCCTCTAATCCAGTACGAACAGATTCTGGATGCAGGGAAGGGGGCAACTTTCAGGTGGAAAAAGCCCGGATTAACGGGTGACTGGAGGCGCAGAATCGAAGGATCGTTCCTCATCCCCTGGCCTGCGGATCAGGATATTGGTTGATACGCCAATCGGCCAGTCAGGTCCCCATCGGTGAGCATCGCTCCAATAGTGACCAGGTTTTGTCGAACGCAGGCGGGCATCGACAACGCGAGGATCTAGTTTTTCCTCTTGTACGCCTCTGATCTGCGAATAATCACGCCCAAAACGCTCAATGGTTTTAAGTGTGGCATTGACCATTCTACGTTCAAACCGCGTAGAAAGTCGAACTGTGCGGTCGCGGCGAACCAATTCCATGTCTTCCACGGTATTGGCCATTTCATAAGCCCACCACACAGGAATGCTTGGACCCCAGGGGGTGTCTTCCATCACGCCGCGAAACCGTGTCCGAAGTCCCACAAGTATGGAGATTTTAAGGTCGTGCATCATGGAGCTGATCAATGCTGTCGAACGTTCGTTGTCGGCTAGAACCACCAATTCCATCGATCCCCGTTCCGCCGACAGGTAGCCATTCAACAGGATGGCGCGGACATGATTTCTCATTTTGGCCGGGACGATCTGGCGGGGTGCCGGGAAAACAGCGGTGAAGTACATGGGTTTATCCGTGATGCTGTTGGCCACGACAAGGACTTCCCCGGCAAAAATAGCTTCGATCAGCTCGCGTTGATCCCGCTCGTCATCTTCATTATTGGCCCAGACCGCCAAATCCCGGCCTAAAAATCGCAGAGCGGAATCCCCGGTCTGCCAAAGGTTTTGATCGATCTGGTTGGCGAAAAAACCATCGCGATGCATGCTGATGTTACGTCGGCCCAGCGGAAAGCCACCCATGATGTTGGCGACGACGTTTTCTATGCGGTCATCGCCATTTTTACGATAGGTTACAATAATCGACGATATTTCTCCCTGCTGTACATCCGGCATGGCGGCCATGCCTCGATCAACGACAGCTTTGAGTTGGTTCAGGAGTTCGGGATCATCGCCGAAGATAATTTCCAGGTATGCTGATGATAATGCGGAGTCGGCCGATGTTTGCCCAATGGTTGCCCCGGAATCGATCAGGTATCTTACTTGAGCCTGGACATCGGATACTGTGCTGTAGAGCCGAAAAGACCGGTAGCCGGTCGCCATCACGGCCACCAGCGCCAGAATCATCAATGTGCCTGAAAACCAGGCTATTCTTCGCCAATTCATTCGGAACGTCCCTTGACCACCATGGATACCCCTCCGAACGTCAATAATCAAGCCCTTTGTTGTTTGTTAAACCCGAAAACCGAAGTTGCTGGCGGCGCCGAGCCGCAGTCATTTCGGCTGGAAGGCGTTGCGAAATGCTCGACATAACGCGAGGTTGT
>DAOLDL010000046.1:0-23445 GCA_035327305.1 Kiritimatiellia bacterium | reverse complement strand
TTATTTACCAATACAAAACCGCGAAAAGATGGTGTTGAGCAATTCCTGCTGATAGACCCGGCCGGTGGCGGTTCCGAGGGTTTCGAGGGCATCGCGCAGGTGGGCGCTGGCCAACGGGACCTGGTCTTCGCGGCGCTGAATGACGAGTTGAACCGCGCACTCAAGCTGTCGCTGAAATTCCACGAGGATGGCTCGATGCCGCTCGGATATCACCGCCTGCTGTTCGGCCCCTTGTCTGTATTCGGTGTGAAGCAGATCGGAAAGCGCGGCGCGAATTTTTCCCGCAGACACCGCGTCTTTCAGGCTGATATACAGTGTTTTGTGGGGCGTCTCGCCCGAGGCCCCCGCTTTTACATCGGGCGCGAGATCCATCTTGTTCCAGATCACGATGGTTTTTTCCGGGGACAGTCGCGCGAGGTTCTGCCGGTCTTCTTCCGTCGGCCCGGCGGATGCATCGATCAGGTACAGGGTCCCGTCCGCTTTTCCGAGATGGTCGTGGGAGCGACGGATTCCCTCGCGTTCGATGTCGCAGTCCGTATCCCGCAACCCCGCGGTATCAACCAGCCGCAACGGTATACCGTTAAGAATGTACCCCTCTTCGATGGTGTCGCGGGTGGTCCCGGGAGTGTCGGATACAATGGCGCGGTTTTGCCCGAGCAAGACATTCATGAGGGTGGATTTTCCCACGTTGGGTCGTCCGGCGATCACGATCAACGCCCCTTCGCGCAGGAGGCGTCCATCCGACCAGGTCGCCAGCAATGCGTCGGTGCGGGAACGGATTTCGTCAAGTCGATGCTTGATGTCTTCCATCACCGCCTCGGGCAGTTCGTCCTCCGGGAAGTCCATGGTCGCTTCGAGGTCGGCGTGCGCCGCGATGGTGTCGTCGTAAATGGTGGACAACGACAAGCTGATCGATCCGGATAGCTGATCGACCGCGGCCTTGGCGGCGCGTTCACTGCGGGCTTTGATCAGATCGAGAACGGCTTCGGCCTGGACGAGGTCCATGCGGCCGTTGAGAAATGCGCGTTTGGTAAATTCACCCGGTTCGGCCAACCGGGCGCCGGCTTCAAGGACACGGCGAAGTATGCGCTGACAGGAAATCGAGCCACCGTGGCCATGAACCTCGACCTGGTCTTCACCGGTGTAGCTTCGCGGCGCGCGCATGAACAACATCAACACATCATCAATTCTCTGTCCCTCATGATCGACGATGCTGCCATACGCCATGGTAAACGGAGGCCGCTGCGAAGGCTTGTCGCCTCGTCCGCAGAATATCGCGTCGGCAATCCGGTAGGTATCCGGACCGGAAATGCGAATGATCGCGATCCCAGCCTCGCCGGGGGCGGTTGCAATCGCAGTAATGGTGTCGGTCTTCGTCATAGAACCGCAAGATACAGGATTTTGAACAGAAGGAAACGAAGGAAACGAAGGGACCTTACAACGGATGCCACTTGATTACTCTCTGCATTATGGTATGTATTATGGTATGGCTATTATGACCTATAGAACAACGTTTGCCCTCGACAAAGAGACCTGGCGGCGTTTGAAACGATTATCGAACCAGTGGCATGTATCTCAAGCCGAAGTGGTACGGCGCGCCCTTTCTCAAGCAGAGCAACTGAATACAGCCGAAAAACCGAACCCGGTCGAGATGCTTAAGGCTCTCCACGCCGAGGGGAAGGGCATGGTTCGCGAAGCAGGGGAAAAATACCTCACCGAACTCCGCGAAGATCGAAAACATTGGCGGGGCGAATGATCTGCCTGGACACCAACTATTTGATAAATGGACTTTCTGCCGACACCCCGGAGGAGGAATTGCTCATTCAATGGCACACCGAGGGCGAGGTTCTCTGCACCCCCGCTATTTGCTGGTATGAATTTTTAAGCGGACCGGTTACGGATGCGCAAACAAAGACGATCAAAGCGTTTCTTCGGGGGGGCATTCTTCCCTTTGGTGAAACGGAAGCCATGAAATCCGCCGAACTTTTTAATGCGACACATCGTCTGCGCCGCCTGCGCATAGACACCATGATCGCAGCTACCGCCATCGCCGCCAAGGCAAGGCTGGCCTCGAACAACCTTGCGGACTTCGAACCGTTTGTCCCCTTTGGCTTGGAATTGCTTTAATTCCGGCCGCTGGCATTTTTGATATTTAAGGGCTGAACCTGTTTTCTGGCGACCCACCAATAAAAGCGCTTTACAAGCCGCGAATCGGTGTTTATCTTATAAATTCAAACGTTTTACCTTTCGTTTTAGGAGAATTTATGAAAATCAGAGTTTCGATGTTATTGGCGGTGGCTGGTTTGGTTTTGTCCGCAACGGCGGCTCAAGCTTTTCCGACGTGGATGGGTGTGTATGGCGACTTCAAACGGCATAACGGAGAAAATCCGGGAACATTTACAATTTTGATGAACCGCGACTATTTCGGCCTCAATGCCGAGGTCGGCATCCGCGTAAATGATGGCGCGTGGTACACCGTACCGATGGCGTATGCCGGACACGTCAGTGGAAACTCCCGCTGGACCGTCACACCGCCACAACCGTTTCCGGCCGGTGCCAAAGTCTCGTATTACTTTCATGGGTGGGACAATTCCGGCAAACACATTTGGGATAGCGCCGGGGGCGCCAACTATTCGTTTGATGTTCCTTCATCCGGAACTGTCGCGCTGACGTTTGACAACGGACGCGAAATTCCCGTTCTCACCCACAGCGTTGAACAGGCGGGGGTGTACTACGCACTGATACGCGAAGAAAATCGTCTGCTGTTGCGCAAATCTGATCTACCGTCCGGTGAATTCAGCTCGCCGGTCGAAATTGCCAACGCTGAACTTTATCATTCGTCGTTTGTTTCGGTGCGTGATGCACGCGTAGCTGTCGTGTACAGCGACGGTCCGTTTCATCACCGTATCCGCATCAGTGAAAACGGCGGAGCGACGTTTGGTCCCATCCGCACCATTCCAATAGATGGTCGGCCGTTGGCGATTAACTGGGCGCCTAATGGCGACGTGATTGTTCTGGCCGCCGCGAGCGAATCCACCGGCGCCCTTCATTTGTTTTCAAAGAAAAGCTCCTCGGCGGGGGAGGCGTGGTCCGATGTATCAACCATCGCACATTTTCCCGCGTCCACCATGTTTTCCAGTCTGACCGCGCGGCTTGACGCCAACACCAACGGGCTGTATGTCGGTTACAGTTTTTCAGAGGTCGACAGCCGTCAGTTTGGCAGTGGAAAATTGTATGTTGCCAACAGTTCCGGCGGATTGGGGTGGACATCGGAATTGCTCGGAACGTTTGATATTGTTCGGGGAAACACGTTGAATTTTGATGTATTGGCCACATCGAACGGCGCATATCTTGCCGCCAGCACAACACCACGCACAGCCCCGAATGCCAGTGGCGCTCCGCGTGTTTGGCGGCGGCACAATGCCGGCTGGCAGTGGGTGGATCTGCCCGGAACCGGAAGTGCCGAACGCGTTTACATTGAAGAAGGTGCCGGCGGCGTGATCGCGGTTTTTGAAGTCGGTTTCTACAGCCAGGGCAAATGTTATGTCAGTAGCAACCGCGGCGCCTCATTCAATGCCCCGCAATCGTTTGATCCTCCTGCATCGGCTGGCTCCAACCGTCAGCTTTATCGCGTCAACGGCAGTCGGACCGGAATATACCTCGCATGGCTCGCCTTTGATATGAACAACGGACACCAACCCTTCATGGTTCTGCAACGCGCAAACACGGTGCTTGTCCAACCTCTGCAGTCGGTTGGACCGTCATACCACTGGCCGTTCAACGGCGAATTGAAGTCGGGTGATAATTTGTGGATCAACACGGAAACCCGTCCCGCGCATGCCGCGGCAAAAGTTCGTGTTGTGTACAGTCAGGACGGGCAGTATTGGAATTCGTCTGATCTTGTGCGGCACGACTCCTTGAGTGATCGCGATGTCTGGCACGTCGATCTCGGATCGTTCTTCGCCGGCGGATCAACCATTCGGTATGCCGTCGAAGCCGTGGACCTTAACGGCAATTCGATTTGGGACAACAACGGAGGTCAGGACTACACGGCGGTTGTGGAAGGCGGACACCGCGTCCCGGTGGAATGGATCGGCGCCACCTACCACTGGCCGCACAACGGACAAATCAACGCCGGACAGAGTGTGTGGATCAACACCGACACCTGGCCGCGCAATACACCTGCAGATGTGTACGTTGTGTTCTCCATAAATGGCGGCGGCTGGGGGTCGCAACGCATGGATATGGGGGATCCCAACGGTAACAACGAACATTGGTATTACAATCTCGGTGTGTTTCCGGCCGGAACGACCATCCGTTATGTCGTTGTGGTATTTGACTCCTTCGGCAACGAATTGTGGGACAGCAACAACGGCCAGGATTACTTCCTGCACGTAAACAATTAATCGCGGCGAAATGGGTACCCGGCGCCTGTGAACCGGGAGGGCGAACCTCCCGGTGAGCCGCATTCCTGGTTTTCAATTTCGGACTTCGAGTTAATCGATCCCCGGCGCCCCGCCGGGGTAATTTCTACTTAAGCCCCAGCTTCTTCAACTTCTCGCGAATCACATGTTGCGAGTAGGGTGCGTGGGGGTTCTTCCGGAAATAGTCCTGGTGGTAATTTTCGGCGGCGTAAAATTCCTGGGCCGACACTATCTGCGTTACGATTGGTTTCTTGAATTTGCCCGATTTGTCGGCGGCGGATTTGGACGCCTCGGCTTTTTCCTTCTGAAGTTCAGAGTGGTAGAAAATCACCGATCGATATTGCGTACCAATGTCCGCTCCCTGTCGATTCAATTGCGTGGGGTCGTGCGCCTGCCAGAAAATCTCCAGCAACCGGTCGTATGAAACAATGCCCGGATCGAATTCAATCCGGACGACTTCAGCGTGACCGGAATCGCCGCGACAAACCTGTTCGTAAGTAGGATTTTTGGTTTTCCCGCCCTTGTAGCCTGAAACCACGGAATGCACGCCTTCGATTTTTTCAAAGACGGCCTCTACACACCAGAAACAACCGGCGCCGAATGTCGCAACTTCCATCTCTGTCGCGTTTTCTTGATTTCCATTCATTGACTCACTCCTCGCCGGTTCCGAGATAAGAACCGAGAACAAACACAATATACCACAAATAGGCGTGATTTTCATATCCGGATAGACCCGAATGGTCATCAAACGGTTCAATTCCTACGTATACAACCGCGCTTGGGCAAAAGCGCGGCCAAGGATTTTCCGGCTGTCGGCGTGGAGGTGTTGTTCGAGAATTCCGGCATAAATCTGGCGAAAATCGACGGTGTGAACAAGGTCGCCCCGATCCAGTTTTTTGGGTGAGAGGCTGGGGGCCTCTCCATGAATCCCCGGTCTGACCCGCCCGCCGGCAATGAAGACCGGGGCGGCCGCTCCGTGATCGGTTCCCTGGTTGGCGTTTTCCGCGACCCGGCGGCCAAATTCGCTGAAGGTCATCACGGTAACCCGGTCGAGATTCCCGCTTTCTTTCATGTCGGCGAGGAAGACCCGTAACGCATCGCTGAATTGCCGCAACAGTCGATCGTGCGCGCCGCCCTGATTTACGTGGGTGTCGAAGCCGCCGTGCGAAAGGTAATACACCCGGGTGTCCATGCCGCCTCGAATCAATTTGCTCACCAGTTCAAAATCACGGCCCAACTCGCTGTCGGGATATTTTTTCAGGCTGGCGCTTTCGGAAATTTTCCGGACCTGTTCGGACGTCACTTGTGCATTCAGTGCGGTTCGCTCGAGAAAATCAATGGGTGATTCTCCGGTATTCGGGCGCGACCGTCCCGACAAACCCTCGATGGATGAACCGGAAAATTCCGGATTTGCGCCCAGCATGTTCAGCTCGCGGAAGAGGTCGTCTTCCGGTCCTGTTCCCGTCATGGAAAACTGGCTGGTCGCCAATTGGTAATCGCTTGGATTTCGAAAAGTAATGCCGATGGGTGACTGCGATAAAAATGCCGCCGGTGTTTCGTTGCCGATGCAGATGCCGGTGGTTGACGGGCAACCGGAACAGGCGTTGTCAAAATATCGTCCGATCCATCCGTGTGCCGCGGTGCGGTTGCTGTCCGTGGCGGTTTGCCAAATTTCCATGGACCGGAAATGTGATCGATTGGGGTTTGGGTATCCCACGCCCTGAATGATGGCAAGTTGTCCGTCATCAAATATCTGGCGTAGTCCGGACATCGCGGGGTGAAGACCATGCTCGCCACTGATTTTTAACGTGTTGCCGGGTGGCAGGGCAAGGCGGGGCCGCGCTTTGTAGTAATGATCGTTGGTGATGGGGACCAGGGTGTTGAGTCCGTCGTTGCCGCCGGCCAACTGGAGCACGACCAGGATGTTGCCGTCGCGTCCGCGTTCCACCTGAATGGAACTGCCGAGTGCATTGGCGGCAAGGGAGCGCATTGTGGACTGGAGAAAAAGCGGGATTGACCAGGTCAGCGCGCCGCCCACCAGTGAAGTGCGCAAGAATTCCCGTCGCGTCTGCAGGGTTGCTTTTCGTTTGCTCATGGCATGTTCCTCAAGTCAGTTGGTAGTGGGGTGTGCTCATCAGCAGGTGAATTAAATTGCGTACCTCATCGTCGGTCCATTCGCGGTAATCCGAAAGATTATTAAAGTGCGTGCGAAGGATGACGATGCCCTTGTCGCGCAGAGGGCCATGGAAGAAGCGCCAGAGCAGTTCTTTTACGGCGTCATCGTTGCTGGTGATGGCGTCGCGGTTCAGAAGTTTTTGCGGTTCGACAGATGATTTGTATCGCAAGCCGCGCGTCAGCCGGTTTTGCGAATGGCGTCCACTGCCGTTGATCAGCAGTCCGGCAAGGTTGTAGCGATCCATCAGTGAAGCGGTTGTGATCCATGAGTAACCGCCGTCCCAGCCCTTGACGCTGGGTGGGGAAAACAATTGTTGCCCCAGCATCCGGGTGATGGCGGAGGCGAGCGGCGGGTCGGGCATCGGCACGCCAAGATAGCGGCAGGATCCGACGAGCCACTGAACCGGGCTTTTGATTTGCATTCGCATGGCGCGAGCCGAATAGAATGCATCGCAGTTGAACATGGCGCGCAACACCGGCTTCCATTCGTAATTGCTTCGAACAAGGATGCGGGAAAGTTCCGCAATGATGTCATTCTCCGGATTATCGTATGCGAAGAACGACCACAGCTTCCGGCAGATAAACATCGAGGCTTCCGGTTGTTTGAGAATGCGGTCAATGATGTCGCCGCCATCGAGGCGACCGGATTTTCCCATGAAGCGTTTTCTGCCGTTATCATGAGCGGCAGATCGGAATCGAAACGCCATGCGGTCGCTTTCAATGCTCCATCCGGTGAATGCCCGCGCGGCGGCCCTCACATCATCTTCCGTGAAATGTCCCTCGCCGATGGTAAACAACTCCATCAGTTCCCGCGCATAATTTTCATTGGGTTGCTGATGGTTGCTCTGTGCATTATCGAGATAAATGAGCATGGCGGGATCACGCGAGATGGCGATCAACATTTTTTTCCAGTTGCCGGTTGCGTGTTGCCGCAGGGTCTGGTTTTGCAGGTACATGGCGTAAGGGTGCTGTACCTTTTCGTTGCTGGTGGCAAAATGGCCGTGCCAGAAAAGCGTCATTTTTTCCAATAGTGGATGAGGCGTGGTCAACATCCGGTTCAGCCACCAGCCCTGAAGTTCAACCAGGTTTTCCCGCGCGGTCCGACGCAACATCTGGAGTATTTTCTGCCGTTCCTCCTCGGGAACCGAGCGGCGAATGGTTCGTTCGGCCCGTTCGGGGGAGTTTTCATTGACCCATCCCGGCGGCGGAACCCGCCACGCGGTTTCAGGTATATCCACCAGTTGCTCCACAATATCCGGGAGAAAATGTCCGGTAAGGTTTACAATGGTTTCCGGCGTGGCGCCGAAACCGGCGCGATTGGCCAGATGAGCGGCAGTGACGCGATTCCATCTGTATTTGGGTAGTGGACGCAACATCATACACTCCGGTGAATACAACGTACCAGCGTACCATTTATTGTGTCGGGGTATGAAGTTTTATCGGAAACAACCATCCACCGCCGGCGAACATACAGCAGGGCCGGACCGGATTTGCGAACCTGGAGGATCAAGCGGCGCCGGAAATAATTCGGGCGCGGTTCAGGGCGGCATCGAAATGGAGCTGAATATTCTCTTCGCCGATTTTATCGATCAATCCGGCGCGCTCAAGCGCCGTTCGTGGTTGAGGGTGTACGCCGGAAAGAATCAACTGCGTTTTTTCGCGGCGGCATTTATTCAGAACATCTTCCAGCGCCGCCATGCCGGTGGCGTCGATGACCGGCACGTGACGCATCCGTAAAATCAGGGCTTTGGGTTTGCGTTTCAGTTCACGCATCGCATCCTTGAATCGATCGGTCGCTCCAAAGAAAAAGGGCCCGTAAATTTCGAAGACTTCGGTGTCCGCCGGAATGACTCTATCCGACTCGACACGCAACCCGGCGGGATCCCGGTCATCGTCGCGGACTTCCCGATCGATGAATCCCACATGGGTAACTTCGGACATGCGTTTCATGAAGAGAAACGCCGCCATGACCACGCCGACCTCGATCGCGACGATCAGGTCCACAAGTATGGTCAATCCGAACGTTGACAAAAGCACCAGCACATCGCTTTTCGGAGAGCGAAACAGCCGCCCGAACAAATGCCATTCACCCATGTTGTAAGCGACGCGCATCAGGATGGCCGCGAGCACGGGCATGGGAATCAGTACCGCCCACTTGCCGAACATCACCATGATCAATAACAGGGTGATGGCGTGAATGATTCCGCTGAACGGGGTGACGCCGCCGTTTTTGATGTTGGCGGCGGTGCGGGCGATCGCGCCGGTGGCGGGCAGGCCTTGAAAAATCGGCGACACAATATTGGCTATACCTTGTGCGACAAGTTCCGTGTTGGAGCGGTGACGTCTTCCGGTCATGCCATCGGCCACCACGGCGGAGAGAAGTGATTCAATGCCGGCCAGCATCGCAATGGCAAACGCCGCCGGAAACAGTTGCGAAATCAACTCCCACCGCAACGCGGGAAATTGAGGAACCGGCAACGTGGCGGGAATGGAGCCGAACCGCGACCCAATCGTTTCCACGGGAAGCTGAAGCAAACTTGTCGCAGTCGTGGCGACAATGATGGCGATCAGGGATGCGGGAACTTTCTGCGTCATGCGGGGCCAGTAGGTGATCAGCAAATACGAAGCCACGCCCATGCCCAGGGCGTGCGGATTGACCGATCCGGCATGATGGATGTAAGCCGCCATTTTTTCGATAAAGTCCGCGGGCGGCGCCGGCATATCCAGCCCGAAAAAGTCCCTGATTTGAGCGGCGCATATAATCACGGCGATGCCGCTGGTAAATCCCACGGTTACGGGGTAGGGGATGAACTTTATCACCCCGCCGAGGCGGGCGATGCCCATGCATACAAGCAAAGCCCCCGCCATGAGTGTTGCGATGGCAAGCCCTTCGTATCCGTGTTGCTGAACGATCGAGTAAACCAGAACAATAAACGCGCCCGTGGGGCCGCCGATTTGCACGCGACTGCCGCTGAACGCGGAGATGAGAAAACCTGCGATCACCGCCGTGTACAAGCCCTGCTCCGGTTTCACACCGGAAGCAATGGCCAGCGCGATGGAAAGGGGAAGCGCAATAATGCCAACGATAAATCCGGCGACCAAATCGCGCGAAAACAGCTTGAGCGAATAACCCTCCTTCAGGACGGTTATCAATTTTGGCTCAAAGCGGCTGGTGCTCATAATTTTTTCCAATCATTGGAAATTCGTGGCGACACGATTTCCAGTTGTTGGAAAACCGGAGCGTCCGGTCAAGTGGACGGGGCGGATGAACCTTCGCTGGACAACAGATCGAGAACGTCCTCCTCCGTGGAGGCGCTCAAGACCCGTTTGCGGGTTTCTTCGTTGTGCAATACGCGGCTGACGTCGGCCAGGAACTGGATATGCGGACCGGTCCGGCTGGCCGGCGAGACGGTCAGCAGGATAATTTGCGCGGGCAAGCCATCCAGGGACTCGAAGGCGATGCCATCCGGGCAAATGCCAATGGCCGCCACCAGGCTTTCGATTGTGTCGGTTTTGCCGTGGGGTATGGCGATGCCGTTCTGGAGGCCGGTGGACATTTTCTTCTCGCGGTCCACGACAGCTTTCAGCGCGGCTTTGCGGTCCTGTATTTTACCGGACGCCACCAGCACATCGATAAGCTCTTCGATCACTCCATCCTTGGAGTTGCTTTTCAATCTCATTACAATTGTTTCTTTTGATAGCACGCGCTTCGGGTTCATGCGTCGCTCCTGAAAAATGAAACGGCAATCATCCTCCCAAAAGGTCTCGTGGTCAATAGTACAATTTCACTTTTCCACCCGATTTTGCCCGATTCGGAGCTGGGGGTTCCGCGGTCCGGCGGCTAATTTCGGGTTTGGCCGTCATCGCCATTGCGTCGATGGGGTTGGTTGTTGTAGTAATGAAAGCTGATTTAGATGGAGAACGACCTTGAGTAATACAAAAAAAGCCGCGCCTGCCGAATTAACCAACGGAAAAACCCTTCGCTTGATCAATCACATGATCCAGCTTCAGGACCTGATTTTTGCCCGGGAACAACAGCAGGCCTCGATGCCGGGATCGCGTCTTTCCGCCCTGGATGCTTCGATTCAGCAATTTCTTGAAGATTTGCCGGTCGAAAACCGCAGTCATTTTGAAAAAATGTGGAAAAAGGTGGGGTTGGCGATTGTGCCCATCTCCAAAGGTGTTTGCTCCGCGTGCGGCATGATGATCCCGGTCAGCCAGGTGCATGCCGTTCACGCCGCGGATGCGTTGTATCACTGCCCGAGTTGTGCGCGTTATTTGTATTTCCCCGAGTCGGCGCCACGTCGCGTTGCCACCCCCAAGAAACTTCGCAGTGAGCCGCCGAAAATCGGCGTGGCCCGGTTCAGCTCACCCACGCTTATGATGCCGCACATCAAAGCGAAAACACGTGATGAAGCGTTGGAACAAATCTGCATGATGATGGAAAAACAGAATTTCGTCGATCACGGGAAACGCCTGCTGGAGGAATCGATACGTCGCGAAGTGATCGCCAGCACGGCGGTCGATCAAGGCCTTGCCTTTCCCCACGTGCGCGGCGTGGAAGGTGGCGGACTTTCCCTTGCCTTGGCCACCCTGCCCAAAGGTGTGAAATTCAATGACTCCGCCCGCACCCTGACCAAGGTGATCTTTTTCATATCCATTCCGACGGCGGCCAGCGCGTTTTATCTTCGTTTGCTTGCCGGATTGACCCAGACATTCCGCGAAGAATCGTCACGTGATTTATTGCTGGCGGCGGACTCCCAGGAAGATCTGTGGAAAGCGTTGGTGAAAACCACGCGGCTATCCATTACCTGATGTGACTGCTGTCCCGGAGGGCGAGCCTTTCATGGTGTAGTAGCGCCACCGTGTGGCGCACGGTTTTCCGGCTTCCACATAAAAGAAGGTCGGTGGCGAAGAAGAGGAGCGTCAACTACACTTCTTTTTCCGCGGGCGATATTCCCGCCAATTCACGGACATGTGCGACGACTGCGGAAGCCAATCCGCTCAAGTTGTAGCCGCCTTCAAGCACGGAAACAATTTTACCGTTGGCATAATGATTCGCCAGTGACATCAACAGGCGTGTCATGTCCGCAAAATCATTGTCGCTCAAGGTGAACTCACCCAGCGGATCACCGGCGCGCGAATCGAATCCGGCGGAAATAAGGATAAACTCCGGATTAAATTCCTCCATCGCGGGAAGCAGGTCGGAGCGAAAGGCATTCATGATTTCCTGCCG
Organism: Kiritimatiellia bacterium; assembly: GCA_035327305.1. Lineage (GTDB taxonomy): Bacteria > Verrucomicrobiota > Kiritimatiellia > CAIVKH01 > CAIVKH01 > CALMUP01. The sequence continues at coordinate 11,610 of DAOLDL010000046.1, read as the reverse complement.
TCCGGATCCTCGGGGCAGGGGAATGTTCATCGTGGTGCCGCGTCCCTCCCCGCGCCCGGTTTCCCCGGCGCTTCCGGTTCCAGGATAGAGCGGAGATTGATGCACGCTGAAGTAAAAAACGCTCCCGTCCTCGTAAAAGATATCCTGGGTACCATTTCCGTGATGTATGTCCCAGTCGACAATCAGCACGCGTTTGATTTCATGATGCTTTTGTGCGTGCCGGGCGGCCAGTGCGATGTTGTTGAAAATACAAAACCCCATGCCGGCGTCTCGGGTCGCGTGATGGCCGGGCGGACGCACAATACAAAATGCATTCTTCACCTTGCCTTCGAATGTGGCATCCACCGCATTTAGCACGCCACCGACCGCATACCGTGCTGTATCCAGCGATTGCGGGCTTAACGCTGTATCGCCCGTGCTTAGCCATGGTTGCCCCGAGAGAATTTCACGCTTCACTAAATCCACATACCGCTGGTCATGGCACAATAGCAGTTCTTCATCAAGCGCCATGCGACACGGGATTTTCTGAAGGTGATCGATCAGTCCCGATCGGCACAACGCGAGGTAGGAGGCGTCGTAGCGTTCGGGGCATTCCGGATCGGACCAGCCGGGAAGATGCTGTTTGCTGATCGGGTCTGCGACCAGTCCGGTATGAAGAAAAGCCTCCATGGTGTATCCGCGGTTTCGGTCAGTTCAGGCCGATCAATGGCCAGTACAGCCAGGTGACAAGGATAAAGGCCAGCAGGCTCAAGGAGTTCATGAGCAAGCCATATTTGATAAAGCGCCAGCGGGAAATGTATCCCGCGCTATAGGCAATGGCCGTGGCCGGCGTACCCATTGGCAATACATAAGACAAACCGGAAGGCAATGCGATGGCAAGCGTTACCGCCTCGTACGACAAGCCGGAGGTGGAGGCCAGTCCAAGTCCGATTGGCATCATGACCGAGACCACGGCGGCGTTGCTGATGAATTCAGTCAGAACAAGAGAAAGAATGCCAATAATCAGGATAAGCTGAAACGGCGTGAGGTTGTGTTCCCCAAGTGTATTCTCGACAATCCACAACGACGCGCCGGAGGTGTGCAACGCCGAGCCGAGGGCAATCGCCCCGCCATACATGAGAATAATACCCCAGTTCACATTGCTTTCGATTTCCGACCACTTGACCAATCGCAACATGAAAAGCAGTGCCACGGCCAGCAACGCGATGGTGGCCAGTCCCACCAATTTGAATGCGAATATCCAGGCCAGAATCGTGGCGAGGGAAACCAGGCCGACCCTGATTTCCCGGCGGGAAAGCGGTCCGATCTGTTCGATTTCCTTGTGAAGCTGGTCTCGGGCCATGATCATGTCCACTTTTTCCAGCGGAAAACATATCCGCAAAATTCCCCACGCACAGGCAAGCATGACCAGCACGATCGGAAAGGATGCGCTCAACAGCCGCATGAAGCTTATGTCGATACCGCGCTCGGCAAACAGGATTCCGGCGGCCAGCGGATTGCGCGCGCCGCCCAGGTAGGTCGCGATGCCTCCGATGATACAACCCCACGCCAAGGCAAAAAAGAAACTCTGTCCAAACCGGCTTTCCATCGGTTTTAGGCCAAACGCACGAACTATGTTAAGTACGATGGGAAACAACATAGCCGCCACGGCGTGTTCGCTCATCCAAAAGCTGGCGAAAGCGCCGATGAACAGAATGGAGTCCCGCAACATCAACGGCGATGCGCTGAATTTGTTAAGAGCCAGGCAGGTTAACCGCGTCGACAATCCGCAATCAATCAACGCCGCGGAAAGAATAAATGCGCCGAGAATAAAGAATACGGCCTGGTTGCCAAACAGTGAAAAGGCTTCCGCGCTGGACATGATTTTCAAAAGTGGAAGCAGGATGATGGCCAGCATCGACGTGATTTGCAGGGGAATCAGGCCGGTCACCCACAAGCAGGCGCAAAGAACGAAAACGCCCATGACGCGTTGGGCGTTGGCCGTCAATCCTTCCGGCGCCGGGCCAAATGCCACCAGGGCGGCGAGAATAAAAAAACCGGCCAGCAGGACATAATGATGCCTTACCAAAAACGGCGCGGTGCTTCCCTGTGATGCTTTCGGTTCCCAGATTTTTACCATGCTCGAATACTCATTTCTTTCGGTTGAGCATCATACATGAACCGTGCGGTTGCATACAACCGATTATCTGGAACGCAGGGTTTATCCGGTAATCAGAGAATTATAGCTTGTGGATTGTTCCTGTTCCCTGTTTCATTCCATAAAGCCTCGCCGGGAATGCGCGGGTGCCATTGCCGGGGAGGTGTCAGCAAAACGTGCAAACATTAAAGGAGTAGTATATGTACAAAGCTCTCATTGCGACGGTCATGACCATGGCGTTTATATTGCCGAACGCCCATGCCAACGGCCTGGGTTTCTTCGCCTCCTATTGGGACACCAAAGATGCCGAGGATGAATTCGGAATCGGCGCAAAACTCCAGTTTTCACTGGATCAGGCCATTACGATGGAGTTGAGGGCCTCCATATTCCAGTTCGAAGATTCCGAAGGGGGAATTAAGGTCGAGTTGGATGTCATACCCCTTGAAGCGGGCCTTTTGTTCAATCTGGCGCCCGGCGCGGAGTTTAATCCCTACATCGGCGGCGGCGCCGGTTATTACATTATGGATGCGGAAATTTCCGCCGGCGGCCTAAGTTCCGACCTCGATATCGACAACGAAGTGGGCTATTACGCCGTGGCCGGCGCCGAATTGAAACTTGCCGACAACATCGCCCTGTTTGTGGAAGCTAAATATACATGGCTGAAAATCAAAAAAGTCGAAGGTATCTCCGCCGATGCAAAACTGGATGGCTTCGGCGGCAACGCCGGTTTGATCATCAAATGGTAGGCGAATAAAGGGGTGTGAATATGCGAACAAGCAGGTGTTGAAAGTTTCCATCGCAATGGCTATCTTCCGCGCATGCTTGTTCGCCTTTCTGTAAAGAATCTCGCTCTCGTTGAAAAGCTCGCCATTGATTTTGAGTCGGGCTTGAATGTCATTACCGGTGAAACCGGCGCGGGAAAATCCATCCTGATCGGCGCCCTCGGTTTGCTTCTCGGTGAACGCGCGGACAAAAAAATCATCCGCACCGGCGAGGATTCGTGTAGCGCCGAGGCGGTTTTTGAATTGGCCGACGCCGATGACGTCAACCGTCTGCTCGAATCGCTAGGCCTTGAATCCTGTACCGATGGACAATTGATTATTCGCCGCATGATCAAAGCCTCGGGCGCCAACCAGCAGTCCATTAACGACAGCCCGGTTACCATTCAGGCGCTAAAACAGCTCGGCGAATTGCTGGTGGATATGCACGGACCGCACGACCACCAGTCTCTGTTAAATCGCAATGCACAACTGGCGATTCTCGACGCCTACGGCCGCACCGAAAAAGAACGCGCGGCGTATCGAGAGGTCTGGAACACGCTTCGTGAAGTTGAAGAAAAAATAGAGTCGCTTCAAGGCAATGATCAGGATGTGGAGGCGCAAATCGACATGCTTTCATTTCGGGTGAAGGAAATCGAGTCGGCCGCTCCCGTTGAAGGCGAAGAGGAGCAGTTGATCGAGGAACATCGCACCATCAGCCACGCGCAACGAATTCGCGAGCTGGGCGAGGGAGTTACATCGGCATTGACGGAAACCGATGGCTCCGCTTTCGATCGACTTGCCACCGTCCAGAAAATGACCGACGAATTGTCCGGCTTGCTGTCGGATGCCGAAGTTTGGAAGAGCGATGCGAAGTCTATCGCAATCGGCATCAAGGAATTGTCCTCGCAGATTGCGAGCCGCCTGGAAAATATTGAAACCGATCCCACCCGCCAGGAATGGCTGGAACAACGCATGGCCGCCTATCAAAAGATCAAACGGAAGTATGGCGGATCAGTTTTGGCGGCTTTGGCTGTTCTGGAAGAAACCAAAAAACGTTTGAGCGATCTGCAAACCCGGGGCGAGCAACTTCAACAACTTGAAGCCAAGCGCGATACGGTTTCCCGGCAGTTGTCTTCTGCAGGCGCGGCCTTGCGTGCAAAACGAAACAAGTCCGCAAAGAAGTTGGCGGATGAAATCACGGAACATTTACGCGATCTGGGTTTTGCCCACGGCGTTTTTTCCGTGGAACTTAGCGATACGGATCCCCGGTCTTCGGGAATGGACGACGTGGAGTTCGGATTTGCGCCGAACTTGGGCGAGGCGGGAAAACCGTTGCGTGACATTGCGTCGAGCGGGGAAATCTCCCGCGTGATGCTGGCAACCAAGGCGGTGTTGGCCGCGCATGACCGCATACCGGTTCTAGTTTTTGACGAAGTCGACGCCAATGTCGGAGGCGAAATGGGCAACGCAATCGGGCGCAAATTAAGCGTGCTGGCGAAATCCCGTCAGGTTGTTTGCATAACGCATCTACCCCAGGTCGCCGCGGCGGGACGCACACACTTTGCCGTCAAAAAGGAAGTCCGCGACAAACGAACCCTGTCGAAAGTGGACAAACTCGATTCGGAACAACGGGTTGAGGAAATTGCCAGAATGCTGGGAGGGCGCGACGTCACTTCCGCGGTCATGACCCATGCCCGCGAGCTGATCGGCTTGCGGTAACGTGAAGAATTATTCGGTGTCTTCTGGGGGGGGCGATCCCTTGATGGTGTAGTAGCGCCACCGTGTGGCGCATCGCGTTTGTTTCTTAATCCACCGTTGTCGCACGACCGCCGGTTGATTGGGCAAGACTGCGGTAAAAGGATATGGCTTCGCGCGCTTTTTCGTTTCGCGTGTTGGGTTTGTAGATCACAACATTGATTTTCATCGTGCGACCTGACTTTTTCTGAAAATCCGTGACGAAACGTTGGATGTCCCGGGTGTGGGTTTCAATCTGCGTACCGGCCCGGGCCGTGCCCTGCTTGATATTTGGCAAATCGTCATCGGTAATGATAAACAGCGTATCCGCTTCCATTTCCGCCGCCATCTCAATGGCTTTCCAGGGACTGCTTCCGGAGTAACCCGGCAGGTTGCCGGTGATGTTGGGCACAAACCCCCGCGCATGCCAATCCGCGGAGTCGCCGCCCGAAGCCTTTGTATCGCGTGTTCTGACCCGGCGGTCTTCGGTGGATAAGATTCTCAAACCATCAATGGCTTTTTGTTTGTTCTGTTGGGTGGCGAAAACCATGGCCGGGAACAACGATGCCGAACCATCGACAAATGCAATCAGGTTGAACTTGGTTGCCGGGGTAAGTCCTTGAAGAAGTTTTCCGGTTTCCTCGGCCAGAATCGGCAACAAACCTTTGTTGATGACGGTCTGTGTGTTGTCGAACGCAATGATAACCGCGCGTGTGCGGACATTTTGTCCGAAGAACTGCGCGTCGGAAAATCCGCCGCCGCCGGTTTGCCCGCGACCCAGTCCGCCGCCGGCCCGGCCAAGGTCGCCGAGGATGCTCACGCTTTGGTTCATCTGCGGCGTGTCGCGCATTTTTTTCATGTCCGGCGTATCCATCTTGGGCAATTCGGGAAGCGCGACGGCGCTTGGCGCCTGCGATACCAATCGCTGAAGAATCTGGGGTTTGCGCACTTGCTCCTGCATTTGTTTGACCCGGATGCTGTGTTCCAGTTTTCGAGCGGGAATCGAAGGCGGTTGCTTGGCCTCGAACATGACTTTTTCACGGCCGGAAATCACCAGCACGGTCAGATAACCCGCTCCGGCAATCAACGCGACATGCGCGACGATACTGATGATAACCGCCTTGATTTGCGCGGCCTTGTCGCTCTTCTGGTCCTTGCCCTTTTTACCGCCCGACCATACGGCGCCGAGATCTTTCATCGATAAACTCATGCGTCGTCCTCCGAGGCGAATGTGACGTTGGCAATCTTCGCCGCCGCACAGGCGTTGAGGACATCCACCACCCGTTGATGTTTAACTTTTGCGGACGGTGCAATGGTGATCATGGCCTCGACCTTGTTGGCGTCAGCCGTGGCCTTGAAGCGGATCAATGTATCAAGCAATTCGGGCATGTCGCGGCTGTCCGGCGAGTCGTACTGCAAATCGTTGAGCAACACCGTGCCGTCGTCGTTGATTTCGATAATCTGTTCGTCGGGTATTTCCACGGGTTCGGACTGATCCGCCGTGCCCGGCAATGAGAAGCTGATGTCCGCTTCCTGCCGGTGCATGGTGGAGGAAACCATGAAGAAAATGAGCAGGAGGAACACGCAGTCGATCATCGGCGTCATGTCGACTTTCAGAGTTGCCTGGCTAAGTTTTTTCTTTTTCGCCATGATCAGAGGCTTCCCGAGCTTTGGTACGAAGAGAAAATCACGTCAAAAACGCCCGCTTCGGCGCAGGATTTGATGGCCCGTTGAACGATTTCAAAATTTGTGTTCTGGTCGATGCGCATGACCACGCGCAGTTCCGGTTCGGCGGCCCGCCGTTCGCCGATAACTTTCCTCAATCCGGAATCATCGGTCAGGGAGCCGGAAACCATGAATGGTTTTTGCTCGGTTACGGTTTCCCCGGCGGCGGTGACAACACCCACGGGCAAAATATTGATGATGCCGCGCGCCCGCAAGTCCTCGGCGATGGCCGCCTTGGGCGCCACCGGCAATTCGATTTCCGGCGTCATGTCGACTTTCGACATTGTGGCGACCACCATGAAGAAAATGAGCAGGAGAAATACGCAGTCGATCATCGGCGTCATATCGACGTCGAGTTCAGGCGCTTCCCGGTGTTTCATCTTCATGAGGTTATTCCCTTAACAATCAGGCCTCTTCTTCGTAGCCGACGCCGGACGCGGTCAATTCATCAAGAATTTCCGAGAACTCACCTTCCGCCTTCTGGATGATGCGGTTGAGTTGATTGCGGAAAAGGAAGTAACAGAACATGGCGGGGATGGCGATTACCAGTCCGGTCGCCGTGGTGATCAGGGCTTGTCCAATGTCGCCCGCAAGCACTTCGGGTTTACCCATGCCACCGGCGCCGATTTTCTGGAACGCGCCGATCATACCGCTGACCGTTCCCAGCAGGCCGACCATGGGCGAAACCGCCGAGATAAGGGACAGGAAGTTGATCCAGAAGCCAAATTGCGCCTCTTCGCGTCCAACGGCCTCGGATATGGCTTCCTCCACCAGTGATTTGGAGCCGATTGGATCATCCGGGTTCATTTTGCGCAACCCCGCCGCCAGCGCATTTGTAAACAAGCTGGGAACGGCTGTGGCCAGATCATAGACCTTCTGAACATCCTGGTTCTTGGCGGACACTTTGAGCTGTCCCAGGGTCTCCGGGGGAATCATTTTGTTGGTGTTGATTTTCTGATAGTTGACGGTGGCCATGGCGATCATGGCAAACGAAAGCGTGCCCAGCGGCCACATGGCCCAGCCTCCGCCCTTGATCAGATCCATCAACGTGGTTTTCTTGGGCGCAACAGGTTCGTTGGCGTCTTGCGCCATCGCCACTGCGGTCCACCCGATACACAACGCCATGGAAAGCATGGCGGCCAAGATCAATTTTCGTATGTTCATAATCGCGCCTCGTTTCTTTTCTATTCCTGACTTACTTGATATTGTTTTTCCGCTTCGATTTTCTGCGTGTACTGTTGAATGATTTTTTCCGCGGCGGCGGATTCTTCGGATTCCGCATAATCGCGTTGCAATGCTTCAAGAGACTTCATTACCGCATCCCAATCCTGCATGGCGATAAAACTGGGAATGATTCCGGCCAATGCTTTCGGTTCATTGTTTTGGGTAAAAGGATAAAACACAATCATGCGCAGAAATGTGTCGACGGCTTCCCGGTGATTGCCGATGGATGCCTGCGAATCGCCGCGCGCGTACAGGACCAGGGATAACAAATCGAGGTCTTCGTCGGGAATCGGATCGTCCAGAAGATACGTTAGCGCGCGCTCTTTGTTCTTCATTTGCCAAAGCGCAAGTCCGGCGCGGTAGCGAATGGCTTGCCGGTCCTTCATTTCGTATGTCTGTCCCAGCAGTTCCTCATATATTTGCAGGGCTTCACGCCAGAACTCACGCCGTTCGTTCAGTTGAGCCTGCAACAATAAACCATCGTGAACGGGTATTCCGGGCAAATCGCGGTACGGACGAAGTTGGGCGATCATGCGGCGGATTTGATCGATGGCCGCCGCGATCTGTTCAGGCGTCTCGGCCTGATCGGCCAGCTCAAACAACCGGGGGCGCGGCGCGCGAAATTCGATGATGTCCCGCTTGGCAACGCCGGTTTCGATCCAATTTCCGGATTGGGCAAGCCGGTCGACCCAGATCATGTCGCCCTCACGCCGCAATATGCGGGCGGTGATTTCACCGCGTCTGGTCACCAGCGTGTAAGGACCCAGTCCGCGTTCACGCGTGGTCTGGGCCGGCGCAATGTCCGGCAGAAATACCAGGGGTAGCAACAAGCAAAGCATCCATCTGCGAAGCCGGATTGTTTTCATGATCCCGCCTCCAGTCGTTGTAGCATTTTCTGCGCTTCCTCAACTTCCGGTCGGCCGGCCAGAGATGGAATAGCCATCATTTCACGGTACGTATTGATGGCCGCCTCGCGATCGCGGATTTTTTCAAAGGCGACAGCGCTTCGAAGATAGGCCTGGGCCATTTCTTCAATGTAAGCCGCGTACATCACATATATGCGCTGATAGTAGGGAATCGCCTTGTTGAAGTCGCCCATCGCTTCAAAGCAGGCGGCGGCCTCCAGCATGGCTCTGGGTTTGAGCGGGCGCGGCGCGGCGCGACTGGCCAGTACCATGTTGAATTCCTCGATGGCTTCCTGGTATTTGCCGAGAGCTTTCAACGCCTGGGCCTTGGTGAATACCGCCTCCATCATGACCGTGGTTTCCGTGGCTTTTTCGATGGCCATTTCCGCGGCGGCCAACGCCTCCGCATTTTTCTTTTCCTGTAAAAGCGCCTCGGCTTTGCGGGCGTAGGCGACATCGACGTATTTGGAGCGAGGGAATTCCTTGAGCAGAAGTTCAAGCAACTCGCGACCCCGATCGATTTCGCCGGCGCGAATGTATGCGTTGCCCATAAACGCCAGCGCTTCGGCGTCCAGAATGGATGCGTCAAATCTGCGATCGAGTTCCGCGGCCCGTTCCGCGTTGGTCATATCGCGCCAGGAAAGCATTTCCTTCGCAAGGCGCGACACCAGTGTGGGGCGGTTGGCCGCCCGGGCCTTGTTGACCAGGCCTTCGAATTCCTTCTCCAGCGCTTCGGCTGACATGTCACGGTACATCCCGCGCAAATCCTTGAGCAGGGGGCCGAATCCGTCCCACATCTTGTTGTTGCCGAATCGTTCGATGGTTGACCAGTAAAGCCGACGCGCTTCATCGACCCGGCCGATTTGTCGCAACGCCCATCCGGCGTTGTAAGCCGACTCAACCATGTTGGGTGAATTCGGGTTGTTTTGGATGAACCGGATGTGGGTATCGGCCATCTGCCGGTAATCGTTTTCGGTGTCGAGCGCCTTGAACACCTTGTTGATTTGGGTGAGGGCGAGATATTCCATGGGGCCGGCTTCAGGGACAATGGCGCTAAGGTAAGCAACCTTTGCCTCTTCAAGCCGTCCTACCGCCGAATAGGCATCGCCTAATGTGACTCTGGCTTCCCATTGGAAAATGTGGTCGCCGTAATTTTCCAGCCAGGCCTCAAGTTCCTCGGCGGCCTTGTCGAAATCCTCCATGGAATATTTGCATAAAGCCGAGCGGTAGGCCGCTTCGGGTGCGTATACGGTCATGGAATATTCTTCAACATAGGCGTCGAACATCGGGATGGCGTTGGCGTATTGGCCGTCGTAAAACATCGCGATGGGAAGCCAATAGGCCACTTCCGCGCCGAGCATGTTGTTGGGATACTCTTTGAGCCAGGCCTTGAACAAATCGATGCTTTCCTGGAAGCGTTCCTGCATGGCGATGGATAAGGCGCGGTAAAATTTGATGCGCGGCATTTGGTTGTGCTTTGGGTAGACGCGTTGGAGCGCCGCCATTTCTGTTTCCGCCTCTTCAAAACGCTCCTGGTTGACAAAGGATTCCGCGCGCATGAATGCGACGGCGGGAACCCGTTCGGCTTCAATCAGCTTCTGGTCTTTGCCGTAGGTGGCCAGGTATTTATCAGCGGCTTCGACGAGGTCATCGAAGCGACGCAATCGGTTCAGCGTGAGAATTAGATCGAAATGGGCGGTTTCCTGAAGTACGGCATCCTTTGTTTCGTTGACGACCCTTTCATAGGCAATGCGCGCTTCCCAGAAGCGGTCGACACTGAAAAAACAGCGACCGATTCGATGAAACAGCGCCGCATCGTAATCGGCCGTGGACGCCAACTTTTCGAGCGCCTCCTTGAGTGTGATCAAGGAAGCCCGCAACCTGCGTTCCTGCCGGAAGTGGGCCGGAAGATCGGCCAGACCGACCTGTTTTTTCATCGATTCCACCAGCGCGGCCTCGGCTTTCTCGACCAATGATCGCTGGAACTTTATCATGGACTGCGATGTGCGGACGCGCCGGAACGCGCGAAGCGCCGTGTAATACTCGGTGTCCTCAAATGCCGCGTCGCCGATTTCCATGGCCAGGAAATTTGCGTAGACCAGGTGATCCAGCGACTTGGTTTTCTCGCCGGCTTTTTCCAGGTTTTGCAATGCGCGTTCGTAATCGCCACCTTGAAAATAAGCGCGCGCCAGAAACACCATGGCCTGCGGATACAAATCCGATTTTGGGTAGTTTTCCGCAAACGACTCGAACGCGGCCACGGAATTTTCCGGATTTTCGCCGGCCATATGGCAGATGGCGATTTGAAATGACGCATCTTCATTAAAAGGAGAGCGGGGCCATGTCGCGATCAGTTTTTCGTATGTTGCGACAGCGTCGTCATACTTTTCCTGCATTTGATTTGCGGCGGCGAGGCGGAAGTGAATTTCATCAATCGTGCGGGCCTGGGGATAACGCTTGATGAACTCCGTATACGCTTCCACCGCTTCCATGAACTGGCCGGTGTTGTAATACGCACTACCCATCCCGTATAGCACGTTTTCCATTTCCTTGGCGTATTCAGGCTCATTGCCGAACATGGCAAACAAGCGGCTGAAGAAAGGAATGGAGTCGGCGAATCTTCCCTGGGTGAACAATTGAATGGAGCGGGTATACATTTCCTCGGGACCGAGATCGTCCTGGGCGAGCGCAGGTTGTGGATAGACCAACCCCAGCAGAAGCAAGGCGCAACCGCATACGTACAGCCAAGATCTCTTTGATCTCTTTTTAAACGCCGCCATGTCCCACACGAATTTGTCCGGGGTCGGGTAGTGTGCCCCGGCGCTATCGACGTACTATAGACGTGAACAATAAAGCACGTCTATCGAAATTGTCGGGGAGTTGCCTATATTTGTCTGGGAGGGCCAGCAATATAAGACTGTTTTAGTCGAGACGGCCACTCGCTCATGTATTATCCGGGTTAAGGTCGTAATCCCGTTCCTGAAACCTGAAATCCGACACCTCAACCCTGAACGTTCCCTCAACCCGAAAACCGAAGTTGCTGGCGGCGCCGAGCCGCAGTCATTTCGGCTGCAAGGCGTTGCGAAATGCTCGACATAACGCGAGGTTGTTATGCCTCCGCTTT
>DAOLDL010000045.1:0-23976 GCA_035327305.1 Kiritimatiellia bacterium | reverse complement strand
GGGACTGCCCGACGGCTGACCGCGGTATCGCATGCGCCTGCGGCGCATAAAGAAATATGGCGCATTTCAGTATCATCTTTATCATCCTGCACCGCATCCGGGACACCCGGATGCGCAGTACATTTGTTAACAAGCAACTCCGTACATTAGAATTCTGAACGCACTCGGAAAGCAGGAAATAAATCACGCCCGACGACGAGCCGTGATACAACAACAATGGTTGTAAGTCGCGACAAACGGGTTGACCCGTGTTCATTTTGCCGAGTCCATTGATCCGACTGCCGGTGCAAAATGAGGGCTGATTTCGTCCGCATTGATAAACGCAAAGCCATGTGTATGGCTTATAACCAATTGATCTCCGCCGGCATAAATACGGCAGAATTCAAGATTTGAACTCGAAGATTGGCGCCATAGAGAATGTTCAAACTCAAGGCGGACAAACGCAGGATAACTTTGCCCCGGCGAAAACCTCAATAAATACATGTTTTTGTCGGAATCAGACAACTTCCGGGCAAGTTGCCAGTAATTTATACCATCATAAACACCGTCATATACATTACGCCAACGTTTAAAATCCGACGGCCACTCCCAAGCCGGTCCTTCGGAGTTTTTGATCTGGTTGTGAAGGAAAGGACTGCCAAACAGCGTCTGTAGCAACGAAGCTGACCGATTTATTACGGAAAGCGATCCTTTGTCGCCGACATCCCAGGTCACCAATTTATCATAGCCGTCATTGCTGATGATATTTGCGCCGAAATCCATGGGATACTTCGACACCCACTGTCCGTCGGCATATGACAAAATACCCCGCCCCAATTGACCGGCATTCATAAAAAACACCCCCCACAATTCACCATCAAACCCCTGAACAAAACGTGACACACCATACGCGGATGCCTCATCAAGCGCATTGCGGGCAGGTCGCCGACGCGTACTGGAAATCAAATCAAAGTCGGACGACGCCGGGTCCATGGAAATGATTGCGCCATAATCGTTTTGTGAACTTGGATTTGTATAAAAAACGAGGCGGTCATTTATGAATTCAAGATTATTGCAATCCAGCTCGGGCAGATTTGCCGTCGACCATGATCGATTCTTCCGGTTATAAATCATGATGCGATTGTTTATTGGAAAACCCAGGTAATCTTTGGATACCGCAAGCGAAAGCGAAGAGCCTCCGCCTTTTTGCCCCGGTTCGGGTATGGGAATCATCAACGATCTTGCGCTCGGCAAATCAAGCGCGCCGACAAATCCAACGGATTTTTCGTATTGATTCAAACAAACAAACCACAATTGATCATGGAACCGGGTAATCGAATGAATGCTCGTGTGGGGCGCCATTCGCGTTCGGAACACAGGATTTTCCGAGGGATGCCAGAATCGACGAACTTTCAGGGGGTGATCGGATCGGACTTCACGCGACGCCTTTTTTTCATGACCTATGCGATTGCCGAAATCATGGAGAAGGTTATTTAAATGGTCGGGCAACTCCGACGGCCCTTTTCTCTCCAGATAACGGGAAAATGCAGACCTCAAATCCGGCAACCAGTGTTGTGAAATTATTGAATCCGTCTTCAATCCAAGCATGGTAGACATAACGGCCCGGTTCCCGGGAGATTCATTATCAAGGTAAGCGATGACCATCCTCCACCATGACTCGGTCCACTCCGGTCGACAATCAACATATGACAGCATGTTTTTTAACGAGTCGACAACCTGGATGGGATATCCGCGGAAATACATCAAAATATTCGGCTCGATTTCCTTAAATAATTCACTGCGGAGATCATTAACCAGCGCCGGCCTCCGGCCGGCGGCATTGATCGCGAGAAAGATTCCCGCCACGCGCTCGTAACTATTATTTGAGGATCGAAGTTGGTTGATAAAATTTTCCGACAGGCTGGCTATCACCGATTCATCTCCCCGTCGCCAGGCAATCAACAAAGGCGGTTGGGTATAACCGGCCAAAATAAACTCCGCCTTCTTTTCGTCGAGCAACTTCCGGTAATGATCAAGAGTTTGTCGATAATCGGCGTACCAATAAGGCGCAAAGTTATTCCGGTAACGATCCAGATGTACCGCCTCCGGAAAAGGCGCGGTTTTTCTTATGGATTCAAGCTGTTGGACCGTACTCACGATGCGTCGTTGCAAATAAGCCATGGCATCCGAATGTGCGAAGTGCCCGCCAAGTTCATGAACGCCCCGGACAACTGAAGAGGCCGATCCAAGCAAATCAACACCGAGAGAGGCGATGTTTACATTCTGAACATCCGGCAATCGCGTCAGGGTGTCATAGGAATCCAAGGCGACGATAATTTTATCCAGCGACCCGCGAATCATGTCCGCCTTCAAAATGCCGGAACGATAAAACATCGCATGTTTTTCCGCGGGAAATGCCGCCTGCGCATTCGCACGAACCCTAAGCTCGAGCAATGCCGGGCTTCTCAACCCCATGAACCAGGCGGCGTTGGCCGATTCAACGGCCAGGTCATACTGCCGGGAATCGTAGGCCCACAACGCTTCCCGGTAATAGCGATCGGCATGGGCGATGTCATCAAACGTCACCTCAAAGGCCGGTAACGCAAGGTGGTTGGACAGCCGGCGGGACAACCCGGCAATAACATCATCCAGCTCATGAACGGATCCATTGACATGGAAGGTGACCGGCGCAACATTTCGCCCTCGTATATGGATGGCCAATTTGAACGTTGGCGAATCGGGATTCTTTTCAATTTCGCCTTCCAGAAAGTACGCGGCATGAATTGTAGAATCAACCGCGGCCAGATCACGCTCCCATGCGACATCCAAAAGCCGGCGGGAATCACGAATAACAAGGTTGGGTGAAGCGATCAACTTGCGAATCAGGGTCTGCGTAATTGTTTCTTCCAGGCCTGCCGTTTCGTGCCATGCCACCGGCGAGCGTATTCCAAGCATGGAAAGCACGATTCTGTTTCCGGGATCACTCGACAGTTTATTCCAATACAAAGCGGCATCGCGTGAAAGCAGATCGGCCGCTTCATCCGGATGATCCGGTTTCCAGGCATAAATTCGATCATGCAAAAGCAAAACCATCCGCGTGGAAACAATCCTCATGCGGATCCTGCGCGCATCACCAGCAGTATCGGGTGAGATATGAATCAAGGCGTCCGCACCGGCCATTCGTCCGCGTTGAATCGCCCGCTCGACATCACTCCATCGGGCAAGCCCCTTTTCATCGGCGATATGCCCGATCCGATCACGTTCAACCAGACGGGCGCCTCCTTGAGCGGAAATGGCAACCGCCAGCATATCGGCCACGGTGTCACTGCCCGGCTCCGATAGAATCGCGACAACCGGCGGTTTGGCAGGCAGAACGCCTGCTACGATCAAATACGCCGCTACCACCAGCAAACCTATACGCGACCGACGCCCATCCGCAAGTCGTGCAAAGTTTGGGCGGGCTGGCGAATCAGGTTTGCCGGGAGGCAAAAGCATAATCAGCACGCGCCGGAAAACCGGATATTAATCAACCGCCAGCCTGGGTAGCATGCGTTCCGCAATACGTGCCGCCGCTTCTTCAAGCGCGGTCTTTCCGGCGATATGCTCACTGACGTCAATGCTCACGGTCTGCTCCGCTTCGGAAGCAAGCACTGCGCCGGTTTCGCGAACCACGGCTTTGATTTCCACACGAGCTTTGACGCTCAACAGCTCGCCACGACGGATTCCATATTCACTAAACCCTTCGCCGGTCAGGTAAATATCAGCATCGCCCGGCAATCCCTGGGACGCGTCGAGAACGTTGAATCCGGTAGCAACCAGCAATCGCTCCAATTCGGTTTGCGCCGCCGGATCTACGTTTGACTGGCCAACATGTCGTTCGGCGATTTTTACCGCAACCGAAGGCCGCGTGGCAGTTCCCAGTTGAGCGTTAATGCTTGCGATTCTATCCTCCGTGCTTTGAACCGGTGGCAGTAGTTCATCGGCGCGTGTTTTCAAATTCGCACGTATCTTTTGCCCCAACTCCTCAATCAATGTGCTGACATCCACATCCGAACGGCCCTTGACGGATTCACCAAGAACGCGGGACGTTTCCGTGCCGACCATACGTGCAACAATATGCAGGGAAGAGCCGGCATCAATTACCGATCCAAGAACCAGGACCCGGGCGCCAATCAGCCGCCCCACGGCAAGCGCCTGGTCCTGGGCCACGGCCCCGGAGAGATTCAACGAAAGCTCGTCCGCCGCCTTGTTGAGTTGAGCGCGCTCAACAATGAAAATTTCGGGGTCACTCACCAACTCGGCGAACAATAAATCCGATACAGCGCTTCCCATGCCCCGCGTTTCGGGACCCCGTTCATCGAATGGGAAAATAGCCAGGGGAACAACGTCAGCACGCAACATCGGACTTACGCAGACGCTTCCAACCGCAACCAACAAACACAGTATTTTTTTATTCATCAGGGTTCCCTTGATTTTTCAAGTTACTTCGGTCACGCAAAAAACTGAAAAGGAGATATCGGGCACCGGGATTTTCATCCCAGTCATTAATTACATCCAACCCGCAAAACAAAAGCGATCCGCCGCCGGGAAATTGCCAATGCGCCGCGACCCAGCCGGCGGCGCTTGTTGAAATATCAGCCCGCAAGCCCGTGCGACCGGGTTGAAACGACCACTTCGGCGTTTCATCATACCGCCAAAGTGAAAGGTCAAGCCACTTCACGTATCTCCTTAACTGTTCAGCTTGCAACAACTCGATATTTGATTGCAACAAAACCTTTCCGGCCTCCGTTTCCGGGCTTATGGACCATGACCCAATTCCGCCGGCCAGCCAAATCACATGCACACCGCGAGCGGCGGAACCAGCCAACTGTTCCAGCAAATTTGCCGAAGCCGGGACGTCTATGGATGGTACAACGATAAGTATATCATCCTGTTGAGCCGCAGAAGGAAAACGAACTGCTTTGTGGGGTAGAGGTAAATCGCGAAGTTTTGATGCCAGGCGATTATCCGGATCGTGCACAAGAATTGAACGGTTTTTAATGGCAGCGGTGAAGTCCGGACCGGGTAGATCATGACACAACGCCATCGGGAAACTTCCGGTTGTAACATTGCCGTTCCGGTTCTGCAGGGCAAAGTCCAGATGCGTTTCCCAAACGGTTCCAGGGTTTAATTCCATTTTCGGCAACAACAGATTTACCGGATTGTTTCCATCAATTTCAATTTGACCGGCCGTCAGTGTGCGGTGCTGGTACCTCCATCGCCAGGTCATTTCCACAGGCGTCAACGCGGTTACCGGCAGGACATATTCGCGATTTGCAAACAACATGCCCGCGCCAGGGGGAAACGTCAGGGGCGCGGCTTTCGCGGGCAGAAAAAACGCGCATAAATATACAACAATAGCGCAAACCTGTTGGAGAGTAATAACCTGCCTGATCATAAACGCGTGATCATAACAAGACGGCGCTTGATTGTGCGATTACATTTTCGGCGTCACGGAAATTTGTTCCAAACGCTTCACTTGTTCGAGGTAACGCCCGACGTGATCGCGAGGTTCCAGCGTTTGCGCGGCCTCCAACAACTCGACGGCGCGGCCAAATCGCTCCCGTTGAACTTCCACCTGGGCGTGTCGCACCAACGCTTCAACCTGAACTTCCGGCACGCGGGCCGCCCGCTCCAACAAGATAGCCGCATCCTCAAAGCTATCCCTGGCTTGAAGTAACTCGGCGACCCGCAACATGGTTCGCCCATCCAGTGGATCCTCTCGCAACAAGGATTGATAATGCTTCATCGCGCCTTCCGAGTCGCCCAGCAACCGTGCGAGGTCCCCTTGAACCCGGAAAAATGTTCGCATTTCCCCCTGACTCATGCCGTTTCTGTTTTTACCGGCTTCCTTCTCCATCACATTCCGGAGGCGAACGGCGGCATCCGTATGCCCCGCCAGCGTCATGGATTCGAATGCGCGGAGCATTCTCGGCCACGATGGTTTATCCGAAGCCACCACTTTTTCATAAAGTTCACACGCCTCGATGATGCGTCCGGCATTCAAATGAAGATCAGCCAGTAGCGCCAGCATGTCGCTATCCGCCAGCCCCAGACGTCGCGCACTTTCGAGCACAGCCGCGGTATCTTCCTCGCGGTTCATCGCCAACAGGGCATTTGCCTGCAGGGCGCGAAACTCGCGGCGCTCCGGCTCGCGACGCACCAACTCCCGTGACAAGGCCAGCGTTTCCGCCGGGCGGTCCTGTGGCAACAAAGAACGGGCCAGCCCCAGCAGTGCGTCGGAATCACCCGGACGAAGCATCAGGCAATTCCGGTAAGCGGTTTCAGCGGAGATAATCGCATCGGTCAAAAGTAACGCATGACCAAGAAGCAAGTAGACGTCGGCAGATCCCTGGCCATCCATCACCACTTCGCGCAACAGCGCCACGGCATCCGTTGACTGATCACGCAACAAATACAAGCGGGCAAGATTGACACGAGCAGATCGAAAAGCGGGCATTTTTTCCAACGCTTGCCGGTACGCATCGATCGCCCGCGCTTCTTCGCCGGCCTGGAACAGAAAATTTCCCGCCGCATAGTCGAGCGCCGCGCTGGATCCCCGGCCACGTTTGGACAACAGCCAGTCAGCGGCGGCCATCGCGTTGGTTTCTGAAATTCCGACGGCATCGCGAATCCAAGCGGATTCTTCCCTTGTGACGGTAGGTTCAAAGACATTACTTTTCGCGGATTGGGCAATGGCACTGCGAACGTTGAGCGAGATCAGACAGCAAACCAGCACAACCGGCAACTTATATGGATGTATGTTTATGCGGCGCACGTTTGTCATGGCTCCAACTGAAAACTCAACCTTTGTTCTACCCGCGTAGTCACGGCCATGCCCTGTCGAATTCCGGGCTGAAACTGCCAGCGACGAACCGCTTGAAGCGCGGCCTGATCAAAGATACCCGGCGGATGGCTATCCACGACCCGGACATCTGTAACCAGCCCTTCAGAGCTTACAATATACATTAAATCCACATGGCCCTGAACCCGGCGAATGCGGGCTTGCGCCGGGTATGCCGGAGGCAGTTGAATGCGAGGACGTGGCGGTTCGTCAAGGTCGGCAATTTCAAACACAAATGAATCTGCATCCAGATCGCCCTCAATGCCGCCAAGCGCAAAATCGACAAAAAAATCACCTTTCAGACCGCCCATCGCCGAGCCAAGGGAAAATGAAAGAGCGAGGGGTTGCAATTTCGGCGGCGGCCGGTCCATTGCGGGCCGCGGGGTTTGCCTTGCCTCCTGTTCAAGCGGACGCACCGGCGGCGGCGGAGGGGGCGGTGGCGGGAGATGAATGACATCCACCGGCCTGGTCATGACATCCGGCGAAGCCGGCGCGGTGAATTTTTCCAGAAGGGGAAGCGCCAAAAACAAAAGCGCCGTGACCAAAGTCGCCCAGATGATGGACTGCCAGGTCCAACGCGGCGCGGCCCCCAGGTCTCGCGCATATTGTCCAACGGATGCGCTCACGGGATATCCCCCCTCCGTGCGGCAATGCTGACTTGCCTGGCTCCGGCCAATTTGCATTCATCGATCAAATCAACCAGCGGCGTCGTTCGGGAATCGCCATCGGCCAGAATGATCACCGGCGCCTGCTTTTCCCGCAGTTGCCGGCTGACTACTCCTCGCACACCGTTAAGATTCAATTCACGTCCGCCATGAATAATGCGCCCGTCCGATGTCAGTGCGATCAGAATGCTTTGTCGCTCAAGGTCCTGTGCGCTGGACGCCTGCGGCTTTTGAATTTCCACCCCGGTTTCTTCGACGAACACCGTGGTTACGACAAAGAAAATCAACAGCAGGAAAATACAATCGATCAGCGGGGCCATGTTGATTTCCACGCCGCGTTCGGTATCGGAACTGAAAGTGGCCCGCTTCATGCCGTGCGACCTTCAGGTTGGTTGTCCAAAACTAGAAGCATCAACGAACGGCACTCGGCAAATTTCACTTCCACGGCTTGAATCAAGCGTTGCAGTCTGGCCATACCAAAAATTCCGGGCAAGGCGATGATCAGCCCGAATTGTGTGGTGATCAGCGCCGTGCTGACGCCTTCCGCCACCCGGGATGCGGTATCGCCCGCGGTAGCCGCCACCGCATCAAACGTGAAAATCATGCCGGAAACTGTACCCAGCAAACCAAGCAACGGCGCGACACCGGTAAGCGCGGCCAGCACCAAGAGATCGCGACGCCAGAGGTGTCGGGCCTGGCGCTCCCTTTTTACGCAGGCTTCGCGGGGAAGAGCGCCATACCTGATGTCGCGCAATGCCTCCATCAGCAGAAGGGACATTTTGCCGGATTGCTCAACGAGGACGCTATCCAATTGTGTTTCCGCCCCCTTTCGCGGCATATCCGACAATTTGGATGCCAACCCGACGCCGGATTGCAACTCCTCCATCATGAGCCGCCTGGATTTCAAATAATACGCCCAGATGGCGAAATGAACGATGGCCAGGGGAATCAACAGAATCCCGCCGGATTGCCAATACGCCCATGTGGATGTCCACCAAGCAATCATTCCGCCGGCCTGCCTTTCAAATCGTTGATCATGCCGATGGCTGTCTGCTCCAGCTCGGCAAGATGCGAGCGGGCGCGACGCGCCAGATACGCATGCACCAACAGGACGGGCACTGCAATGATTAAACCGTATTTCGTGGTGACCAGCGCCTCGGAAATACCGCCGGAAAGCAATTTGGCGTCTCCGGACCCGAACAATGTAACCAACTGGAAAGTGTGAATCATTCCGGTCACGGTTCCCAGCAAACCAAGCAATGGCGCGATGCCGCCCAACACGGCAATGACCCCGAGATGGCGCTCCAACCTTGGAAGATAACCGGAAATATGTTCGTGGAGAATTTCTTCGATTTGTTCGCGGGTGGCATTCCGGCAGGCGACGGCCTCCATGAACAGCCCCTTTAGCGGTTCAACTGCCCCGGCGGAAATCGCACGCGCATTTTCAGCATCGTTCACGCGCACACATTCCAACACCTGCGTCCATCGGTCTGGATCGGATCGGCGCATGCGACGCAAATCAACAAACTTCCACATGCTGAACAAAATCGCCAGAGCACCCGTTATCAGCAATGGAAAGATGACAAGTCCGCCTTTGCGTAATTCGTCCAGAACAGTACCGCGAGACTTAAATACGCGTACAGCATCGCCTCCGGTGACATCAACCGGAATGACCGCTGGTTTACCTTGAGTTAAATCGTAAAATACTGAAGGTTTTACCACAGGAAGGTTTTCCTCAAGCGAAGGGAACGAGGCGCCGAACCTTGTAACCACCATGCCGCCGCGACTTCCATCCGACGATGAGAAATATACCAGCGGACCAAACGCCGCCATCCGCCCGGTCAATTCCATGCCATTGGCATCAAGCGCCACGCCATCAAAAACGTGACCGCCGACGCGTGTCTTCATTCGATCAAGCGAAGATGACAGGAAAACGCTTGCGGTATCGGCAAATACGGTTGGACTTCGGCTTTCATCGTCCAATGCGGCGTCCACGGCTTGCACATCCCTTTGCCATGCCATGCGCTCGCTCTCACTTAATCGGGTATCAAGACTTCTCCGGTATTCCAGCGTCACAGTTTGGATATAAAGAAATTCATTTTCAAGGCGTTGAAGCTGTTCCGCGCGGACTTCACGATCGCGTTCATTTTGCCGGCGCACGCCGCGACGGACTTGTGCTTCAGCCCTCAATGCTGAAACCTCGCTCTGCAACGCCTCCCATTCCTCAACCAGCGGCAGGCGCGCCGCGGCAATGGTTTCACGTTCGCGATTCAACGTTTCCGATGCTTCAGCCACATCGCGGCGGGCCTGGCGTATCGCTTCATCGACTTTGCTTTGCGCCTGAACATTCAACACCGGCGACCAACACGCGCCCAGCAGGCAAACCATGAATGTGTATTTATTCATGGTCGACCACCTGTAGAGGCAGGGCCACGAACCCGGCCAGTTCCTGTTTTTGCGCCATGGCTATGGCGCGGCGAATCGCGGTAGCCCATTCCGGACGCGGAGTCCAGATCCAACCATTATCTCCAATCATACCAACAGCCGCCCATGAACCATCGGGAGAAACGGCATAACCCGCGGCCAGCCCCAGATACAGGACATCGGCCAGGCGGTTGACATCGTCACCCACTTGCACCATTTGACGCTCGACATGAATGTGTTGCTGGCGGGATTCGATCAATGAAACAAGCGCAACGATTCGTTGCCAGCGTTCTGCGGTTGTCGTTCTCCGCTTGTCTCGGCTCATTGCAGTGATATCGCGCAGTTGTCGCTCCGCGTCCTTTTTAATATCCGGGGTCAACCATGCAGGCCATGATCGCAATTCATGTTCCGCCCGATCAAGCGCGGCCTGGATGATCGCCATGCCTGCGTCCATTTCCGCCCGGCGAGATTCGCCTGAAACAAGCTGTTCCTCAAAGGATGTGGATTCCGCGGCATGCTGTTCCGCTTCGCGGGCAAGTCCATCCCGTTCCCGTTTTAGGGCATCAAATTCGCGCTTGAGGGCGGCGGACTGCGTCGTCCAGGCCGCCCGCTCGCGTGCCAGCTCGGAACGCAATTCGATCCACTGGCGGCTTAAGCCATCCAGAACATCCGTGTCATTGGCTTGAACCGGAAATCCCGACCACAATCCCGCGCAAAACACAAACCACCGCCAAGATAAAATCCAATTTTTAATCATATTAAAACGCCCATTCAGCACGTACCAAATACCGCAACCAAGGTATACACGTCAACCGATTTGAATAATACAACAAATTATTGTTTGACATATATAACACATGCAATACAGTTGCCCCATTCAATGCCGGAAACCCGCATGGGGCCTGGCGATTAACAAAGCATCAGGATTAAAGGATAATATGGACAAAAGAATCATCATGAAGTTGCTTCTCGGCATGGCCGTGGCGGCAACCGGAAAAGCGGTGGGAAATGAAGAGCAAACTCAAACCGTGGCCATGCCTTCGCTAACGGTCATAGGTTCCAAGGATAATGTTGAACGCCTGCCCGGATCGGGCGAGTTCATCGACATGGGCGATATTCGTCGCCAGAGTTATGATGATATTAATCAACTGCTCCGCAGAGTACCCGGTGTATACTTGCGGCAGGAAGACGGATATGGTTTGTTTCCGAATATCAGCCTGCGCGGTGTGGATGGCGGTCGAAGCTCGAAGCTGACCATTATGGAGGACAATGTTCTCGCCGCTCCCGCACCTTATGCCGCCCCATCGGCGTACTACTCCCCTACCGTTGGCCGTATGAGCGGTACGGAAGTGCTGAAAGGTTCCAGCCAGGTCAAATATGGACCGCAAACCTCGGGCGGTGTGATCAATTATCTTTCCACTCCCATTCCCCAGGAGCAGAAATTTTATTCACGCACCATGTTCGGCACAGACAATGAATTCCGTCACCATATGTACTTTGGAGACCGTATTGATACCGAAGCAGGACGGTTCGGATACCTCATTGAATATTATGAACGCCGCAACGATGGATTTAAAACCATCGATTCAACTCCGGACTTTCTGGACACCGACCGCACCGGCTTCCGTAAAAGCGAACCGATGCTTAAACTTTCCTGGGAACCCAACGTCAACAAGTACCAGTACATCGAATTTAAAATCGGCCATACCGATCTTGAAGCGAATGAAACCTACATGGGTCTGACCGATGAAGACTTCAAGCGCGACCCCTACCGCCGTTATGCAGGCAGTCGCTTTGACCGCATCGACACAGAACAAACCCGAACGCATATCCGTCACCATATCGAACTTTCGCCTGAATTGCGATTAACCACCACCGCCTATTACAATGAATTCAAACGGAATTGGTTCAAGGAAACCTCCACCGGCGCAACGCTTGGAAATCCGGCCCGTCTTGCCGTGCTGAAAGGCGAAGCCGCGGGCACGCTGACCTTGCGCAACAACAACCGCGAATACTACAGCGCGGGTGTTGAATCGGTGGCCAACTATAAATTTGAATCGGGCGATGTTGCTCATGACATTGATCTCGGCATCCGCCTGCATCAGGACCAGGCCAAGCGCTTCCAGCGCGATGACGTATTTACACAAGATGCCAATGGCGCGATTACTTCACGCAAGAATGGCACACCCGGCGGCGCCGGCAACCGCAAGGAAGACGTGCGCGCAGTCGCCCTGTTCGCCCAGGACGCCGTCACAATGGGCGCGTTAACACTGGTGCCTGGCGTTCGTTACGAACACATACGCAACGAATATACGGATTACAATACCAGCGGCAATCCGAACCAGATCACCGGAGAAGGCGATGCCACCATGGACATTTTTGCTCCCGGCTTGGGCGTGATTTACACCATTGATGAAAAGGCATCCATCTTCGGTGGCGTTTATCGCGGCTTCTCTGTTCCCGGCCCTCGCGCGAACGCCAAGGATAATATCAAAGAGGAAACCAGCATCGGTTATGAACTGGGATTGCGCTACAACGATCGTTCGGCCTTCAATTCTGAAGTCACATTTTTCTACACGGACTTCAATGACCTGATTGTTCCGGATATTCTTGGCGCAGGCGGCGGCACCACCACTGAAAACGTCGGGGACGTGAATACATACGGCATGGAGTTGAAATTGGCGTATGACCTTGGCATCGCCAACGGTTGGTCATTCAAGAACCCCTGGTACGCGGCCCTGACCCTGACCAAAGCCAAGCTGGACAGCGATGTGACTTCAGTCAATGATGAATCCATCTTCGCCGGTGGTCGTAAAGGCGCCAAAGTTCCCTACATCCCGGAAGTTCAGTTCCTGATTGGAACCGGATTGGAAACCACGAAGTGGGGGCTGTTTGTTGATTTGAATTACGTGGATGAAACCTTCTCCACCGCCAGCAATGTCGACAAACCCATGGATATCAATGGCAACGTCAATTACAACTACGGCAAAACCGATTCGTATGTGACGCTTGATGTTTCCGGTCATCTGCGGTTGACCCAGAATGTGAAACTGGTGGCCAGCGTGCACAACCTGCTTGATGAAGAATACATTGCCGCCCGCCATCCGGCCGGTCCCCGTCCGGGCGCTCCGCTCACCGCTCTGGCTGGACTGGAATTCGACTTCTAGTTCCAAGTCATTCTACACGACCTGATAACAACCCGACCCGGCCGCGCCGGGTCGGGTTGCTTGCATTTGGCACATCCGTGTTTTAGGTTGATTTCACATCACAGGTGTGCAATGTAGAGGCCGCTTTTCAACCCATTATTTTTTAATTTGGAGATTTCGAAATGTTGACGACCAAACGTTATGATTATGTATCGATAGACGCCATTCAGGAGCATCCTGACATCGCGAATCACCGCCCGTTGAACCGGGCCAAGGTGAATCACTATGCCGACGACATCCTGAAAAACGGCCTGCTTGAACCGCTTGTGGTTTGGGAGCGCAATCACGGTGAATTTTTCCTCGTCGGAGGATTTCACCGCATCAATGCCATCCGGCAGATTCGCCGGGACAAACCCGGATACTTTGACCGCATTGACGTGCGCGTGGTGGCGGGCGAGCTTGATGAAATGCGAGCCCTGAACCTGAAACTGAATGCCGATCGTCTCGATGCCCGCGTATCGGAGTATTTCGATACGGTGATTTACCTGAACAATGCCAACTGGGAAAAGTCCCGCCTGGCCGCGTTCTTTGACCGCAGTGAATCGTGGATCGACGAAATCATCCGCTTTGTGCCGGGCATGGACCCTCGACTTCGCAAAATGCTGGACACCGATAAAATCACCTGGTCGAAGGCCAAGCTCGTTTGCCGCCAGATTCTCGAAGCAAAACCGGGAACGGAAAAACAAACAGCCGACCGCTTGATCGGTGAACTGCTTACCGGCATGCCTGTCGCCAAACCTCCCCGTCCGCTAACCTTGAGCAAGGCAACTCGTAAATTGAGCAAACACATCGAGAGCAACCCCGATCAACGTTACACCATTGAAGGCCGCGATTTGATGTCGCTGTTGATGGTGTTGAGCGGCAAGGAATCGGAAGACGGTCACCTCGCCCGCGTGCGCCGGGTATTTCCGGCATTGCTGGAGGAGTAACATCACGTGCCGGCAAGCGTCATAGCCGTGGCCAATCAAAAAGGCGGAGTGGGAAAGACCACCACGGCGGTCAACCTCGCCGCCTGCCTCGCCGAGCGACGTAAAAAAGTTCTACTGATCGACCTCGACCCTCAAGCCAACGCAACCAGCGGGCTGGGTCTTGCCAAGGAACCCGGGGCAAGTCTTTATCGCGCCCTCATTGAGGGGTATCCGGCGCGCGAATTTATCAAGCAAACCGATATCCAACACCTCGATGTTATCCCGTCGGAAATCGATCTGGCGGGAACGGAAGTTGAAATCGCCCGCATGGACAATTACCTGGTGCGACTGCGCACCGTGATTCAGGACCTTGTGCTGGACGGCGGTTATGATTTCATCATTCTGGATTGCTCGCCATCCCTCGGCATCCTGACCATGAACGTACTCACGGCGGCGCGATCGGTGGTGATTCCGATCCAATGTGAATACTACGCGCTGGAGGGATTGAGCGTCATGACGCAATTGATTGAACAATTACGGGAAAGCGGCACGAATCCCGGACTGTATATCGAAGGCATCCTGATGACCATGTACGACATGCGGACCAATTTATCCCAGCAGGTCGTTCAGGAGGTCATCCAGCATTACGGTGACAAGGTATATGAAACCTTGATTCCGAGAAATGTGCGCCTGGGCGAAGCTCCAAGTTTCGGCAAACCCATAATCACGTATAATTCTTACAGCACCGGAGCGGCGGCCTACCGGCAATTCGCCAAGGAATTTGTGGAACGGCACCGCGAGCGACTCGGCATTACTGATGAACCCGAGGAGCCTCTGCCCACCGCCAGCGAAGTAGCCGCCATGGTCGCACCATCCACGGAGAGCCAGCACTATGACAACTGATTCAAATTCACGATTGGGACGCGGTCTGCAGTCCATGGTCAACGAAGTATCCGGCATACGGGCCGGCGCCAGCGCAGGAACCGGAGGCGGATACATGCGAATTCCTCTCGCCGACATCAAACACGGCGGATCGGAACGCAGTGCCGATGACCTGTTGACCAGCTCGGTCAAGAAGTATGGCGTGCTTCAACCGGTTCTCGTTACCCGCACTGAAGACGGTTATGTATTGCTGGCGGGAGCGCGTCGATTGGATGCGGCACGTGCTTCCGGACTGGCAGATGTCCCGGCATTGGTCATACCTCCTGAACGGGCCGGAAACCTCGATGTGTTTATCGAAGAAAACCTTAACCGCGCCGACCTTGAAGCGCCGGATCGGATTCGACTGCGGGACCGCTGGATGAAAGAAACCGGTGGCGATGAGGAACAAGCCCTGCTTCGCATCCCCGACCGTGACATCTGGCAGGAAACCGAAACCCGGAAAGGCCGCAAGAATCCCGCAACCTGGATGATTGCCGCCGGCGTCATGGCCGTGGTAACAATCGGACTTTTATTAATCATTTTCACCGCCAAGCCCATCGACAAACGAACAGTGGTCATTCCCGTGGAATTTGTGGAAAGAGCCGCCGAACCCGCCTTCCCTCTCACACCGGAACCGGTCGAGGAAATTGAGCCGGACGTTTCATGGATGGAGGCGTTTCTGTTTCCACGCAGTTCAAGAACGGTGGAGGGCACTGACTTGATTATTGTTCCCGGACGCGCAATTGCCACGGCAACCGATCTTACACCGGTCGGGAACGTGATGCTTAATCAACTTGCGGCGATCGCGCTTACGCTTGAAAATACTCCCGCCATAGACGTGCTGGCAGGCGGCAGTGATGCGTCGCTTTATTTCGAGCCGGCGGCCAAGGCGGCGGCACACCTGATCCGGGAAGGCATACCGTCCGACCGAGTTCGCGTTCGCGCGGCAGGTTCCGATGCGTCCGCCCCACTATCGTTCCGGCTGTTCAGCGCCGATCAATAAAAAAGCGGAGCACGTACCAGAACATCAAGGCAATCGAAGCGAACAAGGCCAGCGCGGCCCCAACGTATCGATCTTCCGGATATTCATGAATGATATTGCTGGTGTCGTACAGCACAGCCGCGCCGGCCAGAAATACCATCAACACCGAGAACCACGTGCCGAGATGAAAACCGAATATCAGGCCGGCAACAATCGCAATCAGCGCGGCGATAAATGACCAGCGAAGCATGGAGCCAAGGAAGGAAAAGTTTTTCCGGGTGGCGAATGCAACCCCGGTCAACGCCGCAAATCCGGCAAATGTAACCCAGGCGGCGCTGGCGATCGCGCCGGGCGCAAAGTGATTGGCAATGTAAAGCATGGGTATGAAAATGATGGCTTCGGCCAGAACAAATCCGCCCAACGCGAGGTATTGCGCCGGCAGTGATTGCGCGGTGTGGGCAGTATGCGTGGCCAACCAGCCAACCACCATGAATGCGCCAAGAATCCAAAGCCAGTTGACGCTTAACATCGCATGCGCGATTTGATCC
Source organism: Kiritimatiellia bacterium (assembly GCA_035327305.1). Lineage (GTDB taxonomy): Bacteria > Verrucomicrobiota > Kiritimatiellia > CAIVKH01 > CAIVKH01 > CALMUP01. The sequence continues at coordinate 7,460 of DAOLDL010000045.1, read as the reverse complement.
GCCCAACCAAGTTTGAAGAAAAGTATCTGCAACCCGACAAAACCAAGTATCGCCCCAAACACATGGTGGTAGGTCCGCATGATAAATTCGGACCGCGATGCCACACTGCTGACCGCCGGGTTTAATGCCTGATCAATGTTGTAATAAGGTGTACTCATAGTTGATCTCCTTGAACTTGAAATTTAATGCAAACGGCCAAACGCAACAAGGTCAATCGGACGCATTGACTCCGTCGAGAAGGGCCAGCGCCTCGGATGCCGAAAGGGTAATGCGCGGACGACCAATGGCTGATCCCTTCTGTGTTTCGACAAGATCGATCGTTCGCCAGTCGGACCAGGAAACCACACGTTTGTTTAATGAGGCGAGCTTCACCTTGAGCGCCGTTGCATCCACGGCCTTGGCAATCAACCTTTCGTGATCCTCAAGAATACACGCCACGGTTTCAATGGCGTCTTTCCGGTTTTGTCCGATAAGACCTTTCGCGCCACGTTTGATCCATCCGCACACGTAACGTCCCGAATTGGCCGAAACCCTGCCCTTTTCATTATTGATCAAGCCGGTTTTTTCATCCCACGGCCAATCGCCAAACCCTTCGCCTCGATGTCCGGTGGCGAATACCACCAATTCTGCTGGAACATCTTTCTGGTATCCATCCGCATACTTGAATCGAATACCCCTGGCTGATGAAATTCCGCTCACCTGAATGGGATTGGCATGAAACAGAAATTGTATTTTGCGATTCGATGCCGGCTTACTCGACACCAATCCAAACGGCAGTGGCGCATCCGACTCCACATCCCAATCCGGCAATGATACCAACTCGGTCAGCTCCGCCTCCGTAAACGAAGCGTCCGAGGGACCGCGACGCCCGGCAATCACAATGCGTTTAGCGCGATGATGCATCAACGCTTCCATCGCATGGGGCGAAATATCGGTGGCCACCCAATCAGTGGAAGGCCGTGCGAACAGGCGGGCGCTATCGATGGCGACATTGCCATTACCTACAATCAGCACTGATGAAACATGATCAAGCAGTCCGGGGTCGAACGTGTCGGGTTCGCCGTTCGCCCAGCGGGCAAGAGCAAGCGCGTCCACCACGCCGGGCAATTCAGCCCCCGGAATGTCAGGGCGATTCGGAATTTCTGCTCCAGTGCAAACCACCACGGCATGGTGCGCGGCTTCGATCGATTCCACCGCAACATCGTTTCCGACATGTACATTGCCGTGAAAATGAAATCTCGCATCGCCGGCGATTTGATCGAACATCTTTGTTACACGCCTGGTCAGTTGATGATCCGGAGCAACGCCATGCCGCACCAACCCGTATGGCGCCATGCGTTTTTCATACATGTGGACAGATGCGCCAGGAATTCGTTTCAGCAACTCGGCCGCAACAAAAAAACCCGATGGTCCCGATCCTATGACGGCAATTTCCATGATGATTGCGAAATAACACGGTTAACCCCACGTGGCGACAGTAAAATGAAATTCTTCCAATCATTGGAAAAACGTCTCCGTGTTTTTTCCAAACATTGGAACTTTTTTGTGATAGATTGGCGGCATGTCCGAAAGCCAGCCATTGTTGACCGAACCCATTCCCCGCATGATGCGTTCCATCGCCCTGCCGGCCAGCATCGGCTATCTATTCAACACCCTTTATAACATCGTCGATTCCTGGTTCGCCGGGCGCATTTCCACCGACGCTTTGGGCGCGCTGGGACTTTCCTTCCCCATATTTTTTGCTGTTATCGCGGTGGCTTCCGGACTTTCCACTGGAGTATCAGCGCTGATTGCCAATGCCATTGGATCGGGACAACATCAAGGGGCCCGTCAACTTGCGACCAAAGCCGTGACCTTTGCCTTGCTGACGTCCGCGCTGGTGGCCATAGGCGGCATTTTGGCCACACCCTGGATGTTTCGATGGCTGGGCGCCGCCCCGGAACCCGCCCGGCTCGGAACGCAGTACATGACCATCATTTTTGGCGGATCGGTATTTTTCAATCTCAACCATATTTTCAATTCATTCCTCGTAGTGCGCGGCGACACACAAACATACCGGAATGTTCTTATGACCGGGGTGGCGCTCAACATGATTCTGAATCCCTGGTTCATCCACGGAGGTTTTGGCATTCCGGCGATGGGTTTCAAGGGTATCGCAATCTCCACCGTGCTGATCCAATGCATGGCCGCTTTTTATATGTACACGCGCGCCTGGAAACGTGGCGCCATGACAGAGTGGACAAGGAAGACCATGCACCTTACGCGTGACGCCGCCATCGAGATTACCCGCCAAAGTGTTCCGGCCATGCTCAACATGATGACCATAGGTATCGGCATCCTTGTCCTTACCTATTTCGTAAATGAATACGGCACTGCGGCCATCGCCGCTTATGGGATCGCCACGCGAATCGAACAAATCATCCTTCTTCCCGCCATCGGCCTCAACATGGCAGTGTTGGCGCTGGTCGGCCAGAATAATGGCGCGGGGCGGCACGATCGCGCACGAGAATCGGTGCTGGTCGCGCTTCGCTTTGGCCTGCTCGTCCTTGCTCCGGCGATTCTGCTCATGCTGGTCTGGCCGCGGTACGCACTTTCACTTTTTACGAATGACGCGGAAGTAATTGCCATCGGATCAAATTATCTTCGGGTAGCTGCGTTTCTCACCTACGCCTACGTCTTGTTGTTCACATTGACGGCCGCGCTACAAGCGATCAAACGTCCCATGTACGCGGTATGGATCGGCTTGTACCGTCAAATCATTGCTCCGGTTATCATTATTTATACGTTGAGCCGATTAACGGGTCTTGGTCTTTGGAGCGTCTGGATATCTGTCGCCATTACAACGTGGTCGTCAGCGCTTTACACACTGTGGTATGCGAATCGGATCGCCAAACCCGAAAACCCGGATTGAGGATGGATGCCGGGGCGATTTGCAATTTCATCATCATGGTTTATCATTGCCAAACGAAAAGGACGATCGCTATGACGGACAGCTACCCACCATTTGATTTGTACCGGCTTCTTAAAACAGTTTTTTCACCCGACCGGCGGGAAAATATCTGTGTATTGATTGATTTGCCCAACCCGGAGGATGCGGGTCATGCGGCTTTTCTCAAGAACCCGGAATTGTCGATCCAGAAAATAGCGTGGGAGGTGTTCTATAAGGGATTGAAGTCCGGTGTCGCGGAGAAACTCGGACTTGATGTCGGAGGCTTTTACGCCTACCGGATCACTGGCGGAAGCAACCTCGACCTGCCCGATGAAGCCTGGGATGCGGAGGGCAACAACCTCTCGCTGGAAAAGGATGTGTATCCAAATCACGGCATCATTCTTTGCATTTCAACATTCTCCGCAACCGCTCCGCTTACGGCATTTGCCCGTCAATATGGATTTCGCGGCGCCACCCTGCATGGCGTCAACGATATCATCCTGTCCTCCGGATTAAGTGTGGATTACCACGAAGTGAGCCGCGAAGCGGAAAAATTGCGTCGCGCCCTGAACCGCGCGGATGCATTTGAAATTGATTTTGAAATTGACGGCAATCAGCACACCCTGACGTTGCATATCAATCGCCAGGAGGCGCACAAAAGCCACGGACTTTGCCCGCCCGGTGAGCCGGATGTTGCCAATCTGCCTGCGGGCGAAGTGTACTATGTCCCGACCTCGGCAGAAGGCGCTTTCCCCATGTACTACGAGGACGGCACCATCGGATTGATGCATGTCGTGGACGGTCATGTCAAGAAGGCGACCTTGATCGAAGGCGATCCGGCCACGATTGAACATCACAACAGGAAATTGATCGAGGATCCGGCGACCGGCGTTATTGGCGAGCTTGGATTTGGCACGCAACGCTTGCCAGTTTCCGGACGCGATATCCAGGACGAAAAAATTCTCGGCACACTTCATGTCGCCACCGGACGAAGCGATCATCTGGGCGGTGATTGCGTGCCGGACAGTTTTACCGACAAAAGCCATGCCACGCATGACGACATATTATTCGCGCCGTTCAAGACTCCAAAAATACGTATTCCTCAAGCGAGGATGATCCGCGACGGGCAAACAATCGTGGTCATCGAACATTACAAACCTTCCGACTACCTGCTCGCGGCACTGGCCGGGTCATGAGTTCAACTCCGAACAAGAAAACGCCCTTTTACGAATCCAGGCTGGCCTTGGAACAATATATGTTTTTCCATTATGGAAAAGCCGATGAGTACCTTCCGTGGCCGGGTCCGAGTGACGCCCTCGAATATCCCGCCATGGCCGTCCGGACCCTGCTGGACAAAAAGCGACTGCCCGCGAAAACACGCGCGCTCGATCTGGGTTGCGCGGTGGGACGCACCAGCTTTGAGCTTTCGCGTCACTGTGACGCAGTCGTGGGTGTTGATTCATCCCGTTCGTTTATTCGCGCCGCGAACCACATGAAAAAGTTCGGGAAGTTTCGCCTGACCTACACGATCGAAGGAAATCGAAAAGCTGAAACCAAACTCACGGCGCCGAAAGGCGCACGACCGGATAATATACATTTCATGGCGGGCGATGCCATGAAACTTCCGGAGTCCATCGGCCAATTCGATGTTGTGATCATGCTGAACCTGATTGATCGCCTGCCCGATCCCGCCCAATGCCTGTTACGTGTCATGCGAATCATCCGTCCGGGCGGACAACTCATCATCGCCTCGCCTTACACGTGGATGGAGGCATACACGCCACGGCACAAATGGCTGGGCGGAACCCATTCAAAAAACAGCCTCCAAGCGCTGAAAGATTTGCTTCAACCCTACTGCCGCCTGGTCAAACGCGCTCAAATTCCGTTTCTGATTCGCGAACATGCCCGCAAATACCAGTGGAGCATGGCCGAGGGTACTTGCTGGATTCGAAAGCTTAAATAACTTGAAATAATTCCTGAACAGTTCATTCTCATAGGATTATGACGATGGACGAGGGTCGTGCCGTCGTGTTATTATGTAACATTCATGACCTTAAAAAATTCTTATACATACGATGAGTTAATCGCCGGCGGGCGCGGCGAGTTGTTTGGACCGGAATCCGCGCGGCTTCCGTTGCCGAACATGTTGATGTTTGACCGGATCACCAGTATTGCCTCTGATGGAGGCAATTACGGAAACGGTCAGATTATCGCCGAATTGGACATCAAGCCGGATCTCTGGTTTTTCGGTTGTCACTTTCTTGATGATCCCGTCATGCCCGGTTGCCTTGGCCTCGACTCGCTTTGGCAGTTAACCGGCTTCTTTCTTGCCTGGTCGAACCATAAAGGCAAAGGCAGGGCGCTGGGCGTTGGTGAAGTGAAATTCACCGGCCAAATTTTACCTACCAACAAAAAAGTCACCTATCGGGTGGATATCAAACGCGTCATCGCCCGCAAACTTGTTCTCGCAATAGCCGATGGTTATGTAAGCGTGGACGACAAGGAAGTCTATTTCGCGGAAGGTTTGAAAGTGGGGCTGTTTGAATCTACCGAGGGTTTCTAGGAGAACCGTATGAAGCGAGTTGTCATTACCGGATTCGGTATCGTTTCCTGTATCGGAAACAATGAAGAAGAAGTGGTTGCGTCCTTGAAGGAAGGACGTTCAGGAATAGCTTTACAACCCGTTTACAAGGAAATGGGTTTTCGCAGTCACGTGGCCGGCATCCCGAAAATTGATTTGGATTCGCTGGTAGACCGCAAAGATCGCCGCTTCATGGGCGATGCCGCCGCATACGCCTATGTCGCGTTGAATCAAGCTATCGCAATGTCCGGACTTCCGCCGGAATCCGTATCAAACGAACGCACGGGACTTGTGGTCGGCTCCGGCGGCGCATCTTCGAAAAATGTGGTCGAAGGCGCGGAGAATGCCCGCACCAAAGGCATCAAACGCGCCGGTCCTTACCTTGTGACCCGTTGCATGACCAGCACCGTGTCCGCGTGTCTGGCCACGCCATTCAAAATAAAGGGCGTGAATTATTCGATTTCATCGGCCTGCGCGACCAGCCTGCATTGTATCGGCCACGCCATGGAATTGATTCAATGGGGCAAGCAGGACATCGTGTTCGCCGGTGGCGGAGAAGAAGAGGATTGGACCTCGGCCATGATGTTCGACGCCATGGGCGCTCTGACCGCGAAATACAATGAAACGCCTTCGAAGGCCTCGCGGCCATACGATGCAAACCGGGACGGCTTTGCCATCGCCGGTGGCGCCGGCATGGTGGTCGTGGAGGAACGTGAACACGCCCTGCGACGCGGCGCGCCGATTCTCGCTGAAATTGTCGGATACGGAGCGACATCGGACGGCGAAAACATGGTGGCGCCATCCGGTGAGGGCGCGGCACGTTGCATGAAGCAGGCTCTGTCCACGGTCAACACTCCGCTTGATTACATCAATACACATGGAACATCCACTCCGGCCGGCGACATAACGGAATTAGGCGCCATTCGCGCCGCGCTCGGCGACCGGATTCCACCCATCAGCTCGACCAAGGGTCTTTCCGGTCACTCGCTCGGCGCCGCTGGTGTCCATGAAATTATCTACTGCCTGCTGATGTTGAAACACGGTTTCATTGCCGCCTCCGCAAACATCGAGACGCTCGATCCTGAAGCGGAAGGCTTCCCCATCGTCCGCGAACGCGTGGATAACGCCAAACTGGAAACCGTCATGTCGAACAGCTTTGGATTCGGCGGCACCAACGGCTCCCTGGTATTGCAAACTCACCACTGACGATGGTCATGAGCGACCCCGGACGCAACCTCTCCAATCCGGTCAAACCAGTTGCACGCGTCGAACGCGAAAAGTTGCTGGGAATTCGAGGTGGCGTTTACTGGATGACCGGCCTCTCCGGTTCCGGTAAATCAACCATATCCCGCGGACTGGAAAAAGCCCTTCTCGATTCAGGCCGCATCGCTTATGTGTTGGATGGCGATGAAATAAGAACCGGCTTAAGTCGAGATTTGAATTTTTCGCAGGAAGACCGCGAGGAGAACATCCGGCGCATTGCGGAAGTATCCCGAATGTTTGCCGAATGCGGCGTGATTTGCATTACTTCGTTTATTTCGCCTCTGCGTCGTTACCGGGAAATGGCGAGGGACATCATCGGACCGGAACGATTTTTTGAAGTCTACATCGACACCGACCTGGATGTTTGCGAATCACGCGACCCGAAGGGGCTTTATCGAAAAGCGCGCGCCGGTGAAATCACCGAATTTACCGGCATTGATTCAGCTTACGAACCGCCTTTGTGTCCGGACATTCACATAAAAACGAAAGCCATATCGCCAACTGAAGCGATAAACATCCTGCTCGAACACGCTCGCGCCGCAGGTTTGATCAAGTAACTGCTCCAGGCAGGCATTGGTCGTGCTTCAACAAGGGCTTCGCCCTCCCCGGAAAAAACTTATACCTGTTTTCCTGAGTTCAACAGCACCTCCAAATGCCCACGTAAGTTATTGATTTCCAATGGGGAGA
>DAOLDL010000044.1:0-23979 GCA_035327305.1 Kiritimatiellia bacterium | reverse complement strand
AGGACTTCAGGTTTTCATCCTGGCAACACGGGTTCGAATCCCGTTGGGGTCGCCATAATTTTACACCCAACTCGGCTTTACCCTGATTGACATTTTCCTTCTATTCGATAATGAATAAGGCCGACATTTACCAATGACGGATAATGTTTAAACGTTTGATTCCATTAATAGTTACGGGAGAAATAACATGGGCGCTTTAGATATTGTAAAACCCGGCATCGTGACCGGTGATGATGTGAAAAAACTGTTCGATTACGCCAAGGCCAATAATTTTGCTTTGCCGGCAGTTAATGTGGTGAACAGTGGATCGGTGAATGCCGTGCTTGAAGCGGCTCACGCGGTTAAATCCCCTATCATTATTCAGTTTTCAAACGGCGGCGCCGTATTCTTCGCTGGAAAAGGTTGTCCATCCAAGCGTCCGGATATTGATGGCGCCATTTCCGGCGCTTATCATGTAAAGCGTATGGCTGAAGCCTATGGCGTTCCGGTCATTCTTCACACGGACCATGCCGCCCGAAAGCTGTTGCCCTGGATAGATGGATTGATGGATGAAAATGAGCGCCATTACAAACAATTTGGTTGTTCGCTTTTCAGTTCGCACATGCTGGACCTTTCCGAAGAGCCGTTGGATGAGAATCTCTCCACTTGCGAGGAATACTTTGCCCGCATGAATAAAATCGGCATGACGTTGGAAATCGAACTTGGTGTTACCGGTGGCGAAGAAGATGGTGTCGACAATACCCACGTCGATAACTCCGCCTTGTACACACAACCTGAAGAAGTTGATCAGGCGTTTAGCCGGTTGTCAAAAATCAGTCCGAATTTCACCATTGCCGCGGCGTTCGGAAACGTCCACGGTGTCTACAAGCCCGGCAACGTCAAATTGACGCCCAAAATCCTGAAAAACTCGCAGGAGTATATCTCCAAGAAGCACGGTCTGGGTGACAAACCCGTTAATTTTGTTTTCCACGGTGGTTCTGGATCCAGCCGTGAGGAAATCAGGGAAGCCGTGGGTTATGGCGCTGTCAAAATGAACATCGATACGGATACGCAATGGGCGACATGGGAAGGTATTTTGCGCTTCTATCAGAAAAACGAAGCCTACCTGCAGGGTCAGCTTGGAAATCCCAAAGGCCCCGACGCGCCGAACAAAAAATATTACGACCCGCGTGTCTGGTTGCGTGAAGGCGAAAAGTTCATGGTTGAACGATTGAAGCTTGCCTGTGAAGACCTGAACAACATCAACCGTAATTAATCAAAGCATTCCTTGCTCTTGCAAAAGCCCGGTCTTAATCGACCGGGCTTTTTTTACAGGGTTATCAGGGCCTTTGCTCTTCAGCGAAACGGCGTACCGCCGCATCACGTATTTCGTTCAGCGGGGGTAATCCTGTTCGTTCACGAAGTTCCGGCCTGGCCATTCTCGGCGCCATATAGCGGCTCCAAGTCATGCGAGCAAGTTGGTCGAAGCCCCGGGTGCGCTCGTCATCACCGAAATAAGCCCACATGATGCTTTGATAAAATGCCGATTCAACCGCTGAATATGCTTCATCCATGTTCATGTCCGAACCGCGCGCGGTGTACGCGTGAAAAACATATTCCTGCAGGTCGGTTGCTTCGGGAATATCGGGCTGTATTTCCTTCAACCGATTGAACGTCTGTTGTGCATCGGGAATGCGATTGTAAAGATAAAGCAGAATAATCGCTTCATTGAGAAACGATTGATAACCATTGATGGCGGTTCCACGTTCCGCCGGATTGGCCATGGCGTTTTCGTAAGCACGCATAACATAAGGAAGCAATTCAATATGAGGTGATGGAATAAACCTGTCGCCGTCGGCGCCAAGGAAGACTTTACCTCTGCGAAAAGCATCCGCCATGGATTGGTAAATCATACGCTCGGCAAAAACCACATCGGTTTCCCTGCCCGCGTTTTTGCTTGCGGTTGCCCAGTAAATGGCATGTGCTTGCGGCAGTCGCCAATCCAGCGGTCCGTGATCGCGTTCAATGGCCTGCATAAGTTCAGGAAAGAGTTTGTATTGTTGTTGCATGACCTGCAATCGAACGGGGTCACGCATGAGGCGTTCGTAATCAGGCCTTCCATCTCCCAGCAACGCCTGTATTTCCGCCGCCCATGCTTGCTTGTAATACATATGGGCATCGTCGGTTGTGCCGCCGATTTTGTGCTGAAAAAACCAGCCCAGCTCATAAATCAACCGGGCTTCTCCCGGATTGTAGACCAGGCCTTCATCCCGCAACAAACTGATGCCGTGTCGCACCCATCGCCATCGATCAGCAGGGTCGGAAAACAAAACGCTGATGTTGTACGTCAGATTCCACGCATGGTAGGCCCACACATCTGTGAAACGAGGCTCGAGCTTGGTGATCCAGTCGGCTAACTGGACCAGTTCGAAATATTTGCCTTCGTATTGCAGTCTTGCTGAACGCAACCAAAGCATATCAGCGATAATTCCCCGGAAACCGCCAAGAGCCACCGTGGTGAAAACCACCAATGGCGGCGCATTAATCAAGGGGTCGGCTTGAGAAATGCCGTACCGCAACCGGTTTTCCACCAGCCTTCTATTTGTGAAATTGATTATGACCGTACTGACAAGAACAGCAGCCAAAAGCACTATGTATAAAACGCGTTTCATGTTTGTGGTAGCGCCAGCTCCCTGCGTTTCAGAAGAATCGAAGCGCACCAACCGAAAAACACGGAATATGCGACACCTTGCAGAAGAAATCCGCGCACCGTCCACCAGATGTCGACAATTCGTCCGGTGGACACACTGTTCAAGGCGCTTTCATGAACCAACGGGCTCATGACAAAAGCCATTCCTCTGAAAATTAATGTTACAACAATGGTGAACCAGGTCGTGGCTTCACTTTCCAGAGTCGCCTGCCACGGCCATGTAATTTCTGTCATGGCAATACCCTGGATGTAGCTTCCCATGTGAATCATGATCAGCAGAAAAATAGAGGTAAAGGCCGCTACCGGAAGGGAGAACAGGCATCCGGCCGTTATACCCAATGCCGTGAAAAATGCCAGTTGTCCGAATAGTATAAGCGCCGCCCGGGTGTAATTTCCGGCAAATGAACCTTCCGGCGTAAGAAGCAGAAGCCCCTTGTCGAAATCAAACAACATGGTAGCTCCGGCCTGGTCCAAATCTACATAGGTCAAAATCAACGATTTGCCGTCCCAGCGATGATCCATGACAAAGTGAATCTCATTTAATGCGCGGGGAACGCTTTCCTTGGCAATGTCGAACAAGTCCGGTTGTTCCGATGTGCCGATCAGCCACCGCCCGCGGACAATGTTCTGTCCGATAACTGAAGATGAGAACCGGTATTGCAACGTGACGGTTTGCCGGTCGCTATGAATGGGAAATGAATTGAACTCCCATCTTTTCCGTCCGCCAGGTCGAACGGTATAAAATTCGGCAAGCAATTGTTGATGAATGCTCTTGAGTGTCTGTTCGCGGCTTACACCTTCCGGCGAGGGTGATTCGTTCAATCGCCGGTTAAGTTCATTGCGTGCGTTCTGTTGCAAGTCAGGAAGAATTGGCGAGCGCTCCTGGCGGGCGGTCAGCAATATACGAGCCTGTTCATTTGCATTCTGATCGGCCCGATTCAAATGCCAATGCAACATGCCATATGTCACCACGACACAAATTGATAAAAATACGGCATTCAATGCACACAACCCAAGCCACTTGCCCATCCAGATTTGCGCGGTGTTTACCGGTTTGCAGGCGATCATCTGAATGGTTCTGGCGTTAATTTCCGTGGAGACGGAAGCGCTTCCGGCCCACAACGAAGTCAATGCCAGTATAAATGTGGAAATACCCAGCGTATAGGACAACAAGACCTGGATAAAGCCGGAGATCGTGCCGTCACCTTTAATGGACAGCGGAAGCAGGATGATGATGACGATCAGCAGGAAAAGCAGGATCAGCACCAGTTTTGACCGGATGGCGTTCCTTATGGAAAGTAGCGCGATGGCAAGGACGGGTTGCATAACCTTACCGGTCGGGGTCGTTTTGTTTTTTAACCAATGTATTCAATGCTTCGTCAATATCCTTCCGGGATTTCGGCGCGGATGATGTTCCCGTCGCGCCCGATGTTTCCGCAGAATCCGCCGCGAGGTATTTTGCGGTTCCTGAATCTCCACCCACGCCGGAACTTTCGCCGGATTGGCGACGGGCATGTTCCACAACGTGAAGGAAAAACTGTTCCAGATCACGCCGCGGATGATCGATGTGCGCTTTTTCTCCGGTGAGGGTCTGGATCTGATTCTCCAGCGTACGAAGATGATCGGGAGTGGCATTGGGTGGTAGCGTCAAGCGGAAGCGCGTAGTTTCCTCGAGCAGGGCATCGATTGTTCCTTGCGCCTGAATGCTTCCATTGTAAAGGATGGCCACCCGGTCACACAAATCCTCTACATCCGCCAGCAAGTGTGAAGTGAGCAGAATGGTCTTGCCCCGTTTGGCGAGGGTAAGAATAAGATCCTTTACCTGGCGGCAACCAAGGGGATCCAGCCCGGAAGTCGGTTCGTCGAGAATGATAAAGTCGGGGTCGTTGATCAGTGATTGGGCCAATCCGATTCGACGCGCCATACCCTTGGAGAATTCCCCGACAATGCGGCGGCGGGCATGCTTTAATCCTATCATGTCCAGCAGTTGATCCATTCGCCGTTTTCGCTCACTGCTTTTCAAGTCAAAAAGCCGGCCATAAAAATCAAGCGTCTCTGCGGAACTCAAGTAGGGGTAAAGGTATGATTCTTCGGGCAAATAGCCGATCCGTCGCTTGACTTTGACGTCGCGGGGGGAACGCCCCAGCACGTCGATGATTCCCCTGGTTGGGTAAAGCAATCCAAGGATCATTTTGATGGTTGTGCTTTTGCCCGAGCCGTTGGGGCCGAGCAATCCGAAAATTTCACCGCGTTTGATCTGAAAGGAAATGTCGTTGACGGCGGTGACTTTGGGTCGGCGCCAGAAATCCTTGAATATCTTGGATACGCTTTTTACTTCCAGGGTTATGTCTGGGTTATTCATGTGGCTTCGGTGACTTCCCGGTTTCGTATCAGTCTTGCGCTGTTGAATACAACAATCAATGTTCCTGCATTGTGCATGATTGCGGCAACAATGGGGTTGATGTAATCCAGCGCGGATAGTGTGATGCCGCCGACAATGAAGACAAGTCCCACGCCAAGATTCTGATAAACCACGAGACGGGCTTTTCGTGATAAATCAATGAGGTAGGGGACCCGAATCAAATCATTGTTCATAAGGGCAACGGTCGCGCTATGAATGGCGATGTCATTTCCAGCCGCGCCCATGGCAATGCCGATGTCGCTCGCGGCAAGCGCTGGCGCATCGTTTACGCCATCGCCAACAAACGCGACTTGATATCGATCCTTTTTAACCTCCTTGACAAAGTCGACTTTTTGTCCGGGAAGACACTCGGCGCGATATTCGGGGCAATTGATTTTTTCGGCGACTTCCCTGGCTACGCGTTCACGATCACCGGTAACCATGGATATGCGTTTGATGTTCAGTCGGCGGAGTTCTTCCAATGCTACGGATGCTTCAGGCCGTATCTTGTCCTGAAATCCGATCCAGCCCAGGTATTGTCCGTCGCGCGCGACAAATAATGTGCTGAACGCCTCGGTGTCGTTTTGCATATCGGCAAGCAAAGCCGGGTCGTCAATCTGCTGTTGCCGAAGCCATGTGCCGCGACCCGATAGCACGGTCGAACCATCGACATCGGCACGGACGCCTTGTCCGGCCTCCTCCCGGAATGACTGCGGTTCGCCAAGGGGTAATCCCGATTGTTCGGCAAGTGATCGCAAGGCCACCGCAACCGGGTGTTTGCTGAACTTTTCCGCGGTTCCCGCCGCGTAAAGCAAATCCGAAGGCGCTATTCCCGGGCGAGGATTGAGTCGGGCAACTCCCAATTCGCCGGTGGATAGCGTACCCGTTTTGTCAAAGACCACCGCCTGAATGCGTGCCGCCGTTTCCAGATCGCCCACATTTTTGATCAGGATACCGTGTCGCGCGGCGGCAGAAAGTGCGGCCACCATGGCGGTGGGGGTTGCCAGAATCAATGCGCAGGGACACGACAGAACCAGCAATGAGATTACCCGGGTCCATTCATCGCTGACGAACCAAACCAACGCCGCGATCATGAGTATCACCGGGGTGTAATATCGCATGTACTGATCGATGATGCGTGTAATGGGTAGCTTTGTCTGCTCGGCGGCAAGTATAAGTTCACGTACCCGCCCGATGGCGGTTTCACCGCCAATATGTGTGACCTGGATTTCAAGCATGCCGGTCAGATTTTGTGTTCCGGCAAAAACATCATCACCCGGGCCTTTGTCGCGGGGAAGAGATTCCCCGGTGATCATGGCTTCATTGAGAGTTGTTTCGCCTTTTTTCACGGTGCCGTCGGCGGGGATGGCATCGCCGGGGCGGATTCGGATAATATCACCGATCGCCAGTTGGGATGCCGGAACATCCTCCTCTGTTCCATCCGGGCGAATGCGCCGCGCGATGGTGGGTGTCAATTTCACCAGGTTTTCAATGGCGGCATGCGCGCCTTGGGCGGATTTTGTTTCTATTAAAAGCGCCAGCAACATGAAAAATGAAACGATACCGGCGGTGCGAAAATCGCCCAGAGAAAATGCGGCAAGAACCGCCAGGGCCACCAATTCGTTCATGTGCATATGGCCTTGGGCGAGATCCTTGATTGCCGACCAGAAAATAGGGATGGCCAGTATAATCGCACCCGCCACGGCGCTGAACTCGGCAACCATCGGGTTGCCGGCGAACAACCAGTCGGCGATGTACGTGTTCAGCATGAACGCAGTCCCGAAAAACATCCAAACCATTTGTTTGGCCTGGGCTTTCGCGGCGTCGGGGCCGTGATGGTTGCATCCACAACTTGTTTGCATCTCAGGGCACAGCCTCCGCAAATGGACTTTGGCGGCGGGGGCTTAACTGCAGTCTGATTTCCCGGCGTCCAGTTTCATCCGATGGAACCAGATACAGGTGACCGATATTGGCGAGGGATTGTCGAATGCCATCCTGCCATAAAATTTGTTTCATCAAGGCCGGTTGCCGTGATACAGACGGAAGTATTTCCATGAAATAATCGGCATCGGCTTTCATGTCGTTTAGCATGCGCGCATACGCGGTTTCACCTTCGGATAGGATCTGGTCGGCACGGCCGCGTGCTTCGTTTATAATGCGGGCGGCATAAGCTCGGGCGTCGGTTACCTCCTGGGCTTGTTCCTGCTCGGTGCGAACAACTTGATCAAACGCATCGGCAACCTGGCGAGGTGGCGATACGTTCAAAAGGTCGACACCTTGTACACGAATTCCCGTGTTGAGCAGGGAAAGCCGATTGCGGCACTCCTGTTCAACGCGTTGCCGGTACAGCTCCAAATCGGTGCGCAGCAAGTCGTCGATGGTCATCCCCGCCGAGGCAAGCACAACGGCGCGGTTAAGCTCCCGCTCCACCAGTGCGGGCGGGGTTTGAATCCGGAACAGGTAGGATTCCAGATCATCGATGGTGAAACGAATCGCCCATTCAGAATGCAGAATGTTGGCATCACCCGATAAAGCATAACCATCCACAAGCGGCCGAAGTGTTGATGCCACATGTTCCGCGCGAGGGTCAACATCGGCATGCCAGTGGGTTTTGCTGGTCAGCGACCAAACCCGGCCCGCCGGCAGTCGAATAATTTCGGACACGGGGCGCGGCCAGGTCCAATGCAATCCCGGACTTAATATGCGTTCGTCGCCGATGCCCTGAAGTTTGCCAAACCGAAGAACGACCGCACGTTCATGTTGTTTGACGATGAAAATTCCGCTGGCCAAATATAAAAGCAGAAGAACCAGCATAAGCCGGCGTAACAACGCAAACGTGCGTTGCAACGCATCGGATAATGCGTTCAGTCCTTCGCTGTGTATCAGGTCTTTGTCCGTGTCGCTCACTTGGTCTGGTTTCCAGGTCCGTGTCTTAAAAGATCAAAAGGTTCGCTGTCACTACTAAGAACCAGTGTGGATTTTGCATTAAGCATATCCTTCATGGTATCCAATTTGCGCAGGAAAATCGCCAGATCCGGATTTTGTTCAAATACCCGGTAATGTTCGGCGGCGGCGGCATCGCCTTCCGCACGCAATATGCGGGCCTGGGCTTCGGCACCGGCCAGGAGCTGGTCGCGTTCGCTGTCCGCCCGGGCGCGAATGCGAATGGCCTCGCCTTCGCCTTGTGAGCGATACCGGTCGGCAAGTTCCTGGCGTTCCGCGCGCATGCGTTCAAAGACGGATTGGGTTATGGCTTCCGGCAATCCGATGCGCCGGATGCCGACAACATGCACTTCAATGCCATAACGTTCACGTGCCTCCGTGTGAACGGCATTCAAAACACGGCTCTCTATTTCCGCCAGCTTCAATTCGTTTTCGTCAACGTTGATCAATTCACTGAAGCGAAATGCGCCAACGGATGCGTTTTTGTGCGTGCGCAACAAACCGTCCAGATTGCTTCCCGCCTGCCGACTGCCGCCGACGCGTTCAAGAAAAAGGACGGGATCCATGATGTTCCAACCCGCGTAAATTTGAATCAGCACGTTTTTGCCGTCGCGTGTAAGCGCTTCTTCAAACGCGCCTTCAAGAATTCGGATGCGATTGTCGAACCGGTGAATTTCCTGAATGGGCCATGGTTGGCGCCGGTAGAGCCCCGCCTCGTCGATGGCTTTGACCGGTTTTCCGAACGTGGTAACGACCACGGCTTCACCTTCACGGACCGTGAACATGATCTGGGTGAAAATAAAAACAAGCACGATGGCAAGTCCAAATAACAACATGGTGACGCGAGATTTCATCAGTGTCCTCCCTCCATGATCAGCGGCGCCATGTCCAGCACCCCGGAAAATTGTTTTTCTTCCAAATTCAGCCACAAGGTTTGTGATCCCTGCTCGGGCAGATCCAGCACATACAAACGTGCGGAGCGAGTGGCCTCTTTAAGCGTGGCCAGGTATTGGTAATTTCTGAAAACCCGGGGTGATGCTTCGTATGCCGTCAGGCGTTCAATAAAATGGCGGCTTTCCGCTTCAGCCAGAACATTGCGGCGATGCCGGTAGGCGGTGGCTTCGAGCAGTTCTGTTTGGGCGTAAGCGTGTGCGATGGGCAGTACGCGGTTGGTGTACGCTCTGGCATCCAAAATGACGGCTTCTTTTTCCTCAAGAGCGCCCACCACGGATTGGTATGCGGTCGCCACCTGCACCGGGGGGTGCAGGCTTTGGACGCCGAAGAACTCCACGGAAATTCCAAGATGTGCTTCATCCGCAAGCCGTTGCAATTCTGCGCGCATGCGATTGCCGATATGAATTCGCTCGCCCGCGAAAAGTTCATCGAGATCGCGGCGGGCAAATTCGCGGGTAATGGTTTGGTATGCCATTTGCCGGATGGCCTGGCCTGGATCGGCAAAATTATAACGATAGGCGATGGCATTGGTGATGCGGTACTCCACGGGCACGTTAACCGTGACCATGCTGACGGGTACGCCGGATTGACCATCGAGTCCGGTTTCCACGGATCCGGCATTCCGGGATGCAACCAGAAAAACATCCTCCCGCTCATAATGCGGAACGGTCCATGAGATAACCGCCGGATGTTGGCCGTCCGTGTGAGGTTGAAAGCCGATGAGTAAAAGGTGCACCCGTCCCGCTGGTATTTTTTGTATGGATTCAAAAGGCCACGGCCACTTGACGTGCAGGCCGCTTCCCAGCGTTTCCGATCTGGATACGGGTTTGCCAAAGCGTTCCAGTATGCCGACTTCGTGTGGCGCTAAAAATACGACAGCGCTCATGGCATACAGCAACAACGCCTGGACAACCAACAACGGAATGATTGCTTTTCGGATGATTATGAAAAACCATGTCTGGGAAAAGGAGAAACCGAATTGGAAATCCATGGCTTCCGTCATCGATTTTGTAAGGACGCCGGGGTCAACGGCCAGAGCGCCAAGTCGACTTTCATACGATGTGTTAAGAGTGGCGCGTTGGTGACTGTACAGGGCAAGCAGGCTGTTGATCAGATTTTCGAGACCCAGCAATGCGACGCCGGAAAGTATGATTCGCGCCACCCATTCATCGGCAATTTCAATGCCGGCATGTTCCGCTCCGGCGCCGACAAGCCCGAGCAAGGCCCCCCAGCAGGCAAGGCCGGTCAGGATGCCCGGTCCGCGCAACAATCTCCCATCTTGATGACGGCTTAACCCCAGCATAAAGCGGCTGGTCAGGAACAAGACAAAAGCAAGAACCCCAAGTAAAGAGGCGGCAAGTGTCAAATTTGACGGATCGGAAAATTCCCATGGCAATGTTTGGTAAAGTCGCCATGACCAATAAAGTTGCGCCACACCAAAGAGGGGGGCAAGCCAGGGGATCAGGTATTTCTCAAATTGCCGTCGAGAACGCTCCACGGTAAACGGCGCATCGTCGGAATTGTCTGAATTAAACAGCGATGAATCGACTTGTTCCTTCGCCAATAGCGCGTGATCTCGATTTTCTTCATCGGCAAGCCGGGTCAATCGCAACCGGATCAACACCGTAAGACTGACGGCAATCATCATGAAGAAAACCGGAAGCAATGCGGAAAACGCCAGCAGGCCGCTGAACGGAATCATGATGGCGGTCAACAACGAGGCGATAAGACCAAGCAATGCCGCGAACAATGCCGTGTTTTCCGGTGTCTTCATTTTACTTCCATTCGACCAAACGCCGTCAGTCCGGCGGTCAGCACAACAAACACATAAAGAATTGTATAGCCGGCAACGCCGGCTGTATAGGCCCAGGGAATACTGCCGGAGTGCAACGCATCCACGGCCCAGAAGTGCTGCCAGTTCGGAATAATGCCATAGATGAAGCCCGTCATCCAGTTTGCATCTGCGTGGCGTCCGAATAAATAATCGGACATCAAACCGATCAGAAATACGACCAGGCAAATTGAGAATGTCGGAACCATGTCGAATCGCGTGGCCAGGCTGACGGAAAACGCTGAAAAGAGGATCATGGCCATGCTGATCAACAATCCGGCAGGAAGGATGTTCCATGGTATGGCGACGCCGAAATACCGGTCTCCGGTTTCCGCGGGTATCACGCATGAAACAAGAAACGCCACAGTCACAGACAGGGCGAGGGAAAGATAGGCTCTGGATACAAACGGTACGCGTAGAAAATAGTTTTGAGCACCCACCCACAAGTATGCAATCAGGACTGCGACCAGTAAGGGGCCAATACCCCACCAATCATGATGGAATGGTTCGGCGGCGGTGCGAACGCTCATCATCACGGCCAATGTCGTGATGAATGAATACACCAGCATAATGATGGTTACGCCCCAGAATTTCGCGAGAAAAAACAGCGTGCGCCCGACCGGTTTACTTAATATGGAGGCCAGCGTCCCCCGTTTCAATTCCCGGGAGATGGTGGAAGTCGCGGCAAAACAGCCGAGTACGAGTCCTGATATCAATTGCAATGCAAGCGCGCTATCTCGAATCATGCGGGCGGAATCGCCCAAAACATGAGTGATAAGCACGGGAAGCAGTGCGATAAAAAGGATTACCGATGTCGTTAAAAGCAGGAAGATCGGCTGGCGGGAAGCCTCCAGCGCGGTAAGCGAGGCAATCCCATGAAATTGTTTGATCATCAGCCGCATGTTTCAGGCGCATAAAGTGGATGGGAAAAGATGTTTTCCGATCAATATGTACATACCCGGACATACTAGTACGACCATCAACGAAAAGCAATGAAAGTCGGGTCGATTCGTGAAGTGTACGCGATCAAATGTTTATGCCGTAATTCACGATGTGGGCGGGGAGGATTCTATGGAATAAGGTCGCGTATCGCGGATTCAGCATTTTTGAAACGGGTTTTCCCGAAACCTTTGATAATGGCGTAAGGGCGGTTGAGTTTTTCAATTTCCTGTCGATGTCGTTCAAACAGCAATTCCCTGTCGTGCGGGTGTTCGCGCAGGGGGTCATAGACCCACGGTATGTCGGGAAAGCACAACAGGTAAATATGGTTGGATTCCGAGTTGATGGTCTCAATAATTTCCGGATGGCATTTTCCAAAAACGACTTCGCACCATATTTTATAATTGATGAGGTCGGTGTCATAAATGCCGAGGGGCGCATCGTTCGGGACTTTTTCCATCTGGTGCGATTTGTGAAGGCGGCTCAATTCGAGCAACAGGTTGTAATCGTAAAGGGGCCCCTTTTTTTCCAGAAAAGTCCGGGCGAGTTCATCGGCAAAAGGCACATGAAGCCGGGCGGCAAGATGCGAGGTAATCTCGCTTTTGCCGGTTGACTCCGGTCCGGTAAGTACGATCCTGATGCTCATGCAAATCCGGTCGTGGGTGGGCGAACAGGAGGGTTGTCCTGATCGCCCACCCGGCATTGCCTTGCTAGAATGTCAGGCTACATGAAATGCCGCCATATGTCTCGTATTGTTCAAAGTCATCAATCGCCGCCAACGGAATCGATCTCGCGATAAATGGAGTGATGGTAAATGCATCATTCACGCGGTATGGCGCCGACAGTTTGACCTGGGCATGATTCCAGAGGTTGCCGGAAATGAAATACCGGAACGCATAACCTGCTTCCACATTCAACCCGGCGGATAGTTGTTCCGTAATCGGAAGACTGTAATCACCAATGGCGCGCAAAAGGTTTCCTTCGGCTTCGCTATCATAATGATTTTGGAGCGCCAGGGAGAATTGATCGCCAAAATATGTCACATGCGCGGATATCTCGTGCGCCTGGTCGCTGGTCGGAAAGGGGACTTCGATGTAGTTGAACAACGAATAAGCGATTCCTGCAAAGATCGATTCCGTGACGGCATAGTCCACTCCGGCATAGACATCCACCTCGTGGTACGTGCCATCCGTCAGATAACCATACCAGGCGCCACCCCAAAGCGATACTTTATCGTTAAGCGGATAGGTCAGGTAGATGTCACCTTTGTATAGGTGACGGCTTAGGCGGTAACCATACAAAACATACCGGCTGTCATAACCAAGGGTAACGGTTGTCGATAATGCCGAAAGATCGGCACGAACCGGTGTGGCGCCGACCAGGGCGAGCGCGGCCAGGAGGAATGTAATTTTTTTCATGAAGTATCCTTTCTTTATTACTATGCGTTTTGTTGACGTAGATTTTTTTGCCACTGGACCCAGCCATAAATGCCCAGCCCGAGGAAGAATGCATACTGAATCGAATAAATCGGCGCATCCTTGACCCAGTAAATGTGAATGCCGAGCAGATTGACGATCAACCAGCCCACCCAGTTTTCCATGTGTTTCTTTGCCTGGAGAAATTGCGCGAAATAGTTCAGCACGGTGGTGGTGGAGTCGCGCCAAAGCAGTGAAGGTTCGGGAATCCATTCAACTCGTTGAGCCGCCGCACTGATGCCGGTGGCCCACAGAGCAATGGCAACTATGGCAGAAATGACGAGTATGACTTGTGTTTTGATGGGAAGCCAGGTCGGGGTAAATGGCTTCTCATCGACATGCGCGCCTCGTGTCGCCCATACCGACCAGCAATAAATCTGAATGGGAATGTAACTGGCGTACAAAATCGCGTCGGATACCAATTGCCACTCAAAATAAGCAAGGTATGTGGATATAAGCGCCCAGGCAATGCCCAAAGGCCAGCCAAGTATGTTTTGCCGGGCAATCAGAAATACGCCAATTACGGCGGACAGTGTGGCGATAATTTCCAGCGGGGTTGTTCCCAGCAGGTATTGCCATTCAATCAGCGGTGCGATCGCTTCTTCTTCCATTTTTTCATTTCCTTTCAGAACATGTGGTTTCATGTCCTGATGCGGAAAGCCGGAGCGCCGATGCTCCCGGCTGGAAAAAGAAAATCCACCACGACGGGTGGATCGACGCTTCACAGCTTGGAATGTCGACTTCCTTCGGCGGTATTAACCGCATCAGGTTCCAAGGGTTCCCATTCGGGATCTCAGCCATTGATTCACCGTGAACCAAAGGCGCCCCTGTCGTTACTGCCCACCAATCTATGCGCGCGAAAAAATAAATCAAGTGAAATGAGTGGAAATTGAGGTAAGCGACAGGGTTGATGCCATCGAAAAGGACTGATGGAGAGGTGGCTCCTCAAGGCGCTCATGATTTCATACTGCAATATACCACTAATATTTTCACGAGAAATGCATTCCGCCACGGCAGAAGTGACTTGATTTAATCGAGATGCATAGATACATATTTATGCATGAGAACAACCATCGATCTCGAGGACGGTCTCGCCCGCCGGGTGAAAAAACTCGCCGTGGACAAGAACACATCCATGAAGGCGCTGATTGAAGACGGACTCCGGTTGGTGTTGATCAAAAATCAAGCCGTCTATCAATCTCCTGAACAAAAGTTGAAAGGGTTGGGAAAGAAGGCGTGGGATGGAATTGATCCTGACCACTACGTGCGCGAACAGCGAGAGAACTGGTCGTGACCGGGCACGTGTTTTGGGACACCAACCTGCTGATTTACTGGATCGAGCAAAGCCCTCAATGGCGTAAAAAAATGGGCGACTTATATGATTGGCAAAAGGCGAATCATTATAAAATTATAACATCTGCCTTGTCCTTGGGCGAAATCCTCGTTCATCCCATGCGAATTTCCAACATTCCGTTGGCGCAGTCGTATGCACGGATCATTGGCGAAATGGGCTGTATTCATTTTGGCGTAAACGAGGCATGGCGATTTTCCGAACTACGCGCTCGACACCCTGCGTTGCGACCACCCGATGCCATTCAACTGGCTTGTGCATCCATTTGCGGTGTAGATTACTTTTTCACGAACGACGATCGATTGTGTCGATACAAAGTAAATGGTATTGGCAGAATCCTCGGATTAGAGGAATGGCAAATGTCATTACCCGGTAAATGAAAACAGGAGGAATTGCTGACTGGATATTGGCGCGCGCCGAATCGATCGGTTTTGACCTTGCCGCCATAGTTCCGGCGCAACGGGCGCCACGCGCGGAGGCTTTTTATCGATGGCTGGATTGCGGCTTCCATGGCGACATGGCATGGCTGACCCGCGATCCCGAACGCCGCGCGGATCCCACCCTTGCACTCCCCGGCGCGAAATCAATGATTGTGGTGGCGCTTTCGTATTATATCGAGGAACCGGATCCTTCCTGGTGGAATGATCCTTTGCGCGGACGAATTGCCCGTTATGCCTGGGCGCCGGATTACCATGATCGCATGACGCCCATGCTGGCAGAGCTTGGTCGGGCGGTTCAGGAACGGCTGGGTCAACCGCTGGGCATGCGTTGGTACGTCGATACCGGACCCGTGCTTGAGCGCGAACACGCAGAGCGGGCGGGCCTGGGCTTCGTGGGTAAAAACACATTGCTGATTTCACCGCGTTACGGTTCCTATTTATTACTCGGCGAAATTCTGCTGGATGTCAACCTGCCGGCGGCTGGTGTAAAACATTCTGATGAACAAGCGGGTACATGCGGATCATGCCGGCGCTGTCAGGATATTTGCCCGACGCATGCATTTCCCGCGCCATGGATACTCGATAGCAATAAATGTATTTCCTATCTGACCATTGAATTAAAGGGATCAATTCCCGAGCATTTGCGACCGCTGATGGGGAATTGGATATATGGCTGTGATGAATGCCAGTCCATTTGTCCCTGGGTCAGGCAATTTTCACATGTGCCGGGCAAAATACCCTATGCCAAACTGGCTCCCGAAATTGCCGCGCCTTCGCTGATCGAGTTGATGGCGCTGGACGCCAAAGGATTCAATGCGCGTTTCAAGGGCTACCCAATGAAGCGAACAAAGCGTCGGGGAATTCTGCGAAATGTCGCGGTCGCACTTGGCAATAGCCGGAGACCGGAAGCTGTGTCCGCGCTTGAACAGGCGATGAATGATCCGGATCCAATCATTGTAGAACATACCCGGTGGGCACTCCAACGATTGGAAAAACCTGAACCTTGACTTTGTCACGTCGCCACTTTAAGGATATCGCGCATGCACCCGCTTCATTTACGACGTGTACCGTTGTTTGAAAAGTTGAGTGAAGTAGAAAGCGACATGCTTTCGGCTTCGTTGGAAGTGAAGCGCTTTTCAGCCAATACCACAATTTTCTGGGCTGGTGATTCCGGCTCGGATTTTTTCATCCTGCAATCCGGTCGTGTGCAATTGGCCATACAAGATGAGTCGGGAGTCGAGAACCCCCTGGCCGTGCTTGGCCCGGGCGATTATTTCGGCGAACTATCCTTGTTGGACGGCGGGCCTCGCACCGCCACATGCCGGGCCATTACCGATGTCAGCGTCTGGGTATTGACACGTCCGGTGTTGTACAAATTTCTGGAAACCAATCCGCTGGCCGGCATCCACATGCTGGAAACACTGGGCAAGCGCCAGCGGGAAAACCTCGAACAATTGCGCGGTATCAGCAATCCCAACATGGCGGTCAAAGCCTCTGTGGAAAGCGGACCTTTGTGGGGGCGCATCGCCGACAAAATCGCCGCGATGAGCGCCAGTCCTGGATTCCTTATATTCCACATCATCTGGTTTGCTTCGTGGACGGGATTCAACTCTCTGGCCGGTGAGCGCGCCTTTGATCCTTTTCCATTCGGACTACTCACCATGACGGTTTCACTGGAGGCGATATTCCTTTCCATCTTTGTGCTGGTCAGCGCCAATCGACAGAACGAACGCGATCGGATACGGTCGGATGTCGCACACCAGGTTAATTTAAAGGCACATCATGAAGTCATGGACCTTCAGCGAAAAATGGATGGCCTTCGCGACATGCTGAATCCAAAGCCTTGACCGGCGCCGCCGGGCACTATCACGGAAACACAATGTCACCCACATGAATCCGTCGATCGCGGACAATCTGATCCGGTGAGCCGGCGATGATGGGAAGTCGTTTCAAGGTCCTGGCCGAAACCATACCAACCAATACACGATGATGGCCGCTTAACGTGGTATCGATCGGAACCGTGATGGGGTGATCCGTGCGTTCATTGACAAGCGCGCGATATGCCGGAAATGTCATGACGCCGGCCGTCTGATTCAGTTCGTTGACGAAGTGAATAAAGAATACCTGTTCATGCACATGCCGGAGCGGCTTTAATTGCCGAATGGATACGTTGGCTGTCAATTCTCCCCGGCTTCCGGATTGTTCGGGAAGGTGCACATGCAGTAATTCGAAGACGCCTCCAAATATGATGCCGGTGCTTTTTACGTTCGATGCGGTCTCGTCCGGTTGCGGATGGTGGAATTGTGTCCATGCAGGACGAATTAACTGTTCATCCCAGACACGAAGATCATCGAGAATCCTTATGGCGTCCGGTTTTAATTTCCAGCTCACCACCTTGGCTGTACCGCCCTCGGCCGCCAGCGACATTTGGTATGTAAAAGGCGCCAACGGCTTTTCAAATTTATGGGTAAGCCTATGATGGCCGGCGGATAATTCAAAACGAGCCGACCATGCGGCATTGGACCAGTCGTTGCCGGCGAAAATTTCACTTCCGCGCAGAACGAGGGTGGCGCGTTCGCTTGCAACCACAACATCGGAGTTGAATTCGTATACACCTCCGGCCAGTGGTTGATAATTGAGGAGCTGTAAATCGCGACCCGGCGCCAGGTCAAATCCGAAGTCCCTGGTGTTGCCATAGTACTGGCACAGATTGATCTGTGCCGCGATTTCATCCCGTTTTCCAATATCATCCCGCAATAATTCAGGAAATACATCCGCCCCGCCGCCAAAAAGCCGGTAAACGGACTTCGATTTTGCGTCCGGTAAAAGCGTCGCCCACGCCGGGGCATTTTGAGCGGCGATACTAACATGCAGGTGCCATGCCGGCTGTTCATGCTCATCATGCCTGACCAGCGGTCGAACGGCGTCCAGTGGGAGATCGATGATGATTTGCTTATTGGGCGGCAATCGATATTCCTGATTCAGGGAGCCGGTGCGTACCGTAATCCAGGATGGAAACAAGCCGCTCCGCAAGCCCAGGCGCGCAAACTCCGGCGGCTTGTGCCAAACCAGGCTTTTTCTGACCGTTTCATTGCGCGGGATCACGAACATGCGATCGTTTTTCGGGAAAGACGGGCCATTGGCAAATACCCAATGCGTTCGGCCGGGGAATGGAATGGACGGTACGGGTGCGATAACTTGTTCTCGCCAGAAAGATGAGTACGGCAGGCGCACGAATTGATGCCGGTTGCGGAATACCGGCAGGTTAACCGGCTCGGTGTGAATGATGCGAATCGGGCGGATGTCCGGCGGGCGCTGGTCGAAGTGCTCAAATATTTCGTGTTGGAAATGTTTCATCACTTCGACCGTGTCCTCGCGGCTCCAGAAGTGGTATTCCCGAATCATCAGGCCGGCATCCGATAAAAGCAGGGCCGGCGCGGCAATCAATGCCCCCAGTTTGGCCGTTTTACGGCGGCTGTGCCAAAGGGCGCGAATGAAATAAACAGCGGCCAGGACCAGCGGGACCATCAAGTAAGCAAAATGAAACGGCTGAACATTATATTTTCCGGCCAGGGACAGGAACAGGGCATAAAAAGGCAGGGCAAACAAACTGAACGCAACCGCCGCCAGGGATGCCGGGGCAATTTCCGCGCGTCTTGCGCGACGCCATAATTGAACGCCCGCGATGATGGTTCCGATCAGCGCCATGCCCAGTAAAATAAAGCCAAGATTTTCGAGCAGTGGCCAGGTGTTTTTTTGCATGCCCAGCATGGCCTTTTCAAGAAATGGCTTATCCAGAATTTCCTTGGGAACCTGATAGTTCTTTATGAATTCAATGTTTTCAAAAATCAATTTCCGGGTTCTTCCGGGGTGAATGAAAAATTGAGGCGTGGCTATGACGATGCCGGCAAGCAACGCGCCGGTGAAGGCGAGGAAGCGCGTTGCGAATTTGGCGGGTTCCCAGGCGATAAATGCATGCCGGAAAACCAGAAAGGTATACACAACGCCACAGACCAGAAGCCCCTGGTACTTGCTGGCAAAAGCGAACCCGCCGAGGATGCCGGCGAAAAGAAGCATTGTTATCCGATCTGTGCGGGCATGGCGGGCAAGCGCCAGCCACATGGCGACGCCAAACAGTGATACGCCAATATCGCCGGTGTCATAATGCGCCAGAACCCACTCCATGGGGGAGAGCGCCATGATAAGCGCCACGAAAAAGCTGATACGCTTGCTCATGTCCAAGGCGCGGGCCAGAGCGTAGGCGCCGACCAGAATCAATAAACTGTAGAATACGCGAAGTCCGCGCAACCAATGAAAGAGCCACCATCCTTTCGGATAGAAATCTTCGTGCGGCACTCCTTCAAGCCTTTTTGTCTCATGCGCGGAGTAGAGGTGTTTGACGGCAAATTCCTTGAGCGCAAACAGCGGTCGGGTAATCCATTCGTCTACGTGATTCAAGAACAGCGGGTATCCGTCCATGAACAACGTGCCATCGTACCAGATGTAGCGGTAGTTGACGTAATTGTGAAAAGACATCACCTGCTTCGGCGCGTCCGGATGAAACGTGATTTGCGCATCGAGGCCGCGGTACAATCCGGCCGTTCGGAAGAAAAGCGCGATTGTCAAAATGACCAGCCATGCCAGTAGAAGTATAATTCTTCGGTTGCGATCGAACCACCGCTCCGGACTGTCCGGATCGGATGCAGAAGATGTTACGGAATACACTGGCTTCAGCGTTCTCATGTCGGCCCGAATATGAAAGTTGCCATAAGGATATCTGTCGGCAATAGGCGTACGTGCTACGCCATCGGAAGATCAAGTCTATACATGTTGGGTTGTTGCGGATCTTCCGTGAAGCCGAGTTTTTTAATGTAATTCACATGTTTCGGCACAGTTGAATATGTGCAAAGGCGTTTGATATTCTGATGTTGAAATTCCTCGGCCAATGCTTCCCGGACCAGGTAGCGCGTATTTTGCAGATCCCGGTAGGCGGGCGTGGTGTAATCAAGGTCAATAACCGCGCAATCACCCTCCACATGATAGGAAAACAGACCGACAGAAACCGCGTTGCGCAATATAAAGGTATATTTCTGGTCCGGTGATAATCGTTCCGGATTAAACCGGGGAAAATGATAGCTGATATCGCGGGTGTAATAGCGTAGAAAATAACGCAGGTATGGACTGTCCTTGAAGGTTACAGTCAGATAATGGAAGTAATCAACCTTCCTGGTCATTTGAACAATGAAGTAAATGTCAATGACGGCGATAATTCCATTCATCAACGCCACGGGAACGGAGCCAATGATCAATCCGTAAATCGAAAACAGAAATGCGCCGACGAGGTTGATCCAGCGAAAATACCAAAGATTGGTAATCAGCAGGGAAATGGCAATTATCGCCGATGCTATGTATCCTATCCATTCAGCCGTCATATCGTATAACCCATTGTAATTGTAGATGCATCATGGCCGCCAGAGGTATTGAAACGAAACGGGCGAATTGATGTTGTGTAAAACGCCGGGGAATGGCGAGCGAACCCCGGCAAACAAATCCCAGAATGATTG
The DNA here is from genome assembly GCA_035327305.1 of Kiritimatiellia bacterium. Classification (GTDB taxonomy): domain Bacteria; phylum Verrucomicrobiota; class Kiritimatiellia; order CAIVKH01; family CAIVKH01; genus CALMUP01. The sequence goes on along the minus strand of DAOLDL010000044.1, from coordinate 3,392 downwards.
TTTCTGATAATATCGTACAACCTTGATCGCGGAAACACCGAGCAGTTGTGCGGTTTTATCCACCACGTCATCCCAATAACCCACCTGATCAATGAGCGCGTATTCAAGCGCCTGGTCTGATGTAAAAATTCGTCCGTCAGATAATTGATCCAGTTTTCCCGGGTCAAGATCCCTCGACTCTGCTACGAGATGCTTGAAGCGGCGGTGCATGCTGTCGATCATTTCCTGAAGCATGATAATCTGGGCGGGATCGGATTCGCGGAAAGGATTCAGCAGGTCTTTGTTTTCGCCGGATTTGATTGTGGTGTCGGTAATGCCAATCTTTTCGCTGAACCCTTTCCAGTTCAGGGTTTGCATGATGACGCCGATCGATCCGATAATGGTGGTTGGCTGAGCGATAAGCCAGTCACCGGCCAGCGCAACATAATATCCGCCCGATGCCGCGAGGTCGCGCATGAAGATAACCACTTTGCGATCATTCGAGCTTTGCTTGAATGCCATTAATTCCTGGTACAATTCGTCGCTGGGCGTGATACCTCCGCCCGGGCTGTCGATTTCGAGGATGATAGCTTTCACTTCAATGTCATTACGGGCCGCACGAATGGAACGTTTCAGGTCCTCGATTTTGTCGCGCGGCGCTTCAAAAAGCCGGCCTTCCGATTCCCGCGTGATAAAGCCGGTGAGATCCATTCGCACGACTTTTGTTTCGCCGTATCCGTAGGACCACTCCTCCTCAAAAACCGGGGATTCATCAACCGGTGTATCGTGTCCTTTCCGGGGGAAGGATGTGTCGCCGAGCAATGCGAGTCCAAGCGCAAAATTAAGGAATAAGCTGAAACCAAGAACCATGACCAGGAGAATCACGAAAATCCATGCGACTGTATTTGATTTCTTTTTAACTGATTGGTTCTGCATGCTTTCTAAAGTACACAGGAACAGGATCAAATCAAGCGTTGAAGGTATGTCGGCGTATCCGGCTCCCGCGCAATTTTCATGTTTTCTCTTACGTGCAAGAGGGGTTTGGTGTACGTTATTTATGAATACAGCATGAATGAAAACGGTCAAATGAAGTGGGTTTCCTTTTGTGAAACCGGTTCAAACTTGAGCACTTTGGTCGCCGCCGCCGCGATCAAAATCAATCATGCCTTGCACAATCAAGCGCCTGATTTCGTGGTGATTTTTATAACCGAACATTTTGCGGAATATTTCCCTCATGTGCCCGGACTTCTGCATCATCATTTTCCGAACGCGTTGCTGGCGGGTTGTTCCGCCGGCGGGATCATCGGGGGCGGGCAGGAAGTTGAAAATCGCCCGGCAATCAGCATGGCGGCCGCCGTCCTTCCCGGCGTAAAACTGCATCCATTTCATACGGATACGCTGGATCTGCCCGATGAAGACGCATCACCTGCGGTATGGCAAAGATGGCTGAAACTGGATGACGTCGGCAACCCGCAATTCATGGTGTTGGCCGATCCCTTTTCCGCGCGTGTTGAACCTTTTCTGAACGGTCTCGATTATGCGTTTCCGGGAGCCTCCAAAATAGGGGGACTGGCCAGTGGCGGGCGGCGTGTCGGGGAAAACGCCCTGTTCCTGAATCAACGAATTTACACCAGCGGACTATTATGCATCGGCTTTTCCGGAAACATTACGCTTGATACGATTGTTGCCCAGGGGTGCCGCCCGATCGGCGCGCCGTTGACGGTGACCCGGTGTCAGGACAATATCATCCATGAGGTTAACCACGAATCCCCGCTTGTTTACCTCAACCGCTTGTTTCAAGGCGCATCGGAATACGACCGTCAATTGATGCGAACGGCATTGTTTCTCGGCGTGGCGGTCGATTCGATCGCCGAGCCGACGGAATCACCACCATACTTGATCCGCAATTTAATCGGCGCGGATTATCAGGCTGGTACGGTGGCGGTAGGCGCGTTGGTTCGAGAGGGGCAAATGGTCCAGTTCTACTTGCGCGACCGGCTGACTTCACAGGAAGACATTGAATTGATGCTTTCCCGGTATGCGACGGGTTTCAGGTTGCCGGATAATGCCGGAGCGCTTTTGTTCGCCTGTCTCGGGCGCGGTCAAATGTTGTATGGTGTTCCCAACTATGATTCGTCCTGTTTTCTCGGTAAAGTCGGCCCTTGCGCGTTGAGCGGTTTTTTCTGCAACGGGGAAATCGGGCCGGTCGGGAGATCCACTTTCATTCATGGGTATACCAGCGCATTCGGGATTTTTCGTCCGCTGAAGGTATGAAAATCATACCGTCGCTTGTGTATTACATCACGGCTCATGGATATGGCCATGGTGTGCGATCCTGCGACATCATCCGCGCGTTGCGAAAGGCGGCGCCCGATTTGTTTATTCATGTGGTTTCGGATTTGCCGGTGGATTTTCTCCGCAGTCGGCTTGATCTTCCGCTTGAGGCCTATCGTGCTGGTTCGTTTGATGTGGGTATGGTTCAGCTTGATTCCATTCGGGTTGATGTGGATCAAACCCTTGGCCGGGTGGAAGCCGTGCTTGCGCAACGGCAGGAACTTATTTCCCGGGAAAAACACTTTCTGCAAAAGTGCAATGCAAGGGTGGTCGTTTGTGACATTCCGGGAATACCCATAGAAGCCGCATCCGCCGCAGGCATCCCCGCCTTGGCGGTCGGCAATTTTGCCTGGGATTGGATTTACGAGGAATTCATTCCCCGAAATGACCGGTGGCAATCGGTTGTGCAAGCGTTCCGCGATGCATACGCCAGGGTGGATTTGTTGTTCAAATTGCCGTTTAGTGAACCAATGGCGGCTTTCCCGAAACAGTTCGATATTCCTCTGGTTTCGACGCCGGGCATTGATCGTCGCGCGGAGATGGCTTCGGCTTTGGGTATTGATCCGGCGCTCAAGTGGGTCTTGTTGTCGTTCAGCACGTTGGAGTGGGACGAAGATGCGTTGCGGCGGGTACAGGAATTGCGCGACGCCGTATTTCTGACCGTGCTTCCCTTGGGCTGGCCCGGGTGGAATCTGGTGGCGGTGGACCGGCATCAATTCAGCTTCAGCGATGTCATTGCTACGGCTGATGTGGTTGTATCAAAACCCGGCTATGGCATTCTTTCCGAGTGCGTCATCAATGACAAACCGCTCGTCTATGCAGAGCGCACGGATTTTCGGGAATATCCTATTCTCGAGGCGGCGTTGAAACTGCATCTCCGTCATCAGCATATTCCCGCAAATGAGTTATACCGTGGAAACGTGAAGCCATACCTTGAGGCTATCGCGCAATCGCCGCCTCCCTTGGCGCCGCTCGCCGCGGGTGGTGATACGATTGCGGCAAAAGAATTACTGAAGCTGGGCGCGTTTTAACCCGAAAACCGAAGTTGCTGGCGGCGCCGAGCCGCAGTCATTTCGGCT
>DAOLDL010000043.1:0-24193 GCA_035327305.1 Kiritimatiellia bacterium | reverse complement strand
TCCGTGAGGCGCATGCAAAGCCAATGAATTACCGCATCAATTTGCGGAAGTTCGATCAATTTATCAGGGCGCCACTTTGGGGGCCGGGAGTGCAATGCGAACGGTATTGGCATCCGAATCCAAACGCGAAACGTAGGCGGCCCGGTCGATGTTATAACCACGGGCACATTCATCCTGCTCCATGAGAGGTGCGGGCCGGTCGTTAATCCACATGCCGGGTTGTTCGGATTGTTCAATCAGCACCGTCACCGGCTTGCCTTCGTGCCGAAGTGAAATAGCGCAAGGCAATTGTTCGCCCGGTATCACGGGATCGAAAATGATCCGGTCATAATATTCCCTGATACCGAACAGGCAATTTCGAATCTTGTGTAAAAACAGTCCGGGTCCGCTCGAATACAAGCGCCATCCGGCTTTCACCGCGCGTTTGCCTGAACGCAATTCATCATAGTGTCGCTCCGCATCATGGCGATCCATGAAGTCGCCATCGGAACTGCTGAAGTAAACATTCGACTGCCGCGGTGCGGCATGCTCGATCCGACGATCCAGCAGTACCGGATTAACCACGCCAAGCGCCCACCACAATTCGTCTGCATCGCCCATGCGCGCCATGGCTTCGGCGTAGCGCAAATGCGCGTGCACATAATTCAGTGAAACTTCCCGACCGAAATATGCCGATGTCTCCGCGCGTTGAAACAGGTGGCTGATACCGCCACGGTAAGCCACCGGGCGATTCATCAAGCGTACTCCGTCGGGAAAGCGCAAATGTGTACGCACCAGATTCATGTGTTTCACGGCCTGGTCGCGGTCAAACATTTCGCTGATGATTCCCCGGGTCATGGGCAAAAGCCGGTAATTGATTCCGCTTTCCATGTCGCGGGGATGCAACAGGGGAATGAATTCATAATCGCGGTATACGGCAAAGCCGGCGACAATACCGTCCGGCATCAAGTTGCGGTAAAAGTCGCGGCGTATTTCATCGCATAATTCAGAAAGGTTGCTTGATAACGTTGAATGACCGGCTCGGTTCAGCAGATTGCTTAGCTGGCGAAAAGCCTGATAGGCGAGTTGTACGGTCCATGAGCTGACCATTCCTTTACGCATCTCCGCCCTTGCGGGTTGAAGTGTGTCGTCCCAGTCGCCTTCGCCGTAGGAAATCAGCGATGTGTCGCCCACGCACATGGTTCGGTATGCCGCAACCACCAGCCAGGCATGATCAATCAAAGGTAGCGCCGCGCCGGTTTGGCTGGAATTATTATCATCCGCAAATGAGACCCGCAGATCCAGGATGCCGGGGTCGTTTGCCGCTTCGGCGTAATCACACAATGCCTTGATCGGCCAGAACATGACATCACCATGGCAATGCTTTTGCTGGATGTCGGAAAACGGATTCAGCATGAACCATTGCGGCCACAATCCGCTATTGCGGTATTGATGGGAAAACACAATGCGCAGAATTTCGCGCGCCTCAACATAACGTTGCTCGGTCAACAACCACTCCATGGGTCCCTGGCATACATCCCTGACACCCCAGGCACCGCCTCCATATTGTTCCAGTCCGTGGGGGGATGCGAGGTGTATCCACGCATCATGATGATACCAGGGAAGAATTTCCGCCAGTTGCATCATGGACGGCGTGCCTTTGGAAATGCTCCATGAAAGCGCCGGCATGATGCCTGAATCATCTGCAACGGGTTTTCGCTCGTTGCTGTTTGATTCAAGTTCAATCCGGATTTCCCAGGCCTCGGTTTTCAGGGTTTCCAGGACAACATGCGGGGATGCGTGGATGGTTTCATCCAACCAGTTCCGTTCGTCGTGACCGATATGACTCCAGCAATTCATTGGCAGGCATGAAATCAGGTATGCGCGACCGGGGTGGCGTAGGCCTTCCTGGGATTCCGGATCCGGTCGCAATCGTATGGATGCCGATTCGGCCAGGCATTCAACAATACCTGACGAGTCGAACTCGTTGGCATCGAGAGCCAGTTGGTGGGTGATGCGCCAGGTTAGCGGCGTGCCATTTCTGGTCCGACAGGTCAGGGTAATCGAAGATGGCTGTGCATGCGCCCGGCTCGTGATTTCAATGATGTCAAAGGATGTTTGATACAACCATGTGGCATGATCGCGCGCCATGGCGAATGCCGACGGCGTACCAAGTAAATGCCATGCATCATCAAGCTGAACCCAGATGCGCTGACCGGAGGACCGCAGGCGTTGAATGGGATCACGAATAAATGTCAGCAAACGGCAAATGCTGGGATTTCCCGCATAGGTTTGAGCGTTGAAAATTCCCGGAGCATATACCGTCGCGCCAAGGTCATTCGGACGTGGAAGCAGATGGCTGGAGCCAAGTAAAATATGACCGTGCATGCGTTCGACGCTGGATTCCTTGGCCTTGGTGACCACGTGTGTATTTTCACCGGTGAAAAATGACCACAAAATGCCGTTGCGTCGCTCTTCGTTCCGTCGATCAGGAAATAGTTTGTTCCAGACATCGTCGGAGAAATCCTCTCCGTTTAGAATGGCCGGTTCGTCGAAGATGGAGCGGGGCACGGGTTGTCCGATATCAGGGATGGCTTTCACGGGAGGCGCAACAAGGGTGGTCAGATCCGCGGCGCCTGTCGCATGCGGGTGATGTTCCAGATAAAACAAAAGAAACCGGATGGTCACTGATTCACCCGGGGCAATAACGGTCTCGCGGGATTGCAGGGCGGCGCAAGCCGATTCCCCCTGCCGTCGGACGGATGGAAGGTCGTGGCCACACAAAACGCGAGGTCGCCCCAGGACTCGTTGTTCCAAGCCAAAGACATCCAGGCCGTCGGTCGCAAATTGAGACGCGCCGCTTGTGCAACCAACGGCAAGCCACGGGTGGCGATTGCCCTCCTGGGCGAGATTCTGTCGAACACAAATCACAGGTCCCCACGCCGCATGATCAAGAATAGTGTAATCAACATAATGCGCGTTATAATTTTCATTGAGACGCACACCCGGAAGTCTGGCGAGTCCGACGTCCTGCGCCATGATCACATCGATCGTGTGGGGCGACGAATCCCGGTTGGTGATGTGTATCTGCCATGTCCAGGTTGCCGTGTTTTCCTCCAGCGCAAGCATGGTTGACCAGGCGAAACGGTTGTCGCTTCCATGCCACGCGGCGCCAAGGTGATCTATAGCCGCGAACCGGTCAACGCGTGATGGGTTAAGCAGGGAGACCGCCTTGCCCGACTTGGGACGCAGGAAAAGCCTGAATGGAGCGCCTTCGGGAGGAGCGCCAAGCACCTGATTGATGAGCGTGTCGTGGTGACGAACGGCGCCAATGGCGCCGTTTTCAAGCAGATCGATTCGCAGGCCCGCCGCATTGCTTAGCGGGAAGGCGCATAAGGTTTTCCAATCGGCGAGGCGAACATGGCCGCCGGGAGTCGTGGTGATCATGTATTTATCCTGCGCGCCTCCGGCGCGCGGCCAGCAACGCAGTAAAACCCGCCACCAGAAGCGCCGCCGTGCCGGGTTCCGGAACGATGGTAAAATCATCAAAGATGTGAAAGTCATCGTTGCCGGTCGGGCTGGACAGCATCTGCACGATTCCGCGCAGGCTGGCGGTGACCGCGCCGGCCGGAGCGATCGCATCGTTGACGGACATGAAAGTGAAAGATTGATCCGATGTCACGAACGGTGATTGCAGTTGGCTGATTACGCCGCCATCCGAATCCAGCCATTGAAGTTCGAACCATGAGCGGGACGATTCAAGGTTGACGGTGCGAATAAACACGCCGGCGGTATAGGTTTCCCCGGCGGTCACCGCAACATTCTGGAAAATCCCACGCCATTCATCAACGTGTACGGTCTCGACGTCATTAACCGCGCCGAACGTACCGCTGTTTGCATCGCCACCCGATCCGACTCGCCAGCCGGGTCCAAACGTCGACCATCCGGTCAAGTCGCCGGTTTCAAATCCTGAATTGGTGATCAAATCGCCAAATGACAGTGACGCGGTTAACATTAATCCCGCACCGGATATCATAATACGTTTCATGGTACTTCTCCCTGGTATTTGAATGATACTACGATTACAGCTTTGTTTTCCGTGTTTTACGGTCAATGCGGGCGGATGACCTGCGAACAACCAGCCGGGTGGGCAGGATCATGTGTTTTTGAGATGATCGCCCTTCCAGAAGTTCCAGGGCTTGCCGGGCCGCCTCGCGACCGATCATGCGCATGGGAACATGAACGGTGGTAAGGTCCAGATGGCGCGCGAGGTCGGTATCGTCAAATCCCGCCAAAGCGACTTGTTCGGGAACTTTAATTCCGTGCTCACGCAAGGCGCGGTGTGCGCCAACCGCCAATGCGTCGTTGGCGGCAAATATAACATCCGGCAATGGACGGTTTGCGGCAAGATGCGCCGACATCAGTCGATAGCCGCCGGCTTCCGTGAAATCGCCGGACCAGATGGCGGATGCCGGAACGGGAAGCCGGTTTAACTTCATGACTTTTCGAAAGGCGAGCAGGCGTTCCTGTGCGTCAAACGTATCCCTGGGACCGCCGATGAAAATAAAGTCGCGGTGACCGGCGTCGATCAAGTGCTGTGTCATGGCCGCCGCGCCGCCACGGTTGTCGATACCCACGGATACCAGGCCGCTTTTTTTGAGCGGTCGATCGATAAGTACCACCGGCATATCCCACTGTTGAATTTGGTTTAGAAAAGCGTCTTTCAGGGTCAGGTTCATGAGGATGATCGAATCGGCCCGGCGTTCGCGGACCATGCGGGCAATCAATTCCTCCTCATCCAGAGGGCCGTGGGTAAACGCCGTCAGCAGGTGGGTGCCAAATTCGGAGGCCATTTCATCAATTCCGCGAAGCACATCGGTAAAGAATCCGTTGTCCAGCTCGGGGAAAACCACCGCGATCATGCCGGTTCGGTTCAATTTAAGGGAGCGGGCCGCGTGATGCGGCTGGTAACCGAGCCGGTCAAGCGCCTGTTGAACGCGCTTTTTTGTTTCCTCGGTGACCAGCGGGCTGTTGTTTAAAACACGTGAAACCGTGGCGGTTGAAAAACCCGTCGCCCGGCAGATATCCTTGATGGTGGCACTCATTCCAGAACTCCTGTAAACGTTTACAGCAGACATGCTAACACCGTGAACCGGCACGGTAAAGGGTAATATGGCCGGCGTGGGTATCCGGCCATGGAGTTGGTATGATGATTGGAGCATGCCGTGCATATTTGTTTCAAGGTGCGGACAGACGGTAGATGGTTTCGGGTGTTGCCGCCGAATTGGTGATGATCCACCGGTTGAGATGAAGAGCGGGTGTTTCCGGCGCGAGTTCCCAGTCTCCCGACAACAGGTCGGCGGTGAATTCCAAATGCAAGACCGTGGCGTTCGTGCTCCACTGGACCGTCACGCCGCCGGATGGATCGCTTGCAATGTCGATTTGCAGGTCATCGTGGTCGATCAGAAAAAAGTCGTCGAAGATGTGAAAGTCCGCTTCCTCGGCTGGCGGATCCGGCATGAAAACAATTCCCCGCACACTGGCGGTAACCGCGCCAACCGGGGCGACGATGCCGCTGATGGCCGCGAGCGAGAAGGGTTGATCACCCGTAATGTGGCCGGATTGCAATTGATCCAAGACGCCTCCATCCGAATTCAACCATTGCAGTTCAAACCATGACTCCGAGCTTTGAATGTTCACCGCGCGAATGTAGACGCCGGCGCTGTAGGTATTCCCGGCCGTGACCGCCACCTCCTGAAAAATTCCGCGAAACGTATTGTCATCCGTGGTCAAAACATCGTTGACCATTCCAAAGTCTCCAGTTCGCGCGTCGTCGCCCACGCCGGTTCGCCAGCCTTGTCCGAAGGTAAACCACCCGGTGAAATCGCCGGTTTCAAAACCCGGATTGATTAATGTGGCGGCCTCGGACGCCGAAGCAACCGCTGCGATGGCCAACCATACTGCAAGAATTCTGTTCATGTTGCGCGTTTCCTTTCAAATGCAAATGTAAACGATTACAATATGGAAAATAGTAGTGTTGGCGCGGGATGTAAAGCAGTAAAACAAAATTATTTTCCGGGGTCCGCCGCGCGGGTCGGCCATGCATATCCGGCGAGTCCGGCGATTATGCCGAGGAACAGGCGCCCCCCTCCGTCCAGAAACGCCTTGATCCAGGCAAATCGATCGTACCATTGCTCCATGCGTTCAAATACCCGCAGGTTTTCCTGGGTGTTGGCAAGCGGGGCGGTGGCCAGCCATTCGTATCCCATGGTATGCAGGGCAACGACGTGAAGTTCGGTAATCAGCGATAATCCGGACGCCAGCGCGGCGATCAACAACGATACCGGCAGTGCAATCAGGCGCCGCCGGATGCTTGCCGTTGGGGCCATCCACACTGCCAGCGTCACCATGAGCAAGGTGGCTGACTGGTCCGTATGTTTTTTCCATGTTCCGGGAACCGGGGGAAGTTTTTCCCCGTTCTGCAGGGTCATGTTCACCCGAATCATGCCTTCGGTGACGACGTGGTCGCTTTCAACCCGGGTGCGCGTGTTTTCAAGGTAGGGGCTGGCATCAACCAGCAGGGTGACCGCGGGCGCGACGACGCCTGGCCATGTCGCGGGTAGCCAGAACAGCAGGGATAAGCCAATGGCAAATCCGGTCGCCATTCGGAGTATCATCCAGGCCGGGTTGTGTTTGATCATGATGTTGTTGGTCGCCGGTTTTGCGCCATGCGTTCAGGTTCCAACCAGAACAAAACAAACCCGGAGGCAAGCAACACCATGACGGACTGCCAGACTATTCCATGCGCCATGTCAAACCACTCCGGGCGCCGCAGAACCACGTGATACAGCGAGCTGATGCGGATAATATTTGAGATGAATATCAGGGCGGTTCCATAAACAATTCCGATGGCGCGATGTTTCCAGGGCATGGGAAAAGCCAGCAACGCGCAAATCAAAAGCAACCAGGCTTCCATGCCGTCGCAACCGCGAAGCAGGTGCACTTCAATTCCGGGCGAGTGAATGGTTGTGGCGCTGTAACGGATTCTTGTGTCGGGCAGAGTTTGTTCAATGATCCATGCCGAGGGGATCACTTGAAGGTACTTGACCACGATGCCGCTGGTTATATGAAAGGAGGCATTGTAAGCCGTTAGCGTCACGGCAAATAACACCACCCAAATCAGCAGGGAACGTAGCAGGGGGCCGGTTTTGGAGGGAAACCCCCGGGGATGGGCGGATTTGACCTCTGGTGTTGCCTCCATCACACTCGATTTCCCTCGCGGCGATGCATGCGAAGCCGGGCAAACAGAATGGCCCCGCCCACGAGGAGCAGGGCAAGCAACGTCATCATCGGAATTCCCACGGTGATGGTCTGCGTGGTGCTGTCATTGTTCGCGGGAATCGGATCGCCAATGCCGGAACTTACCGATGCGGAAACGACGTGGCTGAACTCCTGGGTCGAGCCGGTATAGTTCGGTTGTGTCGCGATGACGGTCAACGTGGTTGTTGCGCCTCCCAGCAGGCCGAACATGGACCAGGTTACCGTGGAGCCGGAATTGATTCCGTTGTCGCTTGCGGTGACAAAAAGCAGGTTCGTTGTGAAATTGTTGGTGACGAAGTAGGAGCCTGACATCGATGCCGATCGATTGCTGACCAGCAGGTAGTATGTGATTTGCTGATTCGCCTCCACGATGTTCGTGGAGGAGGTGATCGAGATGGTCAGGTCCACCGGTTTGAGAAAATAAAATTCATCGAATATGTGAAAATCCGGTCCATCCACCGGGGCGCTGATCATGTGAACAATTCCCCGCACACTGGCGGTGACGGCGCCGGCCGGAGCAATGAGGTTGTGCAGGCTGGACAGCAGAAAAGGTTGATCTGCGGTGATGGCGGGCGTGCTTTGCTGGGAGATCACGCCGCCCGAACCGTCCAGCCATTGTAATTCCAGCCATGATTCTGATGACTCCACTCCCACGGCCCGGATATAAACACCGGCCGCATAGGTCAAGCCTTCCCTGACCGGTATGTTCTGAAAAACTCCGCGCCATTCATCAACATCCGTGGTTAAAACATCATTTACGGCGCCATAGGTAAAGGTAAACGCATCGGCGCCGGTGCTGGTGCGCCAGCCCTGGCCAAACGTTGACCAGCCGGAAAAGTTGCCGGTTTCAAATCCCCAATTATTCAGGACGGGGTGAACCGGGGTTTCGTCGGTAAAAACGAAGTCATCGAATATGTGAAAATCGGAATCGGCGGGGGAGGAAGGCATGTAAACAATTCCCCGCACGCTGGCGGTGACGGCGCCGGCCGGGGCGAGCACCGTTCCGATTCCCATGAAGGTGAAACCCTGGTCGGCGGTTACGTGCGCCGATTGATGCTGGACGATTACGTTGCCGCTGGTGTCCAGAAATTGAATTTCAATCCACGATTCGGAAGTGCCGACGCTGACGGTTCGAATGTAAGCGCCGCCGGAATACAGGCTGTCGGGAATAACCGGCACGTTTTGAAAGATGCCGCGAAAAGTATCCGAGTCCGATGTAAGCACATCGTTGACCATGCCGAGAGAGCCGGAGTGGGCATCGCCGCCGCCGCTGGTTCTCCACCCCTGGCCGAATGTCGACCAATTGTCGAACCCGTTTTCAAATCCCGGATTCAATAACAAGGCTCGACTGGTCGTCGACATGCCGATCCACGCCGCCGCAAGCATCATTGACCATCGAAGATACGTTCTCATGTTGCGCCAATCCTCCCCGACACGCACATGGTCGCATCCGCGTGCCCGACACGCAGGATTGCCATGTAATCGTTTACAATACAACTAACCTAATCTAAACAATGTGTAAAGTTCATATTCTGCGTCGCCGTGTTCATGCCGGGAGCGTGCTTAGCCATGCCCGCAATAATCCGGGCGGGAAAGGCTTAAAGAACACCTTGCAACCCAAGGCGTTGGCCGCTTCCAGCTCGCGATGACTCCAGTCGCCGGACATCAAGGCGACGTGCCGCGCCCGTTTGCCTGTTTCATGCAATTCCCGAATGTAATCCAGTCCGGTGCGGTAAGGCATGTGCAGGTCGGAAATGATGACATCGGGATGAAAATCCGCTTCCGCATGCGCCGGTGATGCGAACGATCGTATCCGGTAACCTTGTTCGGTCAGTATATGGCCGACAACATGGCGAATGCCGGCTTCGTCATCAAGTATCATGGCGTGTTTGTTCATGCGTGGATCTCCGTCGCAGTTCTGCGTGATGAAATGATTTGTTCGCGGTACCAATGCGCGCTGGCTTTAAGTGTTCGTCGCCCGTTGAAATAGTCGACCCAGACCAGGCCGAATCGCTGGCGGTATCCGAATTGCCACTCGAAATTGTCCAGGAGCGACCATACAAAATATCCGGACAACGGAACGCCTTCCGTTATGGCTTTCCGGCATTGTTGAAGATGTTGATCGAGGTAGTCGATGCGCCGCTGATCGTTGATCGCGCCGGTAATGCCTGGTCCATCGCTGTAACTGCACCCGTTTTCGGATATGTAAATGCCGGGTATCCGGTATTCGCGATTAAGCCGCACAAGAAGATCAAAAAGTCCGTCCGGATAAACTTCCCATCCCATTTCGGTTTCGTGTCCGGGTTGCCGGCCTTCGCGGTTGTCTGTGTGCTGATCGCGGCAAATCGCGCGCGTGTAGTAGTTCACGCCAAGGAAATCCATGGGCGCTGATATTTCCTTCATGTCATTTTGCCGTACGAAAGGAAAATCTCCGGGGGGCAGGTCGCCACAGGTTTGATAATATGTCACGATATCTTCCGGATACTTCCCGAAGTAAAGAGGGTCGAGGTACCACCGGTTGAATGTCCCGTCATGAATGTTCGCGGCATATTGATCTTGAGGTTTTTGGGTCGCCGCATAACCGGGCGTTAAATTCAGGGCGATTCCAACGTCACATTCCGGGCTGTTTGCGCGCACGATCGGTACGGCGCGGCCATGCGCCAGCAACACATGGTGGGCAACGGCAAGCGACGTGCGAGGATCGCGGATGCCGGGGGCATGAACGCCTTGCCGGTAACCCAGCGAAGCAATGCACCATGGTTCATTGATGGTGATCCAGTGTTTAACCCGGTCGCCGAGCCGTTGTGTTACCGCTTCGGCAAATATGCAAAAGTCGTCCACGCAGTCGCGATCGGCCCACCCGCCGCGATCCTGGATTGCTTGAGGAAGGTCCCAGTGATGCAGGGTGATAAAGGGTTTGATGTCCGCATCGAGCAGAAGGTCCGTCATGCGCTGGTAAAAATCCAGCCCGCGCGATTCTATTTTTCCCCGTCCATTTGGAAAAATACGTGGCCAGGATATGGAAAAGCGGTAGGCCGTCAGTCCCATATCTTTCATGATGGCGATGTCTTCCGGCATGCGACGGTAATGATCGCAGGCCAGTTCGGCTGTTGAGCCGTCCGCTATGGTGCCCGGTTTACGGCAGAAGCAATCCCAAATGGACTCGCCTCGGCCATCCAGGGTCAAGGCGCCTTCAATTTGAAACGCCGAGGTGGCGGCGCCGAATTCGAATAATGCCGGTAAATGTCGGGTTGTCATAATCCATTACTTCCGGAAAGCATCATGGGGTTGAATCTGTTCTTGGCGAAAATGTACCAGGCGGCGGTAGATACAAAACCCCGGTCAAGCCGCACCCAGTCGTATCCGCCCCGATGGCTGATGGTGTAGGGAATGCTTCGTGTGGCAATGCCGTTCAGATCGATGTCGATCAACAGCGCATCCAGTTGGTTGGCGTAAAAGTTGCCGCGACCTTCATCGCCGGCGACAAAATATGAGCAAGCCATGTGACCTACGCCGTCGATCCAGATATTGTCGTGTATGTGGGGGTCGGGACCATGCCAGACGCCGACCACATCCTGTCCGCGAACGTGAACGGTTTTCCGGAATCGGGTATCTTCATCGACAATTTTCAGCAAATGCGCGGACGACGGCCCGTATGCAAGTACACGCCATGAATACAAATCAAGCGGAAGATCGTTTCCGTGGAGCACGGATTCAAGCCAGGCGCGAATACTCGATGCCGTTTCCTCATCACCGATCATCTTGAAGTAGGCATACGCGTCGATATTGCCTTCGTGGTGTCCGTCTGCTTCATGAAGCCGGCGGTCGCCCTGCCGCCATCCATGTTGCACAAAGCCGCCGGGACCGTAGGGCGATTTTTTATACCACGACACCAGCAGGTCGTGTAACAACTGTTGAATTTCATCATAACGACCCGCTTTGAAGTGTTGATCATAATGTTTGTAGGCAAATAACAGCCAGAAGAGGTCTCCCATCCAGCGGTCGCTTTGCGGTTCGCCGCGAAATACGGCCTGACCTTGCTCCATGGCGCGGGTGACATATTGGAAGAAGCCGCGTGCTTCACCGTTTACGAAAAAGTTCTGCCGCAGGGGGTCGGTGTTATCCCGGTCGGTCGCCTGTGCGAAGAAATTAAGGATGCGCTCGGCGCGCTCTTTTTCATCTTTGATGATGAACGCGATGGCCGCAAGCGCATTGTTGAACGTCTGCAATTGCCCGTCCTGCATGGATCCCAACAGGTGTTGTTCCGGGGTGGTTGTATCCTGCGCTTGTTTCAACCACTCCAATACCAGGGGGTCCTCGGGCAGAAGCCTGTCTGCGTGACGCTCGCGGATTGATATGACGCCATCGGTCGGTTCGACGATGCGTTCGTTAAGTATGACAACGGTATCGGGAGGAAGTTCGGGAAGATGGATGAATAATCCGCCCGGCGGATTGGCGTCCCCATCAAGCAGGATGACCACTTCGTTGTCGCGTTGCCGCAGGGAGTAATTTATACGACCAAATTGCGTGGGAAGGTTTTCCACGGAGACACCTTCCTCCAGCCAGGCCGCGTCAATGCCCGCGCCGATGATCAGTTGATCGTTGTTTTCGTAGACAAAGAGCGATCGCACGGCATTGATATAGTCGGCGCCCACCCAGGTGTGGGGCATATCGCCAATGTAGGCGGGGGCGCGATAATTCGCATGAACCACTTCGGCCATGTGGTTCCAGGCGCGGGGACGCACCGCATCGACCAGGAAGTAGCGGAGCGCATCGAGGGCGCGGTTTCTCCAACCCATACGAACAAAGGCGTCGGCGTTGCGCACCTCGTACGGCGTGTAGATTCTCGCGCCGTCAGGCTCCATGCGGGATGTTAATTCGCGCCAATAGAACTCAAACGTGTTGGTTCCCAGGGGTTGGGGGAGGTGGGGCAATTCATCGGCAACCATTATCGCCATGGTCGTGGATGTCGGATCCGCGTCCGCCAGTTCCACGCAACCGGGAATGATCTCGATCCCCGCCCGTTCAGCGGTCATGCGAATGGAGTTGTAGAGGGCTTCGCGAAGTTCCTGTTTCTCCTTCAGCATCCATTCGACATCGTCGTGATGGCCGAAGCGTTCGGCCAGATAAATCGCATCTTTAAGCCCGCGCAACATCCAAAAGTTGTCCCAATGGCTGTGTTTGGCCGGATAGTAGCCTTCATGGCTGTTCGAGTGGGGCAGGATTCCGAAGTAAGGTTGTTTTTCCGGGTCGTTGCGGTACTCGTCGGTCATGCGGCGCTGGCGAAGCATCGCGCCGTAACGAATGGCGGAAATTACCTTTGGATAGTATTCGCGGACCCATGCTTCATCGCCGGAGTAATCAAGGTATTGACGAACGACAAAGGGATACTGTCCCTGGCTGTCGTACTCATGGCCTTCACCGCTGTTCGGGTCGGGGTTGTAGGTGATTGGCGCTCCCGTTTCGAGAATCATCCAGGGAACCCAGCCGTCTTCGCGGATGTGTTTGGTATAATGTTCAATAAACTCTCGGGTGTGTTCGGTGATTCCGCAACGAAGCGTTGCCAGCGCCGTCAACACGCCATCTCTCATCCATGCATGGTTGTAGTTGCGGGGGCCCGGTTTAAACCAGGGGCCGTCACGATTGATGAGAATGTAGCCGAGGTTGCTTCTCATGACATCGATCAGCGATGATTCGGGAATTGTGATGCGGGGTTCGGATAGTTGGTTCGACCACAATGTTTTCTTCTCGGCCAGTGTTGCCTCGAATGCATCGCCGGGATTTTGAATGAAGGCATCAGGTATTACCGTGCCGGTATCCAGGGGGAACACCACGATGATATCCGTTGCGACTCCCTCGGATTCATTAAGTTCGTACATCATGCCGGCGCTGACTTTGCCTTCGATGTCCGATGCGGTGCGATTGGTGGGAATCACTCCCGCAAGGATGTATTCGCCCATATCACCGTTATCGAGCGTGGATACGCCATGACGGGTTGGCGGTGTCGGGGAAATCGCCCGCGGTTTGTCATCCACATAAAAAACCATGGCGTGTAGTTCATTTGAAGAATCCCAATGACCTTGCTTGATCGGGCTGTAGCCTCCGTGTTGCCATCCCGGATTAAGTTGAACAGGCCGAATCGCAAGCGCGAGGCTTGCGTCGGCCACCTCCTTGGCGTGAGGTGTAAAGCGATAACGAACCGCAGTAAATCTGCCGTTTGGCTGGCCGGACATGACGGTGGCGATTTCAAGCGACCATCGTTCGTTGGTCCAGGTCACCGAGGGCAGGGGAAGTACGGAATCTTGCAGGTCCAATGATATCTCCACATCCGCCCAGGTAAATAAGCGTCCGTTTTCGAAGATAAATGGTTGAATGCTGAAGCCGCCTTTTTTGGGTTCAACGATGCCGGTTTCGCCAAGAAGCGATTCGTTCGGTTCGCCGGGAAGTCCGGTTATGGTCCAATACTCCTGTTTGCGATTCAACCACATGGGAAATAGGTCGGGCCGTATGTTTTTTGCTTTGGCCTGATAATGGCGAATGGGGGTCGCTTGCTCTTCACCGCCCTTCACTTCAATCCGGGCGATGGCCGGAAGTTGGTTTGCGCCGGAGGATTTGATTTCAATGCGGGCGGCCATGGCTACGGTCGCGGGAAAATAATGGTAATCTTCGCCGCCATTTCCATTTTGTTGCCGGGCGATGGTTTCCCAGCTCGCCCCATCGGGAGACAAAAGAATTTCATAGTCGGAGGCATGTCCATCGCCCCATGTGATAACCAATCCGCCCAGCGACATGCGTTCGGGAAGCTCCATGGTCCAGGAAGGTGATTCATCATTGGCGGAGGGCCTCCAGGCCGAATCGGTGTTGCCATCCAGGGCGCGATGCGGCTCGCTGTCATCGGCAAAACTTGAAGCGGTTGTGCGCGGCGCCTGTTCTCCGGTGAAAATGCGGATGTCCCAGATGGAATGTCCCCAACCGGTTCCACGTTGAAGACAATTTATACGAAAAGCTTTGATTTCCGCAGGGGTGAAAAATAAATGATCGGGGCCGCCATCACCGGAATCGACACTATAAACCGTGGACCAGTTTTCGAGGTCAAGCGTGGTTTGGATTTCGTATTTTTCCGCAAATGCCGTTTCCCACAAAATGGTAAGGCCGGAAACCGTGGTTGGTTCGGCAAAAATGATGTCAATCCATTCAAGGTCATTAAAATCACTGCTCCATCGGGTGGTGGGGTCGCCATCAATGGCGTTGTTTGGGTTATAATCGCGTGTTCCGCTGGATGCGCGGGCGGTCAGCCCCCATCCAGACTGGGCGATTCGCCACGGGTTGATTTCAATTTCGTATATTGAAAACCCCCATTCGGTTGCCCGTTCGTGCAGATCCAGTTTGATTTTGCCGACCGGTCGGGCGGGGAATTGGATGATTTCATGCCCTCCGCGACTTTGTCTGGCCTCATGTACCGTCTCCCACGCCCCATCGCTTTCCGACACCAGGACGGAATATGCCCGGGCATGAGCGGCTTCCCAATGAATGCCGATACTTCCGACTATTTCATCCCGCCCGAAATCAACCATCCACCACTGCCCGTCGGAAAATTCACTGCTCCACCGCGTGGTTGGAGAACCATCAACGACGCGATCGGGTTGGTGCGCGTCTTCGTGAGAAGAGGCGGTGACAACCCAATGCGCGCCGGGGGCGAGGGGGGCGGGAAGGGTGTCCCCGTCAACGGATATGCAAACGCCCGCGAATATCATCAACCCGGCAACTGCCGCATGGCCGGTTGCTTTTCCAAAACGATTGTTCCGCCTCATATTCACCCCTGCTCGTGTTTTACTTGTATTTCATTGCCGGGCACAAGACCCATCCCGAAGTTGTGAATCAAACAATGCCCGACATCCGATGTAAATGTCAAATGTAAACGTTTACAATTATGATAAAAAGTGTTTTGCGGCGATTGTAACGCGTTGCTTGCCGTTGGTTTTCACTCTGAACCCGCCTGGCGCGTCAGGTTGTCGGGGACCGATGCCATAGGCGGATTCTGAAGCGTGGTGTAATAGGTGATTGGCCCGTCAGGCATTCATGGCCTGTTTGACGGCGGATGTTAATTCTTTGACACCGTAAGGTTTGACCAGAATGCCTCGAAAGCCGTGTTGATGGAATTCCGCCATAATCGGCGCGGTGGAATAGCCGCTCGATACAATCACATTTACGTCGGCGCGAAGCCCGCGAATTTGTTGAAAGGCCTCCATGCCACCCATTCCGCCGGGGACGGTCAGATCAAGGATGACGACGTTGTAAGGGCGATCTTTCATGGCGTTGCGGTACAATGTCACGGCTTCTTCGCCGTCGCGAGCGCATGAGACGTCATAACCCGCCGCCGAAAGTATTCGCGTTGCTGCGTCGAGGATCGCCGATTCGTCGTCCATGATCAAAACCCTGCCGCTTCCCCTGACAATGGCAGGAAGCGCTTGATCCGCCGGTCTGGGTTTTTCAAGCGTGGCGGGCAGGATGAAGATCATGCGGGCGCCCTTGTTTGCATCCGATTCCGCAATTATATAGCCATCATGTTTCCGGATAATGGAGTAGCACGTCGCAAGCCCCAGGCCACTACCGCGTTTCTTGGTGCTGAAATAGGGGTCAAATATGCGGTTCAGATAAGCCGCGGGTATTCCCGATCCTTCGTCTTTGACTTCCACGCGAATGTAGGGACGGTTTCGTTCGTTGGCGGGAATGTTCAGATCATTGGTTGCATTTCGGGCGGCAATGAGAATTTCCCCTCCGTCCGGCATTGCTTCCATGGCATTAAATACCAGGTTGCTTATGACCTGGTTGATTTGTTCCGCATCCGCATATGTCGCCATCAGGTCCTCTGCGATATCAAAGCGGCATCGGACGTTGGAGCCTCGTGTGGTAAACGTGGCCACTTGAACCAACAACTCGCGCAAATCGATCAACCGGCGCACAGGCGCGCCGCCCGTTGAAAATGTCAGCAATTGCTTGGTTAGCGAGCGCGCCTGATCCAGGGAAATTTCAGCATCCGCCATGTATTTGCACGAATCGTCGCGCGAGGTTTCCGGCATGCGCGCCAAGGAAAGGTTCGCCATGATGGCGGTCAGAATGTTGTTGAAGTCGTGGGCGATGCCGCCGGCCAATACGCCGATTGATTCAAGTTTGTTACTCCGGATGCGGCTTTCATCGATTTTTCGGCGCTCGGTTACATCCCGGAAAACCAGGACCACGCCAATGATCTGGCTGTTGCGGTTTCGGATCGGCGCGCCGCTGTCGGAGATGGCGACTTCCCGTCCGGTGCGGGAAATCAAGAGGACATGATTTTCCAGCTCGACCACCTGGCCGGTGCTCAAAACTTTTTCCGCCGGGCTTTCAATGGGTTTGCGCGTATCCTCGTGGACGATGCGGAAGACGTCCATCAGCGGTTGTCCGAAAGCCTCTTCCTGGGACCACCCGGTCAACGATTCCGCCACCCGGTTGATTATCACGACCCGTCCTTCAACATCGGTGGTAATCACGCCGTCGCTGATGGATTTGAGGGTAATCGCCAGGCCTTCCTTTTCCTCGGCCAGCCTTCCCAACGCATATTCACGCTCGGCGTTGCTTTCCTCAATGGCGCCCAACATCTGGTTGATGGAGTCTCCGAGTCTTGAAAGTTCCCCGGTGTTTTTCCCGGTGTTGATGCGCCGATCAATTTTCCGGGTTTTGCCCAGAGCGATGACTTCTGCGACCAGTCGGTCGAGCGGCCTCAAGACCGACCGCTCCAGTAAAACCAGGATTCCAAACCCGATAACGAGTCCCGTGATCAACATGGTGGCGTAGAGCAGTCGGTTTGTTCGATTCAACTCGGCGGCGATTTCCCGAGGGACGACAATGCAGAACCTGGCCAGCTTTTCCCCTGATGCATCTGTGACCGGATAATGCAGGTAGGCATATTCCGCATCGAGCAGTATTTCCTCTACCTGCGACGGCGTCTGACTGTGTTCCGCGATAAAAGGTTGATCGAGTTCGTGCTGATTCAGCTCCACGATGACGTCAAATTGTATCAAGGCGGACAGCTCGGCGGCCATGCGGTCGTCTATTCTCCTGCCGAAAATAATGACTCCGGCCGGCGGACCCTGAAAGTTGCTGGTCAATATGGGTTCAGCGCAGACGATATAAGGCGAGCCGTCTATCAAGTGGTAATTTTTGATCGCATGGCCTGGCTCGGTAAAGGAGGCCAGGCCATATTGAGTGGTTGAAAAAGCTTTGATCGCCGCCTCGGACAATTCAGTTTTAATGTTGTTTTCCGCATCAAAACCTGTGCCGAAAACGAGTCGACCGTGTTCGTCGTAGATCAGGATGAGTTGCAGGTTCAAGTTGTCGATGGTGCCATCGCTTAAATTGTCATCGGGAAACGAATCATTCTGGCCTTGAGCAAAACGGTAGAGATCATCCCAGGGCGCCCAATCGCCGATTATTCGAGCGAGATCCTGCTCCTGCTTGGCGATGGCAAAAGCGATTCGCTTGACCGAACGGTCCAGAAATCCGCGCTCCAGTTCAACGTAGGACTTGTCGAGAATCCGAATGACGGAAACGGTGAAGATCGCAACAAGAAGAAATATGCTGACCGCAATGTAAAGAAGCACATTCTTGCGAATACTCATGAATGAATTTAAAGGCACAACCCTTGGGGGATCAAGATTAATGTACGTGAATCGCTTACGCCATGGAGATGACCCCGGCCATCGTTTGGATCAGTTAATTCCGGGCAATATTTTTCTCATCCAATTATTGGATACAATCACGGTAAAGTTTTCCAGGCATTGGAAGCGCCGTTACACGCAGAGGTATGCCTTGGCGTTGTTGTGGCAAATATCCGTGATCATGGATCCGATATGTTTCAGATCGCCGGGTATCAATCCGTCGCTCATGGCCCGGCCCAGCAGGTCGCATAAAATACGCCGAAAGTATTCATGCCGGCTGTAGGACAGAATGGAGCGCGAATCAGTGGTCATGCCGATGAACCGGCTGATCAAACCCATGTTGGCAAGCGCAAGCATTTGTTTTTCCATGCCGTCCTTCTGGTCGAGAAACCACCATCCGCTTCCGTACTGGATTTTTCCGGGAATGCCGCCCCCTTGAAAGTTTCCGGTCATCGCGGCAAAGAGTTCGTTGTCGGCGGGATTGAGATTGTACAGAATGGTCTTGGGCAGTTGATCTTCGCGATCCAGTCGATCCAGCATGCGGGCAAGTCCGCGCGCCATCACGCGATCACCCATGGTGTCGCATCCTGCGTCGGCGCCGAGGCGTTGGCTCATACGTGTATTGACGTTGCGCAAAGCGCCGATATGAAATTGCTGAACCCACCCGCGCCGGGCGTAACTGCGCCCGAGATGATATAAAAGGCCGGCTTGAAATTGTCCCGACTCCAATCCCGAAAGCGCTTTGCCGGACAAGAGTTTTCGAAAATGCCTGCGCAATCCGGCCTCCGTGAAATCGTGATCAGGCGGCATTTCAAGCGCGTGATCGGACATCCGGCAACCCAGTGCGGCAAATGCATCCATTCGTTTTTCATGCGCAATGATAAAATCGTCGAACAATCGGATGGTAGTTCCTGACGATTTACCCAACTGATTCACATACTTTCGAAACGCTGATGGATGGCCGGTGTTCAGCGCCCGGTCCGGACGAAATGTCGGTATTACCAACGCCGGACATTTGCCGGACTTTTTAATTTGCCGGTGATGATCAAGGTCATCCGCCGGATCATCGGTGGTGCCAATCAGTTTCACCTTCCAATTGCGGATGATGCCAAGTACGGAATACCCCGGGCGGTCGAGTAATCGCTCCGTGCTGTTCCAAATGGATTCGGCGGACTTCCCGTTTAACCATTTTTTGATGCCGAAGGGACGTTTGAGTTCGAGGTGAGTCCAGTGGAACAGGGGATTCATGACGGTGTGCGGAACGGTTTCCGCCCAGGCTTGAAACTTTTCCCGCGCCGGGGCGTTTCCTGTAATGATCGACTCCGGTACGCCATTGGCGCGCATGGCCCGCCATTTATAGTGATCTCCTTCCAGCCAGATTTCCGCCAGATTGGCAAATGACCTGTTTGCCGCAATATCACGCGGGGAAAGGTGGCAGTGGTAATCAATAATCGGCAAATCCGATGCAAATTCATGATACAAGCTCCGGGAATGCGGAGTCGTCAAAAGAAAGTCGTCGTCGAATATACCCGGCAAGGACGTTTTATGATTACGCTTCATGGATTCTCCTTGCCGCCTCGGTGGCTATATCTTCAACAGATCCTTCGCAGGGCAGTGTAATTACGTTTTCCGGTTCCTCGAGAACCCGCAACTGGCTGTCGAGCATGTTGGCTTTCATAAAATGACCTTCGCGTTTTTGAAGGTTGCGCAACAAAGCTTCACGATCACCCTTCAAGTAAATAAACAGCACGGATGGCAGTCCGGCCGTGAGGCGATCGCGATACGTTTGTTTGAGCGCGGAACAGGAAAGCACAACCGACTCCTCGCGACGTGCGGCCCGGATCATTTCATCGTGCAGTACATTCAACCAGGGCCAGCGGTCATCATCCATGAGGGGAATACCCGCACTCATTTTGTCAATATTGGCTTTCGGGTGAAAATCATCACCCTCCACAAAACGACAGCCAAGCTTGTCCGCCAGCGCTTTGCCCACGGAGGTTTTTCCCGACCCGCTTACACCCATCACAATTACGTGCCGTACATTCATATTGCCGCTCCTGTACTGGCTCGTACAACCAGTTGCGCGGGGAATTTTTTATGTATGATCCGAAGGGAAGGATAGCTTAACAAATCGAGGGCATTGCGAATCATATCGGAAATGGGCTGATGCAACGTGGTGAGCGGGGGTGACGCCAGACTGCTTAAGGCCAGGTCGTCAAAGCCGGTGACGGAAAGGTCCCCGGGAACCCGCAATCCACCGGCGGTCAATACGCTGATGACGCCAAGAGCTATTGCATCGCTTGAGCATACAACCGCGGTCGGCAAACTTTTTGCCGATGCGGCAAGCAGGCGTTGTCCACCTTCCCGGCCGGCAAGAAGAACCTCATTGCCGCCGGAGATGTCGTGCTTGTTGTTCCACTTCAACCCGACTTGGCGGGCGATAATTCTGGCTCTTGATGCGCGGGACTGGTGAACGGGTTGATTGGCCGTCACCCAACCAATTCGACGGTGGCCATGTTTGAACAGATGGCGGAATAATTGGCGGAATCCGGATGTGTCATCCACGCCGACATGGTGGATATCCGCCTCGCGTTTTGCGTCGCCGATTCGAACTACGGGCAGTTTGCGTCGCGGGAATAAATTCAGCCAGGGAATGTCCGCGCCACCAATCATCAAGAGTCCGGCCAAATCCTGCTCCAACAACACCATGATGTCGTCATGGTCAACGATGCGGCGATCGAATCCGGCCACGGCAAGGGCAAATCCCCGTGCATGAACTTGACGGATAACTTCTGTTGCGGTTTGTGAAAAGTAGGGGTCGCCCATGTCGGCGATCATGACACCAATGACCGGTTTGCCTTTTCCGCGAAGTTTACGAGCGGTTGCGTTGGGGATGTAGCCAAGCTTCCTGGCCGTATCCTGAATCCGTAAAATAGTGGCTGGATGTGCGCCGATCGCTTCCGCGGTGCCGGTCAAAGCGCGCGAAACCAGCGACCTGGATACTCCGAGTTGACGGGCAATGTCCTTTTGCGTGACCGGCATCCATCATACTCCCGAAAAAGCGGAAAAGCCTCCGTCCACCACCACAACGGTTCCGGTGACAAATGCAGAAGCGGGAGATACCAGCCACAATAACGTTCCGATCAAATCCTCCGCGGCGCCAAACCTCCCGGCTGGTGTGTGGGCAATGATGTCATGGCCGCGGGCCGACAGGTCGCCGGTCGCCGCATCACGCAGTAAAAAGCGATTCTGCGCAGTCTCGATAAATCCGGGACACAAGGCATTCACGCGAATGTCCGGACCATATTCGCGAGCCATATGTACAGCCAGCCACTTGGTAAGGTTTTCAATGGCGGCTTTGGCCGAACCGTAAGTGGCCACTTTTGTAAGCGGACGAATGGCGCTTGCCGATGATATGTTTACAATAACTCCGGATTTGCTTTCGGCAAAGTCCCGCCCGAATACCTGGATTGGCAGTATGGATCCCATCAGGTTCAAGTCGAAGACCTGGCGCATGGCCTCGGCGGGCAAATCAAAAAATGTTTGCGTGGTCGATGTGGTGGCCGCGGGCAAATTCCCGCCCGCGCCATTGATCAGGATGTCGACGGGTCCCAAAGCCTTGTGGATGGTCGCATGCGCCTGTTGCAGTTGATGGCGATCGAGGACATTCGCCTCAATCGGAAGCGCCACACCGCCCGCATCCATAATCTCGCGGGCCAGCGCCTCGGCCTTGGCGCCCGTTCGATTCAACAAGGCGACTTTAACGCCGGCAGAGCCCAATGCCCTGGCCATCTCGCGAATCAGGATGCCGCCGGCGCCGGTCAGGACCGCCACTTTTCCGGAAATGTCAAACCGTCGCCTGTTCATGGTTCAAGCATTGCCGGAATCGATATAATAGTCAAGCTCACACGAGTGAGACAAACGCTGTTGCAATTTTCTATTGCCGTGGCAGGATGTCTGTCATGACGCCTGATGTCGAGTCCATATGCCATTCCGCGGCGGAAAACTGGAGTGTGGCGGGTCGCCGCGTTCTGGTGGTGGTTCCGGACCGAACCCGCACGTGTCCGTTGTCTGAAGTTTTCCGTGCGTTCCACAATGCGCTGGTTGTTGCCAAGGCGTCGCGTGTGGATGTCATGATCGCGTTGGGCACGCATCCGCCGCTTTCGGAATCGGATATGTGCGATCACCTTGGCATCACCAGGGAGCAACGGTTCGGAAGGTACCGGGATGTATCGTTGCTGAATCACGCATGGAGCGATCCGGCCAGCCTGACCACGCTGGGATTCATTCCGGCTGAAGATATAGCAAGGATGTCCGGCGGATTATTCGGTATGGAGGTTGAGGTTAAAGTCAACCGCGTGGTTCGAGATTATGACTTGCTGGTGGTGTTGGGTCCGGTTTTCCCGCATGAAGTCGCGGGATTCAGCGGTGGTAATAAATACTTTTTCCCCGGTATCAGCGGCCCCGAGGTCCTGAACTTTTTTCATTGGTTGGGCGCAGTGATTACCAATCCCGGAATTATCGGATACAAAAGCACCCCGGTGCGGGCGGTGATTGATCGCGCGGCTTCAATGATACCCGCGGAACGCAAAGCCTTGTGCATGGTGGTGGACGAAGGGCGCCTGGACGGCTTATATGCGGGCGATGTCGATGACGCATGGTCGCATGCGGCAGATCATTCCGCCCGCGTTCATATCCGCGAAACATCGCAAACGTTTCACACGGTGTTTGCCGTGTGCCCGGCGATGTATGATGAATTGTGGACCGCCGGCAAATGCATGTACAAGGCTGAACCGGTGGTGGCGGATGGCGGGAAGGTGATCATTTATGCCCCGCATCTGAAGGAGGTAAGCCGAACACACGGGAAGCTTATTTGTGAAATCGGCTATCATTGCCGTGATTATTTTCTCAAGCAATGGGATCGGTACAAGGAAATTCCCTGGGGCGTGCTGGCACATTCAACTCACGTCAAGGGCGTTGGTCGTTACGAGAATGGCGTGGAAACTCCGCGGGTGGAGGTGATTCTGGCATCGCAAATCACGGAATCGGATTGCCGACAGCTTAATCTCGGGTATATGAATCCCGGGACCGTTAATCCGCAAGATTTCCGCCATCGGGAGAAAGACGGCGTATTGTTCATTCCCAAGGCGGGAGAAATGTTGTACCGCACAGGGAATCTTCCCGTGTCTTAATAATTCGAAAAGTTTACGCCACACGTGAATCAGGAGGGAAACATTAAAAAATGGATGGGAACCCCGTTCGACCGGCTTCCTCATGACGTCCTGATGCAGGCATTCGGGGTCGGATATGTAAAAGTGACCGATTCGTCCGGAGGAGATCTTTACATCACACAACACGGTTGGCCGTGGGCCGAATATCTTCTTCCTGACGTTTGGTACCGGGACGGCAAGTACCACCATGAAGGTGTGCGATTGACTGAAGGAACCGGCACGGTTTACCGCTATCGGGTTTCCGGAAAAGGCGATCCCCGTGTGGAGTTGGTCGTAAAATTCAGCCGCTTTGCCGAGCATGTTCCGCTTTTTATGCCAAGCATTTTGCCGGACGACCTGCCTGGCTACATTGTGGAAAGCGCACGGTTTAACAGCCCGTTTGAAGAATTCGGGTTGATCGAGGATTTGCGGCGGGGACGCTATGGCGATCCTGATTTGCGTATTCTTACCAAGCGACCGCTGGCGATTTATTGCACGCCAGCCCACCTGCCATTATGGCAATTGGGACGCACACCGGGTCGATTTTCAGAATACGACATTGCGCTTCAGGCGGATCAGGCCTGGTTGAGGGAGGAGCGACAACTGCACCTGGAAATCGATCGTCAATACATCATGCTGTTCGGGTGGGCGGCCGGTGAAAACGCCGAAGATGCACAAAAGGCCGGATACATTACCGAACAGGAAATGGAGAATCTGACATTGCGGGTGAATGGCGAATTGGCAAGCAAGGGGTTTCGAATCCTCGACAACAAACCCAAGCACTTTATTTTGCGGATCAAGCGCGATGGATCTTTGTTGCGACGGAATGGCGAGCTTGTGTATGTGCAAGTGGATTTTGAACTACTTCAACGCACGGAACAATATCTGGCCTACCTAAAGGGCATCGCCGCGATCAGTTGATGTTGTAACCGCTCCGTGAGCGGCATACGATGGTGATTACAAATGTAGCACAGACATTCCTGTCTGTGG
>DAOLDL010000042.1:0-24336 GCA_035327305.1 Kiritimatiellia bacterium | reverse complement strand
CCGGATTAAGTACCTTAAGTCCATTGGCGGGCATCATGAATGAGAACATCGTCATAGCGGAACAGAAAAAACGTGATCGCATGATGAGTCCATCCCGCCGCTGGAAAATGATTCAGGAATCAATCGCGCGGGCGGAACAACAACTTCCGGTTCGCCGCAACACCCCGGCGGCCTGCAAAGCCAACGAACGCAAACTGCTCGGTCAACAAGCGTCCGGGACTTGATGGCGATTCGCCTCCTCTTCGCCGCCAAATACATCAGCTCCGCTATCGCTGATCCAGCGGCGCCACTTCTCTTTCTTTCTCCCCGATATAATCCGACATCGGGCGGATAATTCGGTTGTCGGCGCGTTGTTCGAAGATATGCGCCGCCCACCCGGTCACGCGCGACATGACAAACAGCGGGGTGAACAGCGGGGTCGGAATGCCGCAACGGTGATAGACGATGGCGCTGTAGAAATCGAGATTGGGAAACAATTTCTTCTCGCGGCGCATGACATGTTCGATACGTTCGGCCACGGCAAAAAGCCGTTCGCCTTCCGCATCGCCGGCGGACAAGCGTTGGGCATATACCTTGATCACGTCCGATCGCGGATCGCAGTGTTTGTACACCCGGTGCCCGAACCCCATGATCTTATCCTTTCGAACCAACGCATCCATGATTCCCTTTTCCGCGTCATCCGCGTTCTTGAATCGTTGGATCAGCTCCATGGCCGCCTCGTTGGCTCCACCATGCAACGGACCGCGCAATGCGCCGATCGCGCCGGTCACGGCGGAATAAAAGTCCGACAAGGTCGATGTGATGGTCCGCGCGGTGAACGTGGAGGCATTAAATTCATGTTCAGCATAAAGGATCAAGGAAACATCAAGCGCCTTGCGATGCTGATCATCGGGAGCTTTACCATGAAGTAAATGCAGGAAATGCCCGGCAATGGAGTCTTCGCCTGCCGTCGGATCGATCCGCTTTCCTTCATGTGCATAAAAATACCAGTACATCAGGATGGATCCAAAGCTGGCCAACAAACGATCAGCGACACCCTGCTGATTACGCAACTTGCCTTCCGGCTCGATACAGCCGAGCATGGAACATCCGGTCCGCATAACATCCATGGGATGTGCTTGCGCGGGAATCTGCTCGAGCACTTTGCACAATGCCGGCGGGAGGTCACGCTGTGAAGTCAGGTGTTTTCGGTAGGTGTTCAACTCGGAGGCGTTTGGAAGTTTGCCTTTGAGCAGGAGGTATGCGACTTCCTCAAACGTCGCTTTTTCCGTCAGATCGCTTAAACGATAGCCGCGATACTGCAATCCGCCACCGGCTTCATCAATGATCGCCACGGATGTCTGACCCGCGACAATTCCTTCCAGTCCTTTTGAAAATTCGCTCATGACGGTTCTCCTTCTATTAATTATTTGATGCCGCTCACGGAGCGGTTACTACATCGACAAGAAAACTATTTGGTCCGCAATGCCTCATCGGCTCTTTTTTCATACTCCGCGTAATTCAAAACGTCGTACAATTCCACGCGTGTCTGCATGCGGTCCACAACTGCTTTTTGCGATCCATCGCGACGTATGGCCGCGTATACATCGCGTGCCGCCGCGCTCATCGCACGGAACGCGGACAATGGATAAAGCGCCATGGCAATTCCCGCATTTTCCAATTCCTGGACAGAATACATCGGCGTTTTTCCAAACTCTGTAATATTGGCCAGCACCGGGACTTTCACTTCGCGGGTAAACTGCCGGTATTCGTCCAGCGACGTAAGCGCTTCGGCAAAAATCATGTCGGCTCCGGCATCCATATAGGCCGTCGCACGCTCAATCGCCGCCGCGAGACCCTCAACCGCCGCCGCATCCGTGCGGGCCATAAGCACCATTGCCGGATCGGGTTTGCTTTGCACCGCCGCCTTGACACGATCAACCATTTCACCGGTCGAAACAAGAGCCTTGCCGGGCCGATGCCCGCAACGTTTCATGCTGACCTGGTCTTCCATGTGCACCGCCGCGGCGCCCGCCTCGTGCATGACGCGCATGGTGCGTCCCGTGAAAAGGTCCTCTTCCCAGCCGGTATCGATGTCGACGAGCAAGGGCAATGTTGTGGCGCCCGCAATTCGCCGGACGTCTTCAGCCACCTGGTCCAGCGTGGTAAACCCGAGATCGGGCAACCCAAATGAAGAATTGGCAACGCCGGCGCCCGAGACATACAAAGCATGAAACCCGGCCCGCTCGGCTTGTCGTGCGCAAAAAGCATTGATGGCGCCGACAATCCTCAATGGCTTTTCACGCGCAAGCGCGTCTCTGAAATTTTGCCCCTTGGTCATAAAAATAGTTGCCTGTGTGGCAATTAAAAGTGCCCGGGTTCCC
The DNA here is from genome assembly GCA_035327305.1 of Kiritimatiellia bacterium. Classification (GTDB taxonomy): domain Bacteria; phylum Verrucomicrobiota; class Kiritimatiellia; order CAIVKH01; family CAIVKH01; genus CALMUP01. The sequence continues at coordinate 21,973 of DAOLDL010000042.1, read as the reverse complement.
GTTTGAGGAATTTACCGCGTCCTTTTCGTCCGCAATACTTTCCTTCCTTGACCGCAAGTTGCCCGCGCACTGTGACGTATTCAGGCCGTCCGCAAATTTTCCATCCCTCGAAGGCGCTGTAATCGATATTCATGTGATGAGTTTTGGCGGATATTACGCCTTTGTAATTCGGATCATATACGACCAGATCGGCATCCGCCCCGACCGCAACCGTTCCCTTGCGCGGATACAAACCGAATACTTTTGCGGTGGCCGTGCTGGCGACATCGACAAACCGGTGAAGGTCAAGTCGCCCTTCGGCGACGCCGTGGGTGTACAACAGGTTTACACGATCCTCCAGCGAAGGAATGCCGTTGGGTATCTTCGTGAAGTCATCACGCCCCATTTCTTTTTGCCCCTTGAAATCAAACGGCGCATGGTCGGTCGCCAGCGTGTTGATAAGTCCCTGTTGCAGTCCATTCCACAAATAGGGTTGGTTCTTTTTCAGTCGCAAAGGCGGCGACATCACATACTTGGAACCTTCGAAGTCGGGCAATTCGGCATAGGTCATGTCGGTGACCAGATATTGGATCAACGTTTCAATCCACACCTTCACGCCGCGAGCGCGCGCGTCCAACGCCTTCTTGACCGCCTCTTCACAACTGGTGTGAACAATGTAAACACTTGCGTCCAGCATCTTGGCAAAAGTCATAAGGTGATGCACACCCTCCGCCTCCACTTCCGGCGGGCGGCTGTAGTAGTGCCATTTCGGATCGGTTTTGCCTTCAGCCAGCAATTGCGCCTGCATGGCGCTGATCAACTCCGGGTTTTCACAATGCGCGGTGGTGATCACACCCAGGGATTTCGCCAACTTTAATGTGTTGTACAATTCATCATCGGTGACGCCAAAGAAGCCTTTGTAGGCGAGAAACACTTTGAAACTGCTGATGCCGTCCTCAACGATTTTCTTCAGTTGATCTGCGGTCTTTTTATCGTAACGGGACACCCCCATGTGAAACGTAAAGTCACACGCGCTAAGACCTTCAGCCTTTCCCCTCCACAACTCATACGACTTCATCGGATCGTCGGTTCGTGAAGGACAGCACATTTCGATCAGCGTGGTAGTTCCGCCCACCAACGCCGCTTCGCTCGCCGACGCATAATCGTCCTTGGCAAACGTCCCCATGAACGGAAGATAAATGTGGACATGAGGGTCAATGAATCCCGGAAAAACGTATTTGCCCTTGGCATCGACTACCGTTGCGCCTTTGGGAGCCTCGAGGTTTTTGCCGATCTGTGTTATGGTGTCCTTCTCGACATAAACATCCGCCTTATAGCGGGTTTCCGAGGTTACAATTTCACCGTTTTTGATAAGCAGACTCATAGCTTGCTCCCGTTATTGTGGTTACGCCATAAAATCGGCGTCCGGCATGTTCATCAATATTACTTCTTGTCTTCCTTGTGCCAGATGTCGCCTTCGCCGTGACGGAACCAGCGCGTGGTGGTTACCTTGGCCCGCGTGTAGAACATCACGCCTTCGCGACCCTGCATGTGAAGCTCCCCGAAAAACGAATAGTCCCACCCGGCGAATGGAAATGGCGCCATCGGCGCGGGAACGCCGACGTTGATTCCCACCATGCCGGCCTTGATCCGGTGTTTGAACTCGCGGGCGGCCTTGCCCGATTGCGTATAAATGCATGCGCCGTTTCCAAACGGCGTTTGATTGGCCATTTCGATCGCGGAATCGAGATCTTCAAAACTCATGACATTCAAAACCGGACCGAAAACCTCCTCGCGGGCGATGTGCATCCCCGGACTTACGGAATCGACAATGGTCGGACCGAGATAAAAACCTTTCGGAGCTTCGGCAACTTTCACGCCTCGTCCGTCCACCACGACTTTTGCGCCTTCCTTTTCACCGGTGGCGATCAGACCCTTCACCTTTTCCAGATGCTGGGGCGAAATTACCGCGCCAAGATTGTTCGGGACATCACGATCGGTCGGCCCGACCTTGATGTTACGCACAGCTTCGGACAAGGGCTTGACCAATTGGTCGTGCGCCTTGCCGATGGTTACCGCGGTCGATCCGGCCATGCACCGTTGTCCGGCGCAACCAAACGCGGAATCCACAAGACCCGTAACCGAGTTGTTGAAGTCGGCATCAGGCAGAACAAACACGTAATTCTTGGCGCCACCCGCCGCCTGCACTTTTTTGCCGTGCTGAATGCCCGTCTCGTAAATATACTTGGCGATGGGCGAGGAACCGACAAACGAAATCGCCTTGATCATCGGATGCTTCAACAATGCATCCACACACTCCTTGCCGCCGTGAACAATGTTCAACACACCAGGCGGAAGTCCGGCCTGTTGCAACAATTCAATGAGACGGATTCCGGTCAGCGGCACCTTTTCGCTGGGCTTGAGAATGAAGGTGTTTCCGCAGGCAATGGCGAGCGGGAACATCCACATGGGCACTAGCGCGGGAAAATTGTAGGGGCAGATTCCCACCACGACGCCATGAGGATACCGCACGACTTCACAATCGATGCCGCGGGCGATATTGGGCAGGATCTCGCCTTTCAGCAATTCGGGAACGGCGCAGGCATACTCGACAACTTCCACGCCGCGACGCACATCGCCGCGGGCTTCGATAATGTTTTTGCCGTGCTCGCGGGAAACGCTTCGCGCCAACTCCTCAAAATGCTCCTCCAAAAGCATTTTGTATCGAAACAGAACACGGGCACGCTCAACCGGCGGCGTCTCGGACCAGTCGTAGAATGCTTTTTGCGCGGCTTGAACCGCCTGGTCAACAATATCTCCGCCACACATCGGAGTTTCGGCGATGATTTCGCCGATGGACGGGTTGTACACCGGGGTTGTTGTTGCGGTTTGGGGTACATGCCACTCGCCGCCGATAAAAACAGGCACGGGATGCAGAGTTGTTGTGCTCATTGATTTTCCTTACTTATTAAATTTCAATTTTTCCACTATGCGTAATTACGGATGCGCGGGTATGCGCTCCATTTCACCACTTGCCAATTTCGCCTGATAATCCTTCCAGGACATCGGAGCTTTGTCGGTTTCGACATCCACCATCGTGATACAATTCTCAACCGGACAGACCAGCGAACACAAGTTGCATCCCACGCAATGATCGACATTAACCTTGGGAAGCTTCTTGCCGGGAAGCCGTCCCGGACCAAGCCCGTAGCCATCGGGCGAAATCAGGTCGATGGCCTGATGAGCGCCGTCCTCGCACGCGATGTAGCACAAGTTACAGCCAACGCACTTGTCATAATTGATGTCGGCAATGCGCTTGTAGTTGAGATTCAACACTTCCCATTTATCAACGGATTTCACGGCTTTGCCGCGCAATTCATTGACCGAAGCATATCCCTTGCGGTCCAGAAAATCATTCAGGCCGTCGATCATGTCTTCCACGATCCGAAATCCGTAATGCATAATCGCCGTGCAAACCTGGACACTGGTGGAACCCAATGCGATGAATTCCGCGGCATCTTTCCAATTGCTGATGCCACCAATACCGGAGATCGGAAGATTCACTTGAGGATCGGCGGCGCATTCCTGAAGCATGTTCAATGCGATAGGCTTTACCGCCGGACCGCAATACCCGCCGTGGGTGCTGTATCCAGCCACATACGGCTCCGGACACATGCGGTCAAGATCGACCTGCGTGATGCTGTTGATCGTATTGATCAACGAGATCGCATCGGCACCGGCTCGTTTGGCGGCGCGCGCGGAATGCGTGATATTGGTGATATTCGGCGTAAGTTTCACGATGACCGGAATCTCGGCTACTTCCATGACCCAGCCGACAATGGCTTCAATAACATCGGGATTCTGACCAACCGCCGATCCCATGCCGCGCTCACACATTCCGTGCGGACAACCGAAATTCAACTCGACGCCATCCGCCCCGCAATCAAGAGAACGCTTCATGTAGTCGTGCCAGTTTTCCCTGGTGTCGGTCATCAACGATGCTATGACGGCATGATTCGGCCAGCGTTTTTTGCATTCCGCGATTTCCCGGAAATTGGTTTCGGGAGCGCGGTCGCTGATTAATTCTATGTTATTGAATCCGACCATTCGACTTCCATTGATATCCATGGCGGAATAACGGGAGCTTACATTGACGATCGGATCACCAATGGTTTTCCACACGACACCACCCCACCCCGCCTCGAACGCGCGGTGACATTGGTAAGCCGTATTGGCGGGCGGAGCCGAGGCCACCCAGAACGGATTTGGTGATTTGATTCCTGCTAGATTGATCGATAAATCAGCCATGGTGCACCTCGTTATTTGTTCTTTGCGTAGTATGCCGCTTCCAATTCGGGAACGCGAGCCGGATTGACAAAACCTGACCCTGTAACTCCATCCTTGCAACCCAGTCGACTGGCCTGGACCGGACCATCGACTTCCTGTCCATTCAGCCATGCGTGTATTCCGCGTGCGGCTTTTTTACCTTCCGCAACTGCGTTAACCACTTCCTTGCCGCCATTGCGGGCATCTCCGCCGGCAAAAACTTTTTCCACATTGGTCTGACCGGTCTTGGCATCGTTTTGGATGCGGCCGGATTTATCGAGCGCCAGATCGGGAACAAGCCGTTTGAGCAAATTGACCTGCTTCTCCTGGCCCAGGGCCTTGATCACCATGTCAAACGGCTCCTCGAACTCCGAGCCGGGAACAACCTCGGCTTTACCTTGCGCATTGTTTTTTGTTCTGACCAGCTTGAGACCGGTCACCGCGCCGTTGCCGAGAACTTCCACCGGAGCGGTGTGAAACATGAAGCCGCACCCGTCTTTCTTGGCAATTTCATATTCGTATTCATACGCGGGCATGTCTTCCTCGCCGCGACGGTAAATAATGACGGCCTCTTTCGCGCCCAGACGTTTGGCTTGCGTGACGGCATCGATGGCGGTATTTCCGCAACCAATAACCGCCACCCGTTCGCCAACCGGAACCTGGTGAAGCGGGCGGGTGTGCAACCACTCGATAAATTCCAGCGCCTCAACCACGCCTTCCTTGTCTTCACCCGGAACATCCAGACGATAGGTATGCCCGAGACCGACACCCAGAAACACGGCGTCAAATTCATCGAGAATCTTTTCCATGGCGATGTCTTTACCGACTTCAACGCCGGTGCGAATTTCCACACCCAGACTCTTCACCAGGTCAATTTCACGCAGACTTGTCTCCGGCGTCAGCTTGTAATAAGCAATTCCGTATGTGTTGAGTCCGCCGGCTTCGGGTTTTTTCTCGAAAATCACGGTTTGATAACCAAGGCGCGCCAACTCCGCCGCGCATCCCAGACTGGCGGGGCCACCGCCAATCAGTGCGACCTTGCGCCCGTTCGGGCGGGGCTTGTTTTTGAAAACATCGATGTTGTTGTCCAGAACATGATCCGTGGCATAACGCTGAAGCCGACCGATCTTGATCGGCTTTTCATCGCGATCAAGCAGAACACAGGCGCCCTCGCATAACACCGACGTCGGACACACACGCGCGCAACTTGCACCAAGAATGTTGGATTCAAGAATTACGCGCGCGGAGCCGGTAAGATTGCCCGCGGAAATTTTTTTGATGAATCCCGGAATATCAATTCCGGTCGGACACGCCATGATGCAGGGGGCATCAAAGCAATAGAGACATCGATCGGCCTCCACCTTCGCCTCTTGCGGACGATACTTCGGTTCTATTTCCGCCATGGTTTTGCTGGCGACTTCCGGCGAGATGCGTGGTTTTAACGTCATAGTATTTTCCTCTCAAAAAAATCTTTTTATAAACCCGCCCTGCGACATCTTCCCACTCATGTTCATAGTCATACTCTTAATCCTGGTCGTAATCATGCTCTTTGAGATTGAGATTACGATTACGAATTATAAAATCCGACGTATTGAGCACCTTTATTTTCTAAAACTTTGCTTCCTGATACGGCAAGCCGTGGGCATCCGCCACAGCCTGATACACGACATGCCCCTGATAGGTATTTAATCCCAGCCGGAGATCCGGCATCTGGCGCATCGCGTTTTCCAGTCCAAGATTTGCCAGCTTCACCGCATAAGGAATGGTGGCATTCGTCAAGGCCTGGGTTGCGGTGCGGCAATAAGCGCCGGGCATATTAGCCACGCAATAGTGCAGCGTATCTTCCTCAAAATAAATCGGGTTCTCATGGGTAGTCGGGCGCGAGGTCTCGGCGCAACCGCCTTGATCAATCGCTATATCGACAAACACAGCGCCCGGTTTCATCACCTTCAACATTTCGCGGCGAATCAGCTTGGGGGCCTTGGCGCCGGGCACCAGCACCGCGCCGATCAGCAAATCGACGTGCGGGAGCGCATCGAGAAGATTTTGTTCATTGGAATACAGCGTGTTGGCCGTACCGTGCAGGCTGATGTCAAGAAAGCGCATTTGCTGGAGATCGACTTCCAGCACGGTTACCTGCGCCCCAATGCCCGCCGCCACACGCCCGGCATTGATGCCCGAGGTTCCACCACCAATAATAAGGACGTTGCCGGGCAAAACGCCCGGAACGCCCCCGAGCAGCACACCCTTACCCCCCTGTGCTTTACTCAAATAAAAAGCCCCGACCAGCGCACTCATGCGCCCGGCGATTTCGCTCATCGGCTCCAATAAAGGTAACCGGCGACCAACTTGAACGGTTTCGTAGGCGACTCCGGCGGTACCGCTGTTGGCCAACGCCTCGGTGAGCGGCTTGTCAGCGGCAAGATGAAGATAGGTGAACAACAAAAGGTCCTTACGCAGATAACCGTATTCGGAAGCGATCGGCTCCTTCACTTTGATCACCATCTGGCAGGCCCAGGCATCCGCGGCGGTCGGAACAATTTTCGCACCAGCCTGTATATATTGATCGTTGGAAAAACCACTGCCTTCACCGGCATTGTTTTCCACGAAAACGTCGTGTCCGGCCTGTGTAAACATACGCGCGGCGGCAGGTGTGCAAGCCACCCGGTTTTCTTTTACTTTAATTTCTTTCGGGATGCCTATTTTCATAACTTCCTTTTTTAATCGCAGATAACACAGATTTCGCAGATGGAAGAAATCTCGCGATCTTCCGCCCTCTGTGTGATCTGTGGTTTTTTATTTTTCCGAATACGCTTGATCGAGCACATCCAATGTGTAGTCCACGTCAGCTTCGCTGATGCACATGGGAGGCGTAATGCGAATGATGTTGCCGTACAATCCGCCTTTGCCGATCAGCACACCCAACTCCTTCACGCGCTCGAACACGCGCGCGGTGGTGTCGCGATCAGGCTCCTTGGTCGCACGGTCTTTAACCATCTCCAACGCCACCATAAGCCCCTTGCCACGAACGTCTCCAATCACTTCGTATTTGGCCATCAACTTTTTCATGCCGGCGAGCAAACGTTCACCCAGCACTGTACAGCGTTGCTGGTAGCCTTCGCGATCGATTATCTCGAGCACTTTGCGGCCAATAGCACACGAAATGGGATTTCCCCCGAACGTATTGAAGTGAATGCGTTGGGCAAGCGTGGCGGCAATTTTCGGCGTCGTCACCACTGCGGCCAATGGAGCGCCGTTGCCGATGCTCTTGGCCATGGTAACGATATCCGGCACCACGCCCTGGGTCTCGAAGCCCCAGTACTTTTCACCGGTTCGACCAAAACCCGCCTGCACCTCGTCGGCAATGCATATGCCGCCTGCATCACGCACGGTCTGATAGGCGTGTTTGAGGTAGTTGTCGGGGAAGATGACCACGCCGCCGACACCCTGGATGGATTCGGCGAAAAATCCGGCTACTTTTCCCGGCGTTCCGAAGTCGATCAAATCCTTGATTTCGCTGGCATATTTGGCGCCGGCTTCAGGATCATCACGTCCCCAGCGACCGCGGTAAGGATCGGCCTGCACGGCGTGATGCACGCCGAAGCTATGCGGATAATTGAACTTCCATGTGCTGTGGGACGTCAATCCCATTGTGGAGGCGACACCGCCGTGATAGGAGTTGCGCAAGGCAAGCACATCGTAATTGCCGGTGTACAACCGCGCCATCAGCAAGGCGAGGTCATTGGCTTCCGAACCGGAGTTCACGAAATAGCAAACCTTCAGGTCGCCCGGCAATTTATCCGTCAATTCTTTTGCGTATTTGCAGATGACCTCATTCATGTAAATGGTGGTCGTGTGCGAGATGGTTTTCATCTGCTCATCGGCGGCGGCAACAACTTCCGGATGGGCATGCCCGACGCTGACCGTTACGATGCCGCCAAACATATCGAGATAGCGACGCCCCTTTTCATCCCATACATACTGCATCTTGCCTTCCACGATCATGATCGGGTTTTTGTAGTAAAGGAACAACCCCGGCGACAAATGCGCCTTGCGCAATTTCATGGTTTCGTCAAAGGACAATCCCGAATAAGGTTTGGGTTTATAGTTGGTCGGCGGCAGGTTTGGATTCATAGGATTTCTCTTTATTTTTTCTTTGCATTCACGTTGTTTTACATTGCAATCAATCATCGGTCCGGCGGAATTGCGTGCGCTCTCGATTTCCCGCGCCCGCCTTCATCAAAATGAAATAAACCGCCATGGCGATAAAGAATCCGTTGAACCAGGCGTAGTTGTAAATTCCCGTCCAGAACGGCCCGGCCTCGGCCTTGTCTATTTGCGTGAGAAATCCGGGAATGTTGGGTAGAATCGCCACCACGAGTGCGATTATGGCGGCGGGATTGATGCCCGCCGTATACTTGTAAACGCCCTTGGCGTCATACAATGCCGGCAAATTCAATTTGGTGCGGCGAATCAGGAAATAGTCGCACACCAGAATCCCGCCGATCGGGCCGAGCAAACCGGAGTAGCCGATCAGCCAGGTGAAGATGTAGCCCTCGGGATCCGCGACCAGTTTCCACGGTTGCATCAGAATGCCAATGATGCCGGTAATAACCCCACCGACCCGCAAACTGATTGCACGGGGCAGAAAGTTTGAAAAGGCCGTGGATGGCGCCACCACGTTTGCCGCGAGATTGGTGGTCAGCGTTGCCAGCGTCAATGCAAACATCGAGACAATCATCAGGCCGACGCTGTCAAACCGGGCGAGCAACTGCACCGGATCCCAAATCGCCTCGCCGAATATCACCACGGTGGCGCTGGTCACCGCCACGCCGACAAATGCGTAAAACGGCATGGTTGTATTCAATCCGAGAAACTGACCGACCATCTGATCGCGTTGACTGCGCGCTTCGCGGGTAAAATCGGGAATATTCAGGGACAGCGTGGCCCAGAATCCAACCATTGCCGTAAGGCTTGGGAAAAACACTTTCCAGAAATCCGCGCGCGTTTCGAACTTATCCGGTTGCGACAACATCGGCCCAAACCCATCGGCATTGATGTACGCCCAGACCAACAACGCCACTCCGAGGCCGATCAAAAGCGGCGCGCCCCAATTTTCAACATGCCGGATACTTTCCATGCCGCGCCAGAAAATCGCGATGTTTATGGCCCAGAAAACCAGGAAGCAGATAAACTGCGCGACGTTCACGCTGATATAGTCGTTGCTGAATAGCGCGATTACCGCAGTTTCAGATATGCCCGGCCATTGCAGGCGGGCCAGCTCATAGATAGCAGACCCCCCGATCCACGTTTGTATTCCGAACCATCCGCAAGCGACAACCGCCCGCAAGACCGATGCAATATGTGTGCCATGAACGCCAAACGACGCGCGCGCAAAAACGGGAAAGGTGATGCCGTACTTCGTTCCGGCGTGCCCGTTGAGAATCATGGGAATCAAAACGATCAGGTTGCCGAGCGATACGGTAATAATGGCCTGCCACCAATTCATGCCTGCGGCAATCAATCCACTGGCCAACATATAGGTGGGAATACAAACCGACATGCCGACCCACAAGTGCGCAATGTCCACCATTTTCCAGCGACGGGCATTGCTGGGAATTGGTGCGAGATCTCGATTAAATAATGCGCTTGCTTCTACGGCGGTCAATTCGGAAGGAGACAGGTCGGATTCCAATTCAGACATACTCAAGTTAAACTCCTTGCACAGTCTGGCCGGTTGATACCGGTCGGGCTTACACCACAATCGCCGATTTTAACAACATTTCGTTGCACTAGATATAGTATTGCGGTGACTGCATAAAACCGTCAATTGAAAATCGGGGAAAAGACGATATTTGTCTATCCATGAACCAATCACGCATATTTTGTCCGGCATCACAGGACACACAATATCGAAACTTCCATGCCGCTAAAACGTATAAACAACTCATTATGTGGTGGTCTTTAAATTTTTTGCGCTAGGTTAAATTCCTATCAAAAAATGCGACGGCATTGCCGATTTTCAAAAACCAAATCCTGCCTCAATCTATTCGCGTGTTGCATCGGCGTAATCGAAAGAAATCAGCTTTCAGTCGAATTTGCCGGCGCGCCAAGGAGGTTGGGTCCAAAAATGAATGACAACACTGCCGGGAAATCCGAATGGGAGGCAACTTTGAGGGAGTTGACCAAGCTCGCGGAAAAATTTCCGTCGCGCAAATTATACGAGCAGATAGCGGAATGTTACCGTCAACTGGACGAACATCAGGAGGCCGTTCTGATCATGGACATGGCTCGCTATTTGCCTGCGGAAAATGCGGGCATGACCGAACAGCACGTTTAAGATTATCCATTCCCCGCATCCGGTCCGCACCCTTCCCCCACACCCACAAGGTGCGAAACCAAGATGTCAAATAACCCATGACGACACACTGGCCGGCCGGATGCGGGGTTTTTAATACCGTTGTTCATCGCCTTCTTCCCCCCCATTACACCCGTAATCCTATTCGTAATCCGGGATATAAAGAGTAAGATGGGGTCATGAGTTCGATTTTAATCAAGCTTTTTGATGCCGGGACACCTCATACATCGCACCCCTGTTCACACGTACCGCCAACGGGATCGTATGATATTCAGCAAGAATAAAAGCATTCGTTTCAAGCTATTGACGATCATGCTTGGGCTTATGATCACCATGGCCGCGACCCTGACTTACGTGCACGTCCAGGATGAGGTTTACTTTTACAGCCAAACTTCGGGAAACAATCATGCGACGTTAACCGCCGGGGACAACGAAATAAAACAACACATTCAAAGCTCCGTCCATGCATCCCTGTTAATCATCATAATCGGCGTGATCATCACACTGCTCATAACCCAGCGCATGATTCAACCGATTGATCGCCTCACCCGTACTGCAGAACGCCTGGCGGAAGGACAATGCACCAAATTCAGCGAATTACAAACGGATGCACAGGACGAAATCGGAAAGCTGTCTCGCGCATTTGTCAAATTGATGGAAAGAAATTCCGCCTCGCAAGCGGCGCTGGAACAACAAATCCACGCCGTTAACAGGGCGGAAAGTAAATTCAAGTTATTCTTCTCGCAATCGACCGATCTTCTGGGAATCGCCGACTATGAAACCCGGATCATCATGGTCAACAGCGCCTTTCTTAAAACCCTGGACCTTGATCGCGACGAGGTCGAAGGGCATTCGTACCTTACATTTGTGCACCCGGATGATATATCCAAATCCATGGCCGCGGTTGAAGAAATGAAGCAGGGAAAGGATTTGGTTGAGTTTGAAAATCGCTTCCGCCGCAAAGACGGCACCTACCGGTTGATAAATTGGAATGTCGCATCCCACATTGAACTGTCCTGTATCTATGCCGTCGGTCGCGACATCACCGAACAACGCCTCATGGAAGAGGAGGTTTTGTCAAACACCGAGCATACCCAGGAGCGAATCGCCCGCGACATCCATGACGGCCTCGGCCAGATCATGACCGGTCTTGCCTACAAAGCCAAGCTGATCGAAGGAATGCTTATCGACAAAACCCTCCCCGACCCTCAACTGGCATCGGAAATCGTGCAACTTGCCAACCAGGCCAATGCACAAGCCAGATCGCTGGCCCGGGGACTTGACCCGCTGGAGCTTCAGCACGGTCTGCCCATGGCGCTGGAAACCCTCGCGCAAAGCACGCGGGATATTTTTTACATAGACTGTTCGGTGGAATATACCGCGGAAACGGAAAGCCTGGAAAAAATAATGGCTTCGCACTTATATCGAATTGCGCAAGAAGCCGTAAACAATGCCATCCGCCATGCAAAGCCAAAACATATTTCCATATATTTGAATCGAGAGGACGGCTGGATAAACCTGGTGGTAATCAACGACGGAAACGGACCGGTCATCGATCATTTACCGGAGGAAGGGCGCGGTATGCGCTTTATGAAATACCGCGCAAAAGTCATCGGCGGAACACTGTCCATACTTCCCGCCCCCAACAATGGAATGATGGTCAAGTGCAGTATCAAACTCAAGGATGATCCAGACATCAACGGATAACCTCCACCCTTTTCATCAACGTAAAATGTCATTAATATGCCGCCATGACCGGGACCACACCATCTGTAAACCGCAAATCACGCCTTCTCGTGGTTGAAGACCACAAAGTGGTGCGCGACGGCTTTGTCGCTCTTATCAACCGCGAAGCCGACCTCGAAGTGTGCGGGGAAGCTGATTCGGCAACCGCCGCCCTCGCCTGCATAGGCAAAAACAATCCCGATCTGGTCGTGGTCGATCTGACATTGCGTGAAGGCAATGGACTTGATCTCATCAAATCATCCAAAGCGCTTTATCCGGAAACCCCCTTCCTTGTTATTTCCATGCAGGAGGAAGACCTGTACGCCGAACGCTGTATAAAAGCCGGCGCAAGCGGCTATATCATGAAGTCGTCGGCCACCGAAGAATTTCTCGACGCCATCCGCACCATCCTGTGCGGCGAAGTTTACGTCAGCCGAAAAATGAACATTCGACTTTTGAAAAAATTTGCCTCCAATCACATCGCTGACGGAAAAACCGAGTTATCCAATCTTTCCGATCGTGAGTTGCAGATTTACGAAATGATTGGCGCGGGCATGAATACACGTGACATCGCGCCGAAACTCGGCATCAGCCCAAAAACCGTGGCCGCCCACCGCGAAAACATCAAAACCAAGCTGGGGGTGAAAGACGGACGCGCCCTCCTGCAATCCGCCATGGCCTGGCTCAAGCAGAAAAGCGAGTCGTAACCTCCGCCCCCGATTATGGCGCCTCGACGTTGAACCGGTAATTGCGGACACCCCCCGCCGGAGCGCCACCGGTTGTATCGGCGCTTTCATCATCGACAAAGGTGCGGGACGCGGAAACGGTATTGGTTTCCAGCCAGGTTCCAATCCCGTTGGCAAGATTGGCAAACGTCGACCACGACATACTATCGTTCCACGTTCCATCAGCGAAGTAAATCGTGTACAATCGACCCGGCTCGGTGGCGACCGTGATCCGGCGATGGTTGTTGCCGCTGTCATCGGATACCTGCTCGACAACAAACACCGAGCTGGCGTCGAACAGGTCCGTGCCGGCAATTACCTCCGCCCAATTCGGCAGGCCGTCTTCATCCTCATCACCCTCCGGATCAAGAAGCGCCACCGTCTGACTGGACGGTCCGGCGCCGCTGAAACTCCACGCCGCATTCGGGTTTTCGGCCACGATGGAAATACTGATGTTGTCGCCGTAATTGCCGGAATAGGTAAAGCTGGTCTGCGTGGTCGTGCCCGTCGTGACAACACCGTTGTTGTCGATGATGACGCGGTACACCGGGATCAAACCTTCGGGATCCACCACCGCACCCCATGAGAATGTCGCATTTGTGCCAAGCACAAAGGTTGTTCCCGGCACATGTACCGGTGTGGATGTAGGGGCGGGCGGCGCGGTTACATCGTACAACTTGAGAAATTGCGCCTCGTAAGGATGCGTGGTCCAGGCGCCCGCCGTACTCGGAACCGGGTTGTTGGTAACGTAAATTCCGCTACCGAGAATATCCGCGCCGGTTCGGCTTGGATTCCATAACCAGATCAAATCGCGGTCGGGAATTTGCCCGTTGTAAGCGGCTATATTGCGAACATTGTAGGTTCGCCCGTTCTTAATCCCGAAAAGATTCGAGCCGTTCTGCTCGATGTTGACATTGAAATTGCCCTGCTGACCACTATTTCTGTTTAAGTTTACAAAAGCGAAGACAACGTCCTGAACAGCGGGCGACGCATTGGGCGTTTCATACTTGGCCACCGAGAAGATGGACTGCTGGGGATCACCGCTTCCCGTTTGATTAATGAACCACCGCAACGAACTGCGCAAGGCCGGGCTGTTGTTCCGGGCGCGCCCAACCGCCGCGTATGCGGGATAAAGCTGGTCGTTGCCAAAATCGGTGTCACTCCACAACGGCATCATCGAATTCCACGTCTTGAAGTGCGGAATGTATTTGCCAAAATTCTTCTCCATTAGGTCATAGCCGAAGAACGTGGAGATTCCCAGCTCCTGACCGGGAAATATCATCGGCGCGCCGTCGATGCTACTGCACAACGCATAACGGATGAACGCCTGCCAGGGGTCGTCATAATTGTCTTCGTCATGCGACACGGTATTGAGCAGGACCAGTCCCTGACCAAATGCATTGCGGCGGTCCTCAAAGATGCTCCGGTAATCCGTGGTCTGTCCGGCGCCCTTCATGGCGAACAGAATGTTTTCATTGAGGATATCGAAGTGCCGGTTGGAGCGATACGGAGGCGCGCCACCGTCCAGGGTTTCGGCCATGAACACAAAGTTCCACTTGATTGAGCGTGCGCGGTTGATGATGTATTCCCACGCCTGCGGGGGCAGTCCCTGCCCGAAATCGCAACGCAATCCGTCAATACCAAGATGAATATTCGTTGGATTCGTGCCGGCGGGGTAACCGGTCTTTTCCAGCCAGTATGGCACGTAGGCGCCAAAGTATTTCCATACATTCTGGGTAATCTGGTCAAAGTAGCCGGGGCCGTCCTTGGTGTAATCAAACCAGTCCTCCTCGTTCAGGTAACGGCCGGACTCACCGGCAGTCGGAACCAGCGCGGCGTAGCGCCCGAAAAACACATCCTTTACGTCGAGCCATTTTCCAAAGTCAAAACGATCCGGCGCCGGCGCAATATCCCCCGCGCTGGTGGCGCGCAAGGCATAATTTCCATCACGTGAAAAGAATCGCGCCTCGACATTGCGTATTTCCGTGGTCGGCGTCGAATTGGTCGCGAAAAGCTGAACGCCAAGTTCACCCAATTCCGTGTCCCAGGAAGTGTGGTTAAAAGCGGCATCAAGCATGATCGACACACCCGCCTGATCCGCGGCCTCGACGAAATTGGTAAACTCCGTCATTGCCGCGGGACGCGTGTTGGCTTTGCTCATGCGCGGCTCGATTTCCCAAAAGTTTTTGACTGCGTATGGACTTCCAAGCTGGAAGGCATAATTGACATCCTCCGACGGCGATCCCCCATTCCACAACCACGTTGTCGCGCCGGAGCCGGGGGCGCGGTCATTGATATCCGCGGCGCTAAGGTGGCGCCCATCCACTCCGTACGGATGTACGGGCTGAAACCACAGCCAGTTCACGCCGAGGTTTCTCACATAATCCAGGTTCCAGGCCGGTTTGGTCGGATCCGATCCGGGGCCATCCCACAAATCAACAAAGGTACTGCGTTGACTTTCCAACGTGCCGGTTGCCTTGATGTTCAGGGTATTGACCTCGTACATCACAATGTCGCGCGACGTAATCGGGCTGACGACGATGGCATGATCACGCCGGCCCATGGCGGTGTCGGTGTACCAGAACCAGTTTGTATTGCCTTGCATCTTGTAACGGGCGGATAAACGATACGCTCCGGTTTTTTCCGCCGGCAGGGTAAGTGAGTAACGTTGGTTGAGCACGTTGGTGTTCATTGGATACGCGCGGAAATAATAATTCTGGTCGGCGGCGCTTATGGTGTTTCCGGGGCGGGGAAAAATTCCCTCCTCGGTTACGATGCCATCGGCATTGGTCCACACCAGGGTGGCAAGATCGCGACGGTTCAAATTGCTGAATATTTCCACGTTGGTGATGTTTGTCGCGGCGTTGGGCCAGAAAACAATTTCAACCGGGAAGGAATCGCCGGCAACTTCATCTGCAAAAAACTTGGTCGTGGTGTAGTTGGCGTTGATCCCGTTAACCGTCAGTACCGGAATGTTCCAATTGAATGTAGCGGTGTAGTTCGCCCCCATGTTGCTGAAAAACCTGGTTTCGTTTGGTACGGTTCCGTCGGCACTGAAGTAAACTTGAATTCGATACGTTCCGGGTTTGGTTAATCCCGCCAGCACATTGATATTGTTGGTGATCACCTGCCAAACCTGATCGCCGCCCCCCAGATTGGCAAAGAACGGCAGGTTGCGGGAGGTAAAGGCGCCCGGCGCAGTATCAATCGGATAGATGCGATAGTACATGTTCCCGCCCGTTACATCGCTACCGCTGTTTTTGAATGTCTTGATTTCACCGCCCTTGAGAACCAGCGTGTGGTTGCTGACCGTAAGAAAATTTCCCAGAAATGCGCCGTTGAACGCAACGGCGTTGGTATACACCAGATTCGTGCTATTGATGTTCAGAAATACACCGGCGTCCCAGATACCCCAATCAGCCTTGCTTGAGAATCCCCACAACGCCATGGCGGCAACCACACCGTGCAACCAGGTGGAACGAGGACGAGTTGAAAGGAGTTTCGATTTACTGTTCATATATGAGTCCCCAAGAAACGTAAAAGCCTCTGATCATTCACCCGAAGTGACTGGTGTAAACTAAACGCGTCGATGCGATAAAATAACCACGAAAGCGGAGCCTGTCCAAAAATTTTGGGCACAATCAGATAAATTGCCCGGTAAAACGATATACCCTTCACATGTCGTATCTAAGTGTCTGGTGAGCATTCGAGAAAGTGATCCCGCAGAGGTGGTGTAATCCGCCCCCGAGCCAATCCCTATCAAATGGAATAGCCATTTCATAGGGATTGAGCTAAAAAGCACGACGTATGACACCCGAAGAACAAGCAAGGCAGGTCATTGATGCCCAACTTGCGGCATGCGGCTGGATGGTTCAAACGAAAAACCAGATCAACCTTTCAGTAAGTCGGGGTGTGGCGATCACCGAGTTGTCGTTTAAGAATGGTGAGCCGGACTATACGCTTTTTGTGGATGCCAAGGCTATCGGCACAGTGGAGGCCAAACCAGCGGGGTTTTCCTTGATCGGCGCTGAACAGCAATCGGCCAAATACACGCACGGCAAGCCGCAGGGACTGCCCGTCTGGCATGATCCATTGCCTTTCAGTTACGAGGCTACCGGCGAAGAAACCCGTTTTACCAACCACCTCGACCCGGAACCATGCAGTCGTCGTGTGTTCGCCTTTCACCGCCCGGAAACGCTGGCCGAGTGGGCCGAAAAGGACAAACAACTCGCCCGCTGCCTCACCGAATTCCCTCCGCTCACGCCCGGAACCCTCTGGCCCGCGCAATTTGAAGCCATTCAGAATCTGGAACGTTCCTTTGTCCTCGGCAAGCCGCGAGCACTGATCCAAATGGCCACGGGTTCAGGCAAGACCTACACCGCCGTGAATTTCATCTACCGCCTGGTCAAATATGCCGGGGCTAAACGCGTGTTGTTCCTGGTGGATCGCGGCAACCTGGGCGACCAGACCCTCAAGGAATTCCAGCAATTCGTCTCCCCGGCCAACAACTACAAGTTTACCGAGGAATACATCGTCCAGCGCCTTAGCAGTAACAACCTCGACACCTCGGCGCGGGTGGTCATCGGAACCATCCAGCGCATCTACTCGATGCTGAAGGGGGAGGCGGAACCCGCGCCCGACCTCGACGATCTGCCGATTGATACCCCCGCCTCCTTGTTCAAGGAGCCTGTTCCGGTATCCTACAACCCCGCGTTCCCGATCGAATCATTTGACTTCATCGTTACCGACGAGTGCCACCGGTCGATTTACAACCTCTGGCGGCAGGTGCTCGAATACTACGATGCCTCATTAATCGGCCTTACTGCTACCCCGTCGAAACAGACCTTCGGCTTCTTTCAGCAAAATCTCGTCATGGAATACAACCATGAGAAGGCCGTAGCCGACGGGGTCAATGTCGGTTCTGACATCTACCGCATCCGCACGGCCATCACCGAGGCGGGATCAAAAATCGAAGCCGGGTACTACGTGGACAAACGCGACCGTCAAACCCGCAAAGTCCGTTGGGAACAACTCGACGAAGACGTCAGCTACACGGCGGGCGATCTCGACCGTGATTATGTTTCTCCCGATCAGATTCGCACCGTCCTGGAAGCCTTTCGCGACCGGGCCATCCCCGAAATGTTTCCGGGCCGCGCCGACCTGCCCAAGACCCTCATTTTCGCCAAGGACGACAGCCACGCCGACGACATTGTGACTATCTGCCGCGATGTGTTCGGCAAGGGCAACGACTTCTGCCAGAAGATCACCTACCGCACCGGCTTCACTCGTGTACCGGTGGGCAAGAAGCTGGTGGGCGGCAAAGAGGTGGAGGTCTTCACCTGGCAACGCACTTCCAGCCTGACTCCGGAACAAATTCTCAGCGCGTTCCGCAACAGCTACAACCCTCGCATCGCGGTCACGGTGGACATGATCGCCACCGGAACCGACATCAAACCGCTGGAAATCGTCTTCTTCATGCGCAGCGTGGCATCGAAGAACTTCTTTGAGCAGATGAAGGGACGCGGCGTACGCGTGGTGTCGGAAACCGAAATGGAGCAGGTCAATCCCGGCATCAAGCGCAAAACCCGCTTCCTTGTCGTGGACGCGGTGGGCGTGACCGAACGCATCCAGACCGAATCGCGTCCGCTCGAAAAGAAACCGACCGTTACGCTTGAAAAACTGTTGGACGCCGCCGCGCTCGGCACAACCGAAGTCGCCGCCGTGGAGTCGCTGGCCGGCCGCCTCATCCGGCTCGAACGGCGGTTTGACAAGGAGTTGGAAGCGGAAGTCGTCAAAACGGCCCAAGGCAAGACACTTTCCGAAATCGCCAAAGGCTTATTGGCCGCCGTGGACCCGGACACCATCGCTGAAAACGCAAAAGGCAGGGACGGCGGTCCCTCGCCGTCCGCAACGTATGTTCCCCCAACGCCAAAGGAACTCAAAGCCGCCACGGAAACGCTGATCAAAACCGCGCTCGCGCCCCTGGCCACCAATCCCGATCTCCGCAACCTCCTCAAACGAATCGCCAAAGCAGTCGAACAGACCATCGACGTGATATCGCGCGACGAACTGTTGTTTTCTGGAGCGGGACAAAAGACACTCGAAGCGGGTACGCAGTTGGCGACTTCATTCCGCGAGTACATCGAACAACACAAGGCCGAGATCACCGCGTTGCAGTTACTCTACTCCCGTCCGTACAAGCAACGGCTCACCGAGACCATGCTCAAGGAACTCGAGAAGAAACTGCGCGAACAGCACGCCGGGTGGACGGAGGACAACTTGTGGAACGCCTTCGCCGCCGCCAATCCGGACAAGGTCAAAGGCCGCTCGCAAGCCGGACGCTTCGCCGATCTGGTCGCCCTCGTTCGCTTCGCCCTCGAACAGCAACCCGTCCTCAAGCCGTTTGCCGAGTCCGTGCAGGAACGCTTCAACGAATGGCTGATGGACAAGGCCAAGGCAGGCGCAAACTTCACCCCTGACCAAGTCGCCTGGCTCCACCTCATCCGCGACCACATCGCCACTAGCCTGAGCATCGAACCCGACGATTTCGAATACGCCCCGTTCAGCCAACGCGGCGGACTCGGCAAGGCGCATCAGTTGTTCGGTCCGCATCTTTCTGTTATCATAGACGAGTTGAATATTGTTTTGGTTGAATAAGATGCTTGACGAGGCGTTTTGATACCATATACTTACATCAGCGTTGCTGATGTAAGTATATGGTATCAATGATATTTATTGATGATTCGATTGTGATTGCCATGGATTTTCATAATCATTTTCATTTTATTTGCCAAAACGTAGCGCCAAGCAACATAACGTGTTTATATAAAGGACAATGCGTATTGTAGTGATTTTCGTTGTGATATTCATGTAGGATTTCGTTTATGGAAATTTATCGAGATGTTAACTCTATGGAGCCGATGCTTCCTGATGCCGGACGCAAAGAGTTGTCCGAATTGTCGCAAAAACTGACTTTCTCAATCGGTAAGCTCACCGGTGCAGTTTCTTCACCGATTGTTCGCGAGGCGATCTCGGCGCTAGTTCAGGAGATGAATTGCTATTACTCGAATCTTATCGAGGGACACAAAACACTCCCAAAGGACATAGCTGATGTACTCCGTCAGGAAACGGCGACCAAAGAAGAGGTGGCGAATCAATTGTTGGCTCAAGCCCATATAGAGGTCGAGTCAGCCATGATGAAGCGAATAGATGAAGGCGATGTCGATGTCTGTGGATCTGAATTTATTTGCTGGATTCACAAGGAGTTTTATCAGCGGCTTCCCGAGTCAATGCACGTCGCCTATACTAAGTCGGGCAAAGAGTATCGAATCCATCCGGGCCAACTGCGAAACTTCATGGTCGATGTTGGTTATCACACCCCTCCGCATCATGACGATTTGCCTAAATTTATGGGTCGGTTTCATGAGTTTTATGGAGGCAATAAGATATGGGCGAGTAATCAGCTTGTTGCCATTGCCGCAGCTCATCATCGATTAGCTTGGATTCACCCGTTTGGCGATGGGAATGGCCGTGTAGCCCGCTTGCACTCACGGGCCATGTTGAAAATATCGCGGCTGGATGGTGATGGGCTTTGGACGTTATCGCGGGGTTTGGCTCGCCGGAAGAGCGATTACTATCGTTACCTGCAGATAGCCGACGGTGCGCGAGAAAACGATTATGACGGTCGAGGTAACCTGTCTGATCGCGGCCTGTCATCCTTCTGCATGTTTTTTATGGAAACCATGCTTGATCAGGTACAGTTTATGGATAGTCTGCTGAACCTTCAGGATCTACGCACACGCATTGATCGCTATTTTACTTTTGAAAAAATACATATTGGTTATGCCGATGAAATCAGGAAAGTCGTTAACGCTCTCGTTGTTGATGGCGAATTCCCTCGCGAACGAGTGGGCGAGTTAACCGGAAAGGGCGCCACCACGTGCGTTCAAATCATTAAGGCGGGACTAAAAGAAGGTTACTTCGACAGCCCTTCGGAAAAGGGAAAGCTGCGGATCGCATTACCTGGCAAAGTGCTACCGTTTTACTTTCCAAGCCTGTTTATTGACATGCCGGTCGAGGGGGAACGATGAGCAGGCCCTTTCAAAAGTTCCAATCATTGGAACTTTTTTCATCATCCTTTTCCAATGATTGGAACTTTTTGCCGGGTGGGTTTGGGCGGAGCGGGGTGTGGGCGGTATGAGTACAACACGACATTCTGTCAAACAATGGAATCAATCCACTCTGGGCGAAATGGTGACTGTAATTCGCGGAGTTTCCTATAAAAAGGAACACGCGTCGAGCGAGCCGGGAAGTGGCACTTTGCCAATTCTCCGCGCGACAAACATCCAAGCAGGAATTTTATTTGATGACCTTGTTTATGTTCCTAAACAATATGTTTCCGACGAGCAACTTCTTTGCTCTGGGGATATAGTAATTGCGGCATCTAGCGGAAGTCGGAAGATTGTGGGCAAAGCCGCACAGCTCAAGACCGACTGGAAGGGTTCGTTCGGTGCTTTTTGTTTTGGTCTTCGTCCAAAGCCGGGCATTGATTCGCGCTTTCTTGCATGGTTTTTTCAAACATCGGAATATCGAAATCGTGTTTCTGAGCTATCAGCTGGAGTCAACATCAACAATCTGCGTGCGAAACATATTGTAGAAATACCCTTTCGCTACCCTTCGCCCACTGATCAGCGCCGCATCGTCGCCGAAATCGAAAAACACTTCACCCGACTCGATGCCGGAATCGCCGCATTGCGTCGCGTGCAGGCCAACCTCAAACGCTATCGCGCCGCCGTCCTCAAAGCAGCATGCGAAGGCAAACTCGTCCCCACCGAGGCGGAGCTTCAGAAGTCAAAGGGCG
>DAOLDL010000041.1:0-24552 GCA_035327305.1 Kiritimatiellia bacterium | reverse complement strand
AAGCAGTGTAACACAGACATTCTTGTCTGTGGAGTTCAGTCAAACGTGGATAAGACGCGCCTCACGGAGGCGCTACTATACAACCAGTGCATGGGATGATTGGTGCAGTAGTCGCACCGTGTGCGACAAACATAACCCAAAAATCGAATCATAATACTGACCTGACATGGTGATTTAATTGCCGTCTTTGATTGCTTTTTCCCCTGAAGTGATGAAAAATATCACGATTGGGGTTAAAACGTTTTCGCAAGGGGCGGCATATTGATTTCTCGGCACATACTTTTAGCGCTTCTTTTCCTTGGATATTCTCCGGATATTCAGGGTCAATCCACTCGCCCGGGCTGGGGCGCCACACCTTATGCTGGCGCAGGAGGGACCGGTGTCACATTCCGAACCTGGGCGCCCAATGCGTCAAGCGTGACCGTAGCCGGCAGTTTTAATGGTTGGAGCACGTTGTCGATGCCGCTCTTCTCGGAGGGTAATGGAGTCTGGTCGCGCGATGTGACCGTGGCGGCGCCCGGCCAGCCATATAAATTCGTGTTAAATGGCAATTTGTGGCGGCGCGATCCCTACAGCCGTCAAATCGAAGCCACCGGCACAAGAAATTCCATCATCCATAACCCTTCCACGTTCGACTGGGGCGATTATGTATTCGAAATGGCGCCTCCCAATGAACTGGTCATTTATGAAATGCATATCGGTTCGTATTTCGATCCAAATCCGAATGACGGTCAGGTCGGAAAATTCGTCGATGCGGAATCGCGGCTCGACCATCTGGTCAATCTCGGCATAAATGCCGTGGAATTAATGCCAATCAGCGAGTTTCCCACACCCACCAGTTGGGGATACAACCTGTCCTATCCATTCGCAATTGAGTCAAGCTATGGCACGCCGGATCAACTAAAATCGTTTATCAAAGCCTGTCACGAGCGTGGAATCGCCGTCCTGATGGACGTGGTGCACAATCACTGGGGCGATGACTTCAACGATTGGAGTTTGTGGCAGTACGACGGATGGAGCACCGGGGGGTACGGCGGTATCTACTTTTACAGTGAGCCAAATCTGTGTTGCACCTGGTGGGGGCCTCGTCCCGATTACAGCCGGCCCGAAGTGCGGGAATACATCCTGAATAACTTTCGCATGTGGAAGCAGGATTACCGCATCGACGGGTTCCGCTGGGATGCGCCGCAATTCATGTTATTCACGGACAACTCCCAGGCTATTCCCATTCCCGAAGCATCAGGCCTCATACATCAAGTCATCAGTACGCTTTCCAATGAATTTCCCCGCACGTTTCATATCGCGGAAGACATCAAGGGCGTGGTCGGATTTAACAGCCATTGGGACATGGGATTTCAAGGCACCATTCAAAGCATTATGTCACAAGGGAATGACAACAATAGGAATATGTTTACCCTGGCCGGCATCATCAACAACGATCCCAATCGTATCATCTATACCGAATCGCATGATACCACCGGCAATCTTAATGCTTGGGCGCGACGATTTCCCAACGCGGTCAGCGCCGAAGACGCGGAAGGATATTTCGCCCGCAAACGAAGTACGCTGGCGTCGCTGTTTTCCTTTACATCGCCCGGCACGCCGATGCTTTGGCAGGGACAGGAAATGTATGAAACCAATTTATTCAGCGATGTCCGGTCTCTTGATTGGCCGCGAACCAATTCTTTTTCGCATATCACGAAGTTTTACCGCGATTTGATTCATTTGCGCCGAAATATCGAAGGACTTACCGGCGGACTTTTGGGACCCGGTTGCGGCATGTTTTTAATTAATAATACGGATAAAGTGATCGGTTATCGCCGATACGATGAAAACCGCCCCGGTGAGGATGTCGTGGTCTTCGCCAACTTGCGAAACACCATACGAACCAATTATACGGTTCAACTTCCGCACGCAGGAACGTGGTATGTCCACATGAATACCGATGATCCGGAATACGGTCCCGATTACGAAGGAATCGGACAAACCCAGGTTGTGGCTTCTGGATCTCCTCCGATGGCGCAAATTGATATTGGTCGATACAGCGCTTTGGTGCTTTCACAAGTTCCCGTTTCCGGCGTTTCCTTCGTTTCATTATCATTCAGCGATAACTTTTATGGAAATGCGGATGGCGTACTGGATCCAGGCGAAACAATTTTCGGGACGCTGATCTTGTCAAATCGAAGTCCGGTTGTGGATTTAAACGTCAGTGCGCATTTGTACAGCCTCGATACCTCGGTGCAGATGACCCAACCACACATTATTTTTGCGGAACTCGGTTCTTCTTCCGTGGTGACGGGAGATACCCGGTTTGTGGTTCAGATTCCGAACGATTGGGTTTGCGGTCAACCCCTGCACTTCGACCTGCATGTACAACACGGCAGTGGATCATGGATCATGCCCGTGGAGTTGCCCACCGGCTTGGAGTTTGGGAATGGGTTGGTCACCGGTATTTGGCAAAGCGTGGATGTGCCGAGGGATATCATCGACAACCAGACCATCTATTCCGATTTGTTGATCAACAACGCCTCGCTCGGCCCGATTGAGCACATCGCAGTATGGCTTCGCATCAACCATACGTGGAATAGCGACATGGTGATTGCGCTTCAACATCCAGATGGCTCTGAAGTTATTCTTTCGAACCGGCGCGGTGGAAGTGGCCATAATTTCGGAACCGGCGCTTGCGGTGTCTCCGTTGTGTATGCGCGGTTTGATGATGACGCCGCCATCGCGATATCCGCCGGATCGTCTCCCTTCGCCGGAGTCTACCGACCTGACGGCCTGCTAGCCACTTTTAATGGCAAACATCCGTCCGGTGTTTGGCGATTACGGGTAACGGATGTTTTTCCCGCCGATCCCGGGGAACTGCTTTGCTGGGGCATTGAAGTTACCGCGCTTGATTATCAATACGATTGCAATTCATTTTTCGATACGAATCCCGACACGGATGGGGATGGAATTCCAGATTGGTGGGAACTGAACTATTTCGGCGGCGCCACGAATGCCGTGGCACATATGGATGACGATGGTGATGGCTATACCAATTGGCAGGAGTTTCTTGCCGGAACCGATCCCGGAAACCCTGCTTCGTTCTTGAGAGCGTATACCACACCGGATGCGGCTGGCAACGTCACCGTGCAGTGGAACAGCGCGCCCGGTCGCTTGTATCGATTGTGGCGCTCGCCGTCCATTGACCCCATTGATTTTATCCTGATTCAAAGCAACATCATGGCGACACCGGCCATGAATATATTCCATGACACCGCGGCAGAGGGATCACCGTGGTTCTACCGGGTGGAGCTTGAGTTGGATTAGGATGGGGGGCCGCGCTTCACTTTTTCAGCGCTGTTGCGATCTGTGACCGACCGGGGAATCGTTTGCTTCGGTTCAGGATTTCAGCGAGAAATTCATGGGCGGTTTCCTCCCGGTTGTTTGCCCGTAAACCATTTGCAATGTTCACTGCGGCATCGGCCAGATAAAAACCGTAGGGCGGACCCGTGCGAAACAGTGTATCCACCGCGGATCGCACATCGCCATTCATTGTAAGCGTAAGCGCGGTCAATCCATGAACATCGGAAAAGCCGGGACAATTCGGGGTGGCCTTTGTCAACACGACGGCCGCATCCGCCCAGTTGTTTTCCGAGGAAAGAATATGTCCCCATTGCGAGTGGTAATAGATATCGTGTGGATACATGGTAACGGCCTCAAGGTATCGAGTCCTGGTTGACTCCGTCGCATCGGCATTTATCTTGCCGGCGGCTCGATCCTGCACAACACGCAATCGATCCATTTGTTCCTTGTTTCCCCACTGGGTGGTAAATGGCGGACGGTCCCGCCGCGCCAGCATGATGGCGGCAATTTTGCGGTCGCTCCACGGTGTTCTGAACAAGCGGTCGTACAGAGTCTCTTCGTCGATCATGTCGGGTATATCGGTTCGTATTTGACCGATACTTCTGCAAACCTCGTAAACAACGGCGTGAAGTCCCGGCAATGAAAAGTGGACATGATCGACAAACATGAGGCGATGATCACGTTCATGGAATGCCGATTCCACATCAGCAAGTTTTACATTTGAATGGCGGGAGGCGATGTCGCGGATAATACGATTGATTCGCGAGTCGGTTCGAAAACGTTGGGTGTCGAGGTCGCGGGCCAGCGCGAAGCGACGGTTCGCCTCGTCTTGTTGGCCAAGCTCTTTGAGAACAACCGCAAGACGATAATTTAATTCGGCATGATACTCGTCGTGTTTCAAGGCCTGCTCGTATCGGAACTTCGCTTCTTCGATATTCTTTCGGCTATGCGCGACGCGGCCATCACGAAACAAACTGTTCCAATCGCGACGGCTTTTGCCGGTAAGGTCTACGCGATTTGTGGAACCAAATGGAGCGCAATCCGAAAGATTCACCGCTACTGTGCAAAGAATCACGGGAATGTTTCGTTTCCCGGCCATGCCAATTATTCTGTCCAGATTGGACGCGTACAGCCGGTACATGTCATCAAGGCGCTCGTCATCATAGGTGATTCTATGTTGATCGAACATTTCCATGCCCTGCCATGCGGAGGAGGGTTCGCCGGATTGACCAATCGTCCCCATGACGCTGGCCAGTCGCAATCGGGTTGTCCGAACACGCAGGGGTGTCAGGGAGGGCAACCAATTACCCTTGGTGATCGCGGTGCCGGGACCATAAGGTCCAACGACTTCGTTGTTGCCCATGTAAATGACAAACATGTCGGGTTCGCATTTAAGCATGTCGCCGGCGATATCGACAATGACCGGGGAGTTGATGGCGGTCATGGCGGCGTTGATGACTTCGAATCGCCTTGGTTGGCCCGGTTCGTTGAGGCTTTTTTCAAGCGCGCGGGCCATGCTGAATTCAATGGCGGGATCACCCATGGCGGCGGATTCACCCAGCACGACTATTCGATAAAGGTCGTCGGGTTTTTGCCGGTCAATAAGGAGGGATGCCGGGTTGCGCGCGGCTCGATGCGGGAAAAAACGGTAACCATAAAACGGATTGCTGGTCCATACGGTTCGGTCGCTTACTTCTGCCGGCACGAGAAAAGAGGCGGAATAACCAATGTTGAATAATCGCAGACATGCCTCGACGACCATCAAAAAAAGCAAAGGCGCCGCCAGCGCCAATCCGATTTTTGGAGGCATGCGATTTAGTTTCATGTGCGGCACTGTACCGCAGGTTGTTTGCGCATGACCATCGAATAGTGAAGCGTTTGCTCGCGTAATAAGGGTGGTTTGGCAAGACGTGGTATGGTTTTGCATGCCGGAAATATTCTTGTTGAATCACGGCCCAAGGCCCGCAACAGCTCGCCCTTCCAGAATATGGTGTGGGGTGGAACGACGCCGATACTTCAATGCTTAAGCTCGTATGGACCGGGTATTCCACACTGTCTTCCAAACATCATGAAAGTCTCTGAATCCGCATTGTAAAAAGAATGATTAAACGATAGTTCTAATTCACCATGAAAGGTTGGAAGGGAAAATTGCTTTTGGTGTTGACCGGTCCGCTGATCGTATTGGGCCTTGCCGAATTGATCCTGCGGGTGATGGGCGCCGGTTACGATCCATCCTGCTTGATCGAAGCAACGGTGGATGGGGAGGCGGTGTGGGTTGAAAATCCTTTCTTCACGTATCACTTGTTTGATCCTCCGTTGGCGCGAATCCCCGTACCGATTGTGGTGAAGAAGAACAAGCCGGAAAAGGCATTTCGCATAGTGGTGCTGGGGGAGTCCGCCGCCCAGGGAGATCCTCTTCCGGATTATGGACCGCCCCGGTTACTCGAATACACCATGCGCGGAATGGATCCGCAAGCCGATATCCAGGTCATCAACGCCGCCATTACCGCCATCAACAGCCACGCCATTAAAGCCATGTCCCGCGAATTGTGGAAATTGCAACCGGATGTGGTGATTGTATATATGGGCAACAATGAGGTTATCGGCCCCTTTGGTCCCGGGACGGTCTTTTCCGGATTCATGCAGTCGGATTCCGCAATCGATCTGGTCATGTTTTTGAACCGCTTCCGGTTGGCCCAGCTTCTGCGTTTTGCAATCCATTTGACGGCGGAGGCAAAGGGGCCGGTTGATTTCCGTGGCGTTGCCATGTTCATGGACAAGCCCGTAACTTATGATGATCCGCGCCTCGAAACCGTGAGGAGAAGATACGAAAAAAACATGCGACGCATCATCCGAAATGCGCAGGACGCGGGCGCCGAGGTGCTTTTAAGCACAGTCGCAGTAAATAAAACGGATTGTCCGCCATCGCTGTCGGTGCGGCGAAAGAATCTATCGCGCTCCGACGACGAGTCCTGGCATGCCCGCTTTGACCGAGGCGAATCTCTCTTGAAGATGAATGCGTGGAGCAATGCCTTGGAAAACTTTCGCGTTGCCCTTGAGCTTGATGATACCGATGCCGGTTTGCATTATGCCATTGGTATTTGCCTGGAAAAGTTGGGAGAAACCGTTTTGGCCGACCATCATTTCAGCCGGGCTTGTGATCTTGACGCCTTTCGGTACCGGGCAGACTCGCAGATCAATCAAATTATTCGCAAAGTGGCGGCATCCGGATCCGTTCATCTGATCGACGTCGCACGTGAATTTAAACTGCATCCGGTATGGCGTGACGCCGACCTTTTTGTAGATCACGTACATTTCACGTTCGAAGGCGCCTCTCTGCTGGCTTCCTTGTGGGCGGACACGGTGGCAACATTCAATACATCGGATAACTTTTCCCGTAATGCTCCCGGTCCCGATGCCACAGCATTACGTGAAAAACTTTTGTACACCTACGTCGCGGAGATCAGTGTTTTACAGGAAATGCTTCGACGCTACGGTCGACCACCTTTCAATCGTCAATTCGACAGCCGGACACGAATGAATCGCTATCAGGATAAAATCCGGGAAATGGATGCCAAACTACGCTTGCTTGCTTCTGGAAAAATTATGGGTGAATTTGCCGAAAGAATCGCGATCTATCCGGATGACTACTATTTTCCCCAGCACTATGCCCAGCATTTGATTGCGCTTAATCGATTTATAGAAGCCAAAACGTTGGTTGAATCATCCGTTCTCCGCCATCCGCATCGGCGTGGACCTCGCACCACCATGGCGTTTCTTCTTGCCCGGGAAGGAAGGGCCGATGAAGCCGCGAACATACTTTTGGGGTATCAGAAAAAACACGGTTATTTCGTTCAAATGGGCGCCAATTACCTGGTGACTCTTCTTCACAGCGGCGGCCTGTACCAAGAGGCGAGGGATGTATTGCAGGCCATGGATCGGCATACCAGGAGATGGGACTATCGGTGGCGATTACGCGTTGCCTTGTCCTCGGTGGAATTTATCCACGAGCGCATGCAGGAAGCCGACCAAGCCCTGCTGGCCGGGAAATGGATGTTTGCCGAGCAATTACTTTCGTCCGTGCTCAAGAAACGACCTGATACCGGAGAAGCCATTTTCCTGTCCGGGTTTGCTCTGGCTATGCAGGGAAATCAGAACCGTGGCTTTCAGATAGCCAGTCACGGTTTGGCGACTATGAATTATGCCCGGGCGAATTACCATGGCGGGGTATGGCAAGCCACGTTGGGCAACCCTGAACAAGCCGCAGAGTTGTTCGACGCCGCGTTGGAAAAAGCCGGAGATGATGCCGCGATCATCAAAAGCATCGTGCTTATTCGCTCTATGGATAAACGCAAGGAACTTGGTGATCCTGAACCGGCCATTGCCCTTTTGGAAAACCTGATCTCACGGATGGAGAGGCCTTCTGCAGAACTACTTGAAACGATGTCGATCGCATCTGCTTCGCATGGCGAGACAGAAAATGCCTATTGGTGGCTGTCGCGTGCGTTGGATCGGGCAAAGGTGGATGAAAACCCGGCCTATTATTCGCAACTACTTGAACGCAAAGAGGATTACGATAACGGCCGTCCCTTGGCCATCAGGTCGGCAAACCGACCTTTTCATTACTATAATTCAGCCTTGAACCCATAATGAATGCTCCCGAGTGGGTGTCAGGCAGAACGTAAAACCCGACACTTTGCCAGCCAACCTCAATCCAGGTATTCGGGTCACAAAGAAAGTTTACGATTAGGAATGTTGAAAATGGGTGGTTGTACCAGTATAAATCCCTTGACGTATGGGGTTTTCCGAATACTATTACGCCCCTTTGCTAACAGGAAACACGACTATGGCCACAAATATTCTCGAAAAGATTGATCAGGAACAGCGTAAAGACCGTTCCGTCCCGGATTTCAACGTGGGCGACAACATCAAAGTGCATGTAAAAATCCGCGAAGGCGACAAGGAACGTATTCAGATGTACGCCGGAACCGTTATCGCCCGCGATGGCACGGGAAGCACCGAAACGTTCACTGTCCGCCGTATTTCCTACGGGGAAGGTGTGGAGCGTATTTTCCCCCTTTACTCACCTAGCTTGGCCAAAATCGAAATCGAACGCAGTGGCCAACCCAAACGCGCCAAGCTTTATTACTTGCGCAAACTGACCGGTAAAAAGACCAAGATCAAGGAAAAGGTCGCGAAGGAAGATCGCGCCTGATTGTACGATGCTTGATCATGAACGGCGCTGGTGGGCTTCCGGCCACAACCTGATCGCCGGGATTGATGAAGCGGGTCGCGGACCGCTGGCTGGCCCGGTCGTTGCCGCCGCCGTCGCAGTGCCGCCGGAAATTTGCGAGGAGCTGTTTCTCGTATCGTGGAAATCACTGACTGATTCCAAACGCCTGACGGATAAACTTCGTCGGGCGTTTTTTTCATCCATAACCAGCTTGCCTGCCGTCATCCATGGAGTCGGCATTTGCACTCCTGCGGAAATTGACGAACACAATATTCTCAACGCAACCCACCTGGCCATGCGTCGCGCGGTTGAAAAATTGTCGACCGGCCCATCTTTTCTTTTGGTGGATGGATTGCCTGTGAAGGGGTTGCCTTTGAAACACGAAGCGATTGTGGGAGGGGATGGCAAAAGTTTGTTGATCGCGGCGGCCAGTATCATCGCCAAAGTGACGCGTGACGACATCATGTGCGAACTGGATTCCAAATATCCCGGCTACGGATTCGCCCGGCACAAGGGATATGGCACCCGCGAACACATGGAGGCCATCCGGCGACTTGGACCTTGCGTCGAACACCGGCGATCATTTGCGCCCGTATCCCAGCACGAACTACCTTTTGACGCATGAATATCATCGAAAAATGGGTGCGTGGTTTGACGGCCAGATTTATGCCAGGCAAGCGTCATCCCCGGCATCTCGCCACAGGTATATGGGGAGAAGAACAGACCGAGACATTTTTGCAAAAAAAAGGACACAAGATTCTTGGTCGCCGTGTCCGGGTAGGTCGCCGTGATGAACTGGATATTATCACTCGTTCGCCAGAAAATATACTCGTGTTTGTCGAAGTGAAAACACGCGCGAATGTGGATTACGGAAGGCCCGGGCAATCGGTGGATCATCACAAGCAACGTAAACTTTCCCGGGCCGCTTGGAACTATATCAAACGCCTGAAGTCCAAGCCTGAATATTTCCGGTTTGATGTCGTCGAAGTTGTTGGAAGTCCGGAGTCGGCTTCAGAGCCGGAAATAAGGCATATCGAAAACGCCTTTCCCTTGGCAGGCGGAAAACGTATTTATTGGTGATGAAGATTCATTTAGAAAAAGTGGGAATCATCGTCTGTGTACTGGCAATAATGCTGGGAGGGGCCGTACCGATCCAAGGGCAGGGCGGATCCATCATCGACCGAATTGTCGGCCTGGCGAGTGAATATGAAATCGACCCGACATTGATTCGAGCGCCAACATCCGATGAATTGCGGCAGTTCTGGCTGTTGCTGAACCGGACCCTGGAGTCAGACTCACTGGAGGATTTGGCCTGGCTTCGCCCATATGCGGGTATGGCGCTGACATATCTGGACAGTGTTCCGGAAGCGCGACCTTTCGCGGAATGGCTTCGACAACGGATGGATTACCTCTGGGTTGCCGAGGAAATCATGCAAGAGGAACGAGCCGCCGCGCCGCCACCACCGCCGAAAAAACCCGATACCATCGCGCCACCGCCACGTCAACCCGCACCGCCATCTGCAACAAGGGTGAAGCAAAAGTCCATGGATATGGACCGCTGGGTCAAACGTATGGAGAGTCGCCCGGCGCCTGCCGGAGCGGCGGTATATGTCCCGCGATTGAAACCTGTATTTCAACGTGAGGGGGTCCCGTCCCAACTGGTGTGGCTGGCTGAAGTGGAGTCGAGTTTCAATCCAAACGCCCGCAGTCCGGTGGGTGCGCTTGGACTCTATCAGTTTATGCCGGCCACGGCGGAACGATTCGGCCTTTCGCTTTCGCCGGATGACGAACGCCTGGCTCCCGAGCGATCAGCCGCCGCCGCCGCGAAATATCTGAAATTTTTGCATGGTCGTTTTGGTTCATGGCCTTTGGCGCTTGCGGCATATAATGCGGGAGAAGGTCGGGTAGGGCGGTTGTTGAATACGCATAAAGCGGGAACGTTTGAGGAAATCGCGGAGTTTTTACCCGCCGAAACGCGTATGTATGTTCCCAAAGTCGGCGCGGTATTGAGGGTTCGTGAAGGGGTTGAACTCAATCGCCTGTGATTTCTGTTTGCTCCTCTGTTTCCCGCTCTTAATCATCATCCTGATCGTAATCCATATCGGGAGATTACGAGAAAGAGCAAGGTTACGAATAGGAGTGGATGAGGATTCTCTCTTCTGCCCTCCCCCGGGAATTCTTGTAAAATCCGGCTGATTTTATCATACTGTATATACAGCATTCACATTAAGTTTCGATCATGTCAGAGCAACGGGAGCGTATAGCAAAAATTATTGGTATCGGCGGAGCCAGTAACGACGGTCATGTACGTATTACACGTGGCGATCGTTATCATTTGGTTCAGGGTTCAGAGCAAAGCCATGACGCCATGATAATATGGTGCGAGGAAATCAATCGAAGGCTATCCTCCATGAACAAAAGTATTGATGATCTCTCGGTTGAAGAATTCATGACGCTGGCCAAAGACGCCGCGCCACCGGCATGAAAATTCTTTTTGTAACCGCCCGGGTGCCTCATTCATCCGTGGCTGGCGGACACGCCCTGGTATATCAACGAATCAAACGGCTGACCGCGCGAGGCCATCAAATCGGGCTGATTTCCCTGCGCCGCCCGACTGACGATAAACTGCCGGATGACGATCTCTACAGCATATTGCATGAATACGAGGAAGTGCCGGCGCCTCGCCGTCCGGGTTTTATTCAGCGGCCCGCATTGTTGTTGGGATCACGGATCCCGCCCTATTTTTGGGATTACCGGTCCGAGCAAATGATGCGCCGCGTTGGCGATCTGGTGCATGCGTCGCGTTACGATATCGCAGTGGCGGAGTTTTCCGCCATGGGCCAGTATCTTTACCAGAATCGATATCTTCCCGCAGTGCGTAAAATCATTTCCTGCCACTTCAGCGTCGCCTCCGCTTACAAAAGTGTGATCAAAACCAAAGGGCTGTCGGCCCAAGGGTTGCGATCGCGATTAAGCGTTAATAAATTGCTGACATACGAATCCGGCATGTATCGGGGCGTTGACCGCGTGATTGTTCTGACGGCGCATGAGCGCTACATGTTGCTGAATGCCGATCCGACGTTGCGGATCAATGTGATTCCCACCGGGGTTGACGCGGATTATTTCCGCCCGGACGACAAATCCAACAAGGAACATGCCGTTGTATTTACCGGTCAGTATGAGGTTGATTCCAATTTCGACGCGGTGAAGTGGTTTGTAAATACCACATGGCCGCTGTTGAAGGCACGGCATCCCGAACTGAAGTTCTATATTGTAGGACCCGGTGCGCGAAACGCATTGGAACAAATTGCCCGCAAAGATCCGTCCATCATCATAACCGGCGGCGTCGAGGACGTCCGCCCCTACCTCCATCGCGCAAAAATTTACGTTTGTCCGGTCCGTCTGGGTTCCGGCCTGCGCTTTAAATTGTTTGAGGCGATGGCATCGGGCATCCCCGTGGTAACGACATCCCTGGGTGCGGAAGGCATTCCTTTGCACAATGGTGACAACTGTTTTATCGGTGATAAGCCGGATATCATGGCTCAATGTATGGGCCTATTGCTGGAGGATGAAAGCCTGCGGCAAAGCATGGCGCGCCGGGCTCGTGTCCTTATGGAAGAGCGATTCAGTTGGGAGCGCGGAATCGATTTGTTGGAAAAAGTCATGCAGGACACTTTTGGTCCGCATAGTGCTCCAGGTGTTGGCAGTTGATGAAATATCCGCGTCAGGCGATGATTTCGTGAGGTATCATGTGTCTTTTTCCGTGTATTCGACATCGATCACATCCGAATGACGGTGACTTCGGCTTTCGCTCTTGAATGAATCCGAAGGCGTTTCCTTTTCCATGGCGCGGCTTAATTGGCGCTTGAACCACCAGAGCCGAAGCATAAACGCCGCATAACCCAATACCGCCACCACCGCGACAACCGCAAAAATGACGGCGCCAAGAAATAGTGAACCGATCAACACCAATGCTGTTGCGATTGCCACACCAATCCGTGTTAAAAGGCCGGGTGGTCGCACCGGAGGTCCGCCACTATGTATATGGATGCGGTATATTGCCATTTTTATATTCCCATTCGGCCTGGATTGTTGATCATGGAGAAAAGGTATGCAAGCTTGTTCGGACGTATTGGCAAGCACGTAAAACTCTATATGCTACATTACGATCATGATGGAGAACTTAAATAGTGGTGACAACAGCGGCAAGGCAATGGACGGTTACAGGAACGTCCTGCTGGCCATGCTTTTGACGGCAGTAACCCTTGCCGTTTATTACCCGGTATTTTCGGCCGGCTTTATATGGGACGATGATGTTCATTTCACGGCCAATGACGCCGTGCGTAGATGGAAGGGCATTTTCGATATCTGGACCACCCGAAGTGCGGCTTATTATCCACTTGTGCTTACCACGGGATGGGCTTTGCACAAAATGGTGGGCTTCAATCCCGCGGTATTTCATACCGTAACGTTATTGCTTCACGTTGCCAATGCCTTGCTTTTGGTGGCCATTCTTCGTCGCTTTGATATTCGCGGCGCATGGTTTGCCGGATTCCTGTTTGCGCTTCACCCCATTCAAGTCGAGTCGGTGGCATGGGTTTCGGAATTAAAAAATACGCAATCGGCGTTTTTTCTTTTTCTTTCCGTTCTATATTTGCAACGTGCAGGATTCTTTTCACACTCGATTCTCTCCGGCAACACACAACGGATTTGGTATTGGGGCGCGGTTGTTTTGTTTATCTTGGCCATATTGAGCAAAACATCTGTGGTTATGGCCCCGGTAGTGCTGGTCGCGTTGGTCTGGTGGAAGCGTGGTATACGGCGATGGATGGATGTTGACGGACTGTTTCCCTTTTTTATCGTGGCGGTGCTGGCTTCCGGCTGGACGGTATGGGAACAACGCTACAACTCCGGCGCCCACGGATTTGAGTGGTCATTATCCATATTCGAGCGTATTGCGCTTGCCGGTCAAGTATTCTGGTTTTACATCGGCAAGCTGGCCTGGCCTTTCAACCAGATGTTTATTTATCCACGCTGGAATCCCGCCTCCAGTATCATGTCGTATCTGCCATTTTTACTGGCTGTGGCATGCGGCATAATTTTGTGGCTCAAGCGGCAGTCGCGGGGAAGGGTGCCGGGTCTGATCCTGTTCGGATATGCCGCCATGCTGTTTCCGGTCATGGGATTCTTTAATGTCTATTTTATGCGTTATTCCTGGGTCGCCGATCACTTTGTATATTTGCCCGCCATATTCTGGTTTGCCGGAGCCGGGCTTATATTGGCGTGGCTTGATTCCAAGCAGAGAATGATTGCCATGGTCCTGGCGTGTTTGGTCGTCACGACGCTTGGTTATCACAGTCATCGTCATGTCCGGACCTTTCACGATCAGGAGTCGCTATGGCGTGCGGCCATTTCGTCCAACCCGACAGCATGGATGGCTTACAATAATCTCGGCTCTATCCTGCGCGCCCGGGGCGACCGCGATGGCGCGAGGGCGCTCTATGAAAAGGCGCTATCGGTGAACGCCCGTCATTATGAGGCATTGAACAACCTGGGCATCCTGGCTTTGGATGAGCAAAAACCGAAAATCGCTTTGCCATATTTTGACCAGGCCATTGAATACCGTCCCGATCTTTATCTGGCTTGGATCAACCGGGGAATCGCGATGGAGAAGCTGGAAGATTTCGTGGAGGCGGAGCGCTCGTATCGAAGGGCATCGGAAATCAATCCTAAAATCGACGGTCCGCTTGTCTATATTGCCATGCTGGCGGAAAGGACCGGAAACATTAAAAAAGCCATTGGCGTGTACCGACAACTTTTAAGCCGGCACAAATTATCGGATGCGGAAGTAGGCGCATTTTTGTTTGAACGGGCTTTCCACATCAAACAGACCGGGAAAGTGGATGAGGCCTTGGAAATGTTGGATGAAGCGGCTCAACTTGTGCCTTCGCTCCCGGATATCTATTTGTTGCAGGGACAATTACGGGAGCAGAAAAATCTGCACGATCAGGCGATCAAGTCGTATCGCCGGGCGGTTTCTCACCGGCCTGACTGGGGCGCGGCCCTGATTCGACTTGCCCGCCTGCTTTCCGCGCACCCCGATCCGGATAAAAGAAATGCCACGGAAGCGTTGTTTATTATCGAGGGAATGTTGAGTATCAGCGATGGCAAAGTGGCGGAAATATTTGATGTTTATGCCATGGCGTTGGCGGCGTCGGGCCGTTACGGGGATGCCATGAAATCACAGTTGCAGGCCATGCAACTGGTTTCCGATCCGGCGATAAGGGATGAGATGGGTTCACGCTTGCAGTTGTATGAATTGGGGGAAACGTATAGCATCCGACCCTGAATGTCCTTTAAAAACATACATGTTGTTCTGGTGCGCCCGCTTTACGGTGGAAATATCGGTGCGGTCTGCCGGGCCATGAAGAATATGGGGTTATCCCACTTGCGCCTGGTTGCCCCGCGGGAAACTGTGGATATTCAAGAAGCTATGAAAATGGCGGTTTCCGCCGATGACGTTCTGGCGAATCGAAATGAATACGCCACGCTTGCCGAGGCCGTGGCGGAATGCGCACAAGTTGCCGGCACCACAAATCGGCAAGGGCTTTACCGGGCACATTCTTATACACCACGTGAATGGGCTCCGGTGTTTCTCGATAGTGCCCGGGGGCATCCCGTTGCGCTGGTGTTCGGGCCGGAAGACAATGGGCTGAACAATGAAGAACTGGCGCTTTGCACGCAAATCATTCGTATCCCATCATCGCCGGTATACCCTTCCTTAAACCTTTCCCAAGCGGTTATGGTCTGCTGTTATGAATTGTTCCTTGCCTCCGGACATTTCCAGCCGACGGGCGAACATCATCCGGAAGCTCCCTCGGAAATGCGGGAACGCATGTATGCCATGTGGGATGAAATGCTTCACGATATCGGTTTTTACGAAGATGATAAGGCTGAACACATGATGATGGCGATGCGTCGAATTTTCTCGCGGGGGAAATTATCGGTCGCGGATGTCAATATCCTCATGGGTATCGCCCGTCAAACCCGTTGGAGAATGGATCATCCGGTCGAAACTTGAATTTTCATCCAGCACGAACTCCAGGTCTGTGCCGGTTATATGTCATGCAACTACAGGCGGTAATTTTTGATTTTGATGGGATCGTAGTCGATTCCGAACCCTTGCACCATGCGGCGTTTGTCCGGATTCTAGAACCGCTCAATTTGGATTTATCCTGGGATCGCTATTGCGGACATTATCTTGGTTTTGACGACCGCGATGTCATTCGTGAGCGATTCCGGGAAGCGGAACGGCCTTTGGATGATTCCACCATGCGTCAGCTCATGGAACAGAAAGCCCGGGTTTTTGTAGAGATCGTGGAAAAGCAGGGCATTACACCATATCCCGGGGTCGTTACTTTGATTCGTTATCTCTACAGCCGCGTTCCGCTGGCTATTTGCAGTGGAGCGCTAAAAAGCGATATCGATCCGATTCTGCGAATCCTTGATGTTGAGGACTGTTTTCCCATCAAGGTCACAGCCGATCAGGTGCATGTCAGCAAGCCCGATCCTGAATCCTATTTTGCGGTATTTAATCGATTGCAGGAAATGCATCCAAGCCGTGTACTTTCTCCCTCCGCATGCTTTGCCATCGAAGATACGCCTGCTGGAATCGCGGCCGCCCGGGGAGCTGGACTCAATGTGCTGGCGGTTTCCAATACCTATCAGCCGGATTTGCTGGCCGGCGCAAATCACATTGTCGACTCGCTCGAGCATGTCGATATGGCAATGCTGGAGAACCTGTTGCCAGGGTGACTTTGGGGCATCGTGGCTCTTTGCTTCAAACAGCGCAGGCTTCCAGTAATCGATTCACATGCGCCCAGTTGATATGGCGTAGAACCTCGTCAACATAAGCGGCGCGTCGGTTTTGATAACGCAAATAGTACGCATGTTCCCAAACATCGATTCCAGCAAGCGGGACATGCCCGCGCATGACCGGGGAATCCTGGTTGGGAGTGGTTTCAATAATCAGCTTGTCACCGTCCCACGATAACCAGGACCAACCGCTTCCGAAAACCGCCATCGAGGCGCGACGAAACACATCCATAAAGTTATCCAACGAACCGAAGTCCGACTTGATGCGTCCGGCAAGCGGTTCCATATCCGGTGAGCTTTCCGTGGACTGCAGGATGTCCCAGAACAACACGTGGTTGGCGTGGCCTCCACCGTTGTTGCGCACCGTGGTACTAATCGATTCCGGCAAACTGTCCAACTCGGCCATAAGCCTGCCCAACGACCACGATTGAAATTCCGGTGAGTTTTCCAGGGCACTGTTCAGGTTGTTGATATACGCCGCGTGGTGCCTGGTATGATGAATGTTCATGGTTTCAGCGTCGATGAAGGATGACAGCGCATCATATTCATAGGGCAGGCGGGGCAGTTTGAATGGATATACAAGTTCCAGTTCGGCGTTGCCTGAACGACTGGCCAGGGCCGACCAAGGCATGGTAATCAGTACTGCGGAAGTTAACCCGATTGTTTTAATGGCATCGCGTCGATTCATTTGCATGGCGGTCTCCTGCGGTTTGCGTTTATACTGATACAATTATAAATCATTTTTCAGGAAGTTCAATTCTATGAATATGTTTAGTGATTGGTGTGCCTTATTCGACTGGGACGGCGTGGTGATTGATTCCTCAAAATTGCATGAGAAAAGTTGGGAATGGATGTCCATGGAATATGGCCTTCCACTTCCGGACGGTCATTTCCGCCGCGGATTCGGGATGAAAAACGAACGTATCATTCCCGAAGTGTTGGGATGGGCGAGTGAACGCGATCAGGTTGCAGATCTGGCTTCGAAGAAAGAACGACGCTACCGGGAGTTGGTGGTGGAGGAAGGGTTGCAACCACTGCCCGGCGTTGCGGAATGGATTGTACAATTGCACGATGCAGGTGTGCCTATTTCCATTGCCTCATCCACGGATCGCGCCAACATCGATTGCGTACTGGAGCAAATCGGTCTGGGCAAATATTTCAATGCCATTGTGTCGGGCGACGAAGTCGAGCACGGCAAACCGGCGCCGGATATTTTCCTTAAAGCGGCATCCAAGCTGGGTGGTTTGCCCGCGTTGGTGTTTGAGGATGCCTTGGTGGGAATCGAGGCCGCGCATCGTGCGAACATGGCTGTGGTGGCGGTAACGACCACACATCCGGTGCATGAATTAACTGCCGCAAATTTCGTGGTTGAACGTCTTGATCAACTCACCATTCAGCAAGCGCGTAAACTGGCGATGGCAGGGTGCCCTGGATAACGGATTTCAGATCACAGATCGGGTCGGAACTCCTGACGCCTGAAAACTTCCAGACGCTGAACTTCTTCTCCTACCCCTTCATTCCGGTAAGCGTGACGCCTTGGATAAAATATTTCTGTGCGAAAAAGAATATGATTACGACCGGGAGCGTCATCAAGAATGAGCCGGCCATCATCATGCCGTAATTTCCGCCTTCTTGCACATTGAGCGCGTAGAGGCCAAGGGAAAGTGGATACAGAGGTTGATCGGCAAGGTAGATCAATGGACCCATGAAATCGTTCCAAACGCCCATGAATGTGAAAATGGCGATGCAGGCCAGCGTGGGTTTGATCAAGGGCATGATGACATGCCAATAAACCTGCAGAAAATTACAGCCGTCGATGCGCGCCGCATCCTCAAGATCACGCGGTATGCCCTTCATAAACTGTCTCAACAGGAAAATGTTGAAGGCGTTTCCGAAGAAGCTGATAACCCAGAGCGGGTTCAGCGTGTTGTACCAGCCGAGATGCTTGATGATCAGGAAGTAGGGGATCATGGTGACTTGCGGCGGAATCATCATGGTCGCCATCATCAAGGCAAACGAAAACTGTCGTCCCGGCCATTGCAGGCGCGCAAATGCATACGCAACCAGTGAACACGAGAAAATGGTTCCGACAATATTCAGTATTACAAGGAAAGCGCTGGTCGCGACATAACGTCCAAACGGTATGTAATTCAACGCGCCGCGATAATTACGGTAACCTTTTGCCCACCATGCCTGTAACTGGGAGGACTCGGACATGTGAATGCTGACTTTGACGTGGTTGGGGCGTGATTCGTATTCCGGTCCGCGATCAACTTCGCGGCAGGCATACCAAAGGCGAATCTTCCCGGAATGACTCTTATCTTCAGGGCCGTATTCCTGCAATGTTACGACCATGGCCTGGTTGTCGCCCATAAACGCCGGGCGCATGGATTTATATAAAGCGCCATTGCGCTCGAATTGGAAGTCCAGGCGATGCCATGAGTCGTCGGGCAGAATGGACAACTGGATGCGGAACAATCGATCCGCTTCAAACGGCAAATCAAGCGTCGTGGTCAATTGTAAGGCTGGTTTCGCGTTTCCATTGAAATCGTAAGAGAGGACGCCACCAGGGCCGGTGGCTTCCATCACGTCGTGAATTTCAGACTTTACGGAGCCTTCAATAGTCCAGATGTCGGACAGATTACGTCCGGTGGTCATCTCCTGTTCCTGCAGATCAAAACTGCGTACGCGAATCGATCCCAGCATCAGAGGGCGATATATCGCGCGGAAAACTTCGGTGATCAACGTCTCGTCAATTCGCCTGGTTACTTCAATTCGCAATTCATCATCCGGCAATTTCCATAATGCCGCAGGCATGATATCCATAAGTTTCCGGTAGACACCGGGAAACAGGTGTGAAGCGATATCGCGGTCCTGTAAAAGCCTTTGCTCTTCCGGAAGTCCCAGATCATTAATGCGGGAAATCACCCATGGCTCGATTCGTTCTGCGGTTGCCGAGCGTGGAACGGTAAAATAATGTTTGTCGAGGTAGGGCGAAACATCGGCGGGGTGGGGTGTTTGCGGCAACAAGGTTATGGTCTCGCCGAACATTTCGCGGTCAACTTTCAAGCTGGTTCCGATCATCCATACAAATGGAATCGAAAAAACTGCCGCGCCGCCGATCAGCAGGCCATAAATCATCAGGATGCGGGCGAAATCCCGGGCTTTATGCGCGCTCAAGCCGCGGCCGGCGGATGCCGGCTTGTCGTCCATCTGTAATGGTCGCAATGCCATCAGCCTTCATCCTCGTAGTGTACCCAACGACGTGAAAGACGCATTTGGAATGCCGTAAGTATCAGAACTATCACAAATAAAAACCAGGCCATCGCCGCCGCGTAACCCATGTTAAGGTATCGAAAAGCGTTGTTGAAGAGGTAGTACGCGTAGAAGAGCGTTGAATTAACCGGGCCACCCGCCGTCATGATGAATGCCTGGGTGAAAATCTGAAAGGTGCCGATCAATCCCATAATCAGGTTGAAAAAGATATAGGGGGTCAACATGGGAATCGTGATGTATTTGAACTGTTGCCATTTATTTGCGCCATCGATGGATGCCGCCTCGTAGTATGAATCACTGATGCCTTTGAGTCCCGCAATCCATATGATCATGCCGCCGCCGGCCGTCCATAACCCCATAAGGATCAAGGCCCACTTGCTGGTGTTCTTATCCTGAAGCCACTTCGGACCGGTGATGCCGATCAGTTCAAGAAGTCCGTTGAGCAAGCCGCTTTGCGGATTAAAAATCCAAATCCACAAAATACTGGCCGCCACCATCGGTACGATGCTTGGCAGGTAGAACAAGGTGCGCCAGACCGCCACACCGCGAACTTTCTGGGTTAATAAAATCGCCATGCCCAATCCGACCGCCATACCCAGGGGGATACCAATGACCATGAAAACGGTGTTGCCGAGCGACTTCCAGAACAGGTCGTCTCGGGTAAACATAAACCAGTAGTTGTCCAAGCCGGTGAAAACGGCGGGATTCAAGATGTCATAGCGGCAAAAACTGATGACGATCGAGAACAGCATCGGGCCGCCGGTGAACACGATGAAACCGATGATCCAGGGAAGTGCGCAAATGACGCCTTCCTTCCATTGGGATCGGAAGTAGGATCCCTTGCTCCCCTCAATCACCGAATGAACGTTTTTTTCACCGGTAAAAAATGCGCCGAGTGAAAAACCGGAAGTTTTGCGGTGCGACATGCCGCTGTCACGCCGGTAAATCCAGATCACGACCAGAATCAGGATGATGCCGTACAACCAGAAAAACCAACCCCAGCGCGTTATGGGGCGGCCTTCGGGCGGAAAAAGAACCATGTTCAAGTCGCGCTGAACCGAGGAATTGTAGTATGCCAGCGCCCCTTCCGGGGTACGTTCATGGTTGATGGCGTCGTCCATGGCCCAGCGCTGGGCATTCCAAAGTTTTTGTCCGACCGGCGTCACCGGGCGGCAACGCGAGTATTCCAGCATATCGTTGAATACCGCCATCACATCCTTGAATTTTTGCTCGAGGGCCGGGTTGCCGGCGATAAATTCCTGATACAACCATTCATTAAATTCGCGGTTGGCGACTTGTCTGGGCACAAATGGCCGACCCTGGGCCAAATAGGTGTAATGTTCCGAACGCGCCATGATCTCGAGTGCCCGGCGACTGCTCAAGAAGCGGATCAACTCCCATGCCGCATCTTTCTCCTGCGCGGTAGACGGGATGGCATAGGCCCAGCCTCCAATCCAACTGATGGGGTGGCGCCCTTTTTCCAATTCTGCTTTCGGCAATGGTGGCGGCGCGGCGCCGACGTTCAGGTCGCGGCCGTAGCGGGCCAGTGATGACATGACCCAAACGCCGTCTATTTTCATCGCCACTTTTCCCATGATGAAAGGATCAAGAGCATCTCGTTGAAATGTGCTTTGGAATGAATCCACTTCGCGAGCGCCGCCCAGTTGATCATAGAGGCTCGTGACGTAGTCAAGGGCGTACAGAATGTTGGGGTCATTGAGCGTGACCGTAAGTCCGTCATCGCTCATGAATTCGCCGCCGGCCATCCAGCCATACATGTAAAGGAATGTGTTTCCGTAATTGGGAATGAAGCCGACGCGCTGGAGATTTCCGGCGGCATCGCGCTCGGTCATGGTCAAAGCCATTTCTTCCAGTTCCTCCCACGTTTGAGGCGGACGGGCTTCGCCGTTTTCATCGACAAACCCATAACGGACCAGCATGTCCTTATTGTAAAGAAGCACGCGGTTGTCGGCATTGTTGGGAATTCCGTATGGGTGGGCCTCTCCGGTCAATGGGTTCCGGTAAACGATTTCGTCCCAAGCACCCGGGAAAAAGTCCCCGGAGTAAATGGGTTTGATATCGGCGAGCGGCCATGCGCCGGTGGCTCGCGGTTCTTCCGCCAAAGCTCCGGGCCAGGGAAGCGCGAGAGGATCATTTGGGCGACCGCCAAGTTCCCATTCGCTCCATTTAATCTGGTCCTTTTCCATGAAAGAATCCAGCGGGACAAAAGCGCCACGTGAAGCCCATTCGCTGATCGCGAAACGGTCAAAGAAAATGACATCCGGTGGATCGCCACCGGCGAGACTTAGGAGAAAGCGGGTGGGGTCTTCCACCTGATCGCGTGATGCATGTTGCCCGGCAACCACGCGGTAACGAGGCTGGCTAGGATCAAGGCGATGGCGTTCATTGGCAAGGAATTCAAACTCGCGAACCGCATCCTCCATGGCGTCGCGAATCGGGCCTTCTGGCGCCATGTACCGGATTACGATGGCGTCGTCATCAATTTCCCGCGTCTTTTGTGGCGCCAGCCACCACAAAGCCGATAATAAGACAGCCGACCATCCGGCAATTTTCAAGCTGTTGGTCATACGTGGTCAATCATGTAGTAAATCGGTATAAAATGCAATCGGAACGAGGTTCGAATAGAGTTCAGTCTTCCCAATCAACTCAATTTTTGCACTTGTCATAAGCGGCTGACGAATTGATGCTATCCCGTCGTCCGGGTTTAATGGGATTATAAATGGGTGGGAGGTGTTTTTACGAATCAGCCAGTAAATAATGAGCAAATCCGCCAGGATACCTCCTCTACCGATGCCGCAGTAGAACAACGATGGCGATTGTTTTTTGAGCAAAGTCCTTTGAGTATTCAAATCTTTGCTCCCGACGGCCAGACCATCGACTTCAATCCGGCTTGGTCCAGATTATTCGGACTTGGTAATGAAGAGGCCTGCGCCTTTAATGTCTTGAAAGATCCCAACCTCGAGCAGTCGGGTGCCCTCAATCTGATTCGTCGGGCTTTTGCCGGTGAAGTGGTTTTTGTGCCTCCGGTTCAGTTTCCCGTCCGTAATCATCCCACCGACATGCGTTGGATCGGTGGTACCTTGTTTCCAG
This sequence comes from Kiritimatiellia bacterium, assembly GCA_035327305.1. Classification (GTDB taxonomy): domain Bacteria; phylum Verrucomicrobiota; class Kiritimatiellia; order CAIVKH01; family CAIVKH01; genus CALMUP01. The sequence continues at coordinate 1,706 of DAOLDL010000041.1, read as the reverse complement.
TCATTACTCCGGATGGCGTATTGCGCGAAGTGGTGGTTGTACATCATGACATTACCGAGTTGAAGCAGGCCGAAGCGACGCTTCGTGACTTGAACAGCATTCTCGAATCCCGTGTGGCCGAGCGCACTGCGGCTTTGCAAAAATCAGAGGCGGAACTGCGCGCGGCGCTTGATGCTGAACGCGCACTGAACCAGCTCAAGACGAGCTTCGTCGGTATGGTCAGTCACGAATTCAGAACTCCGCTGGGCGTCATTCAATCTGCCGCGGATCTCTTGCAACGCCACGGCGACAGATTGACTGTGGAACAACGGGAACAACAGATTCGGTCCATTCAACATGCAATCCGCCGAATGTCCGGTATGATGGAAGACATTTTATTACTCGGACGTTTGGACGGCCGCCAGTATCAGCCGCGCTGGATGCCTATTCATTTACCGGAATGGATTGCCAGGAATCTATCTGGTTTTTGCCCGGCTTCGAGTGATCGCGACCGGGTAACCATAAAGGTCCTGGACGATGCATGCTCGCGTGAACTCATGTTTGATGAAACATTGATGCATCATATACTCGGGAACTTGTTGTCCAATGCATGCAAATACTCTGCACCAGAGGATCCGGTCGATATCACGTTGAAGTCATGTAAACCCGAACTGGTGCTATCCATCGAGGATCGTGGTATCGGGATTGAATCTGAAGAGCAGGCGCATCTCTTTGATGGATTTTTCAGAGCCTCCAATGTCGGAAATCGTCCGGGAAGTGGTTTGGGACTGGTCATAACCCAGCGTTGTGTCCAGCGTATGGGCGGGCGGCTTGAGCTTGAAAGCCGTCTTGGCGAGGGCAGTACGTTTTATGTATACCTTCCCGCGATGGAAAAAGCGCCACGATGACGTCACTGCTTTTAATTGAAGACGAGCCGGATATGTTGAACAGCCTTTCGACATCCTTGCGATTTGAGGGCTATGTCGTGCATCCGGCGGCTGATGGGGCGGCAGGATTGTCGTTAGCCCGTCAATACCAACCCGACTTGATCATTTGTGATATTCAATTGCCGGGAATGGACGGGTTTGAGGTACTGGCTTCTGTACGTACCGATCCTGCGCTTGGCGACATCCCGTTTATATTTCTTACCGCCCGGGGAGAAAAAGGCAACATTCGGCGGGGAATGGTCAGCGGGGCGGATGATTATCTGGTAAAACCCGTGGCGTTGGACGAATTACTTGAGGCCATCCGGGGGCGACTCAATCGATTCTTTCAATCGCCACGACGACGCCCCCCTGATTTTTCCAATCCCCGCCCGCTGGAAGAACTCGGACTTTCTCCCAAAGAGGCGGAAACTTTGCTATGGGTCGCGCAAGGAAAAAGCAATGCGGAAGTTGCCAGTATTCTTGGTATTACCGAAGGAACCATAAAAAAGCACCTCGAACATATTTTCGAGAAGCTCGATGTCGAAAAACGCGGCGCGGCCAGTCTCATTGCCATTGAGAAGCTCAGCCGATGAAAAGTTGAGCAAAGTTAAGGGTTGAAGGTTAAACTCCTGAACCCTGACACCTTTGCTGAATATTTCGACATACATTCTTTTTTGAATCTCCGTTCTCTGGAAGGTTCCAGGCAGGAGGCCGGTTTAACCCGAAAACCGAAGTTGCTGGCGGCACCGAGCCGCAGTCATTTCGGCTACAAGGCGTTGCGAAATGCTCGACATAACGCGA
>DAOLDL010000040.1:0-25420 GCA_035327305.1 Kiritimatiellia bacterium | reverse complement strand
CTATGGAAGCCAGACCAACGTGATGGAAGTCGAAGATTGCGGCGACTTGCCTCCGTTCATTGTGCCGTTCAAGACCTTCGTTTCGGCGACAGAACCGGATGTTAATGGTGACTTCAGCGCAATCTATACCTTGACGATGGTGAATGTGGGCGGAAGCGCTGGTACATACCACTTGTCTGATAAGCCTGATCCGGACACAAATGTCACGGTGAATGCGGCATCGGTAACCGGTCATGTAACCACCAATTTCACCGGAGCAGGTCCGTATATCATAGTGACCAATGAACCTATTGCGGCGGGTGTCTCGCACATCTACACCTTGACATTGGATCTCACATTAAGCTCCGGCGCCTTGTTTGGAACCAATCAATTGACCGAATGCGGATCTGATGGCGATATCAACCAGCCATATCACGGGTTGTTCAACGAAGTTACTTTGACCTTCGGTACGAATAATCTAACCATTACAACAAATGCATGCGGCAACATCACGCCGACCATTCGGTTGATTACGGATCCGTTCTGCTCAAATGACGCTCCCTATCTCGCCTATACGGTAATTCCAGTGGGCTTCACGCCTACCAATGGTGTGCAGTTGTCATGGATCACCACCAATAACGTGACTGTCCAAGTACTCACGAATCAGCCGTTGAGTGGTGTTCTGCTGTGGCCGGGCGCTGTAATATCCAATGGTTTGCCGGTTGCCTGGCCGGGTTGGTCGTTTACCAATGGTGTTTGGGTTGAGGTAGATGATGGTCTGCGTCCGTTTATGACGTTGCTTGCCGAAATCAATCCGACCAGCGCAAGTCAGGATGTGTATCCTCCGGCGACTCCGGATTGCGATCCGAATCCCCCGATTCGTATAGGCGATTTCGTCTGGGAAGATATCAATGGCAACGGCTTGCAGGATTTGGGTGAACCGGGATTATCCAACGTTGTGGTTATACTTTACGATTTCACCAATGGTGTATCTGGTATTACGACAACCGATGTAAACGGCGCTTATGCATTCGAAGTCCGGGCTGGAAGCTATACCGTGGAATTCGTGCTCCCGCCGGGCTTTGAGTTTGTACCTCAATATATTGGCACAAATGCCGCCATTGACAGTGATGCGGATGTTATAACCGGTCTGTCCGACTTGATCACGCTTTCCGCTGGTGAAGTCGATGACACGATTGATGCCGGTATGATTCGTCGTGCTTCCATTACTGGTCAGGTTCGTGAAGATCTGGACGGTGACGGTGATCTGCTCGATCCCGATCCGGGTATTCCGGGAGTCATCATCACGTTGTTGAACTCCAATAGTGTGGTGGTGGGTGTGACCACAACGGATGTCAATGGAGCATATGCATTCACCAACTTGTTGCCTGGATCTTACACGGTGGTGGAAACGGATCCGGTTGGATATTACTCAACAGCGGATGCCGTTGGTCCCAATGATAATATGATTCCTGTGACATTGATCAGCGGGCAAAATTCAACCGGTAATGATTTCCTTGATGCCCGGTATGCCGCCGTGGGTGACCGCGTCTGGCTGGACTTCAACGAAAACGGTATTCAGGACATCAGCGAACCTGGTTTCCCGGGTATGAGGTTGACCCTGTACAATTCCAACAATGTCGCCGTGGCTGTTACAACGTCAGCGACTTCAGGTGTACTTGGCTACTATAGCTTTACGAACCTGATCGCAGGTAACTACAGCATTCGTGTTACGTTGACGCCGGGTAACGCGTTAAGTCCGCAATTCCAGGGAGGCGATCCGACTCGCGATAGCGATTTCAATCAGTTGAACGCACGAACACCGGTCTTTTATCTGGCGCCGGGTGTTAATAACACCAATGTGGACGCGGGTATCTACCGTTACCTGGTGTTTGCCCAGGTGGACAGCGTTTCGGGTAATGTAGATGGTGGCGAAGCCCGTTTGGTCTGGTCCACGGAATCCGAATTCGGTACAGCCGGATGGTTGATCGAGCGTGAGGTCAATGGCGATTGGGTCCGCGTGAGCGAGTACCTGCCGGCCGTTGGCACCGTACTTGAAGGCGGCAACTATACATGGGTTGATGCCGATGCCACCCCGGGTAATTCCTACCGGTACCGTATTATCGAGGTTGAAGTGCAGGGAACGGAACGTATTTCCGGGCCATACGACATCAATTATCCGAAGGTTGGTCGTACTGCCGTCGCGGCAACGAGTAGCGCACGATTCTCGTTTACCGGCAAGGCTGAATCAGAACCGGTTGCGAAATCTTCCGCCCGCAGTATTGAACCTGCTGGCAATTCTGCCGGTGTGGTGGAAGCCGTCAAGGTCGGCATCAAGAAGTCCGGATTGTATGTGGTTACCGCCGCGGAAATCGCAGAAATCCTGCAATTGGATGCTTCACTTGTCGCAACTTCCGATATACGGGTTGAAAATCTGGGTGTTGCCGTTCCTGCGTTACGTGTGGATGGCGATGTTGTGTTCTACGGACGATCCTATGAAACAATATATACGGATGTGAATGTATACCGCATCAGTATTGGCACAGGACGTTCGGTTGCCGACAGTCAGGTAGGTCCCGCCACCGGTGCCGGGGCGGTGTCGTTTGACGATATCGCCACCATTGAAAAACAGTTGGTGCTTCGACCTGACCTGTTTGCCAATGATAGCGAAGATATCTGGTTGTGGTCCCAGCTGATCAGCGGTTTCCGTAATGAATTCAACACTGCGTTTGACCTGCCGGGCTTGCTTGCGGGTAGCGGTGGTTCCTTGACCGTCAAACTAAAAGGTAATAGTCCGCATCAGCATAAGGCCAACATACTGCTTAATGGGGTGTTGCTGGGCGAAGTAGAAATAAGCGGTAATCAACATGTCGTGACGGAATTCAATGTGCCAGCCGGTGGTTGGAATTCCGCCGGAAACCAAATCAAAGTGGTTACCGTGGCTCCGGCGCCAGGCGTCTTCAATAGCTTCTACGTGGATGGGTTCGGTGCGGCTTATCAGCGTCGATTCGTGGCCGAATCGGATCACTTGCTATTCCCGGTATCCGGAGGCTCGGTTGCGGTTGGTGGATTCAGTTCGCCGAATATCGAGGTATGGAATGTCTCTGATTCGTTAAATCCAGTACGGCTGGCCGGTGTAAGCGTCCATTCCGGCAGTGACGGGTATGGCGTCAGCTTCCAAGCCAATGAATCCGGTGATTATATTGCGTCGGCCTCGCCACGCTCACCTGATCTTCTCGCGGGCTGGTATGCCAATGACTTGAAGAATAACGCCCAGCATGTGGACTATCTGGTTGTTTACGGTCCGGGTCTCGAAAACGGCGCGCAGGCATTGGCGGCGGATCGTGCCGGCAAGGGGCTCCTGTCGAAGGCGGTACCTGTGGATGCCATTTACGATGCCTTTAATTACGGTATTCGTGACGGCAGAACATTGAAGACATTCCTCGGGTATACTTACCGTCAATGGTTGACTAGCCCACGGTATGTTACTTTGGTGGGCGCCGGTTCATTGGATTATCGCAATTATACCGGTCATGCTGACAGCCTCGTGCCTACGCCTCCAGCCAGTGGATTGCGTGGTGTATTCGCCTCGGATCACGGTATAGGTGATCTTACTGGCGATGGCAATCTGGAGATTGTAGTGAGCCGCATACCGGTTACCACCGCGGCGCAGTTGTCTGCCTATATTGCCAAACTTCAGTCCTTTGAAGTCGGTGGCGAATGGCGCGACAACGCACTTGTCGCCAGTGATTACAGCGATTACAGCGGTTCTTACTTGAGTGATGCCGATCGTATCGCAACCAAGATCAGCGGGCGCTCCATTACCGTGGCCAGTGCGGATACGCTCGGAGATGCTGACGCATCGCAAGCGGTCAAATCCGGTATCAACTCCGGTAGCGAATTAACGGTTTATATCGGACATGGTAACATGCAGAGATTTGCCCAATCCGGTATTCTGAAGTCGACTGACGTGCCGCTTCTGTTGAATAACGACAAGCCGGGTATTATAACCGCACTTGGATGTTTGATGGGTAATTTTGGTTTACCTGGAAATCCGAGCATTGGTGAAAAACTCGTGACTTCATCCGCTGGCGCATCTGCGCTGTTTGGCTCTGCCTCCATGGTTAATAATCACGATGGTGTCATGCTGGGCGAGTCGTTGGTTGATGATCTTTACCAACAACAAACCGCTCGTTTGGGCGATGCATGGGTCAACGCCAAGAACAGCATCACCGATGATGGCGGACGGATGTCGGTCAAAACCTATCAGATGCTGGGTGATTCGGCATTGGCGGTGGGCGATGTCAATGCGCCTCGTGGCGGCCCGCAGGTGACCCCGTCACGGCCGAGTTACGATGAATGGGTTGCCTGGGCGTTCGGCCCGGCTTGGCAGGATCATGGATTGTGCACCGACCCGGATTGCGACCCGGATGGCGACGGCATGTCCAATTGGCAGGAATATATTGCCGGTACAGATCCCACGGATGTGGATTCCGACTTTGTGGTTATCAAGGTCACACACCTCGCTGACGGACGCACCGAAGTTATTTGGCCTTCTGTTCCGGGCCGCTCGTACCGCATTGAACGTGCGGAAAGCGCGATTGGTCCTTATCAGGTCGTTGCGGCCAGCATTGCCGCAACTGTTCCGGAGAATAAATGGATTGATAATGAAACGACCGGTATCTCAATCTATCGCGTAAGCATTGCGATATCTGCGGATAGCGCGGAATAATCAACATCCATTAGCAGGAAAAGCCGCGACTTCAAAAAGAGGTTGCGGCTTTTTTTGTTTCGATCAGAATTGTCGAAGCATTATAGCTCGATAATAACCACAGAAGGCGAAGAAACTCGGAAATGCGTGAAGGTTACACAAAATATGATTACAACATTTAGTCCGAAATCTGTGGTTGCTATACCATCGGTTTACGCGATTAACTTAAAATAGGAATTAGAACCACAGGTTAATCAGTGGTTTATTTATTGTTGGCGATATGACACAGCAGAATGGTGAATACTCAAATGAATATTATGCCCGGTACCGACAGATCAGGCAGTCGGCGGGAAAAGGCCCGAAATTAAGCGCCGAGCGATTGAGGCAGAATGCCATTTCCGCCTCTGAAGGGTGGGTGGAACAGCCCAAAGATTTTGACTGGCTCGACAAAAATATTCCATGCCAGGCCGCATGTCCTGCCGGTACGGATATCCCCGGTTATCTTGAAGCCATTTCCCATGGCCGCTACGATGAAGCGTACCGGATAAATCTGCGCGACAATGTTTTTCCGGCTATTTTAGGCCGGGTTTGCACGAGACCTTGTGAACCGGCCTGCCGTCATGGCTGGGAAGGCTTGGGGGAACCGGTCGCCATTTGTTTTTCCAAGCGGTCCGCCGCCGATTTCATGTCCAATTCCTCCCCGGTTTTGTTACAGCCGATGTATCCCGAATCCGGCAAAAAAATCGTGGTGATAGGCGCAGGGGCGGCCGGCCTTTCCGCGGCGCGCGAACTTGCATTGTTGGGTCACGAGGTCACGGTGCTCGAACAGCACACCGAACCCGGCGGTATGATGATTCAAGGAATACCCGCCTTTCGCCTTCCCCGGGAACTGATCAAGCGCGAAATAGATCAGATTCGGTTGATCGGCGTTGATATCCAGTGTGGCGTTGCGGTCGGCGAAGACATTTTAATGGAAGATATCCTGACCACCGCTGATGCGGTTATAATTGCCGCAGGAACCTTGAAGTCCGATCGACCCGACATACCCGGCATCAATTTGAGTGGTGTGGTTACCGGCCTTGATTTTCTCCAGCAGGCTAATCAGGAATTACCGGTAAAGGTCGGTCACAAGGTATTGGTTGTGGGTGGCGGGTTTACCGCCGTCGATTGTGCGCGAATGGCGCGACGTTTGGGAGCCGATGATGTGATCATGGCGTATCGACGGACGGAAAAGGAAATGTATATAACGCCGGGTGAAGTGGAGGAAATGGTTCATGAAGGCATTTCATTCGTGACCCAGGCGCTTCCGGTTTCCTTTTCCGGCGACCAAAACGGCAAACTTACCCATGCACACATGATCAGAACTGAACCGGCAGATGTGCAATTGGATGGTCGCCGGGGATTCAAAAACATCGCAGGAAGCGAATTTGATTTGGAAGTGGATACCGTTCTTGTCGCGACCGGCCAGAAACGCAATACGGAATGGTTAAAGGAATTCTCATCATCTTTGCATGAGGTAAATTCCCATCAGACTTCCACTCAAAAACTTTTTCTTGCCGGTGATTTTCTCGATGGCGCCGGTTCTTTGATCGAGGCGGTCGCAAGTGGAAAATCCTGTGCTCGGCATGTCGATCAGTTTCTGACCGGTACCGTTAGAATCAAAGACATGGGGTTTGTTGAAAACGCCGGCACTACGGGGCGAACCAGGGCCATGGATGCCATACCTCGCCAGAAAATGCCCGTGCTTAATAGCGACCTGCGATCAAAGACCGCGGAAGTAGAGTCCGGTTACGACGAACAAACCGCCAGGGTTGAAGCGAGTCGGTGTTATTTGTGCAGTTATAAATACGAGATTGATAATGATTTGTGCATATACTGCGACCGGTGTTTAAAGGTTAAACCGGTTGAAAAGTGCATTGTGAAGGTCAAGGCATTGCTACACGATGAGAGTGGAAGAATTACCGGATATGAACCTTCCACCAGTAGCAAAGATTACAACATGTTGTATATTGACCAGTCGCAATGCATACGTTGCGGCGCCTGCCGGGATGTGTGCCCGGTCGAGTGCATCAGTTTGCAGAAAGTATCAAAACGGCCGGTATGCCTGTCGAATTGAGGTATGATACATGAAGGCAATCCTTATGGTGACGGGATGGGTGGCGACACTGTTTTGGGGAGTGAACCAGGCAAAGGCCTTGAGCGTGGGAGACAACGTTCCGGATTTGGCAGTGTCTTCCACGTCCGGCGAATCCGTAAACCTGCGTGATATAAATGATCGATGGAAAATCGTTTATTTTTATCCAAAATCATTCACACCCGGTTGTACCCGTCAGGCTTGTGGTTTGCGCGACAGCAAGGCGGAATTGGATGCCTTGAATGCCGTGGTATTTGGGGTAAGCACCGATAACTTGAAATCCCAGAACGATTTCAAGAGCAAGCATGAACTTCCTTTTGATTTGCTTGCCGACGTGGATAAAAAACTTACCCAGGCATTTGGAGCGCTCGGGTTCATGGGCATGGCCAAACGAATGACATTTATCATTAATCCGGAAGGTTTCGTTACGGACATCATTGATTCCGTCTCCGTTGGGTCTCATGAGTCTGACGTCATAAAGTTGCTAAAGATCCGTCAGGAGCAGGGCGGGTAAGGTCATAATCTTGTTACTTTTCTCGAATAATCCGGATCGGGGCCTATCCTTGCGTTATATCCGAATAATTAACCATATTTTCCTTTTCATGCCGGCTTTGATGATTAGACTTTGAACATCGCCGCGATTATACCGTGCGGTTACCAAGGCTTGTCTCATGAAAGAACCGGACCCGAAAAAACTGTTCAGTCTTCCGCAACCCTTCAACGATCCGATGCGGCGCAAAATGTTTTCCGTGGTGGGCGGCGCAATCGAAAAGATGCTGGCCATCGACAAAATCAACCAGATATATTTTTCTGCGGCGGAAAACAGGACCAACGATGATCATTTTGCCGATCGTGTCCTGGACTCCATGCAGGTTGATTATGAGGTTGGCGACAACGATATCTCGCGCATACCCAAAACCGGACCCGTCGTCGTGGTGGCCAATCATCCGTTTGGCGGCTTGGAAGGGCTTATACTGGCGTCGCTTTTGAAGTCCGCCCGATCCGATGTGAAGTTAATGGCGAACTTTTTGCTTGAGCGGATTCCCGATCTGCGTGACGTGTTTATTTTTGTCGATCCGTTTGGCCGGTCTGATTCCGCCAAAGCCAACCTGAAGCCGTTAAAGGACACGATGGCGTGGTTGCGTAACGGCGGCGTACTTGGTGTATTTCCGGCAGGTGAAGTTTCCCACGTCAACATGCGGAAGGGCGGGATCGTGGATCCTCCGTGGAGCCCGACGATTGCGCGGATTATAAAGAAAACCAACGCCCCGGTTCTACCGGTTTATTTTGTGGGCAAAAACAGCCTGATTTTTCAAATGCTGGGACTTGTGCATCCCCGTTTGCGCACCGCGATGCTACCGCATGAATTTGTTAACAAGAAAAACAAGAATATCGAAGTGCGCATCGGCAATTTGATTCCCTTCAACAAGCTGGAGGAAATGGATGACGATGCGTTGATGGAGCATATTCGGTTGCGAACGTATAATCTGCAGAACCGCAAACCGGAAAGCGGACAAAAAAAAAGAATTTTGAGTTTGCCGGTCAAGGTGACTCGTCCACGCCGTGACATGCCGGTCGTGGAGGCGGAGCCTTCTGAAGCGCTTGCGGCGGAGCTTGCCACTCTGCCGCCCGAACAGAAGGTTGTCGTTAGCGGCAATATGGAGGTTTATTACGCTTCGGCCCGGCAAATTCCACACTTGTTGCGCGAAATAGGTCGCTTGCGGGAAATTACGTTTCGCGAGGTGAACGAAGGAACCGGCCAACCGATTGATTTGGATCAATTTGACGATTATTACATTCATATTTTCATCTGGCAGAAATTAAAGAATGAAGTGGTTGGCGCCTACCGACTTGGAAAATCGGATGTTATATTGCAGGCATTGGGGAAAAAGGGCCTCTATACCAGCACGTTGTTCAAGTACAGGAAAAAACTGCTGAAAAAAATAAGCCCTGCACTGGAGATGGGGCGGTCGTTTATTCGCAAAGAGTATCAGAAAAACTATTCATCGTTATTGGTGCTCTGGAAGGGCTTGGCGCACTTTATCGCACTGAATCCGGATTACAAAATTCTGTTTGGTCCGGTGAGTATCAACAGTGATTACAAGAGTACTTCACGGCAACTTCTGGTGGGCTTTCTGAAGCAAAATGAATCGGTGCCTGATCTCGCAAAGTTGGTGAAACCCCGAAAACCAATGCGGACAAACCCCATTAAGAAATGGAAGCTTCGCAAAGTTAAAACCACCGTTAAAAGCATTGATGATGTTGAGTCGTTGATCGCTGACATCGAAACAAACCTTACGGGTGTTCCTATACTTTTACGTCAGTACCTTAAATTGGGCGGAAAACTTCTGGCTTTTAACATTGATCCTGATTTCAGTTATGTATTGGACGGACTGATTCTTGTCGATCTAACCAAAACGGACCCGAAAGTTCTGGAGCGTTACATGGGCAAGGAAAATTCAATCAAGTTTCTCGCGTATCATGGGGTCGATGTTAAGCATTTGTCGGTTCCGGCGGCTGAAACATGAAGCTTGCCCGCTGGCTGACATTGCCGCTGATGGTGATGCTTGCGGCATCCTGCTCAACTCCCCGGCCCACGCCATCGGATGATCGGAAACTTGCATGGACGGGATTATCCCGACATGAAATGCATGACGGTAGGCACGAACGCTATTATTTGATGTACGTTCCGGGAAACCTGGATTTACGCAATACGATCCCGGTCATTCTGGCGCTTCATGGCGGGGGAGGTTCTCCCGAACATTTTGCGAAACTGACCGGATTCAACAACCTCGCCGATAACCAGGGTTTTGTGGTGGTCTATCCGTCGGGAACCGGAGTCGGAGTGCGCCGCCTTTTCTGGAATGTGTTATTGACTGATACCTATGCCACACGTGAAAACATTGACGATCTGGCATTCATAAAGAGTGTCATATCAGACGTAAAAGACCGGTTGGTGCTACCTTCGTTGAAGTTTTATGCCACGGGTTTTTCACAGGGCGGGATGCTCTGCTTCCGCATGGCTTGTGATGAAGAATTATCATCGCAGATTGTGGCGATTGCCACGGTGGGCGCCACCATGACCGTTTCTTCAGATGATTGCCGGTCCATTGTTCCTTTTCCGATTCTGGCAATCCATGGTGATGCGGATCCGTTTAATTCATATCAAGGTGGTGTCAGTGAGCGAGCGCCACGCCATGATCGGGTGGCGCGACCGGGATTTAATGAAACAATTGAATTTTGGATTTCGCGAAACAATGTTTCTGCCGCGTCCGGTAAAAAATATTCCCAAGGGGGGTTGAGAACAGAAGCATTTTCCAATCAAGAAGGTGTGCCCCTGGTGGTGGCGTGTACTATTGAGGGTGGGGGGCATGTCTGGCCCGGTTCCAACGAAAATCTACCCGTTTGGTTGGTCGGAAAAACATCCAGAGACATTAATGCCACGCCGATGATCTGGAACTTTTTCAAACGCTTTTGATTCTTTTCATGGTGGAGGCGCGGCGCCCTCCCCGTATGCTACTCGAATGCCGTGCTTGATGTATGAATGCCTGCCACCGAACTGGAGCGACTTGGCAATCGTAATTCTTTTCCTGTCTGCGATATCGGCGAAATCCGCAGTTAATTTTCTTCGGCTTTCGGGTTTAATGAATTTGTGCCTGGATATGGAAAGAATGATCAAAAACTCATCAATGGCCGTGTTCAACTGCTTGACCTTCCAGCTCCATCCTTGCATGTTATAGGAATGCAATCGACCAATCATTCAAGACCCGTTGTACTAACCATTGCCGGATCGGACTCAAGCGGGGGCGCTGGTGTTCAGGCCGACCTCAAAACGTTTGCGTCCTTGAATGTTCACGGCACAACGGCGGTTACCTGCATTACCGCGCAAAGCCCGGAACGAGTGGACGGAATTTTCGCGATTCCCCCGGAAGTGGTGTCAGCACAGATTAAAACGGTATGTGAAGCTTTTCCAATCAGCGCCGCCAAAACCGGAATGTTGTATTCCGCGGAGATCATTCGCGCGGTGGCCGATGCGGATATACGGCAAGGCATTCCCATTCTGGTGGTCGATCCGGTTATGGTGGCCGCATCGGGCGCTCGTTTATTGCAGGGTGATGCCATTTCGGCAATTTGCGAAACATTGTTGCCGCAAGCCCGGGTTATTACACCGAATTTGCATGAAGCGGAGATCCTGACTGGCCACAGTATTTCATCGGTCGATGAGTTACGGAAGGCGGCGCGGGAAATTGGCGATAAATATGATGTGGCGTGTGTCGCCAAAGGCGGAACCCTGGGGGGGGATGAAGTCGTTGATGTGTTGTATGACGAAGGTGAAGAACATGTATTCCGGGGGCCACGGGTCATGGCGAAGCAGAGCCACGGCGCCGGTTGTGCGTTTTCCGCTGCATTGACCGCCTACCTCGGGCAGGGCATGTTGATTACTGACGCCACGGAAAAAGCCAAAAAATTTGTCCATGATGCGCTAAAGCACGCCATTACCGAAGGTCGGCACCAGTTGCTGAACTTCTTCCATGGCCAACCCAACCGTTGATCGACAGACACCCCGACAGCTTTTATCCAACCTGGCCGGACCTCCGCTGATTCATCGTCCCCGACGCATTCTGCCGGGGCTGGTTGCCGCTTATATTCTCGGACTGCTTGCCGGGTTGGTTTTTCCTTTGTCGCCGCTGATTTTACTGGGCGCTTCCACTTTCCTGGCATTGATTGCGCTGGCGAGTTTCCGACACAACTGGAGTTGCCCGTGCCTGTATGCGGCAATTCTGTTGATCGGGTGGTGGGTCATGGCCATGAAGTCGGCAGAATATCGTCAGGATGATCTGCGATCCATTTTGCGAAAGCCACGTGAATACGCGGAAATTATCGGTCGAATACGTTCGCCACCACATCCCGGCGATGCCGACTCCGCGGGCAGGTCGGGGTGTCGATTTGAATTTGATGTCGAATCGATAAAAGCTGGCAGTGCATTGCAACCGGCGACCGGCCGGATTCGGGTGAGTTTGTCGGATATTTCCGAAGAATATCCAGTGCCTGCCTACGGAGACCGATGGATCATCCGTGGTGTCTTCAGTGGAGACAATCGACCCGTCAATCGCGCTCAAGGTATAGCCGGGTATTTGAATGCCAATGGAAAACATGCCGAACGACTTGATGCCAGGCGCGGCAACAAGTTGTATGCATTGTGTTATCAAATGCGTGATTCAGCTCACGAGCGACTGGGTTGGGGATTGGCGTCACAAAGCATGGCGGCCCTGCCGCGCGCTTTGTTGCTGGGTTACCGGCAGGATATCGACCGTCGAGTTTACGATTCGTTTGCGAAAACCGGGACCCTGCATATTTTGGCGCTTTCCGGAATGCATGTCGGAATTCTGATACTGTTGATCGTGATATTCTTGAAGGCGATAGGGATTACCCGTCCGCATTGGGTATTGTTCTTTTTACCATTTCTTGTTCTCTATACGATTGGCACGGGCGCCGCGGCCAGCACGGTCCGGGCATCGATTATGGCGCTGGTATATTTTTCCGCCTACTTCTTTCGCCGTAAACCGGACACACCGTCATCGCTTGCCACCGCCGCACTTTTGATTCTGCTGTTTGATCCGCTTCAATTATTCAGCTACGGCTTTATTTTGTCATTTGTGGTTGTGGGCGGGATAATCGCCATCTATCCGGTTATCCGGAATTGGATGCAATTAAAACTCGAAGGAGACCCCTGGGCAGAGCCGGAAATGAGCTGGTTAACGTCATCCATGCCGGTATGGCGCAAGCTAATTGACATGATGGCTATATCCGGGGCGGCATGGTTGGCTTCACTGCCGTTGATCGCCAATATTTTTCATGTCATCAGTCCCATTGCATTGCTGGTGAATCTTGCGCTGGTACCGCTTGCGTTTTGTATTTTGCTTACCGCCTGCCTGTCGCTGGTCAGCGGATTGTTTTTCAAGGCGGCGGCATTGGTGTTCAATCACGCCAATTGGCTTTTTTCCGATTGGTTGGTTGAACTTGTTTCGTGGTCGTCGCGTCTGCCGGGAAGTCACGCTTATGTTGCAGAGTGGCATTGGTCATGGATTCTAGGATGGTACGGCTTGATCCTGATATGGTTGGGCGGACGAGTGTGGATGCGAAATGTCGCGTTGTCCGCGATGGTTGTCATGATTGTCCTGTCCATTCATCAACGCGCCTTTGCACGGTCGGCAACTGTCTCGGTTATTCCGGTTGGCGAATGTAATGTGCTTTTAATTGATGGCCCGGGACGTTATGCCGCGATGATCGATGCTGGTTCTTCCTACTATTCCCGCACCGTGCTTGAACAACTTAGAAGGCGGGGTATTTCGCGACTCGACACCTTGTGGATCAGCCGGGCTACATCGGATTCCTATGGCGGGGTGATTGCCTTGCTGGAATCTCTTGAAGTCGACCGGCTTGTTGTACCGGATGTGCCCAAATCGCAACAGAGATTTGGAGCGGTGGTTTCCGCATGGGAAAATCAAATCGGAGCGGATCGAATTGATTATTGGCCGGCATCCCATCACTTCGAGGCGCCGGGCGGGCTGGTATTCAGGCTTTTATATCCACGGACGGACAGTGTTTACCTCAACTCCCGTCAATCCGCCATGATATGCCATATTTCAAACGGCCATCGGTCCGTTTTATTTATCAGCCAGTCCGACCCGGTACTGGAAACCGCGGCAATGCAATGGCCTATTGATTATCATGCCGATACACTGGTGGTGGGGCGAAGCCAGCGTCTGGACGGTCTTGGGGAACAATGGTTGGAACGGGTGGGGGCGACATCCATTGTGCTTTCTTCCCGATCATTTGACCGTATGCCGTTTGGAATGGAATCATGGTTGCGGCGACTCAAGCGGTTCCCGGATGTGGAAATCAAACTCAATGATATCCGGGAAGGTATGGTCATCGGGTTGTAATACGCCCCGCATAAGGCATTGCTTCGCTGGATTCGTCGCCATTCTGTTGTATTTTTATCCGGCAACCGTATTATGAGCGGAGATTTCAGGGGATCAGCAGATGGCAACCAGTACAGTTGAAGACTACGTAAAACAGATATATCTGATTCAGCAGGAATTAAAGGGAAGCACCGCGCCGATGGGCAAGCTTTCCGATGCCATGCGAATTACACCGGGAACCACGACGACCATGGTAAAAGCCCTGGCGGATGACGGTTTGGTTGTCTATGAACCCCGCGTCGGAGTGAAACTGACCTCCAAGGGAAAATCTCTGGCTCTGGCGGTTTTGCGGCGACACCGAATTGCGGAACTTTTTCTGGTGCAGGTGCTGGGGATGGATTGGTCGGAGGTTCACGATGACGCCGAGCGACTTGAACATGCAATATCCGACAAGGTATTGGATAAAATGGATGAAATGTTAAACCGCCCGACGCGTGATCCGCATGGTGATCCGATTCCCGCTATGGATGGCAGGTTAAGGCATCCTGAATCACGAAGCTTATCCGAATCACCGGAAGGTGAAACAGTCACCGTTGCGAGGATACTGGATCAGTCCCAGAATTTTCTGAAATACATTCGAGATACGGGCATGGCCCCCGGATCCAGCCTTAAAATTTTAACGCGCAACGCCATCGCCGAATATATGCAGGTGCGGCTGGAAAATGGGCAAGATGTGTCCCTAAGCACCCGCGTGGCCGACAAAATCGCCGTTGAGTGATTTCTTCAGTTGAATAGCATTACGAATGTTAGTATTATAGACTTTGAATAGTCAAAATGCGTGAGGTTTGGTTTATGCGATTAATAAAATTGATGTTGGCCGGGTTGACCGTCCTGTCATTACCGGTCCTGTCATTGCCGGTAGTAGCGGCCAATGCGGGAAAGCCGGTCATTGTGGCGACCGTAAGCATGGTGGGAGATATTGTGCGGGAAATTGCCGGCGATCATGCCGACGTTCGCGTCCTGATTGGTGAAGGGATTGATCCTCATTTGTACAAGCCGACCCGTAACGACGTGTTGGCGTTAAGTCGCGCCGATATAATTTTCTATAACGGTTTGTTGTTGGAAGGTCGCATGTCGGACGCGCTTCAACGCTTGAAACGAAGTGGAAAGCCGGTTTTTGCGGTTTCGGATTTACTTGCTGAAGATCGCTTGCTACTCGAGGAGGATGATCCATCCCATTATGACCCTCATATCTGGATGGATGTATCTCTCTGGGCCGCGGCCGTAGATCGCGTCGCGGTTGCGTTGATCTCGTTGCATCCAGAATGGCAGGCATCCATAAGTACCCGTCAGAAAAATTACCAGGTTAAACTCAAAAAACTTCATGAGTATGTTTCGCAGATAATTTCCACCATTCCGGATGATCGGCGCATCCTGATTACCGCGCATGATGCCTTCGGGTATTTCGGGCGCGCGTATGGCATTCAGGTTATGGGCATTCAGGGGCTTTCCACCGAATCGGAAGCCGGACTTAACGACATCAATCGACTTGTAGATTTACTCGTGGACCGGAATATTGATGCCATATTTGCCGAGACCAGCGTGGCGGATAAAAATGTCCGGGCGTTGATCGAAGGCGCGCGTTCACGGGGTCACCGGGTAATTATCGGCGGTTCGCTTTTTTCAGATGCCATGGGTTCGCCGGGAACGTACGAAGGTACGTATATTGGAATGTTGGATCACAATGCCAGCACCATTGCAAAATCGCTGGGTGGCACCGTTCCGGAAGGCGGCTTTCGCATGTGGGTAATTACAAAAGGAGATCTGCATGAAAACTGATGCTGAAGAATCGGCGCATTTATATCATGAGCATTCCGAGCGTCATCCCGTCGCCATTCACGACATGACCGTATCGTATAATCGAAAACCAGTGCTATGGGACGTTGATCTGGATATACCGGAAGGAAGGCTGGTCGGAATCATCGGTCCCAACGGCGCCGGGAAAAGCACATTGATGAAAGCAATTCTGGATCTGATTCCGCGCACGTCTGGCGATGTCATGATTTACGGGAAGCCGCATCGGGAGCAATGCCGGCGTGTTGCTTATGTCCCGCAAAGAGAAAGCGTGGATTGGGATTTCCCGGTAGATGCCCTCGATGTGGTAACGATGGGTCGTTATACTGCGATAGGGTGGTGCCGACCAGTTACCCGCAAACACCGTGAGGTGGCGTTGGAGGCATTGCGTCGGGTCGGTATGGAACCATTTGCGCACCGGCAGATCAATCAGCTTTCCGGCGGCCAGCAACAGCGAGTTTTTTTGGCCAGGGCACTGGCTCAACAGGCTGATATTTATTTCATGGATGAACCGTTCGCTGGTGTGGATGCCGCGACCGAACGCGTCATTATGGAACTGCTTCGTGATTTGCGAGAACAAGGCAAGACCGTGCTGGCGGTACATCATGACCTGCAGACGGTTCCCGAATACTTTGACTGGTTGATCATGTTGAACATGCGTGTGGTTGCGGCGGGGCCGACCAGGCAAGTATTCACGCGCGATAATTTGCACAAAACCTATGGTGGTCGCTTGACGGTGTTGGATGAAGCGGCACAGGCCGTAGCCATGACGCCCCGCTGAACATGCAGTCGAATGATTTCATAGGCGATCTTTGGCGATTGCTCACGCTGGCCGATTACAATACCCGGATCGTGTTGTTTGGCGCGGCGATCCTTGGTTTTGGCGCAGGAATCATGGGTTGCTTCATGATGCTTCGGCGTCGGGCCATGATCAGCGACGTGGTCAGTCACGCCGCTCTCCCCGGTATTGTCGCCGCTTTTATCATCATGGCTGGCTGGCCATCCGGAGGGAAATTCCTGCCGTTGCTTTTGCTGGGCGCCTTGATTAGCGGATTGCTCGGCATGGGTTGCGTCCATGTGATCAAGACCTATTCCCACATCAAGGAGGATGCCGCGCTGGGAATTGTATTAAGTGTGTTCTTCGGTCTTGGTGTAGCCTTGCTGGGCATTGTCCAGCAGATGCACGTTGGTTCGGCCGCCGGATTGGAGACGTTCATTTATGGAAAAACCGCGTCCATGCTGGCCGCGGATGCCTGGCTTATGGCCGGCGCCGCGGCGGTGGTCGTATTGATCTGCGCGCTATTTTTCAAGGAGTTCCGGCTACTTTGCTTTGATCCGGAGTTTGCCAAATCCCAAGGCTGGCCTGTCCATGGACTGGATATCCTGCTGACGGCGCTGGTTGTGCTGGTCACAGTGATAGGTCTGCAGGCCGTGGGATTGATTCTCATGATTGCCCTGTTGATTATACCACCGGCCGCCGCAAGATTCTGGACGGACCGGCTGGTTGTCATGGTAATGGTCTCTGCGTTGATTGGCGCAATGGGGGCCGTGATGGGGGCATCCGTCAGTGCGCTTTATCCGAAACTCCCTGCTGGCGCCATGATTGTAATCGCCTGTTCCATCATATTTGCCTTCAGCTTTATGTTGGGTCCTCGCCGGGGACTGATTCACGGGATGGTAAGCCAAGCCGCACTTTCAAACCGAATCGCCCGCCAGCATTTGATGCGCGCAATTTACGAATGTATGGAGGCGTCATCGCCCGAACGTTTGGAACCTTATGGAAAACCGGCGCTGGTCAGTCTGCATCAATTGACGGCTTCTCGTGGGTGGTCGGATCGAAAAGTGAAGGAATTATTGCATGCCGCCGCCCGGGATGGCGAAGTGGAGATCGAAGGCTGGCCGATGTTGCGTTTTACCCCGGAGGGGTTGAAGCATGCCCGCACAATTGTTCGAAATCACCGCCTGTGGGAGTGGTACATGATAACACATGCCGATGTGGCGCCTTCACATGTCGATCGTAATGCCGATGAAATTGAGCATGTCCTGGGCGCGGCAATGGTAGCGGAACTTGAAAACTCCTATGCAATAAGCAGTCAGTCGGGCGGATTCCCTGACAGTCCTCACCGGCTCGATATCCCAATGGCTGAAACCACAACGGATAAGTCATGATCTGGACGGAAATCGATACGTGGATTGTCCTGACCGGCGTCGTAACTTCGATGTCCTGCGCCCTCATCGGAAATTTCCTTGTTGTACGGCGCATGAGCTTGATGGGTGACGCCATCAGTCATGCCGTTTTACCGGGTCTGGCCGCGGCTTTTATTCTCGGAGGTACGCGCCACCCCATGCCTATGTTTGCCGGCGCGGTCGTAGCCGGATTGTCCACGGCATTTTTAACCGAATGGATTCATCGCAAGGGTCGTGTCGAGGAAAGTTCAGCCATGGGGGTGGTTTTTACCACGCTGTTTGCCCTCGGCTTGATTCTCATCGTGCGTGCCGCCGACACGGTCGATCTCGATCCTTCGTGCGTATTGTACGGGTCCATTGAATTGTCGCCTTTGGATACATTGAGCGTCGCCGGATATGATGTACCCCGATCATTTGTAATCGGCGCCGGTGTCCTGTTGTTGAATGCCGTATTAATCACGCTTTTTTACAAGGAATTGAAAATTTCCTCTTTTGATCCCGAAGCCGCCACGGCGATGGGAATATCTGCGCGCGGCATGTATTACCTGGTGATGGCCCTGGTTGCCATCACCACCGTGGCGTCGTTTGAGTCGGTCGGCAGTATTCTTGTGATTGCCATGCTGATTGTCCCGGGCGCTTCCGCGCATTTCATGGGGGTGCGACTGGGAAGCGTGATCTTTTGGAGCCTTGTCATTGCCGCATTGAGCGCCGGTGGTGGTCATCTGGCCGCGATCACGGTCCCCACATGGTTTGGTTTCCCGGACACCAGTACGGCGGGATCCATGGCGGTGGTTTCCGGCCTCCTCTTCGCTGGATGCTTTTTCTTCGCGCCACAACGGGGCGTGCTTACGCGCTGGTTCGCTCACCGCGCCCTCAAGCGCCGCATTGTACGCGAAGATGTGTTGGGATCACTCTACCGATGGCAGGAAGCTAATCCTGAACCAGCCCCGGGACCGGATATGGGAGTACTTCATACGAGAGTGGGTCATTCAGTTGTCAAGCTTCGCCATGCCGTTACAGCGTTACGGAAACGTAAATTGATCAAGGCGGGAACTGACTTGGACATTGCATTAACATCCGACGGCGTGGAAAAGGCTGGAAATATCATTCGCGATCACCGCCTGTGGGAGCAATATCTTCACTCCAAGGTCAAGTTGCCCGCAGATCACGTTCATTCCACCTCCGAGCAACTTGAACATGTTACCGATCCATCCATTCGCAAAAAACTTGAAAAAGAATTGGAAGGCGCCCGCGTGGATCCGCATGGACGAAACATCCCGCAATAGTTATATCATGATGTGACATTATGGCATTGAATATACATGCAATGGAATTGGAGGTTGCGTTGGACGCGGTGCGTCATGCCGCGCAATTTTCCGAAAGAGTTTCAGCGGCCATGCGAGGCGCTGATGCCGCGATCAAAGCTGACTGTTCACCCGTCACGGTCGCGGACTATGGCGTACAGGCGATTATTCAGAAAAAGCTGAATCATGCGTTTCCCGGTGACTTAATCGTGGCCGAGGAGGAGGCAGGGCATCTTGAACATGAAGATAATCGCGCGTTAATGAATCAATTGTTGGATTTGTTGCAGTATGAAGATCCGCATTGGACCAAGGAACAAATCATCTCGCAAATTGGGCGTGGCGGCTACAACGGTGGTGAACACGGAAGGTTTTGGGCGCTTGATCCAATAGATGGAACGAAAGGATTTATACGAGGAGATCAATACGCCATAGCTCTGGCGTTGATTGAAAACGGCAAGCCGGTGCTGGGTGTGCTTGGTTGTCCGCGCCTCTCCCTTCCGGGACATGATTTCCCGACGCCGGGAACTTTATGCTATAGCGATGGTAAAAGTTCGTATGCGGAAAGTTTAGCCGGATCTCTTCCCCGAGAATTGCATGTATCTAATCTGCGGGAACCGCGCCATGCGAGAATTTCCGAGTCACTAGAGTCGGGGCATTCCTCGCATGGAACTTCCGCCGCCATTGCCGGGGAATTGGGCATCGCGGCGGCTCCGGTGCGAATGGATAGTCAGGCCAAGTATGCCGCAGTTGCGTCAGGAATGGCGGATCTTTATTTGCGGCTCCCCACCAAGGCGGATTATCGGGAAAAAATATGGGACCATGCCGCCGGCGCTTTGTTGGTGATAACGGCGGGAGGCACCGTCGGCGATGTGAGCGGGGTGCCGCTTGATTTTGGTAAAGGGAAGACACTGGCGTCAAATCGCGGTGTGATTGCCTCGGCCCCGGGTATTTATGATAATGTGGTAGAAGTGGTTTCCCGATATTTTGCGTGATGTGAGACTGCTGAAACAGGAGTTTGAAATGGATATTGAATTGTCATCGGAACAGGCTCGGATCATGGGGACGCTTCTGGAAAAGGAAGTGACCACGCCGGATTATTATCCCATGACGTTAAACAGCCTGGTAAATGCCTGCAATCAAAAGTCCTGTCGCGATCCGGTTACCGCCTATGATGAATCAACGATTACGTTTCATCTCGATATCCTGCGCGAGGACAAAAAACTGGCCTCGTTGGTTTCCGCCGCCGACAGTCGCGTGCCGAAATTCAAACAACGGCTTACCGATACCTACTTTTTCACCCCGGCCGAACGGGCGATTATTTGCGAATTGCTGTTGCGTGGTCCGCAAACCGCAGGGGAATTACGCAATCGCGCCGATCGCATGCATAAGTTTTCCGGATCCGATGAAGTGCAGGCGACGCTTAAAGAGTTGGAAAACAGGGACGATGGCCCATGGGTTGTTTTACTGCCTCGACTTCCCGGCCATAAAGAAGCCCGCTATATGCATCTACTGTCCGGATCTCCCGTAATTGAGGAGAATCATACGCCGGCATCGACGGAAACCATCGTCACAAGCGCCGTTTCCCCGACCGACCGCATCAACAAGCTGGAGGCGGAAGTTGCAAGACTCCAATCAGAACTGGAACAAATCCGCGAGGACTTTCGGTTGTTCAAGGCGCAGTTCTAAACAGGGCCTATCGAGTGACTTTTGCTTTGATTACACCCAGTTATGCTCCGGACTATGAGCGATGCCGCCTGCTGGTCGAATCCTTCGAAAGACTGGTCGCAACCAATACGCGCCACTATTTGGTAGTCGATCGCCAGGACCTCGCCATGTTTGCACCTCTGGCTTCCTCAAGGGTAACCGTGCTGGTGGTGGAGGACCTCATGCCGGATTGGTTGATTCGTGATCCGGCCCGACCAGAGTCCTGGCAAAGTTTACGCACGCGGCCCGTTACCAATTGGGTTCTCCAGCAGTTGGTCAAAATGTCCGTCTTTCAGGCCATTACAGAAGACATAGCCATATTTTGCGATTCCGATAATGTCTTTATCAGGCCGTTTGATCCGGAAAAACGCCTGGTGACTGACGGACGTTTGGCGTTGTTCAGGGTGGATCATCAAAACGAATATCTTCTCGCATGGCGTGATACTGCAGTCATGTTGCTGGGGCTGACGGGACGAGAAATTCCAGTGGTCAATTTTGTAGGGAATCTTATCTGTTGGCGGCGTGCGAATGTTTTCGCCATGCATGCCCGGATTGAAGAAGCGACAGGCATGAATTGGCTTGAAGCCGTTTGTCAGCACGAAGCTGTTTCCGAGTATGTGCTGTATGGTTTATTTGTCGAACATCTGATGGGCGTCAAGATTGCCGGACACGAGTTTTTTACCGGTAAGTTGATCAAACCCTCCTGGGGGGCTAATCTTGGATCACCTGAATCCATGCGGGAATTTTTTGCTGATATGGATGCAGATTACGTCGGCGTTATGATCCACTCGAAGGATAATATACTTGTGGACATGTATGCATCGATGGTGCGCAATTTCTGGTAATGATCAGTTTTGAACCCGAAGAAGCAGAAGATGAACCGCGGATTACCCAGATGTCGCCGACAAGAAAAGGATTATGTTACTCAATCGTTTCAATTTGGCGGCATCATTAATGCATCAAGGTGTCCAGGTACTGGACCGGATGGAGGGCTTGGCGTCCGGTGAGATCGCGGATTTGCTGTCGGCATGAAAACCCATTGGCCAGGATAATGGCATGTTCATCGAGGTCATTTATCTCTGGTAATAAGCGGTCTCGGGCAATTTTTACGGAAAGTTCGTAATGTTCTTTTTCGTAACCGAATGATCCGGCCATCCCGCAACAACCGGCCCGACTGGTCCGCATGTCGAGTCCCTTGATCTGTTGTAGCAGTTTGATTGTGGAGCGCCCTCCATCCATCGAACGCTGATGGCAGTGGTTAAAAACAAAAACCGGGGCGGAGGGTGTTTTGAATGTGTCGGCATTTATCCGCATCGCAAGAAAATCATCCAATAGCATCAATCGCGGCAGAACGGATTTTACCGCTTGTTCATTGTGAATCAGGTCGGGCAGGTCCTGTATCAATGCGCTCAATGAGCTTGGTTCGATTACGAGTATCGGGTCATTATTCCCGCCAGATTTTGCCAATCGATCAAACAACTGCGCCCCAAACTCACGTGCCCGGTCCAGCATGGCCTGGGATAGCGCCGGACGCTGGCTGTCACAGTTTGAGATGAGTTGAACGTTCATTCCACAGGCTTCCAGTATTCGGACGGCGGATTTTCCCAACTCCGGTTCATGGTATTCGGTTACATAATCGTTAAACAAGACGACCGGGATCACTGCTTCCTTTTGTTGATCGGTTCGTGAATGAAACCACTGGCTGAATGTCTCGTCGGCGTAGTCCGGGAGTTTACGGCGGGCGTCGATTTTAAGCAGGCTATCCAGCAATTGGCGAAGGATATGTGAGTGAAGTAGCGTATTCACGATTGGCGCGATCGCACCCGAAAATAACCGGCCAAGTAGATTTGTGCGCGAAAAGAGGCTCGATCGAATGGACCGGCGATGGTGTTTATAATAGTTGTGAACCAACTCGGTCTTCATTTTGCCCACGTCTACTTTGTTGGGACACTCACTGCGGCAACCTTTGCAGGAGAGGCACAAATCAAATGCATTCATCACGTCATCGCCGACCAGGGCATTGGGGCCAAGTTGCCCGGTCAGGGCAAGCCGCAAAACATTTGCCCGGCCACGTGTGCCGTGGACTTCATCGCGCAGAGCCATGTAGGACGGACACATAACACCGGCGCCGATTTTCCGGCATGCGCCAATTCCGGTACACTGCTCAACCGCGGATAGCAGGCCGCCGTTCTCTGACCATTGAAAAGCGGGGGTAAGTGATTCCGGTTTTTGATAAGCGCCAAACCGCAAACTTTCATCACGGGGTGGCGTATCGAGAATTCGTCCCGGATTCATAAGGCCGTCCGGATCGAACAAGGTTTTGATTTCCCTGAATACCTGATAGATGCGTTCCCCAAAAAATTCACGGTTGAAAGAACCGCGGATGATTCCATCACCATGTTCGCCGCTCCATGATCCTTTATATTTCCTCACCAACTCAAAAACTTCATTCTGAATCTTCAGCATTTGATCGATATCAGCACGGCTATGTAAATCATGCAGAGGTCGAATATGAAGAAGTCCGACTCCGGCATGGGCAAAAAGCGAAACGGGCTGACCGTGTTGGCGGCATACCGCAAGCACATCGGAAACATAATCCGGAAGATTGTCCGGCGGAACCGAGGCATCTTCGATGTATGGAGTCGGTTTGCGGTTTCCTTGCACGGTCGTTATCAGGCCCAGTGCGCTTTCCCGCATTAACCAGACGTCTCGAATACTCGACTCATTATCGATGATGGAAAAGGCGTAACATGCCGTGCGTGTTTCAAGCGCGGTTTTCAGGGCAACGGCTGATTCCCGGTTATCCTCGATGGAGTCGGATTGAAACTCAATGACTAGAAGGCCTTCGGGTTCACCGTTAATCATGTGGCACGTATCACGCGTCAGCACATGTTGGCGTGCTTGATTGATAATAACGCCATCAAGAAGTTCAACCGCCGAAGGATTGAACGAGTTGACGGTTGAAACTGCGCGCAGGCATTCCATGAGATCCTGGAAGTGAGCCAGGCAAAGTGATGAATAGCGGGGCAGGGGTTCCAGGCTTAACTTGGCATCCAGAATGAATCCGAGTGTTCCTTCACTTCCCGCGATGATTTTAGCCATATTCCATGGCTTTGGGCCAACAAATGCGTCCAGGGAATAACCACCGGAACGGCGCCTCACCTTTGGAAATCGATTAATGATTTCATCTTGTTCACGTTCAAGAATTTTCTGAAGCCCAACGATTACATTAGATGTTAAATCCGATGGCTCGGATGACTTTCCGAGTTGCAGGATGGTGCCATCCGTTAGCGCGACTGTGATCTCAAGAATATGATCGATGGTCATACCATAGCGGATGGATCGCATACCGGCGGCATTGCTGGCAATCATGCCTCCGATGTTGGCGCGACTGCTGGTTGCGGGATCGGGAGCAAACTGCAATCCGTATGGTTGAAGATATAGATTCAATGCGTCGCGGGTAATTCCCGGTTCGACGCGGATCCAGCGGGATTTTTTATCGAGTTCGATGATCCGGTTAAAGTGGCGCGACACATCAAACACTACGGCTTTACCGATGGATTGGCCGACCAGGCTGGTCCCGCCGCCCCGGGGCAGGATGGGGAGTTCGAATTGCCGGCAAATCGCCATGGCATCGAGAATTTCCTGACATGAGGCCGGTTCAATGACCAGAAGGGGTTTAAACTGGTACATGCTGGCGTCGCTGGAATAAGCGGCCAGCGTGGCCTCGTCATGTCTGGCACGATTACCCAGCAGGGATGAAAAAGCCTCAAGCGCGGTCGGGGACAATCTGGATGGATTAGATTTCATCATATATTTCAAGCGCTGGAAATATACTATACTGATTATTACAAGGTTTGGAAGACGTGCGTTTGGCGATTGGCGAATAAGGAATTTACATAAATGTTGGTGAGGGTTACTCTGAAATCAGTAAACCGTGGAATTCATTATGAAAAATAAAAGAGCTTTTACATTAATCGAATTGCTGGTGGTAATCGCCATCATCGGAATTCTTGGAAGTCTGATATTTCCGGCCGTAAATTCCGCGCGGCAAAAGGCTCAAACCACCAAATGTCTGGCCCAGTTGAACCAGTGGGGGCAGGCGATCAACGGCTATTTATCCGATAATGGAGGGGTTTATCCTACCAGTTTAGCGGGGGAAGAGTGGTTCGTTGTATTAGCGCCTTATGCCGGAGTGCGGACAAATAACCTGAATAATGTACGCCCGGGAGATAACAGTTTGTTTTCATGTCCGTCGGCAACGGTCGCGGAATTTCCCGGAGTAACCGGACGACGGATTTCGTATGCCATGAATCAGGATATACATGTTCAAAATCGCACATCGGGTCAAATAGGGGTTAGAACACTTCGTTTGTCGCATTTAGGTAAACCGGGCACATTTCCCGTTATGTTTGATTCTTCGGCGGCATCGTCGTATGGCGGAAGCAGCGCGTTGAATCGCCGTCACGGTCGTGCACAACATGGTAACATCCTGTTTGCCGACGGACGTGCCCTGACCGTAACCAATGCAACCAGTTCCGGTACGCTTACCATTAATTGGCTGGCGCAGGATGCCATGTAAAACTTCCCGGGTTATTTCCTTGGAAACGCCGACGCGGAT